>JBAYWF010000001.1:0-217104 GCA_041674205.1 Parcubacteria group bacterium
TACTAACAATCTTTTTTAGCCTTTTCGGGAATTTTAGCTCAAAAGTTGAAAATTTGTCTTGGTATGCAGCCGTGCGGCCTTTTTCTTTTTTGCCACTTTTCTTTTGGGAAAAGAAAAATGGCGCCCCGCGGCAGCGAAAAACTGGACAATCCCCAGCATCTATGCTAAAATAAGAAGGTAATAAATCATTAGCAAACTTTAGTTGCGGCCCAGCCCAACTCCAGTTTAGCCGAAAAACTATGGCACTCACACACAAACAGAAGGAAAAGGTCACCACCGACGTCAAAAGGCACGATAAGGACACCGGTTCTCCGGAATACCAAATCGCCCTTTTCACAGAAAAGATCAAAAAACTGACCTCGCATCTCCAGAAAAACGCGAAAGATTTCCATTCCAGAAGAGGATTGCTCAAAATGATCTCCAAAAGAAAAAGACTGCTGACCTATTTGCAAAAAACCAATGAAAAAGCTTACAAGACTCTTATCAAGAAACTTGAACTCAAAGGTTAACTATTTAAAAACGGGTGTGATGCCCGTTTTTATTTTTTAATAAAATGCAACGGTGTCATTCCGGGCTTGTCTGCCCGGCCAGGGACCCGGGATCTACACTGCATCTCACAGAAATAAATTTAGATTCGCAATTACAGCGAACAGATTCCGGCTCAAGGCCGGAATGACAGAATAAATTTTTAATATTTAACACTATGGCAAAATTCAAAGAACAACGCGTCGGCGTGCTCGTCGACATCCAAAATCTCTACTATTCCGCCAAGGTCCTCCATAAAAAGAAAACCAATTTCGGCGCGCTCCTGAAAGAAAGCGTCGGTGACCGGAAACTTATCCGGGCTATCGCCTACGGCATCAAGACCCTGGAAGGCCAGGAAGAAAAATTCTTCGAGGCCCTCGGCAAGCAAGGGTTCGAAGTCAAGACCAAAGATCTGCAGATTTTTCCGGGTGGCGCCAAAAAAGGCGACTGGGACGTCGGCATCACGGTCGACGCCATCAAGATGAGCAAGAGCCTGGACGCCATCATCCTGATGAGCGGCGACGGCGACTACATCCCCGTAGTGAACTACATCCAAAGCACCAGCGGCTGCCGCGTCGAAGTCGTGGCTTTCCTCGAATCCACCAGCGCCAAACTGGTCGAAGAAGTTGATGAATTCACCAACATCAGCGCGGATAAGAAGAAATTTTTGATATAAATTAATTTTTAAAAAAAATAAAAATATGGAGATTGGATTTAAAACACCCCCAATAAGCACCCTTGAAACAACCCCGAAGAACACTCAAGAAATTGGGTCCGGTGAAAATATGCTTACGGAAAAAGAATTGTTCGCAAAAATACAAGATGAGCTGCAATCAATACATACCGATCTTGAAAATGACAAGTCTGCGAAGCAGGAATTACTTGCCCAAATACAAGAATTGCAAGCAAGAGTCGGCCCTATTCTCGATCACATTCAAAAAAACGAACAGGCTCAGGAAAAAATATTGCAAAAACAAGAGCTCATTGAAAACCTCAATACGGAATTGGATTTTTGGGTTGGGAATATTGACGAAGTGACGGAAGAATACAATCTTCGAATACAACATAATAATACTTCCCTAGGAAACATCGCTATTGAAAAATTATTTAAGTCCGGCAATCAATTGAAAGAAATTTGTACGGAAAGAAACGACAGCGAAACAGCCAATACGATCTCAGATAAATTAGAGGCGTTTAAAAAAGTTTGCCTGACAATCATTTCCAATCAAACCGCTAAACTAACAGCTAGAATGGATTCGGGAGAAAAAGGCTTGGACACATATCTTCATTTTATAGCGGATCGCTATGATGAGCTTGGTGAAACAGAAGCCGCTGCCAAACACAGGGAAGCATATCCGTTGAAATAATCCACATCAAAAACAAATGGCACTAGCCCGCTTCGGCGGGTTTTTGTTTTTTTGATGATTTCACATTTGACTGCCAGACCATCCTATGCGATACTCTAGCTGCTTAATATACACACACGAAAATGGATGATTTCAATCCCGCGGATTACCGTACGCTTTTCCGCCTGGACCACGCCAAGGGCCGGGTAAGCTGCCTCTTGAGCGATTTCATAATGGATGGGTCCTTGAAGCACGGCAAACCCATCATCACCTTCAATGGAAAATGGTGGGTTTTCCGGTTGCATAAAGACGGGGAGCGGATCCTGGGCGAACGCGGATTGGAAATTTTCAAAGACAAACACAAGTACGACAGCTACGCCAATGATTTCAATAAATACATCGCTTGGGCCAAGCACAATATCGTTATCAAACACAGCTCGGTTCCCGAAGACATAACCCGGACGGAACTTGCCGATCTTTTCAGGGAACTGAAAAAATTTTGGCATTTCTACGGAATAACCGAATTCGTATACCACGATTTCGCCGTCAAAAAATCCAAAGAAGAAGGTGCTAGCGAGCTATTAAAGAAAAATCTGGATCATTTGGAAAAACTAAAATTCAAAGGCCGGGATCTTTTGAATTCCTATATTTTGGAAAACGGGGTGCTGGATAATCTTTTAAAATTTTTTTCCCGCAAATATTTTTCCAACGACACAGACGCTAAATATCTTTATCCCGATGAACTACTGGATCTGGCGTCAGGTCGGAATATAAATATGGATTCGCTTTCGGCTCGTAAAAATTCTTTCGTGCTAGCCCACGACAACGGAACCGCCTTCCGCATCGAAGAATCCACCGCTCAAAAAATAACTTTGGAATTCACACGATTTGAAGAAGCTGAATTTGAAAAAGCCTCGCACGGACTTGCCGGAACGGTCGCCTTCCGGGGCAAGGTCCAAGGTAAGGTCGTGATTTCCCCGATGCTGGATATCAAGGCGGCGATGGAAGTGGAAAGAAAAATGGAAAAAGGGGATATCCTGGTCGTACAAAGCACCAACCCCGACCTTATGGCGCTTTGCCGCAAAGCCGGCGCCATCGTAACCGACCAGGGTGGGATGCTTTCCCACGCCGCGATCATCAGCCGCGAGCTGAAAATCCCATGCATCGTCGGCACCGTCAACGGGACCAAAGTTTTCAAAACCGGAGACATTGTCGAAGTGGACGCGCACATAGGCTTAGTGAAAATTTTGGAAAAATAAAAATCGGCGCAAGCGATGTTTCCGCTCCGCCAAGGCAAAACTTTGCTTTGACAAAACTATCCAAATAAGCTACCATACAGCCAGTTAATAATTTAATATAAGCCTTGTTTAATGCGTAGAAGGCACAATATTTAGCTTAAAAATCCTAAATCCTAAGCGCTAAATCCTAAATAAATCCAAATATCAAAGGCATAAACGTTTTGAGATTTGAATTTATTTAGAATTTAGATATTAGACATTAGAATTTAAGACAAGTATCGTGTTTATAACGTCATTAGCGCAAGGCTAAACGTTTCTTATGGAACAAAAAAAATGGTCCCTCCAAATCGGTGGGCGCGTACTGGAGATCGAAACCGGTCTTTTAGCCAAACAAGCCAACGGATCAGTGACTGTGCGCTACGGCGACACGGTGGTTTTGGCAGCAGCCGTGATGAGCAAGGGCGTATCGAGAATCAGCGGGTATTTCCCCTTGATGGTGGATTTCGAGGAAAGATATTATGCCGCCGGCAAAATCAAAGGCTCAAGATTCATCAAAAGGGAAGGCCGGCCGTCTGACGACGCCGTTTTGACCGGACGGGTAGTGGATCGTACGATCCGCCCGCTTTTCAACTCCCGGATGAGAAATGAAGTGCAAGTCATCATCACCGTCCTATCGATCGATGGGGAAAACGATCCGGATACCCTTTCCGTGATTGCCGCTTCCACCGCCCTGGCTATCTCCAACATTCCTTGGAACGGACCGGTGGCAGCCGTCCGCGTCGGACAAGTCAACGGTGAGATGATCCTTAATCCCGTCAATGGCGAGCTGGCTGAAAGCAACCTTGATTTGGTCATTTCCGGTACCAAAGACAAAATCAATATGTTGGAAGCCGGAGCCAAAGAAGTGCCAGAAGAAGAAATCATCAAAGCCTTCGCCTTCGGACAAGAAGCCATCAGTAAAATCGCGGCTTTTATCGAAGATATCGCCAAAGAAGTCGGCAAAGAGAAGTCCGTGCCGGTGCTTTTGCAAGGCGAGCCGGAATTCGAAGCCAAAGTCAAAGAGATTTTATTGGCAGAAAACTTAGCTGAAGCGCTATATGATCCAAAAAAGACCGTCATCGAAGAAAAGACCAAAGCTATCCAGGAAAAAGTAAACGAATATATCTCAGCTAACTTCACTGAAAATATCGACAAACTCAAGGAAATCGCCGTGCAAGTCTTCGAAGAAGTTTCCGATGAAATCGTCCACCAAAACATCCTGGAAAAAGAGCAGAGGCCGGACGGACGCAAATTGGATCAGATCCGCCATATTGATTGCCAAGTCGGCATCTTGCCAAGAACCCACGGCACCGGACTGTTCACCCGCGGCGAAACCCAAGCCCTGACCGTAACGACGTTGGGATCGCCTGGGGACGAACAGATCATCGATACGATGGAAGTGGATATGAAGAAAAGATACATCCACCACTACAATTTCCCACCGTATTCAGTGGGCGAGGTGCGTCCGATGCGCGGACCGGGCCGACGGGAAATCGGGCATGGCGCTTTGGCCGAAAAAGCCTTGGTTCCAGTCTTGCCAGCTAAAGAAATTTTTCCTTACACGATTCTTTTAGTCTCCGAAGTGCTTGAATCCAATGGATCATCCTCGATGGCTTCCACTTGCGGTTCAACCTTGTCCCTTATGGATGCCGGCGTGCCGATTACGCGGCCGGTTTCCGGCATCGCGATGGGTATCATCGTCGGTACTGACGGAAAATTCAAAGTCTTGACTGATATCCAAGGCCTGGAAGACCACTATGGCGATATGGATTTCAAAGCCGCCGGCACGACTGTCGGAATCACCGCCTTGCAAATGGATGTGAAAGTCCAAGGCGTGACTTTGGAAATGCTCAAAGCCGTTTTGGAACAATCCCATAACAACCGCTTGGAAATTATGGACAAAATCACCGCCGCTATCCCAGCTCCGCGCGCCGAAATGAGCCAATACGCTCCGCGCATCATCATTATGCATATCAGCCCTGACAAAATCAGGAACGTTATCGGCACCGGTGGCAAAATTATCAACGCCATCATCGATGAGACCGGAGTCCAGATCGATATCGAAGATGACGGTTCGGTATTCATCACTTCGCCTGACGCCCAAGCCGCTAAAAAAGCCCAGGAATGGATCGATAATCTGACGCACGAAGTCAAGGCCGGTGAAATGTTCCAGGCCAAGGTCACCAAGATTATGACCTTCGGAGCTTTCGCAGAAATCCTACCAGGCCAGGAAGGTTTGATCCATATTTCCGAATTGGCTGACCGCCGGGTAGAAAAAGTGGAAGACGTGGTCGCGGTCGGCGACATCGTACCGGTCAAAGTCAAGGAGATCGATTCGCAAGGACGTATCAACCTGTCTATGAAAGCTGCCGCGAAAAAAAGCGAGTAGTCAAAATTTGATTTTCATTGTAAGATAGAGACAAGTTAATTGTCTCTATTTTATTTTTTAAAATATATTCCCGTTTCTACGAGCGGGATCAAAACAAAAAAATGTTCAAAGATCAAACTCCGGCAGATCCGCAAGATGCGGTCAATATCCAACATCAAAATTTCAGCCAAGATAAAGATCTGAAGATTGAAGATGTCCCGATCCATACGATGGCGCAGGATATTTATGCAATTGAACATCCCAATGAAAAAAAGGAGGTTACCCAGGAAAGCCCCGCGAAGGCCGTCGCCGTTCAAAATCTGACCGAAAAACAAAAAACCAGCCCCTTCCTCAATCCGGCTACGAAAACGGCGCCGGAAAAAGACTTGCCTCAACCAGAAGCGGAAGCGACGCCGGAATTATTCAAATCAGATTCGCAGGAAAATACCGATACTACTAGTAAAAACGGTACTTTGGCGATTCTTTCCTCCATACTTATCCTTGTGATTGTCGGCGCTGGCGTCTATTATTTCCTCTCAACCCAGAAAAAAAATATCGAGCCAGCCGCTGTCGCATTGCCGGAGCCAGCCGCTCCGGAACCGGCCGTTGAACAAACTCCTGCGCCCGCCCCCGAACCGGCACCGGAATTCTCACTGACCAATCCGAATTATCTGCCGGTTGATATTGAAAATGCCGACAGCAGCGCCCTGAAAAACATACTTGGCGGATACGCGCAAAAAGTGCAGGACTCCGGGATATCCACATCGGTAGAATTCCTCATAGTTGATCAGAAAAATAACCCTGTCGCTTTTGACGTTTTCGCAAAAAAGATCGGACTGGACCTTTCCCCGACGATTATGCGAAATATTGGTGGCAATTTCAGTTTATTTTTCTACAATGACCGATCCGATATGCGCCTTGGCCTGTCCATTGATTCCAAGAATGACGCCTTGCTGAAAACCGGATTAGCCAAAGAAGAGAAGTTGCTTGCGCAAGAGCTGCAACCGCTCATCATTCCGACCGGCTACAAATTCAACCCCGTGACCTTCGGATCGGGCGACTACAACGGAGTAGCTATCAGATATTTGAACGCTTCCGGCATCGCCAACCTATCTGTCGATTATGCCATATCAGGCAAGCAATTGATTATCGGCACCAGCAAAATGACCGCTAGGGCGATTTTAGACCATACATCAATAACGCCGGATGAAAATATGCAAACCGGAACTGAAACGTCCGCTTCGATAAAATAAAGACTAGCCGTAGCCCAGACTCCCGCCGACCATTTTTGCAGCTATCCTAGCCTAACTTGTGGATAACTTGTTGGATACCTGCAAAAATAGCTTGTATTTACGGATAAAATAAAAGAGATTTACTTTTTTATTTTCAAAGAATTCCATTTTTACGCAATGCCTCGCCAAAATTTATTTTTATAACCCAATAGCCTAGTAATATCAAGATTCCTCCGATACCGCATTGACCCAAGCCGTTTTTCCTGCTATAATAAAGATACTTGAACATTAAAAAGAGAATCTGGTAACGGTAGCGGAGTTTCAATCGCAATTTCCCCCTATTTGCGATTGAAACCTCTCTACTGTTCAAGCGTTTTGAGTAACATCTCAAAGCCGCCGTCGACTTCTGACCGACGGACCCTAAAACAAAAATAAAAATTTTACTAAAAACAAAAATAAAAAGTAAAAAATGTTCTTTAAAACGGTTGGTAACTACCTCGAGCAGCAATTACGAAAATGCTTCCCGAGGTAGTTACTAGCCACCATCAAAGGTCATTGACCAGAGAATGGTTGAGAGAAAAAAGTGCCTAGTAAAGTCAGAAAGGTACAAGCGATATGCGTGATATCAATCACACGCCAGTCTTCTGTGACTCGATGATTTCTTCACCCGGAATCAAAAAGTACAAAAAAGACTCACGCGTCCACATATCGACGAACACCTAGGCGTCTGCATTGAGCCAAATTATATTATTATATTGGGTTTTCAACTCGTAGACGCCTTGGTTTCTATATTTTAGCAGCACGCAGCACCTCGGAGGTGTTTTTTTTGTTTTTAAAAATGACTTCCGGTGCTACAATAGGACTTATAGGACCGCTAAAACAAATCAAAATGCCGCAAACGAAATCAGAAATAGGCAAAACCGGCGAGCAAGTGGCCGCCAATTTCCTTAAAAGCAAGGGTTATTCGATTTTGGATATGAATTTTAAAAATAATTCCGGACACAGACTGGGCGAAATCGACATTATCGCGAAAGATCGCAGCCGGAATGAGATCGTCTTCGCGGAAGTCAAGACCCGCGAATACGCCCGATACAAAAATACCTTGCCGGAAGAGAACATAAGCCGCCAAAAATTACACAAATTGGACAAAATCGCCGCTTTTTATCTTAAAAAGAACAGCTTAGAAAATTGCGATTATCGCTTTGATGCCCTGTCTGTCTGGCTTGATTATGAAACCAGACGCGCCAAGATCAAGCATATCCCGAATATGTATCTATTCTAGCCTCTTACTGATGCAATTATAATCCGCGCCGATTGTAGTATTTGGGCTATCCTCTCAAAAAACCAGACACAGCTCCATAGACATCATATCGATATTTTGATAAGATAGACAAAGATAATCCATAATTTCAGCCTCAAGCTGATTGATAAATATATGACCATAGATCCACAAGTGCTTTCCGAGCTCAAAGAAGCGCTCTTGACTGAAAAAACAAACCTGGAAAACAATCTGGGCCGCATCGCCAAATCAATCGATTCTAAAATCGGCGATTACGAGCCGGTGTTTGATGAAATCGGCAATGACCGCGAAGACAATACTACCGAGGTGGAGGAATATACCGATAATTTGCCAGTCGAAATAGCCCTGGAAAAGAAACTGCAAAACGTCATCCTGGCTTTGTCCAAAATGGAAGACGGGACCTATGGCGTGTGCGAAAATTGCCGGCAAGAAATCGCTCTCGAACGGCTGAAAGCCAATCCATCCGCCCAAACTTGCATTACCTGCAAATAAATGTTTTTTTTCACTTTACTGACCATTATCGACCAGTCCAGCAAATATCTGATCCGCCAATGGGGCGGATTTTATATTTGCAACCCCAACATAGCCTTCGGAATAAAAATTAATACTATTGTATTTTACATCCTGTGGATTTTAATAATTTCAACCATCTTCATATCGGCAAATTCAAAATTAAAAATCACAAAACATAAACAAATCCAAAATCCTATTATCCCAAATTCAAAATGGTTTTGGATTTCGGATTTGAAACATTCGAATTTATTTGGGATTTGGGATTTGGGATTTGGGATTTTGTTGATTATTTCCGGCGCCTTCTCAAACATCCTGGACAGGCTTTATTTCGGCTGCGTCATCGACTTCATCCAGCTGCCCTATTGGCCGGCTTTCAATCTGGCTGATGCATTTATCGTAATTGGTGTTATAATATCAGTAGTGAAAATTTTAAATTCTAAATTTTAAATTCTAAATCAATTTTAAATCATCAAATATCTCAATTTTAAAAATTTGTAAATTTAGTCATTTGAATTTCAATTAAAATTTAAAATTCTATATATGTCTTCCAAAATATTGTCCGCCGCCGCCATCGGCCTTGCAAGCGAACTGATTGAAATCGAGGTTGATGCCGTTTCAGCCGGACTCCACCAATTCAATATCGTCGGATTGCCGGATGCCGCCGTCAAAGAGGCCCGGGACCGGGTAGCGGCCGCTATCCGCAACAGCAAATTCAAACCCCCGCACCAATGCGGGCGCATAACAGTCAACTTAGCGCCGGCCGATTTGAAAAAAGAAGGTCCGATTTATGATTTGCCGATCGCGCTCGGATTCCTTTTGGCGACCAAACAGATAAAATTCGATTACACCGGCAAAATATTTTTAGGCGAATTGGCGCTGGATGGAACGATCCGTCCGGTCAAGGGCGTGCTGCCTATGGCTATCTTAGCCAAAAAGAAAGCTATCAAAGAAATTTACGTTCCGCGGGAAAATGCCGCCGAAGCTTCCGTCATCGAAGGCTTGGATATTTATCCGGTCGATAACCTTCTCTCGCTTATCGCCCATCTGGTTTTTCAAAAACGCATCGATCCCTCTCCTTCATTAAACCTGGAGGATCTTTTTACGGATGATGAGCATTTGTGCGAAATGGCTTTTATCAAGGGCCAGGAGCACGCCAAACGCGCCCTGGAAATCGCCGCGGCCGGCGGACATAACGTGATCCTTAACGGCCCGCCGGGATCAGGCAAAAGCCTCCTAGCTAAAACTATGCCGTCTATCCTGCCTAGATTGACCATCCCGGAAGCATTGGAAGTCACTAAAATATTTTCCGTTTCCGGACAATTGCCTAAAGACATTGCCCTGATGACCAAGCGGCAATTCCGTTCTCCGCATCATAGCGCCAGCGCGGTTTCCTTGGTAGGCGGAGGAAACTATCCCAAACCGGGAGAAATCAGCTTGTCGCATCGGGGAGTGCTGTTTCTGGACGAATTTCCCGAATTTTCCCGCAATGTTCTGGAAAATCTGCGCCAACCTTTGGAAGACGGGGTTATCACCGTTTCCCGCGCCCAAGGCACATTGGAATTTCCAGCCCGGTTCACCCTGGTGGCCGCTATGAACCCTTGCCCGTGCGGCAATGCCACCGATCCGGAAAAAGCCTGCTCCTGCAACCCGGCTCAAATCATCAAATATCAGCGCAAAATTTCCGGACCGATCCTTGACCGTATTGATTTGCATGTCGAGGTGCCCAGGATAAAATTCGAAAAATTAGCCGAAGAATCAACCGCGGAAAGATCCGAATCCATCCGGGAGCGCGTAGAAAAGGCCCGGAACATCCAAAAAAACCGCTTTGAAAAATTAAAAATCATTACCAACAGCGAAATGGGCGCCCAGGAAATCAAAAATTTCTGTCAACTCAACGCGGATTGTCTAGCTTTGATGAAAAGCGCCGTCACTAATCTGCACCTGAGCGCCCGCGCCTATTACCGCATCATCAAGGTCGCCCGCACCATCGCCGACTTGACCGACAGTCTGGAAATCGAGCCAAACCACATCGCCGAAGCCATCCAATACCGTTTTAAAACTGAATAGAATCCCTATTTCATTAAATCAGCTATGATCTTTTTTAAATCTTCGGCTACGGATGGAGTATGGTTTTTTATTTTCCTGTCGACAGACTTTAACCGGTCTTCGGTTTTTTTAACTTTTCTATGGGTACTGCTCCAAATCCACAAAATTGCCAAAGTTTCTATCGGTAAAATAGCAATCAGACTGAAAGGGAAAAAAGGTATCGACTCGATTATCGTTACCATCAGAATTCTTAATATGATTTTTTTAACAAAATTACCCTGCCCCCACAAACTGATAAACATTATGACGAATATGGCCGCCCGAGATATTATTCCAAGCGGCGGAATGATAATACCTATAGCAAACGCATCAAAAACCAGGTTCAACAGGTCGATTACATCTCCGGCTGATGCCAATATGAGCAAAAAAACAAACGGGATGTCTTTCGCCTCTTTGATTTGCTTTCTTAATTCAAATCCCAACTTGACAGCCTCCGCCAATGCATTAGATTTATTTCCGGATACTATATTGGCGCTGATCTTTTCCAACCTGCTGGAATTATCTATTGCCGACCCTACCTCCCCATCCTTGTTATAATCAGTTTTTTTCAATTTATCCAGATTTCCCCGCACCTTATCCATCATCCGCGCCTGATTTAATTTATTTTGGTAGCCTTTATTTTCATTAATCGGATCATTGCCATATTTATTACCATCAGCTTGACGGCGAAAAGACCCCGCTCCTTCAAACGGATTGGAGCTATTCATTCCATCTTGGGCATTATCAGCATCCGGCATAAAAGTTTAATTGAATTTTATTACATAATAACAGCAAATATGACCACAGTCCACTAAAAAACATCCGTTGAACTTTCTATTTTTTTCTGCTAGAATGATTGCACTTATGATCAGATTTCTTAAAGTTAAAAAAGCCTTGCTTATCATAGGCTTTTTGTTTTTGATAGGCTTTTCTTATAAGGCGCTTTTCGTGACTCCTGGAAAAATCGACACTTCAGCCTTTGGTGATGCGCCTAAAAAAATATCCGTCAATGACAATGGGCTGTTTTTTACGACCATCGCTTCAGCTGGAACCATCGATGGCTTCCTAAAAGAATCAGGCATCGGATTGGGCGGCTATGACAGGATCATCCCGACTGGAAACACCGCGCTTTACCCGGGCGCGCAAATCACCATCGATCGAGCTACCCAGATTGAAATCCAGGTTGACAATATGGTTATCGAAAATTATTCCACTGCCAAAAAGATCGGGGACATCCTCGATGAAAACGAGATCATTCTCGGACGGCTGGACAAGGTTTCTCCGGATATCGCTTTCGGACCGCAAGTTGGTTCGCCCATTATAGTCACGCGCATCAATGTCGAAGAAAAAACCGTGGCCGAAGATATTGATTTTAAAACGATTACTAATACCGATTCCAAATTAGGCTGGCGCGAAGAAAAAATAACCCAGAAAGGGGAACAAGGCGTAAGAGAAATAAAATATCGGATAACCTACAAAAACAACAAAGAGATTTCCCGGATTGTCCTGGAAAAAAACATCACTAAAGAGCCGGTCACCCAAATCACGACCCAAGGCACGCATATGGAGCTTGGCAAAACCGCCAAGGGCCAAGGCACCTGGTATGCTTTCAAAGGCGGGATGTTCGCCGCCAGTACGACCATTCCCAAAGGCGAGTATGCCAAAGTGACCAACACCACCAACGGCAAATCCATCGTCGTGCAAATCAATGACTATGGTCCGCAAGGCAAGGGCCGCATCATCGATCTCGACAAGGTGGCTTTCGCCAAAATCGCCTCCCTCGGTGCCGGAGTGATTGGCGTCAAAGTGGAACGGATCTTGAATTAAACTCCAAAAAAAACGGCGGGGACTTGCTGTTGCAAATCCTCCGCCGTGCATCTTCACCTCCTTTTTATTTTTTTCTTTTGCGAACCCCTATCAATCCCACCAACCCGCTTCCCAGAAGCAGGACTGCGGGCGGCACCGGGGTCGGGGTCGGTTCTTCATGATGACCGCCACCGCCACCTTGACCTCCGCCACCGCCTCCGCCGCCCTTGCCCTTGCCGCTGCCTCCGCCACCGCAGCCACCATCTTCCTCATGGCTGGAGGACTGACCGGTGATGAGCCCTTCCGCGAACTCACTGTCGACAATCGTAGTTTTAGCCGCGACTGGCGCAGCAGTGATTATTGTAACCGCCATCAGCGCCATCAGCATCTTTTTTTTCATCTTCTCTCCTTTCTTCTCTTCCGGGCCGCCCCCATCAATCCCGCTACACCGCTGCCGAAAAGCAACATTGTGGCCGGCTCAGGTACTGGCGCAGAGGTCGGAGAGATTTCGGTTGAAAAGTAACGGGTCGCATAGGTATCCGTCCCTTCATTCGTCCAGATCCAATCGGACGAAGGATCGATATTGGGGCGAACACCCCACGGCAAGTCCCCGTTGTCCCCCGCGCTGGACAGCACACCCAGCGTACCGCCGAAATGGTCCAGATAAACATCCCAGTTTTCCGTATCGGTAGTCATATACTGACTACCATTCGCAAACTGGAATTCATCATCTGAAAGGGTAAAATCCCCGATAAAACCAGCGATAACCCCCCAATCCGAGGCGACGACATGGATGAAATTATCCACTCCCGGGGTGAGAGATATGCCGTTCATCCGATAGGTAACCACCCAGTTACTGCCGCTACCCACAAAAGCCCCCAACTCGGCATCGTTT
The DNA here is from genome assembly GCA_041674205.1 of Parcubacteria group bacterium. Taxonomy (GTDB): domain Bacteria; phylum Patescibacteriota; class Minisyncoccia; order Moranbacterales; family UBA2206; genus JAUXSK01. Next base: position 13,348 of record JBAYWF010000001.1, read on the forward strand.
GTGGCGATATACAGCGAAAATGCGTTGTCAGCTGTCATATCGGCTGACATTGTAGTTGCCTGCGCCGCAATTGGCACAAAAACCAGCGCCAACGCCAAAGCCACCATTTTCTTTTTCATTTGTTCTCCTTTTTTTCTTCAGTTACGCCCAGAGACCATTTCCCTAAGCAAAAAAATATTTATCGCTTGACGTTTCAAGCGGTTTATGTTTTAATGAACCTTCTTTTTCCATATCACATCGTACCACCCTTATTTCATTTAGTCAAGTGAAATAGCTTGTACTTTGCCGGATTTGGTGTAATATTAGTTAGTTAACCATACTACAAACTTAGAACGATATTTTTACATATATATGAACCGACCTAAAAAATCACTCGGCCAGAACTTCCTGCGGGACGAAAAAGTCTTGCAAAAAATCATCAATATTTCCGCATTAAATGCGGCCGGCTTCGTGATTGAAATCGGCCCAGGCGAAGGAGTGCTGACCGAACAACTGGCCCAATACGCCGAGAAAGTCATCGCCATCGAGCTGGACGGAGAATTAGTGCCGGCACTAGCTGAAAAATTCAAAAACAACCCGAATGTCGAAATCATCCACGAAGATATCCTGAAAATCAACTTGCCCGAATTATTGGAAAAAAATCAGCCTTCGACGCCGCGCGCCTACAAAGTGGTCGCCAATATACCCTATTACATAACCTCGCCGATCATCCGGCTATTTTTGGAACAAACCATCCAACCGGAAGAAATCATCCTGATGATCCAAAAAGAAGTAGCTGAACGGATCGTAGCCGGACCGGGACAGGGAAGCATCTTGTCAGTTTCCGTCCAATATTACGCCACGGCCGAAATTATGTTCGCAGTCGGCAAACAAGCTTTTTTCCCAGTTCCCAAGGTTGACAGCGCCGTCATAAAAATCATCCCGACCAGAAAGTTTGACAAAGACCAGGACAAAGCTTTTTTCAGGATCGTCAAAGCCGGTTTTTCCGCCAAACGCAAAACGTTATTGAACAATCTATCCAACAGCCTGCAACTAGACAAAAGCGCCGTTGAAGAAAAATTACAGTCACTCGGAATCGCGCCGACCGCCCGCGCGCAAGAGTTAAGTTTGGAAAAATGGAAAGAAATAGCCAGCCAGTTCTGATTGCGGATATGTCATCCTACAAAAACAATCTTGGCCACGATCAAGCCATAAATTCCCACAACCGCTAAAACCCACCAAAACACTTGGCGGGGTTTTATTTTTTTGGATACGGTTGCCAAAAAAGCCGCCGAACCGAGCAGAATCGCCCACCAAAAAAGTTTGAATTCATTCAAAAAAAACACGCTTAAAACGAATGAGGCGAATATGCCGGAGGCGATTATTATCCGGCCGGTATTTTCTCCCCATAAAACCGGTACCGTCCATACGTCATCCTTCTTATCTCCGGCGATATCCTTCAAATCCTTGATAGGCAAGGAAATTGTCAATGCGATCAGCAGCAAAAATCCCACCCGCCAAGGAAAAAATTTCAAATTGTCCGCTCCGGAAAACAACACAAATCCCAAAAAAACAACCAGCAGCGAAGCGATGGCACTGAAAAAGGTCGCGACGCCAAGGAATCTCTTTAATCGGTAGGGCTCCGCGGAGTAAAAGCAAGCCACTATCTGATAGATCAGCAGGATTATCGCGAATTTAACTCCGATTACCAAGCCGCCCAGCAAGGATAGGGCGAAAAAAATGATTCCAGCGTCCTTGTATTCCTCCGGCGTAAAAATTTTCCTTTGCAACGGCCGTTCAGGATTGGAAACGGCGTCAACCCTGGAATCATAGAGATCGTTTACGACCACTGATGCCAACCAAGCCAGCCAAACGCTCAAAAGCAGTATCGGCGCCACCAAAAATGCGAAAAAATTGAAGTGCATATTTTGCGGATAAGCCAGAAAGCCCAAGCCCAAGCCCACCAAAAACAATCCGGAATGATATATGAGCTGGGGGAATCTTGCGTTCCCGACAATAGCCAGGAATTTTGTCCGGCTGGCCGCAAAGAATGCGATTGCCGACAAGCCCAGAAAAAACAAATAGAAGACCATATCCAGATGATAGGCGAACGCGTACTTCAAAGTATTAGCCTCCAGACCGAAAATCGGGCGCGGAGAACCGAAAAACTGCGCCACTTGGATGCCCGAAACATCCATAATACTTTTCCCATGGAAAAATTGATAGGCGAAGGTCACCCAAGAAGGAAAGCTTCCCATAAAGAAAAGCAAAGCATACACCGTTAAGGCACCCAGAAAAGCTTTTGTAATCCGCTTGGTTTTCAACCAGACCAGGAGAAAAGAAAAAACAACAGCCACTAAAAACACGATTTTACTGCCGAAATATACGATTCCGGACGGCAGATCGCCAAAAACAGTTATGAATTGGCGCCACAAGCCGGGCGGATCGTTCAGCAGATAAAAACTCCAGAAAATATCTCCGCCAGTCTTGGCCATATCGATCAGCGGAGGAAGTAAAATTAAAAAAAGCGCCCACGAAACGACCGGCGCTATCACAGCTGGGTTTTTGCGCAAAAAGAAACTCACCACCAGCCAAATCAAAATGAAAGTGTTGGCAAAAAAAAGAAAGTTATGCAGATATTCCACCAATATTTCTCCGCCAGTGGCCGGAGAATAGGCTAAAAATTTTTCTTCCAATACCCGGGTCGCGATTATGCCGGAAAAATTCAGACCCAGCATCAAAGCGCTAGTCTTCCCCGCAAGCAATCCATCAACAATCCGTTCGAATTTTCCAGCGATTTTCTTGAATATCTCCATCTTTTTTATATTTATTCAACTTTATCAGCCTTGCTGACTTTGCGCAACCGGAACCAGTTGCATATCATTCTTATTATTTTTATTTTTATGGTATAATTCCACTAAGCGGATTCAAACCATTGCACGCTCCGCCAGCTGGCGGACGAATCCGCGGAACATATCCGGATGCGCGTTTTTACGATGCGTCTCCACATATCGATGAAAATAAAAAATATCCAGCCCTCCTTAATAGTCTTGCTCGCGCTGACCATCGCCAGTTTCGCTTTTTTCGTCTCCGCGCAGGAACAAGTCCGCACGACTAACAACATTTTTCTCGATAGCGACCAAGACGGCCTTTCCGATGAAGAAGAAAAAAGCTATGGCACCGACCCGCAAATCGCCGATACCGATGGCGACAGCTATACGGACGGAGCGGAAGTCAAAAGCGGCTATGATCCTTTGATAAAATCCCCGGGAGACAAACTGATTCCGGACGCGACCACCCTGGCATCCGCCGCAACCGATGACCCAAGCCAGCCTAACCTGACCAGAGAGCTGGCCCACAAAATTTCAGCCGTGTTGGATGAGTCAAACCAAAACAGCGAAGAAATCAGCTTGGATCAAATCAAAAGCATAGTCGCCGATTCGCTCGAACCGCAAACCGCATCCGATGGATTGCCGAAAATAGCGACAGAAAATATCAAAATCAAAGAACAGGATTATAGCTCGCTCTCTAAAGAAAAAGCTGAGGAAAAAAGGAAGGAAGATTTCACCAACTATATCGTAGGGTTATCCTACATACTATCCAGCAATTCGCCAGAACCGATAACCTCGACTACCGACATCAACAGTTTGACTGATTCGATCTCCAGCCGGCTCATCGGCGCTATCACGTCGGGGGACATATCTTCCTTGCAAGATCTGGCCGCCAACGGGGAAAAAATAATGCAACAAGTCCAAGATATCGAAGTCCCGGAAGAACTGGCCGATATCCACATAAAGGGCTTGCAATTGATCCAATATGCTATCAGTTTGCAGGACGCGATCTCTCCCAATGGCGATGATCCGATCCTGGATATCACCAATTATTCCAAAATGCAAAATTTAGTCGAACTTATGATAAGCTATTCGAGCGACGTGCAGGAAAAATTCAGCCAATACGGTTTGAAATATGACGGGAATATGCAAGCCAAACTGGCGGATTACGGTATTGAAATCAATCCTGATTCATTGGAAAATTTGACACAAGAATAAAAATGAAAAAACAATTTTTTATCAAACTCATCTCCACTGGCGCTTTGGCGTTTGTTTTGGCGGCTATGCCCCTCCAAGCGCCTAAGTCCGAAGCCTGGCTGGAATTCGCCGGGCAAATGATGGCCCACAATCTAGCCATTATGCGGGAAACCATCAATGGGATAAAAATGGGCGCCCTAAAACAGGTGGCGATTCAGACGATCAATACGGAAATCAGTTTGGCAGTAGGCGGATCATCTTCACAAAACAGCCGCATAATCGGAAACTACAGGGATTTCCTGCATATTGAACCGCTTCAAAAAACCAACCGCTATATGAATGATTATCTGAGCCAGATCACCCGCGGACGCGGATCGGAAGCCGGCTACATCCCCAATGAAGGTTTCGGCGCCGGAGCTTTCGTGGGCGGATTGAACCATGGCAATTACATCGCCCAACTACGGCAATCCGCTATGGCAATAACCGTCGACCGGAACGAACCGATTCCGACCTACATCGGCAACCCCCGCCAAAATATGTTCTCAAACGGCAATATGGACAACTTCAATCTCTATCTTTCCGGCGTCAACAATCCCTGGGCTTTCAATCTGAACGCGGAACAGAAATATCAGGAACGCCTGGCTATCGAAAAAGAAGCGGCCCAAACGGAAGCCGTCGCCGGCCAAGGATACAAAAGCACGCGCCAAGGCGACGCTATCACGGCGCCGGGCGCCCTTATCGGCGCTACTCTGGCCAATGTACAAAATCTCGGGCTTAACGTTTTAGCCAGCGCCCGCAATACGCCGGAAGTCGTCACCGCTACCGTACAGAACATCCTCACCCAATCCATTCAGAACGGCATCGGCAACGCCCAAAGGAATGCCCAACGGGAAATCCAAGGTGTCACTGACAAAACCAACCAGGCCATAAATACGCAAGCGCAAACTACCGGGCCGGTTTCGGTCTGGAAAAATCCCAACCTAGCCCAATAACACCACAAAAAATTGGAAAACAAAAAGTCTAAAAAAATAACCGGTTTATTTTTAGCGATATTCATCTTATCAGCCGGTTTTTTGTTTTTTAACCTTGGAATAAACCACTCTTATGCATATTCAGTAGATTGCGCAAATATAGACGCCACTGCGTTAGGAGTTTGCACCGGGGGAAATTCCATGATGGATGCAAATAGCAATATCAAACAGGACATAACTTGCGCGGACTGCAGTACAGGACCAAATAGCTACTGTGGCAAGGATAGTTGGAATTATTGCAAATGGATTCCTAATGAGGCCACAAATAACAACACGCCCGTAAATTCTCCCGACTCCAAAGCAGTAATAGCGGCGAATAATCCAGCTGATGATATTTGCCCCGGCATAACAAGCTTGCCTGGCATGACTTGGATTGCTTGTGTTTTCTTAATTATTTTAAAATTTGCTGGATGGATATTAAGTGTCGCGGTTTCTCTTTTCGCTTGGGTTGTCGATGCCGAAAAATTAAGAGCTGTTTTAGTGCATCCGGCTATATTCGAATCCTGGAAAGTTGTCCGTGATTTTCTCAACATCGGGTTTATTTTGGTCTTACTTTTTTCAGCTTTCTCCACTATCTTTCAGGTAGATAAATACAACTACAAAAAAATCTTGCTTTGGCTAGTTATTATGGCTCTATTGGTTAATTTCAGTTATCCTATTACGCGATTTATTATTGATGCCAGCAATGTCTTGATGTACACGATTTTAAACAACTCTTTTGGAGCATACACAAGTGATCCGCAACAAATACTAACAAAGGCTATGGGTGGCTTTGATGAGCTCCAGACAATCATAACTGCCTCCGGAGCGAAAACAAGCCTAACCCAACTATTAGCTTCCATTGTATTCGTTTTCATTCTTGCCTTAACTATCCTGTCGATGGCAACCCTATTTGTAATTCGAACTATCGCCTTGGCGATTTTGATTATTTTTTCACCCATCGCTTTCATCGGTTCAATTATCGGCAAAGGCGGCCAATGGTGGGATTATCTTTTCAAATATGCCTTATTCGGACCGATTATGGTTTTTATGCTGGCTATTTCCATCAGCATAATGAAGGCTATGGGCAGCGTACCCATTAATGGCGGCAGCGAACCTATAATTACTTCGATGTCAAGATTCATCATCCCAATCGTCGTCCTATGGATCGGTATGGGCGTGGCACAGAAGATGGGCATCGAAGGCGCCTCAATGGCCCTGGCTAACGCGCAAGGAATGAGCAAGTGGGTGGGTGGATTGCTAAAGAAAAGCAGTATGGCCGGAATCAAGGCAATTGACAGAAATACATTAGCCAAATTGCATGTCAGTCCAAGACAATTTTTGAAAGCCTGGCACCTAAGCACCGAGGAGGCAGAATCTGACAAGCTCAGCGCCGGCACAGGCGTTTGGCACGACCGGATAAACAAAGTATTCAGTTTTGGCAAACACAAAACAAACTATGCGGATCTTGAAAGACAAAAATTAGTAAGTAAAAAAACTAAAGAATTGAAAGAAATCAGTGAAGAAGCTCCCTATTTATTAGACAAACTATCCGGATCAATGGGATCGAGCTCTCCCGAAGCAGTAGCCGAAATGAAGGCGATTTTCAGAATCATCTATGGTAACAACGACCAAGATGAGCTCATGGGCTATATACAAGACAATATCGCCGCAGGAACCGACGTCGGCAAAAAATTCAAAAACATGTTTAAAGAAGGCGAAACCACCATTTCCGGCGAAAACGTCAGCAATGCGGTAATCAAACTTATGGAGAATTCCAATGTTAATCCTGATGAAATAAACAAAGAATTGTTAGATTTGGGAAATGTCGCGGCTTCCAAGGGAGGTATCGGATATGGAGCCGTCGAATACAATCAAGAAAAAAAGCGATTTGATCGTGTAACCGGCATCGAAGCTAAAAAAGGTAAGCAAGCCTGGTCAGTCGCTTCTAAAATTATGACCACCGGTGAAGCGCAAAATATTCCTAAAACGCTCCACAGGAACCACTTCACTGACCAAGGTACTGAGGCAAATTTAAATGACGCAGGTAAGGCGCTCCTTAGAAAATATGCTTCGCCTACAGCGATAAAACATATCGAGAGACATAAACCAGATTTTTACAAATCACTATGCTTGGAAGCTGATCCAAAAGGTACAACAGTAGCTGACAAAATGCTATTGTACGCATCTGAATTACAAAAGGGAACAGCGGATGGCTGGGACCCAAGTGAAAAAGAACACTCTGAAAAACTGAAAGACACTGAACAAGCGCTTAGTGCAGCTGCTTGGACTGTAGCATTACAAACAAAAGCTGGGGTGCCAAAAGCAACTATACAAAAGAAATTGAAAGGCCTATTTAGCGATGCAGATATCAAAAAAATAATAAATTTATCCACAAACAAAGATATTAATGCCGACTCTACGTCGTAAAGCAATCAACAACCTGCTGTGCCTTTGATTTAGACGCATACAATCTCTCAAAAAAACGCATATTCAGACCCCAATCACATATTAAATGATTCACAAATCTATGGAAGATTTAAATAAAATAATCTCGGATTCCAAAAATGCCATCAATTTTTGGGATGACACTGAAGCTAAAAAACTATTAAAAAAAATAGTCGCTTTTACAGCTTCTCAAAATTTATCCCAGACAAATCCGTCCACATATCAAAAATTACGAAAACTAATCCTCTATTTAGAAATAGTAGCCCTTCCAGGGTTATCAGACGAAAAGTCAGCTGATATCCTGCGCAACCACTATTTGGAATCATTTGAAATCGACGTTCCTATGGAAAACAGATTGGTCGGCAAGCTGTTTTTCGTGCCCTATGCCGCCAGAGATGACCTGCGGAGAATTTTGAAACAGGCTTTACTCGAAAACAAGCAAAAACTTGGTAACCTCACGCTGGGCCAATGGATCCAAGAGTTTGAAAAAACCTTCAACATCCACACCCGGACAAAATCAGCTCCAGTTGAATTTGTTTCCCGCCATCCGCAAGCTATCTCGCTCAATCCCATCGAAAAGAGGAGCTTAAAAGAAATCATCCATACCTATGACTATCTGTTGGTTTCAACCCTGCCGACCACCGAGCCTGAGCTCAGTGAAATGTTAGCCAATATGCCGGACACGGAAACATCCGAAAAACAAGACGGTTCCGCAAGAACAACCTACGCTCCGGAATCCTACAGAAAAAGCTTCTCTGGAAATTCAACATCCGCAGACACAGCAATCCTTCCGCTAGGCGAAATTTTGAAACAATTTCCCGAAATCGGCGAGCAAACCATCACTTCCAACCGCATCCAAATCCTGAGTTTTCCTGAACCGGCGCGCCCGTCCATCAAAAATTGGCTGGCTGATTACACATCCATCCTGGGCAACGAACCGCACGATTCCATAGCCCGGGGCAATTATTTGTTCCATGAAAAAAATACGCAGAACCTGAATTCAGACGACAGGAACAGATTGGCGTATATACTGAAATCCTTCGATGAAAAAACCCCGGTCACGGTGGACAAAACCAACAAACAGATCGTGTTCAGCGACACAAGCGACACCTCGGAACCCGAAAAAGATATCCAGAACACTAATAGCCAAAACACCCCAGCACAAAAACCGCAAACCGGCAATTATGCGTCGCCAACCAGCAAAATCAGTTTTTCCTCTCCGCAGAAATTATCCTTTGAAAAAATAGCGCCCCCTGCCAAAACCGCCGCCGTTCCGGCCGATCTTCCGATCGGAAACGTCCCTAAGCCGGCGCAGTTCGCAAGCAGCCCTTCCGGCAGGATGACGACCAACCAGCAACCCTACCGCATCACTCCGGCCGGCAACCGGCAACAGATCGTCGATACCAAGGCGATGCCGAGGGTGTTGCCGAAGAATACCGTAAACCTCAGAACCACTGATTAGCGCCTGAGCACACTGATTACACGTGAATTTTATGAATAATTATACGGATGCAAAATATTATAAGTCTGACATAACCGCTCGAATTATTGGTTGCGCACAAAAAGTTCATAGATTTTTAGGCAATGGATTTCAAGAAGTAATTTACCAACGAGCACTAGAAATAGAATTCAACAAAGAAGGTTTGAAATTTACAAGAGAAAAAGAAATGAATATAATCTACGAGAATAAATTAATTGGAACAAGAAGAGTGGATTTTTTAGTAGATAGCGATATAATGGTCGAACTAAAAGCGCTTACAAAACTAGAAGATGTCAATATCGCACAACTCATAAATTATATTGAAGCATACGAAGTTACGATAGGATTGCTAATTAATTTTGGATCAAAAAGTTTAGAAGTTAAAAGATATATCAAATAAATAGCCACAGACTATCAGAGCTACTGATTATCATCTGAGTACACTTGACGCCACTGATTATTTTTAAAAAATACTCAGCTGTAATCAAGAAAGTCATGTGAAATCAGTGGCGTCAGTGCTAATCAGTGGTTCAGAATTATGGCTTTATTCAACGTCCCCCAATTCATCGACATCGAAGACAAAATCGTCGGACCGCTGACCGCCAAACAGCTGGGTTGGATGGGCGCGGCCGGCGTGATCCTTTTGGTCGCCTGGAGCATCCTGGATCTTACGGCCTTCATCATCGCCGGCATCATCACCGGCATCATTTTCGGCGGCCTGGCTTTCTACCGGCCCAACGGACAGCCATTGCTCTATTTCATCTTTTCCGCCATTTCCTTCGCTTTCCGTCCCAAAATATATATCTGGAAAAGGGTAGCGGATAAAAGCGTGCTCGGGTTCACTCCCGCCCAAAAGACGAAAGCTGAAAAAAATGCTAAAATAGAAGCATTGGCGCCCAAAGAAATTTCAGACCGGAAAATAGAGGATATAAGCCATTTGTTAGACAGAAGATAGAGTTCTATAATTTTTAATTTTGTAATTTTTAAACTTAGCTTTTTTGAGCGTTGGCTTGAAAATTAAAAATTTAGATTTATTTACAAAATTAAAAATTATAAAATTCAAAAATTACCCCATGGAATCATTGCATTCGGAAAAATTAACCGCCCAGACCAGCACCTCCGCTTCCCAGCAATTTCTTGACGTGGCCGAAATCAAAGAAGGCGTCGTAGTGCTGAAAAATGGCTCTTTCCGGGCTATTTTAGCCGTATCCGCCATCAACTTCGACCTGAAATCCACCGAGGAACAAGAAGCTATCGTCGGACAATACCAAAATTTCCTTAATTCGCTGGATTTCCCGGTCCAAATCGTTATCAGTTCCCGCAAACTCAACGTGGACAAGTATATCGACTTCATCTCCAAGAAAGAAAAACAGCAGACCAATGAACTTTTGAAGCTGCAGATTTCCGAATACAAGAATTTTATCCATCAGCTGGTTTCCGTTTCCAACATTATGGATAAAAATTTCTACATCGTCGTGCCGTTTTCACAGATTGAAAACCAAGAAAGGAGCTTCCTGAGCAACCTTTTCAATAGCCTCAATACCAAAAAGGGCATTCTGGAAAAAAGGGAAAACTTCGAAACCAACAAAAACCAACTCTATCAGCGGATCGACCATATTTCCGCTTCCCTGTCGGGCATCGGTTTGCGCATCGCCCCGCTGGACACCCAGGAGTTGATCGAATTGATCTACCAATCCTATAATCCGAACCTTTTCGCGGAAAGCAAACTGGGAAACGTGGATGAAATGGAGCTCAAATAGAATTTTAAATTATAAGTTTTAAATTTTAAATGAAATCTAAATAAACAAATTTTTAAAAATTTGACATTAGATAATTAGAAATTGATTTAAAATTTAAAATTGTGAATTTAAAATTTATATATTATGTTTGATTTATTCAACAAAAAAGGGAAGGATAGCCAGGACAAGGTGATCCTTTCTGAAAAATATTACCAGGAAGGCGTCGCGAAGCTGCAGGATCTGATCGCTCCGGCCGCCATAAAGATTTTGCCCCAATCCATCCGGTTAGGGGAAACTTTGGCTAAGACGATTTTTGTCATTTCCTATCCGAGATATCTCCACAGCAATTGGTTTTCGCCGATCATCAACATCGATATGCCGATCGACATCTCGATGTTCGTGCATCCCGTCGAAACTTATGATATCCTGAAAACCCTCAAAAAAAGCGCGACCCAGGTCCAATCGCAACTCCACATCGAACAGGAAAAAGGATTGGTCCGCGACCCGACGCTGGAAACGGCCATCCAAGACATCGAAGAATTGCGGGACAAGCTCCAGCAAGGCACGGAAAAATTCTTCCGTTTCGGTTTGTATATCACGGTTTATGGCCAGGATGAAAAAGAATTGGAAAAATCCGCCAAAAACATCGAATCGATTTTGGAAGCCCAGCTGGTCTATGTGAAACCGGCTATTTTCAAAACCGAACAAGGTTTCAATTCCACTATCCCGCTGGGTAATGACGAATTGAACATCGGAACCAATATGAATTCCGCCCCCCTTTCCACCACCTTCCCTTTCGTCTCTTCCAGCCTCTCCAATGATGAAGGCATCCTCTATGGCATCAACCGCCATAATAACAGCCTGATCCTGTTCGATCGCTTCAAGATGGAAAACGGAAATATGGTGGTCTTTGCCAAATCCGGCGCGGGAAAAAGCTATACGGTCAAATTGGAAGTGCTGCGATCGCTGATGGTCGGCACCGATGTCATCATTATCGACCCGGAGAATGAATACAAGCATCTATGCGACACGGTGGGAGGATCTTTTGTTAAAATCTCCTTGAATTCTTCCAACCATCTCAATCCGTTCGATTTGCCGAAAATCGCCGAAGATGAGGACCCGGAAGATATCTTACGCAACAATATCGCCAGCCTCTTGGGACTTCTGCATCTGATGCTGGGCAACATCACTCCGGAAGAAGATTCCATCCTTGACCGCGCGGTACATGAAACCTATGCTATCCGCGACATCACCGGACAAACCGATTTCAATACTTTAGCCAAGGAATCCTATCCGACCATGTCCGACCTCTACCAGGTCCTGCGCAATATGGAAGGGGCCGAGGATTTGGCCGTCCGCCTGGAAAAATATACGGAAGGGATTTTTGCCGGCTTTCTCAATAATGTTACCAATATCAAAGTGGATAATGCGCTGGTAGTCTTCAATATCCGCGATATGGAAGAAGAATTGCGCCCCCTCGCTATGTATATCGTCTTGCAATTCATCTGGAACGAGATGCGCACCAACCTCAAAAAAAGGATCGTCCTGGTGGATGAGGCCTGGGTGATGATGAAATATGACGATGCCGCTTCCTTCCTGTTCGGAATTGCGAAACGCTGCCGGAAATATTATACTGGACTTACGACGATCACCCAGGACGTGAACGATTTCCTTTCTTCGCGCTATGGTAAACCGATCGTGACCAATTCGTCCATCCAGCTGCTGCTCAAGCAATCTCCCGCAGCTGTCGATATGATCGCGGAAACGTTCTATCTGACCGACCAGGAAAAATTCCTGCTGCTTGAAAGCAATGTCGGAGAAGGGATTTTCTTTGCCGGCACCAAACACGTAGCCATCAAAGTCATCGCTTCCTACAGCGAAGACCAGATCATAACGACCGATCCGGCCCAAATGCTGGAGATCGAACAAGCCAAAAGGGAATTTGATGAGGAAGATATTTGATTAGTTTAAAATAAGCAACGGAATGCCAAGCGAACAACAACAAGCGCACGCCGACAATCTCAACGCGGCTCGCGGCGGCTCTCTGAAGAAATCAGCCCAAAATATCAGAAAAAACGTCAAAGCCGCCGCCAACATCGTTTCGCTTATGAGCCATATCGAACCTTTTACGGACTGGCTGTTCGGAATCGCTCTGATTTTTGCCATTATCAAAGATATTATAGACTTAGCCAGTACAGCCCTGATCGCTATTGGCGGAGTAGGCATAGCCCTGATATTCATAACCACGGCCATCTGCTCTTTGTTTATTTTTTTTATCATGCTATTGACCGGGTCATCTGGAAAAAGGAAGATATTACAAGGATTAACAAAAAGATTTGGCATATTAGCGCTAGCAACAATTATGGAATGCCTTCCAGCAATTGATACCTTGCCACTGGAAACCATTAGCATCATCATTATCATCTGGATGACGCTCGTAGAAAGAAAAAGGGACGCGGAAACGCAAAAAGAACGGTCATCAGCGATGGCCACGGCCGCTTAAAAAAAGTTTTTATGGACACAAAACAAAAATCCAACCTACTCTCCCTTTGGGGAACGGAATTGATCAGCTCCGCGATTGTTTTGCTGTGCTTGTTTTTAGCGGTTTATTTTCCAGCCCAAGGATTATTGCAAAGCCTAAGCCGCGCCTTTTTCATACTGTTTCTTCTGCCGGCACTGTATATAAAATTCATTCTCAAGCAGAACTTGAGTGATTTCGGCTTCAATTTGCGAAACCCGAAGGTCGGTTTTTCCTGGGCGACCGGCATGCTCATCGTTTCTTTTTTGATAATTTTTATCCTGATCCGCTTTTCCGATTTTGAAAACAATTATTTGATTCCGGCTTATTTGGCTAAAAACTTCGGTTTATTCTTGTTTTACGAACTCATTGTGATTAATTTCATCCTATTCCTATACGAATTTTTCTTCAAAGGCTTTTTGCTTTTTTCTTTAACTAAAAACCTGGGATTCTTGGCTATTTTCATCCAAGCCCTGGTATTCATCCTCTTTATGACCATCATCGGCATTATGGATTGGGAAATGGCGCCTACCGCTATTTTGGCGTTTACCGGAGGCATCGTCGCATACAAGAGCCGTTCGTTCATATATTCCTATCTGATGGGTTTGATTTTCACATTGTTTCTCGATGCCTATATAATTCATATTTTTAAGTAACTTCTTCCTAAAAAGTATGCTCATTTTCAAAAAATTATCTGCACTATCATTAATTATCAGCATTATTTCCCTATCTAACGCATCCCTGGTGCGGGCAGATTCTTTTTCACTTGTTAACCCGTCTGGCGTAGGCCAGGAGGCTCTTGATGGAATGTTGGAAAAGCTAGGCGTCAACCAGGCCGAGTTGAAAAACGCTGTCCAGACTATGAATGTTTCCCGCCAGAAAAAAATCCCACCCCAGGTTTCCGTCACCTTCACGCCGGCCAGCCCGGTGCCGGGAGAAAAAATAACCGCCACTGCCACTCCGACTTACTTTATGAACGATCCGTCCCAACTCTACTATACTTGGCTTTTGAAGCGGTCAGGCAAGAATGGTGGCGCCGAGGACTACAAAGTCGCCGCTATGCGCATTATCGCCAGTGGTGATTTCGAATATGAACGGGAACCCTATACGAGCAGTGGCAAAAAAAGCGATGGGGATTCCGATACCGGTGATTCCGACGGTTATTATGCCTTCTTCGGAGGCCAAGACCAGAAAGGCAAAAAAGCTCGATGTTTCGCCAATGACGTTTCTTCCGGCAATGATTATGAAATCACTTGCAAACATGCCTTCCCTACCAGCAGTCCGGGAGAAGTCGGCGACGGAGAATTTGGCCTGGAAGAGGAAGAATTTTGGCACACCGATCCAAAATCCAACGACACTGCCAATAGCGGAACTATGGATGAAGCTGCCGTAGTCGGACTTGGCAAAACCACCTTCAGCTGGATCTATGCGCCTGGGGATAAAGTCGGAGTTATCGTAGAAGGCATCTCGGTCGATCCAACCAGCTATTCTGATTCATCCTACAAAACGATGTGGGCTATGCCTAAAAATACCGAAGACAACTGCAACGATGTCGATCTCGATTCATTGCCGGAAAACCGCACCGACACCCCCATCGTGACCAAAATAGATTACACCGACACGGATGCTGACGGTTACGAAGAATCTTATACCAAAGTCACTACGACTACGTCTTATAGCTACGCCGAAGGCGATTATACCGTGAAAACTGGAGAATCTCCCGGCATCCAACTCCTAAAAACGACTACGACTACGACTACGACGCAGGATTGCGTCCTGCCGCCGGCATCATTGCTTGAACCATCCCCGGTTGAAATATGCGGAGACCCCACCACACCGGCGTACTGGCCTGCACTATCCTCGACTTCCAATCCCCGAACCGTTACCATTGCCGATGGAGCATTGGATTCAAGCACCGACTTCAATAATTGCCTTGAAGACAATCTGGTCGATCCGGCACAAGGAACCTCCAACAAAAAACTGGACGTTTCACTTTCCTATCTGCCGGATACCCCGATGAATGACCCTGCCGGAGATAACGCCGACGAACTGGTCGTCCAATCATCCATCTTAAACTCCGGGAACAAGGATTTTCTCCATTATGATTGGAGTGTTTCCCTAGGTTCATCCATCTCATCCGATGACTGGATCGCGCTTGACACCAATGCCAAAAAACAAGCCGGACTGGATCAAACAGCTGGAATCGGATTGAAATCCTTGAAAATGAATTTGAATTTTGACAAACCGGAAACGTTCTACGCCAAGATAGTCCTGAGAGTGAAAGAAACTTCTTTTGAAGATTTGCAGAAAGAAGGCGTCGCGACTATCATAATCCCTATTTATAACGCGCAGAATAAGATTGAAGTTTTCCCGACCAACGTTTCAGCTGACTTGGGCATAACCCTTGACGTCGCTCCGGGAGCCAAGCGTTGCGACAGCGGAATTGAAAAAACGCTTTGTCCGCTTGTAAAAAATGAAATCGTAGGACTACGGACCGACATCAGTCCGGCTGATTATAATTTAGCCTGGACGCTTAATGGAGAACCGCTTTCATCGGAAAACCCGGGCACTGCTACGGCCTATTTCCCGGTACTGCAAGAAAAAGGAAGCAAATATACCGTCAATCTGAGCGCTTCCCATAAAACCTCCAAAGAAAAGGTGCTTCTCACAAAAACTTTCGTAGTAGCTGATCCGGAAATCTATATATCCGCCGTCAATGAAAGTGCCGTCACCTCGACTTGCCTACCGATCCTCCTAGGATATTATGTCGATCCTATAAATAAAAATCCCCATCCGGTGCCGGCAGGTGATGACTCTTTGTGGCCTGACTATAGCGAAGACTCCTTTGAAGCCTTGCAAGGCAAAATGATCAAATTGAAAGCGGTCTCGAATATGTTTTCTACCAACCAGCCAGCCTGGATTATCGACGGGACGGCCGTGACGGCCGATAACGCGGCTTCCCTTGGCGCCACACTCAACGCCGACGGGACGCTCAGCTTTATCGCCGATAAGCCGGCGGATGCGATTTATTCGGTAGGCATCGAAACGCTCTATACCCAGCCAAATCTGGTCAAAAAAGCCTTGTATGAAAAATGGGGCGTTCCCTTGACAGGTTTCTACGAAAAGCGCGTCAGCAAATCAATCACGATCAAAGTAGCCGATCAAATCGACGTCAGCGCCGGCCTGATCACCCAAACACAAGACAAAAAAATCCTAGCCAGCATTTTCTCAGCCGTACCGGACTATGTCAATTTCCTTTTCAGAATCATCCTTACCCTGCTCTTAATCTTGTTTTCCACCGGATTGCTGTTTTCATTTTTTCCGAAACAGAACCAAGCCTAGTTTTGCCAAACTAATAATATATCAAATATGCATAAAAAATTAATCGTCCTTCTTTTAACCATATCTTGCCTTGCGCCGACCTTGGCGTTCGCAGGCGCCTTTGATTACAGGCCGATGGAAATGATTCCCGGCTTTGAATCCGAAACCATCGGCAATTTTTACACTTACATCGGGGCGGTTTATAAATTCGGCTTATGGACCGTAGGGATTTGCGCAATGTTTATGATCGGTATCGGGGGTTATATGTATATCATATCCGCCGGCAACAGCGCCAGTATGACCAAAGCGAAGGGAGTGATCATCGACGCCATCGCCGGACTGATTTTAGCCCTGGTTTCCTACTTGATCCTGTACGAAATCAATCCTAATCTAGTGAAGCTGGGCGGCAACACTATCGGCGGCAACACCTCATTGACCGAACAGATCCTCGCATCAAAAACATTAGCCAAAGGTTGTGAAAACTACGCTAATGATTTTGAATCAGCTTCCGGAGGCGATAAAAACCTGAAGTGCTTGCTTATCGGCATCGCCAACGCGGAAAGCAATTGCACTCCCAGCGCGATCAGCAAACACAACGCTTGCGGAATAATGCAAATATTGCCGGCAACAGCCGGAAAATCATGCGAGGAACTGCTATCTAATCCATCCGCCAGCATCCAAAAAGCAGCTTCGATCCTTGCTTCCTCCCGCAATACCATCCCGTCATCTTCCGGATTTTCATTAGGAACAAGCTACGCCCTTAATGCGGCCACAGTAAGCTACGGCGATTATACTTATGACACCGGCAATGACGATTTGATCGCCGCTTATAATGCCGGCTCCGGAAAAATTGCCGCTACGCCAGGCAAAGCCGGTCCGTTCGTCGTTTCAACGGACTGCCCGAGCCCGACCACTCCCGCCTGGCAATGCCATATCAATCCGGGCGGTTTTTCCGAAACCCAAAAATATGTCATGCGCGTCCAATCATTCCAAGCGGCTTGCTTAGCTAAATAACCATCTTTTTTATTTTTATGATCCTCTCCAAAAAAGTTTTCGTATTTTCCTCAATCGCCCTAGTTATCGTCTTAGTTCTCTGGGGAATCTATAATTTGTCTTTCCGTGAGATTCCGGAACAGCTTGCCACCCTGAAAAGCCAGGATCCATCTTTATCGACGGCACCCCAAAATATTGCCGCAATCGAACCGCTCACCGATGAGGCCGTCTTATCGCCCGCCCTCTCACCGGACGGCGCATCGATCCGATATTATTCAAAAACTAATGGCAAGGCTTATGTAATCAACCTCTCTGACCGCGATCAACGGGTTATTTCCGAGAAAGAATTGATCGGATTATCCGATATAATCTGGTCACCGGACAGATCCAAAGTCATTTCCGAATTTTCAACCGCGTCCGGCCGCTCCAAATTTTTCCTATATGATTATGCGCAAAACAAAGGCACGCAATTGAAAGATAATCTTGACACTGTCGTCTGGCAAAACAATGAGAAGCTATTTTATAAATATTTCGATGCGAAAACCCAGGAAAGAACCCTCAACTTCGCCGATCCGGACAGCTCTAATTGGCAGAAAATAACCGACCTAGCGATGAAAGATTTGCTTATAGCGCCTATTCCGCGGACCAGCCTGGTTTCGTTCTGGAACAAGCCGGATGCCTTCACGGAAACCTTGATGCAATCCTCACCGGTTTTGGGTGGGGAAAAAAGAGAAATAGTCAAAGGAAAATATGGAGCCGATTATCTCTGGAGCCAAGACGGCAATTCGCTTCTTGTGGGCAGTGTTGACTCCAAAGGCGGTTCAAAACTGCAACTGGGCGTAACCAACAGCCTGGGCGGCGAATACCGGAATCTTGGCATCCCGACGCTTGTTTCCAAATGCGCCTGGTCGAAAAACAACAAATCCATCTATTATGCTTTGCCCGGAGCTATTCCGACAAGCGGAACGATCCTGCCGAATGACTATCTGGCCGGCAAATTCCGCACCAATGACACTTTCTGGAAAATCGACATCGCCACCGGAGAAAAATCCCGCTTGGTAGATTTGGAAAAGATAACTACCGCCTATGATGCCGCCGACTTATTCCTGGACCCGGATGAAAGCCTGTTATTTTTCACCAACCAGATCGATGGCAAACTCTATAAGATAACACTCTGACTATCTGCCCTCTTCCGCTCCAAGCCAAGCTTGGAGCTTTTTTTAATCCCGGCAAAAAAAGCCAGCCAAAACAAAACTGCCAGATCATTCTTGAAATAAGTGGTATCAAAAATGCCGTGCACCAGCATATAGGCTATGATGGCGGCGGCGGCCATTTCCCAGCCAGCCTCTTTTTTCCAGCCGATTGCTAAATCCTTGAACCAGATGATCAACAACGCCAAAAAGCCGGCCAAGCCGGCCAAGCCGGCCTGCAACCAAAATGCCAAAAACAAATTGTGCGGCTGTGGCACCGCCCATTCCAGATACGGCGGGAAATATTTTTGATATGCTAAATATTTGTTTTGGAAATTTCCCGGACCGATGCCTAAAAACATATTGTCAGTGATCATTTTTCCAGCCGAATTCCAAATCATCATCCGTGAAGACAAGGAAGATCGCTCTTCCAGCCGCACCAAGCGCTCAAACTTGCCGGTACCCGTTTGGAAAAATATGATTATTCCCGCAACCAATCCCAAGAACAGCACGTTTTTCCATTTTTTCCAACCGTTTTTATTCAAAAAAACTGCGCCGCCCACCGCGATAAAAACCGCCAGCCAAGCGGCATACGAAAACGTCAGATAAAACGCGCTCAAAATAATCGGCAAGGAAATCGCGTAGAATACCTTTTTTTTAGCGAAAAATACGCTGCCTATGATGATAGCTGGCGCTAAAAACATCGCCAGATAATTCGGGGAACCGTAGAAAGCCTTAAGCCTGCCGTCATAGGTCATTCCCCCTAGAAAAAAATAAACCAGCGCTGCGCCCGCGACCAGCAAAGCTGAGATATAAACCGCCTCCAAGACAGTTTTGTTTCCTTCCGGCCGGACCGCCTCAAGCGAGACAAAAGCAAAAACCATCGGGATGACAAACCAACTTTTTATTATGCCCAATCCAATCAAGCTAGAGCCTCCAAGAAGCGTTCCAAGCACAAGTCCGCCCATAATCATTGCAATGGGTATGGAATATTTCCCGTATCCCCTGAGAGCGATTTTGAAGGTCCTGCGCTCAATTAAAAACCAAATGATCGCGGCAGCGGCCATCATTTCAAATATATTCGTCGGCACGCCGAAAAAAGAAACTTTCCATAGATATGCCGGCATCGCGACAATAGTTAGATAAATAAATTTTTCCAAATTAAATATTTTTTTCATCTGACAATTCGAAATTATTCCAGCTTATGATAACCAAAAAAAGAGTCAGAACTACCGGGGAATATATGGCGGTTTCCACCAGGGAATGCGCCGCAAAAATAACCAAGCTGGCCAGGCCGAAAAAAAACAAATTTTCTTTTTTGCTTTTTTCCCAAAATCCGCGAAAAGTTGCCCCCAGAATCCCTATCCACACCAGCGCATTCAAAACTCCCGTTTCCACGGCTATATCCAGATACGTATTGTGCGCGTATATCGGATCCCTATAGACGGCGGTCGGTTTCACTTCCAAAGGATAATTGCCTATGCCGACACCCGCCAGCGGATTTTCCGCTATCACCTCCGCCGCTTTGTGCCACATCGCCAGCCGGCCCTGGTTGGAACCTTCTTTGAGATTGAAACTTGAAAAAAACCTTTGCGAGACAGGGGACGGAATCGCCAAAACCAACAGACTCAAACCCAAAATCACTCCGACTGCGATTTTTGACGGCTTGTTTATCCGTTGCCAAGACAAAATTCCCATAAATATCAATCCGGCGACTAAGCCCAGGTAGCCTCCGCGTGAAAAAGTCAGGATATCCGCCAAAAAAATCACACCCAGGGCGCTGATTGCGAGCCACCGCCGCCTTTTTTGTCTCAACATCAATCCGATGGCTAACGGAACCAATAAGCCTAAATAAAAAGAAAACATATGCGGATCAGGGAAAAGCGAAGTCGCTCGCAAATAGGTTTGTCCGGAAATTCCTACAAGCCAACTGGGATTTTCCAGGACGGCCGCCCCGAAACTTTTGCCCAAAAAAGGCACCGTCATATATTCCGCCCAAAAGGCATAGGTCGTTTCCAGACCAAATATGAATTGCGCGGCGAATTGGACTAAGCCGATTATCGCCACGATCGCCCCGCCTAAAACCATCGTGTCCGCGATACCAAGCAGTCTTTTTTTGTTGGAAACAGCTTGGCTAGCCACAAAATAAATAGGAAAGATTGAAAATAGAAAAAGCAGTTTGCGCGCCGACCAATCCGCGTTTTTAGCCATAATAAGCGAGAAAGCATTCAAAAATAGAAAGGAAGCCACCAGCCAAGTCTGCGCGCTGTTTTTTATCATGATATTTTTGTTCTTCAGGCCTTGCGCCAACCAAGCCCCCAAAAAAACCAGGATAACAATCCGGATAGATGCCAAATCGACTCCGGCCATCGGGTTGATAGCGAGCTGGAAAGGCAGATATAAAACCAACAGAACGAGAAAATTATACATTTTCTATGGAATTTTTCTTAAAAATCAGGTTGTTTGGGCCCGCAAGCCTTCCGATTTAGAGTTTCGCATTCTTAAAATCCTCGTATGCCCGCCGGGTTACCAGGGCTGTTTTGTTTCTATTGAATTTGACGTCCAGCCAATTTCCAATTTTTTTTGCTCCAATATAACCGGCTATCCAAGGCCTCATCCAAGTTTTTATATTTTTTTTAAAAAATACCAGCCCGGAAATGACCATCCAATAAGCCTCATTCTCCTCGCATTTACTATTTTTCTTGAGCTGGTAGATCCAACTAGCCGAAACCATCACATTTTTAAAACCCGCTTTCCCAGCCCGGAAACTCAAATCGACATCCCCCCAGCAAAGAAAGAAGTCCTCATCGAACAAACCGATTTTTTTAAATACCTCCGCTTTCACCAGCATACCGCGGTTGGTTAGGAATTCCGATTCGTAAAAATCCTCTGTTTGGATTTTTTTCGCATATTCAAGACTCATTTTGAACCAATTGATTTTTCCGCCAGAAAAACAGACTTCGGCAGCATCGCCTTCAAAGACTATGGGACTAAGCAGTCCTATTTTTGCATTACGATCAGCCACCTCGATGAGCCGGATTAAAAAATCCCTATCGACTTCCGTAGCGCTATCCAATAGCAACACATATTCCGCCATCCGCTCCAGTGAAAAACGGATTCCGATATTATTTCCAGCCGCACAACCGAGATTTTCCGCATTTTTAATGAAGTCGGCCTTGGAAAAATTAGTTTTCGCCAGTTCCAATGACCCGTCGCTAGAATTGTTGTCGACAAAAACGACCTCAAAATTCGGGTAATTCAGCTTGAACACGCTCGTCAAGCATTTCTGCACCGTCGCCTTGGCGTTATAGTTCAATATTACGATAAAAACCTTAGGGTAATTCGTCATATTTTTGCACGCCTTTTTTACTGATTAAGCTGGTTATTTCTGCCAAACTGATCGTTTTGAAAAGCCACAATGCTACGAAATAGACCACGGCACTTGCCATAGCTAGGACGAAGAAATTCAATCCTGCCATCAATCGGAGGCTTATCGCCATCAACCCTCCGGAAAAAACGACGCCTGAAAACTTTTCCATCCGTGGCACATACTTCAACCTCCTAGCGACCAGCGTGGACGTCAATACCACAACTATAAATTCCGTAATCACAGAGATGCAAGCGGCAGCCATATAGGAGAATTCAGGAATAAAGACAAGGTTCAACCCGACATTGACGAGCGCGGCCGATCCGAGCGTCCACATAAGCTTTTTTTGCAGATTGCCCACGATCAATAAGGTATTGAAGAATTGGCCGAAAAAAATAAATGCCAGCGCGAAAACCAGGATCCGCAAGACCACGCCCGCTTCAGCGAATCCGGCCCCGCCGATCAATCTGATCACATCGTCCGCCAGAAACAAGGTGCCGATGACCAGCGGCACAACCAGTATCACGAAAACTTTGAAAGTCTTATCAGCTACGTCGACAAACCGGCCGCGGTTCGCGAAAATGCTATGCGCCATTATCGGCATAACCAAGCCGGCGATCATCCCTGGAAAAAAAGTGATATTCTCCAATACCTTATACGCCGCGTTATATATACCGACATCCGCGCCACTCTTCATCACTGAAAGCAAGATAGTGTCCATCTTAAAATAAACGAAAGTTATGATAGCGGCAACGCCCATCGGCGCGGATTCCTTTAGGAATATCTTCCAATAATCGAAATCGAACCGCAAGTGGATCCGCACATATTTCTTAGCCAAAAAATAAATGATGCCGAAGTTGACTATCATATTCAAAAGCAAGGCGGAAATTATCCAATTGAAGCCCAGATTGGCCCGCACCACCAATATGATCGTCACGACCTGCACGACTTTACCGGCCAACTCTCCGACTGCCACCCTGTCCATCGCCAAATTTTTTTGGAACACGCCGTTCAAGATCTGATAGCCGGAAGAAAAAATAAACGAAGCGGCGGCGATCACTATCCCGATTTTGACATCGGCGGAATACGCAAAAAACCAAACCACCAGAGGGGAAATGGCAAAAACAGCCACACTGGAAATCAATCGGATAGAAAATATGTTGCCCAAGATACGCTCCTCATCCGCCCCCTCCCGGGAAATTTCCCGCGTAGCGATATGATATAGTCCCAAGTCGGAAATTGCCGCGAAAAAAGATAAAAACGCCAACACAGTGGCGTAATTTCCAAATCCCTCCTTGCCGAGATATCTTGTGATAAAACCGATGGCGACCAAAGCGAGCGCCGTGGACAGCACCTTAGAAACGCTGCTCACAAAGACATTGTAAGCTATTTTTCTAGCAACAGCCATGTGCAAAATTTCAAATTTTAATTTAAAATCCCAATTTAAATTGAAATCTTTCTTAAAATATGAGTACTTATGATTTTAAACTGTTTCCGCCGGCTTGATGATGACCTTCCTGTCATCTCCTTCGCCGACGCTCTCGGTTATGACATCGGCATTTTTTGAAAGCTCCATATGCACCAGCCTACGCTCATAGGGAGACATCGGGCGGAGAATGATCGCTCTTTTTTCCTGGACCACTTGCTGGGCCGTATTTTTTGCCAGCGTCACGATTGAAACGCTCTTTTCTTTGCGATAAAAATTGACATCCAGTATGAAATGGATCCGCTCATCCGTCTTTTTACGGATTAAAATCCTCGCGATATGCTGCAATGATTGCAGATTGACGCCATATTGCCCGATTAAAAAGTTCGATTCTTCCGTTTTGATATTGCAAATTATATTCTCCCTGGCTATGCCGTCTTCTCCTTCCTCGGTTTCATGCGACATCTCTATTTCACAAGAAAACCCCATCCTATCCAATAATTCCGCCACGGATGCCTTGATTATCCCATCCAGATCGCCTGGTTGCTTCTCCATATATTTAAATTTATCTATTAGCTTATTTTACCACGACAGACACTGACAATCCCTTTTTTTCCATATATCGCTGCTGCAAAATCATAAATACCGTTGAAACCAGCCAATAGAGCGCCAGCCCGGCCGGGAATTTGATTCCGATAAAAAGCGTCAGCAATGGCCCAAGAAACAACATCTGTTTTGTCATTATCTCGGAAAAATCAGGTTCG
Source organism: Parcubacteria group bacterium (assembly GCA_041674205.1). Lineage (GTDB taxonomy): Bacteria > Patescibacteriota > Minisyncoccia > Moranbacterales > UBA2206 > JAUXSK01. The sequence goes on from JBAYWF010000001.1 coordinate 37,611, forward strand.
CCCTGGGATGCCTCTTTTACTGGCTGCTTAGCCATCATCATTTTTGTCTGTATGAATTGCGCTCCGGCAGCCATTATAACCAACAGGATATGCGGAAAACTACTCCAAGTGATCTGGCTGAATTCGATAGCGGAAGCCAAATCCACGATACCGACGAACATTTTATTGATTTGTCCCGGATTGGCGATGAAAGAATATAAATCAGCCTGGTTGATGATGAGCCCGGCTTGGGAAATATTGAACAAAACCCGGTAAATAGCGATTAAAAAGACCAATTGGGCTATCATCGGCAAGCATCCGGAGAATGGATTAGAGCCGCTTTCCTTGTATAGTTCCATCATAGCCCGGCTTTGCTTCTCCTTGTCATTTTTATGTTTACCCTGGATCGCCTTTATCTTAGGCTGCAATTCTTGCATTTTTTTTTGCGATTCGATCTGTTTCTTGCTTAGCGGAAACAGTAAAAACTTGATCAATACCGTCAAAATAATGATAGCTACGCCAAAATCAGGGACTATATTGTAAATAAAAATCAGCAGGTTATAAATCGGGTAATAAACGAATGTATCGAATAAAAATGACATTATTTTATTTTTATTGAAGATTTCTCTTCTTTTATATTTGTTATCAATTGCCCTAGAGCCAAAACCTCCATTATATTCTTCTTGAAATCGATGCTTCTGGTTTTTTCTTCTTCCCGCTTACGGGCCATAATGACTATATCCAAGCCTTTTTTGATGTTTTTCAGCTCAGGTTGGATGATTCCTCGGATTTCTTTCTTAACCTGGTTCCTTTCAATCGCTTTTTTTGAATATTTGAGACCCACCACTATCCCTATCCGCGTGTCCCGCGTGCCATTTTCCATAATTTTGATAGCAATATTCTTTGCAGAAACAAAAGTCCCGAATTTTTGGACCTTTTCGTGATCTTTTTTTCTAGTTAACCGGTTTTTGAATGGGAGCATCTTGGAAATATTAGGCTAATTAAGCCGTTGTAAGCCGTTTCCTGCCCTTAGTCCGCCGTCTTTTCAATACGGCTTGCCCGGTGGCGGTTTCATTCCTTTTGCGAAAACCGTGCCTGTTTTTTCTTCTTGTGCTGGATGGTTGGTATGTCTGGCTCATAAGATTAGATTTTTATATATATTATCCTTTAATTAGTCGATATTGACTGATTCCAAGTTTATCAACTATCCTAGTTAAAGTCAACCTAATAGCCCTTTTGCCAAGCGTCGATCGGTCCGCTTGCGGCGGCACTGAGGAAGCGCAGGCTCTTGATTTATTTATAATTTCATAATATACAGTAATTAGGGTTTTTTATGACTTGCCAACAACTTATCAACAGACTTATCCCCACTCTTTCCTTAGACATTCGATTTTCGGCGTGATATACTTCAGTTTACACAATTCTTATTTTTAATCTCAACCTTCCATATGACCAATGAGGAACTTTGGCGGGCCGCTTTAGGGGAAATAGAGCTTTCGATTTCGAAGGCGAATTTCATCACGTGGTTTAAAAACACCTCTATTCTGTCAAATAATGACGGCCGCGTCATAATCGGCGTCCCCAACGGATTTGCCAAAGAATGGCTTGAAAACAAATACAATCTCTACATACTCAAGGCGTTGCGAAATATCCAGCCTTCTATAAAAGAGGTTTCCTGCGCCATAGGCTCCGAAAAAGAAAATGCCTTCCGGGAAAACCAAGTTGACGCGATTATCCCTCCAAAAAGAGTGGTTTTTGAAAAACCACCGGTCGAAAAAAGCTTTCAAATAAGCCAAGAAAATAACTTGAATTCTAAATATATTTTTGAGAACTTTATCGTAGGTTCCAGTAATGAATTAGCTCGAGCGGCGTGTTATGCCGTATCGCAAAATTTAGGCCGTATTTATAATCCGCTTTTCATTTATGGCGGCGTAGGTCTAGGAAAGACCCACCTATTACAATCCATCGGCAATGAGATTCTTAAAAAAAATCCCTCTAAGAAAGTAAAATACATCACTTCCGAACGCTTCACTAACGAATTGATCGATTCTATCCGGACCCAAAAAATAAACGAATTTAAAGAACATTACCAAAAAATCGACCTCTTAATAATCGATGATGTACAATTCCTGTCCGGCAAAGAAAAGACGCAGGAGGAATTTTTCCATATATTCAACTATTTATACCAACTAAACAAGCAGATCGTTTTAAGCAGCGACCGCGCACCGAAAGCTATTCCAACCTTGGAAGAGAGGCTTCGTTCACGTTTTGAGGGCGGAATGATCGCGGATGTTTCAAAAGCTGATTTTGAGACAAGAATGGCTATCTTAAGCAAAAAAGCGGTTGACGAGGGCTTGGCAATCTCCACTACCGCCCTTGATTTTATCGCCCAAAACATCACTAATAATATCCGCGAATTGGAAGGTGCCTTAAATCGTGTCATTGTGTCATCACAACTTACTAATCGGGAACCCACTTTGGATTATGTTTCCGCCCTCTTGTCGGATATCATCGCCAGTGGCAAAAAAAAGGGCATAACCCATAAACACATCATTGACGCCGTTTCCTCCTTCTATGACATAGACACTGCCGACCTTATTATGAAGAATAGAAAAAAAGAGGTCGTAAAGCCCCGACAGGTGGCGATGTATCTTATGCGCACCGAGCTCCAATACTCCTACCCGGGGATCGGGGAAAAATTAGGTGGCAGAGATCACACCACCGCCATCCATGCTTATGATAAAATATCTAAAGAATTAGAATCCAATAAGAAGCTGCTTGAAGAAGTCGCTTCTATTAAGGAGCAACTTTACAATATATCCTAATAACCTGTGGATAAGTTGTATTCCAACCCTTATTTATCCCTGTGCATATCCTTGGAATTACCCATACCCAGTATGTGCATCTAAAAACAAATGATCAAACCTATTGACTTATTCCACAGACATAAAATTCAGTGATAAAATATCAACCTATCAACTTATCCACAGAAAATTTACTTTATATAAGCCCTAAATAACACATATCCCCAGAAATCTAATCCCTATATAATAAACAATAAACTTATAAATATTTAAAGATAAATTATTATATTAATACTATGAAACTAACTTGTACCCAAGAAAATTTTAAAAAAGCTGTCTTTAATTCAGAACGGATGGTTTCTAGACAAAATACCCTACCGATTTTAAATAACATCTTATTTGAAACTGAAAATGGAGGATTGAAACTTTCCGCCACTAATTTGGAAATTGGGGTTTCCGTCCAAATTGGGGCAAAAATAGAAAAAGAGGGAAAAATAACTATTCCAGCTAAGTTTATCAGTAATTTTGTGAATAATCTACCAGCTGGAGAAAATATATCATTGGAGGTTATCGATCAAAGCCTTAAAATAAAGAGCGGCTCCTCTAAAGCGATGATAAAAGGCTTATCGGCGGATGATTTTCCTTTAATACCTAAAAAACAAACTGATTTCGTATTGAATATACCGAGTTTGAAGTTGAAAAATATGATTTCCAAGGTCATCACTTGCGTGGCTTTTAATGAAACTAGACAGGAATTGACCGGGGTTAATCTTGTTTTAAAAGAAAAAGAGATTTTATTCGCCTCTACGGATAGTTTTCGTTTGGTCGAAGGCAGTTTGAAATTAAATGAGAATAATGTAAGTACTAATTATAAAGATTTTTTAGAAAAAAAAGACACCTTTATTATTCCGGCGAATACTTTTGTCGAATTGGCACGGATTATTTCAAATGACACCGAGGATGATATTAAAATCGCCTTTGAAGAGGGGCAAGCCTTTTTTGAAATAGATGGGACAAATGTGGTTTCTCGATTGATTAATGGTAAATATCCGGATTACAAACATATCATACCGGTAGAATTTAAGACCAGGGTAGTGGGGGAGAAAAATATCTTCCAAGGAGCGCTTAAAATGTCGAGTGTTTTTTCAAGCGGGAAGACGAATGAAGTGGCGCTTAAAATTGACGCAGAGGAAAATAAATTCCTAATTGAAGCCAGGAGTGTCGAAGTGGGAGAAAACTCTTCAGAACTCGCTGTGGATATCACAGGGCTGTCTCAAGAAGTGGTTTTTAATTCCAAATATCTTTTAGATGGGATAAATACGGTCGCGACATCAAAAATCGCTATTCTTGTGAATAATGCGTCCTCGCCGGTGGCAATCAAAGAGATTGATGAAAAAACCGGCGAAGTATTGGAAGGATATGTCTATATCGTGATGCCGATAAAAAATTAAAAACATTTTTATGGAAAACGCTTATGGAAACTTTTTGAATTCGCTGAAAATAGTGCGAAATTTAATTTCACTGGAAGATAATATTTATAACCAATTATTGGAGCCCAAGAGGCTTTTGGAAGTCAATATCCCAGTTAAAATGGATAATGGCAAGATAAAAGTGTTCAAGGGGTTCAGGTCTCACTTTAATGATGCCCGGGGTCCGTTCAAGGGCGGTATCCGGTTCCATCCCGATGTTTCGTATGATGAAGTGCGGGCGCTTTCCGCTTGGATGTCTATTAAAACCGCCGTAGTCAATATTCCATTAGGAGGTGGCAAAGGAGGAGTTATTGTTGATCCAAAAGAGTTATCAGAAAATGAACTGGAAAAACTTTCCCGGGGATATATCAGTGCGATTTATAAATTTGTCGGACCGGAATTGGACATCCCGGCGCCGGATATGTATACTGATCCGCGCATAATGGGTTGGATGCTGGATGAATATGAAAAATTGGCCGGACGCCATTTGCCCGGAGTGATTACAGGTAAGCCGCTAAGTATCGGCGGTTCGGCGGCGCGTTCATATTCCACGGCGCAAGGCGGATTATATGTTTTGTGGGAAGCGGTTAAAAAGCTTGGTTTGCCGGATCAGTCTACCGTGGCAATCCAAGGCTTTGGCAATGCCGGATATAATATGGCACAGATTCTTCAAACCAACGGCTATAAGATTGTCGCAGTCAGTGACTCAAAAGGCACCGTGGTTAATCGTATGGGACTGGATGTGGATGAATTATATAAACATAAACAGAAAACCGGCTCCGTGGCGAATTATATGGGCGCCGAAGAAGTGGGAATCGCGCATTGTTTCGAGCAGGAAGTGGATATTTTGATTCCGGCGGCTTTGGAAAATTCGATTCACAAGGACAATGCCCGCGAAATAAAAGCCAAGCTTATAGTGGAATTGGCTAATGGTCCGATCACGCCCGAGGCGGATGAGATATTAGTTGATATGGGTGTTTTGGTGGTGCCGGATATTTTGGCGAATGCCGGCGGGGTGACGGTCAGTTATTTCGAGCAAGTGCAGAATGCGTACGGATATTATTGGAGCGAAGAAGATGTTTTGCAAAAATTGGAAAAGACGATGAGAATCGCCTTTGATGAAATTTGGGCTAAAAAAGAAGAATACAAAACCGATATGCGCATAGCAGCCTACATTTTGGCGGTTGAACGGATCGCGCAGGCGATGAAAGATCGGGGGATGGCGTAAAACTGACATTTTTAATAAAAAATTCCGGTTAAAAAACAGCCGGAATTTTTTTATCACTACAAAATATTAAAAAAGTGCGCGGAATTAAATTTTCGGTAAATTATTCCATAAATTTATATCTTTCTTTATCCATTTGATTTGTTATATAATATAAACATACTGGAAAATTGGATAATTTTAAAGTATATTTTTTAAAATGCTCGCAAAGACTTTGCAAAAACTCGGTCTGAATGAAAAAGAAGCCAAGGCGTATCTGGCAGCTTTGGAATTGGGTGAAACCACCTTGCAACGGATAGTTGCGAAATCTGGCATCAGCCGCACCACTATATATGATGTTCTCGAGTCATTAAAACAGCGAGGCTTGGTCAGTACCGTGAAAAAAAGTAAAAAACTTTATTATTATGCCGAAGAGCCTGATTCTTTGCAGAATGAATTGGACGAAAAACAGGATCTTTTGAAAAAAGCGATGCCGCAACTTTTGGCGATGGCTAATCTGATCGATTGCAAGCCGAAAATAAAATATTACGAAGGATTGGAAGGACTCAAGGAGGTGTATATGGATTCTTTGCATTATCCGGAAAAAGAAATTTTGTCCTGGGTGGCGGAGGAGGCTTTCTATGAATTTGACAAGGACTTTTTATTGAATTTTTATCATCCGCGCCGCATCAAGCAAAAAATATGGTCGCGTGAAATCGCCTCCGACCATCCTTTGACGCGCGAATATCAGCAAGAGGAAATCAGCGGTTTGCGCAAAACCAAGATTTTACCCGCGAAGGAATTTCCGATGGATGTCAGCATCAATCTTTATGGCAAAAACAAAATCGGTATTATGTCATTCGAGGAGGAAATCGGTTTGACTATGGAAAGTGAAAAAATCCACATTACGCTCAAAAGCTTATTCGAATTTATGTGGGGGAAAATCTAAATCAATGCGTTATTTGCAAAATAAAAATAATTGACGGCTAAAAGGCCGTTTTTTATTAACCAGAAAAACCACCGGCGCTAGCCGGTGTGTCCGTTTAGAACGTAGCTCTTGGGTTACAATAAAATCACCAATCTAGAAAGGAGGTGATTTTTATTATGGTAACTCACAAAGTCTACCAACTTAGTCACTGCACATATATTTGCCAATATCACATAGTTTGAGCTTCGCGATACCGGGGCAAAGTACTGGGTGACAATTACACTAAACAAGAACTTAAAAGAATATTCAAGTTCATTGCCAATTAGAAAGGCCTAATGCTTGTCCAGTGGCACATAGGAGACGAGCATAGGCATCTGTATTTGATAATACCTCCAAAATATTCAGTTTCATATATCATTTGTATTCTCAAAACTAAGTCGTCCACTTGGATAAAGAAAAAGATTAAGAAGTTTCCCAAAGGCTTTCTTTGGGGCAGAGGATACTTCGTTTCTACGATCGGTATCAATGAATTTGCCATCCGAGCGTATATCTAAAACCAAGATCATCGAAAAGTAGAGTTGGATAACCTTCAATTGTTTTAGCCGTCGTTAGACGGCAGGACAGAAACCACTAGTGGTTGAGCTGGCGGTTTTCATTTTGTATTTGCTATAATGAAATTAACAAGCGTAAATGGAACTTATGAAAGAAAAAATACAATCATATAATCTAGAGAAAGCAGAAAATGAGGCCGCAGAAATACATGGTCTTATTAATGATGATTTGGCGGTGGATTATGAAAATGCTGGTGCGGTGATTGAAATTAATAAAGATATTCAGGCAGAGGTTGTTGAGGCATCTCGGGAAAATCTTGGGGTGACTAAAAAAGAGACGTCGCCGAAGAGCTATTTGGTAATTCAAGAAAAACCTGCACAAAAGCATAATTATTCACCAGAAGCATTAAATGAGATAGTTAATATTCAAAGAGAAGACATTAGCAAGAAGTATAGTAGTCAATTAAAACAGAGCGAGGATCTTTATGCGGAACTTTTATTTCAAGCAGAGAACATGAGTGAATGGCAAAAAAGGCAAGAAAAAAAGACTATTCATAAATTAAAAAAAATATTCAGAATAAGGAGTGCTGATACTACTAAAATCAAAGAAGAGTTAATTCAAATTAATAATAAGATTAAAGAGGCTTATATTGAAATCGAAATTATTAAAATAAAAATAAAAGCCGAAGAGGTTCTGGGGGATATTTTGAAAATTAGAGCAGACTTACCGGTTTTGTCAGAACAAGATTTTAGATATAATCCATATAAGGCAAAAAAATATACCGATTTTAACGTGTTTGAGCATAATATGGAAATAATAAATAGAATGAGTAAAATAATATTGGCAATGAAGCAACTTGACGTCAGTACTGATGAAATAGAAGCAGAATATAATTCGTTTCAAAATTATTACCAGAAAATAAATATTATAAGCGAAGCTGTAAAATTAGCAATTGCTCAAATCGAACGTGAGTTGTGGAATTGTGAAATTTCACCCGAAAGAAATATATCTGTAGATGAAACAAGACAGAATATGCTAAGTATCTGCAGGAAATCTGAGCAGTATGCAGACGGACTGTGGAATTTGGATGAAATTGCCAAGAGCACAGCTGATGAATTAGTAGTACATATTAACACAAATGGATCAGGGCGGTGCTTTTTACACAGTTTTCCGGAGATCAGTATTGAAAATGGTTACATAACGACTAGCATGGGTGCTGGTGAAAATTTTAAACATGTTAGGGGTGACTCACGCTGCTGGATAAATTTTTCGTGCGAATCAAGCGTTTCAGGGTATGATAAATCGTTTTATGGCACTTTAAATACAAAACTGTCCGGAGGGGTTTATTATCCAGCTGAGGTGATTTTGGAAAACTACCCTTTTATAAATTTGCCGTATGATGATGGAAAAGATCATGCAAAAATTTGGACATCTTCGGAATGGCGATCTTATGCGCCACGTGATAATGCAAAGAGTAAATTTCACCGTATACCATTGAATTTGGGCATATGTTTTTTTTCGTTAGACGATAGGGATACAGTCGAAAAATACATTAATGCCTTGCCCGATAGTCAAAAACCAAATAAAATAATTTGGTATAGCGGTCAGGAGGAAGTGGAAGCTTTGACGAGCTTGTTGAAAAAAATTAAGACCCCGGATGACTTGCCACATCTCACAAGTCCAATTAAAATAATTCAAGTTGATGATGGCTTGACGATGTTTGGTACCGATAAAACAAAACGAATTTTTGACGAAGAAATGGCGGAAGTTAAAGCATAAAAAGGATTTACCGGATTTTGAATAATAGTCGCTCAATCTCCCTAAAATTAGCATAAGTTAATAAAGCAGACTTAGTATGGAGAAAATACCCCGATTTATAAAAGAATTTTCTAAAAAAGAATCTTCAGAAGAAAGAAATGAAGCTGCTCGCGCGATAAAAGAAAAGCGAGCCAATCATTTTGATAAAAAAAATGCTCTGACTGACGAGTCTAAAAAAATAAAGGAAGTTGTAGGTATTAATGATCAAAAAATGAGTGAGCAACTTGAATTAATTCAGGGCTTAGAAAACACACTTGTCGAATTATCAAATTCTGGACTGAAAAAATTGATGAATTATTTTCATCTCAAGAAATTGCAGGCCGACATTGCTGTTGGAGAGAAAACATTTGAAGAACTAAAACAAAGACAGGAGGTGGTGAATTTGCAACTGCAAAAAACATACGTCGAAGTTGAATCGCAAAAAAGGGCACCGGAGCTAGAGGAGTCAAAGGTAATACTACAAAGCTTTTATAAAGGACAAAATGAAAAATGGGCGGAAAGTGATTATTTAAAAGAGGATATAAAAAAATATTTCTCTGAAGAACATCTTGCCTCTCTCTCTATCGAGGACTATGCTTTGTTGTTGCGACGGTTTCCAGGTGAGATGGTGACACATGTGACTCGTCAGGGTATTCGAGATCATGTTGGACATATATATCACACTGCGGGCGATGGCGCTTATTCTAATGGTTTTATGAGAATGGTTGATGATGGAAGACTTCGTTCGCCACTGGGTCTATGCTTGACAGAAGTCGAGAAGGAACAATCTATTGCCAAATATTTGAATCTCGCTAAATATAAAGACAAAAACGAAGCACTTGATGTTTTAAATACAATAACGACTGAGAAACAAGGCGAGCCCGGAAGTTTTTCAGATAGAATGGCAATTCATTTTGCTACCGAAGAAGTAGCTGACTGTTATTATGGTTCTGAGAAGGGTAACGAAATCTTTATTATATTTCCTTCGGCACATGTGGCCTCTCAATATTATTTTAGTGGACAAAGTGGAAGCTTGAATCGTTCGGGTGGAGGATATTGGAACGATCAGTGGGTTTGGGCAAATGAAGAGAGAGGGATGGATTTAAATGCTGGGCTAGTGTTTATACCCAAAGAAGTGCGGGTAAATAGAATAACTGGCTCGAGATACGAACTTGATGAAAATAAAACACCCAAACAAAATCGATTATTCCATTCTATTATTGAAAAATTTACGTGCCTACCTGATTTTCATTTAATTGCGAGGCAAATAATGGAAATCACAGGAAAGTTTACTCAAGAATTAAATATATCTGATATTTCGCCAAGTGATCAAGAATTATATAAAAAATTAAAACCGTTAATTGATTCACTTGAAAAATGCGGTATTCTAGATACCAGGATGCAACTTTTATTACTCGACTATCGCAATATTTGTTCACTTGATATATACAAAGATGTGGAAGAGCGAGGCATAAGAGAGCCAATTCATACGATGGATGTCGTAATAGGTAGTGTTCTTAAAAAGGGCGGCATTTTATTGTCGGAAGCGAAAGATACTTGTAGCTCTAAAGAATTCTGGGAGTCCTATTTTGCCAAAAATGTAGGGAAAAAACCAAATAAAATTGTGTACTATGAAGGTAGTAGTCCGACATATGCTTTCTTGAAATGGAGGAAGGAGCAAAATATAACTAAAAAAACTAAAGACGAAAATATTGGTTTTCCAGATCATCATATTCAACGTGATCATGCGCAAGCTATTGCTGGGATGGATCGATTTAGGTTGCTTGCTGAGGAAGTGATTGAAAAATATTTTGCAAAAAAGAAGAGAAAAAAATAAAAAAATTATGCAAATCCAATAATTGACGGCTAAAAGGCCGTTTTTTGCTATTGAAAATAATGCCTATGATTAGCCAAATAATAGTAATATGAAACCTGTAATTAACTTAATTTACATAATTTAGGACTTTTTATTCGGATTGTGCTAGTATGCACTGTTGCGATGGAGACGAAAGTTCTTTAAAAACACAACGAGGTGCTGGTATGCCAAATAAATGCCGTTTTTCCGATCAGGAATGTGTGGGTGTTGCAAGCGAACGCGGCGAGATGATTTGCAAGGATTGTAAAATATTGCGAGTGAAAGCGCGGAAGGTAGAAGTCTTTATTCGGCAATGGAAACCGAGTAATCTCGCAATCGCGGCGGCGAAAGAGAAATAAATCAAATACTGACCACCTCATGTCATAAAACGGAGTCGTAATATCACGGGGTAGCTCCGTGACGCCATTTCAGAGCGGACACCTGAAAACTTGCGTTGGAGGCCGATAAGACGCGAGATAATGTTTCGGCGAGGAGGAAGTATGAGAAAAATAGCCACTATTATTGGGTTAGCAGTGCTTACGGGCTGGCTGATGGTTATGGTGTCGAGTTATTTGATTAACATGTCGGCGGATGATATGCAAAAATGTGAGAATTTTGTAAGCGGTAGGAGGTGGGTAATTGTGTCCAAAGATTTTGTTGGACACAAGTATAGCACCTCGGTCGTATTCGTAATGAAGGAAGGGGCTGACAGTATCTCAGTTGAAACGAGTTCAGAAAAAGACTTCGTCTTCTTTCCAGGAGAATATGTCCAGCTTGAAATGAAGAAGGGTATGAAGGAATCATGCGTGTATGAAATAACGCATGAATAGTATTTAGCAAAGCGGGAAGCTCATTGCAGTTCCCGCTTTTTTTATTTGTCGAAAAGGGATTTTTAGAGAGTAAGTAGTAATCGGTGAGTATTTCACCCTATGATATTGGCTTGCGGATAAAAAGTAGAGAGATAATAAAAATTATCAGATATGCAGTTATTGGCAGCTTCAAAGGATCTGATATTGTCAGTGAGGTTTAATATGTCAGCAAAGGAGCATTACTTTTGTTCGAACGGAATTTTGGCTTGCTTAAACCTCGGTTTTTTACTATGCTAGATAGCATGAAATCCCTCAAAAACTATCTGGCTAAAAGGAACGTTTTCCAACCCAAGACGCTGGATGACCAGACGGTTTTTTATGTTTTCCGCAAGGTCATCAAGGAGGAATTCGGCAATGTGGGGATCGAGAAGCTGATCCCGGATTATTACAATAACAAAACTATCTTTATTAAATCGGACAGCTCGGCTTGGTCCGCCGAGATGTGGTTGCAAAAGGATCGGATCGTCCGCAAGATGAACGTCGAATTGGGCGAAGGATCAATCGAGAAGATAAAAGTCAAATAAAAAAAGCCTTGGACAATCCAAGGCTTTTTTTGGGCATATCAGGGAATTGAAACGATGTTGGTATGGATCGTGATGTTCGTACTTTTTGACTTGTCGTTTTTATCGACGGCGACAGCCTTGATTTCCAGGTCGGACGTCTTTTTGTCATCAGGTATGGAATAAGTGTAGCTTAAAGATGAGTCATCCTTGGAAGATACTTCGTCACCGTCGATATAGAGGGTTATCTTGTCTATATCGAAGGCGGAGGAAGCTGCGGCTTTGATCGTGACAGTGTTGGAAGTTACGGTTGCTCCGTTGGAGGGAGAGGTTATTTTTACTTTCGGAGTGATGTCGGAAAAATCATCAGATTCGCATTTTTTGGTAGGCGCGGGGTCATTGGAAAGGTCCTTGTCTTTCTCGGCATATTTTTGGACGGCCTTTTCCCAATTTTTAAATTGCGGATCGTCTTCCGGGTCTTTAGGGTAGTCTCCGCGCGGGTCATCCTTTTTGACATACCACAGGATGGAATGGGCAGAAAAGAATTTTTTCTTAGTTTTAAGACTGTCCGGGCAAGCGTCGGTGGCTAGGCAGTAATCATCGTTTTTATCAGGTATTTCGCAGACCTCGATTTTTTCTTCCGGGTCGAGTTTGCCGTTCAAGATCGGCTTGCCGGCATCTTCCGGTTCGTATTTCGGAAATTGCTCCACATTGTAGTTTTTTAAGGCGCCATCCATAAATTTCCGCCAAATCGGAGCGGCTACGAAAATTCCATCCGCACCTTTGGCCATCGTGGAATTGTCGTTGTTGCCCGCCCAAACACCGACTACGAGAGACGGGGTATATCCCATCGCCCAACCGTCACGCCATTCATTGGTAGTTCCGGTTTTGGCGGCTACGGATCGGTCGGTGAAATTGAAGGGATTGTTGGTTCCAAAAACCGGAGCGCGCAATGAGTTGGTGGACATCACGTAATCAAGCATAGACACATATTTTTCGTCGATGACTCTTTGGCCCGGGTCATTTTGGTATTCCTCGAGGATTTTTCCGGAGGAATCGGTTATTTTCAGGATGGCGGTCTTGTCATGGTGGATTCCTCCGGTTGCCAGGGAACCATAGGCATTCGTATGGTCAAGTAGTGTCACTTCGCCGCCGCCCAATACCAATGAGAGTCCATAATCGAAAGACTTGTCCAGAGTGGTTATGCCAAGAGCCTTGGCGGTCGTGATGGAATCCTGGACTCCGGCTAGATAGAGCGTTTGGACAGCGGGAACGTTCAGTGACATCGCCAGCGCATCTTTCATTTGGAGTAGCCCGTGGTTTTTCCCGTCATAGTTTTTCGGATTATAGCTTTTTCCCGAATCGGTTGAAAAATCGGTGTCTACGTCCCACATCTGGGTTTCTGGAGTGTAGCCTTTTTTGAAAGCTGTCAGATAGACATATGGCTTGAAAGATGATCCAGGCTGGCGGTTCCGGATAGTGACATTGACTTGGCCGTCGATGGATTTGTCGAAATAATCCTTGCTGCCTACCATCGCCAATATTTGTCCGGTACGCGGATCCATCGCGACCATCGCGGCATTCTCAGCTCCGTATTTTGCCGTATTGGACGTCGCGCCTTCTTTGACCGCTTGTTCGGCTAATTGTTGTTTATCCCAATCGAGAGTGGTGTAAACCTTGAGGCCACCCTGTTCCAATGCTTGCTGGCCATAGGTTTTTTCCAGATATTCCTTGATGTACATCACGAAGTGCGGTGCGGAAATATTTTCCGAAGAGGGCCGTATTTTTGCCAGGATGTCGACCTCTTTGGCCGCCGCGGCTTGTTCCTGGGAAATATAGCCTAATTTTTCCATTTGGGTCAGCGCATACACCTGTCTGCCTCGCAAGGCGTCGGAGTTATTCCCATAAGGGGAATAGTAAGAGGGTGCTTGGGGCAGGGCAGCTAAAAGGGCCGCTTCGTCAAGGGAAAGTTCTGAGGCGTGTTTGCCGAAAAAAGTTTGCGCGGCCGCTTCGATGCCATAGGCGTTGGAGCCGTAGGGGATTTCATTGAGGTACATTGCTAATATTTCATCCTTGGAAAATTTAAGCTCTATTTCGATAGCCAGAATCAGTTCCTTGATCTTGCGGGAAAGCGATCTTTCGTCGGTAAGGATGGAATTTTTAACGAATTGCTGGGTAATCGTCGAGCCGCCCCGTCCGCCTCCTCGGCGCAAGACGTTTGAAATTACGGCATTGGCCAAACCGCGCACATCAAATCCAGGATGGTGGTAGAAGTTCTGGTCTTCCAGGGAGATGGTGGCATATTTGATGGCGTCCGGCATATCCGTGAATTGGATTTGCGTTCTCTTTTCTTCGCCGTGGATGTCATAGAGCAGGTGGTCGCCGGTGCGGTCGTAAATCTTGGTTGATTCCGTCACGACCCGTTTGCTGATTCCGTTGGCACTGGGCAAGTCTTTGGCGAAATAGGCGAAAATGCCTAAAACCAGAAGCGCGGAAAAGCCCGCCGCATAGGCGCTGATTTTGCCAGCCATCCGCCAGCGGTTTTTGCTGGAGGCATATTTGAAATTTCTTAGGGGGGAGAATATCTTGTCCATAAAATATGATATTTTAAAATATGGCCAAATAAGGCCTTTTGCAACCATAAGCTGGATGCTGTGAAGTCAGTTAGTATTCTACGATAATTCCGGGTTTTTATCAAGCCCGCCGGCAGGGATGTTTTCTGGTGTCTGAATCTTGCAGGCATCTTTGATTTTATCCAAAAACTTCAAAGTTTATGAGGTTCAGACTAAAATCAAGCAATTAAAGCGATATATTTTTCCAATAAAAAATGAGCTTGTGAAAGCCCATTGATATTGCGGATAAAAAAACTAACACTAAGCGTCCGCCAAACGCTCAAGGGAATCGAGCACTGACTCTATGAAAATGGGAGAATTTTTCATTTTTTCCGACGGGAAACCGATTTGGTCATTCAACTCAAAAACAAAAAGTTCGCTCTTGTTCTGGATGCCAAGGTCGATGGAATAGATTGGACGGTTGAATTTTTTATCGATGCGCGCTTGTATTTTTTTCACGCTATCAAGGATGGATGCCGGGATATTTTCAAGTGGGATTTCCCTGATCGATCCGCCTTGGGCGACGTTGGCCAGAAGCGATCCTTCTTTGGGCGCGCGTACATGGCTCAAGACGATTTTGCCGTCCACGATTATTATCCGCAGATCATGGTGTCCGTCGATGATTCCGGGGATTCCGGCGGACGTGTCGACGAATTCTTGCAAAATATATTCGCGGCCGTTTTTGATTTCCTCGCGCATTATTTTTTCCGGATAATCAATCACGATTCCTTGGCCACACATCCCGTTGGCAGGCTTGAGCACGGTCAGTGCGGACGGAGAAAACGATTCCAATTGCCGCGATAGGCTGGCCTTATCTTTGATCCGTGCGCTTTTAGGCATAAAATCGCCGATAAATTCCTGGGTCGCGTTCTTATTGTTGCACAATCTTTTGAAACGGATGTTGTTTAAAACTTTGGAGCTGATGTCTTCAATCGGGAAAGACATCCCGCCGCTCCGATCGAAAACGGCGTCCGCTTGTATGTCTTCCTTTTCCGGTTCAAAGAACTCCCCGGTGTAGTGATAGGCGCCGGAAAAAGTCAGCAGTCCCGTTTGTGTGTTTTTCCCGCTGGCGATATACATATCGAAACCTCTTTTCAGACCGCGTTTAAAAAAGTCGTGATAGACGGCTCTTTTTGGGCCGAAGGTGGAAAAAGGATCGCTTTCCATCTTGCGCCTGCTGAAATACATGACTATTTTTTTTCGCATCCGGTTAAATATTCAGCTAATTTTTTAATTTCAGGTGAGATCTTGGTATCTAGCGTGAGAGTCGGACAGCTATTAACCTCGAATATTACGGGACTTCCATCCGGCCGTTCGATGATGTCCACGCCGGCGACTTGGATATGCGTCGTTCGGGCTGCCAAAACAGCTTCTTTTTTAAGGTGGCTGCCGACCGTGGAGATATCTACGAATTCTTCAGTCGCTCCCAGATGCACGTTGTTCCGGAAAGCTTCTTTTTCAGAGCGGATTTTTTTCTCAGTTACGGCCACTTTGCTTCCGGTCACAAGGATCCGATATTCAAAATCATTGGGGATGAATTCTTGCAGGAAAATTTCCTTGCGGTCATCCTGGCTGGATCTTTCCAAAATGATTTTTTCCAGCTCGCTGATATTCTTGGCCAAAAAAACGCCCGCCCCTTGCGAAGAGTTGCATTCCTTGATCACGATCGGCAGCTTCAGATATGCTATGGCATTGCGCAGATGTTTTTTCGGATAGGAGCCCGCGAAATAAGTTTTAGGGATGGAGATTCCTGCCGATGCCAGACGGAACATCTGGATTATCTTGGCGGCATCGGACGCGTCCTTGTTTTGTTCATGGTAGCGGTCGATCAGATTGACTCCGGACTCTTTCGATACGTGGGCCAGCATATGGGCGACACCTCGGTTCCTGCCAACCTTCCTGATATAAATAGTGCTCCAAGCCGTCACCGGTTTCCCGCAAATCGACAATCCGATCTTGTTTTTTTCTATTTGAATTTCGGTCTCTTCCAAACTGGAAACGGAAAAATCCACTCCTTTCCGGGCGAGTTCGGCGCCGGTCAGGCGTAAAAATTTTTTCATTTTCGGTCCGGTCTTCTTCTTGTTTTTTAATATCAGTAACATAAGCGTTTCCGGTTACTTATTATAAATTATAAAAACGGCTGGCAAATGGGGCGCTTGGCAAAATATCCGATGGATTTTTCAGGGTGGCAGCGTTTATGGGATCTGCTTGTCATCGGAAACCGTCGTATTCAATTTCAGGATGAAATTTATGATATCCTTGATGACATTCCTGGATCTTCCGTGAGTCGGGTTGTAGTGGATATAAATGTCGGGCTTCCCGTTTATTTCCAGGATTCCGAATGTTTGGTCGGCGGGGTCCTTGGATATATTTTCGCAGATTATATCGATGCCGGCAAGATAATAGCCGACCGCATCCGCGGCCTTGACGCAAATGGAAATAATCGCCTCATTGACTGAATCCGTGGCATCCCGGGTTTCTCCGCCTTCAGCTAAGGAAGAGCTTTTTTTAATGGAAACGATTTTTCCGGTATCCAGCACTGAATCAAGTGAAAACCCTTGTTCTGCTAAAATCCTTATCAGGGCCTGGTCAATCGGGGTTTTCCGGCGGGTATGCTTCTGTTTTTCCTGGATAAGGGCGGCTATCGTGGACTTCCCGTCGCCGATGATTCTTGGCGGAATCATTTCCAACGCCCCGATAACCTTTTTATCCAGGATGAGGACGCGGTATTCTTTGCCAAAAATCATTTCTTGGGCGATAAGCGACCTGAAATTTAAAATCTCTTTGGTTATGATGGCCTTGGCTTCCTGCGCGTTTTTTATGTAAGGGAAAATGCCTTGGCTGTTTGAACCGGCGGAATCCTTGATGATTATGGGAAATTTGAGGTTGCTTAATTTTTTTTCAACCTCTTCGGGTGTGAAATTTTTTCTGAAAAAAAAGACCGTGGTCGGCGTGGGAAGCGACTGGCGCCGGAGTAGCGTATAAGTTAAGTCTTTATAGGCCGTTGCGCCAGCGATGCTGATAAAATTTTTGGCGATTCTGAATTTTCTCGTGATAAGAAAAGTCTTGCCACGCACGTGGATATAATAACAGCGCCTTTCAGGGATGACTTCCTCGAATGTCCCTCCCATTTCTTCGACGACCTTCCGGATCAATAAAGTGTTTTTTATCATTTTTTCACGTCGATTAAGAATTTGTTCAAATTTATTTTCCCGATAATCACCGGATATTTCATATGCGACCGGTCGACCAGCGTTATTTTTGTGGGAATGGTTATCGTGTCCATCGTAAATTCGATGTTGATCATCGGGCGGTAAGTGTAGCCGTTGGATGATTTTACGGGAATGGTGGAGATGATATCGGGAACGTCCTTGTAAATTTCCCAGCGTTCTTTTTTATCCAATTTTTTCAAATTTTCATAAGGCATTTTTAATTTTTCAAATTCCTCGATTGTTTTTTCAAAGCCCAGCGCTTTAGCCAGACCATCATCGATGGACGACCAATCGGCGCCCGTGTCAATCTTGGCCTCCACTTCTATCGTCTTGCCGTCTTTTCCGACCAATTTGATTTTTTCCACGGTGCCGATGACTTTACGGCCGGAAATTTCCTCGACTTCTTCTTCGATTTCCCCTCCAAACAGATCCATACCCATCCGCACTCCCCGGGCGATCGTTTTTATTTTGAGTCCGGAAACGCGCCTGAGCCTTTCCGCCAAGCCGGCCAGGTTGGCGACTTGGATGGAAAGTCCCGGGCGGGCATTGAGTTCCAAGATGACCGGTCCGTGGTTTTTATCGATAGCCACATCCACACCTAGGAATCCCAGGTTGGAAATTTCTTGTGATTTCGAAGCCAGGAGCAGGATATCTTTCCAATGAGGGATGCGGATGCCGCTAACAGGGAAATTCGTGCCGGGAATTTTTTCAATAAACTTATTTTTCCCCTGGATGGCTGTCGTAGTCACTCCGGTGGCCATATCGATTCCGACGCCGACGGCGCCTTGTTGCAAATTGGCTTTGCCTCCGGATTCCCGGGTGGGTAGGCGCAGCATCGCCATCACCGGAACCTTGTTGAAGACGATGACGCGGATATCAGGGATGCCTTTGTAGGAATAGGGTTTGAATAATTTCAAAAGTTGCAGACGCTCTTCAAAAAAAGCGATATCCGGCGTATTGGACAAGGAAAAAGAGCCGTCCAAGATGTTGCGGATGTGGCTGCGCAAATCTTCAATAGTGATGAGCGAGCGGTCGGCTTTGACCCACGCGTCATCCCGTCCTTTCTTTTTCCCATAAACCACGACAATGCCTTCGCCGCCAAAACCGCGGTTGGGTTTCAGGGCGAAACTTGAAGGCAGGGATTGCCAATCAAAATTTTCTAAATCTTCAACCGTTTTTATTTTAGCGATCAAGCTCGGCACCGCTATGGCGTTTTTTTTAAGGACTCTTTTGCTGAGCAGTTTGTCGTCAGCCAGCCGTTTGGCCCGGAGCCGATTGTATGGGCGAATGAACTCAAGATTCCTTGAGTTCATACCGAGAAGCTTTTGGCTGTTTTTGAAAAATTCAAACATCGGCTAGATTTTTTTAATAATATCTTTGAAACGGATATATTCGCTTACCCGCAATCCTGTCCAGCGGCCGATTATGACATTGAAAGGAATGGTAAGCAGGATGACCCAAGGGTAGGCGACCAAAAGCCGTATCAGCGCTTCCCAGCTGGCGATATAGAAACCTGCTACGGAAATGACCAAGGTTTCAAACGCCAAGATGAGAGCGGTCTTATTTCCTTTTTCAATTTGCACGGCGACGAATTTCTCTACCAGCGTGATCATAATGAGAATCGGGAAGATTGAGACGGAAGCCAGTCCGGTCCTGTGCAGGTTGCCGCCAAAAACAAGCAATAGCAAGATTAAAACGGCAACGATGGTTAGCATTATGGCTACGCGCGGCAAATAGAGGAGCCGGAAGGGTTTCAAAATGAAGCGCATCAGCATCCCGATGAAAATGACCGCCAAAAAAATCGCCACGCCGTAGCGTAGGCCGTTGGTAGCCAGAAAGGCGAAAGTGATGATAAGCGGCGTGTAGATGCCAAAGGCTTTGATGCCGACGACCTGGCGCAAGAAAGCGATCAGTGTCGCGATGATCGGCAGCATCAGGATTAGGATGATTGTTTCAAAAGGCACGCCCTCAATAAGGAAAAAACGGATTATGGGGCTGATATTGAGATCCATTGAATTTCTAATTTCTAATTTCTAATTTCTAACCAATGTCGGGATGACAAAAAATTTAAAAATTATAAAACAAAAACGTATTTAAAAATTATAAAACCCGGTTTAACTTCCGGCTATTGATATGGCAAATGGCGATTGCTAGGGCATCGGCCGTATCATCCGGCTTAGGCACGGCTTTTAGGCCTAAAATGCTTTTGACCATCAGTTGGACTTGCTTTTTCTCCGCTTTGCCATAACCCGTAACGGCTTGCTTCACTTGCAGGGGTGTGTAGCTAGCTATCTTGACACCTTTTTGCTCCAGTGTCAAGAGGATGCCCCCTCTGGATTGGCCGACGCTGATTATAGTCTTTTTGTTTTTAAAGAAGAAGAGCTGTTCCACGGCCGCTTCGCTGGGATGGTACTTTTCAATGATGCTGGCAAGGTCTTGGGATATCTCAGCTAATCGATTTTCTTCTGAGTTGCCTTTGTCGGTGCTGATATGTCCAAAAGCCACCGGAACAAGCGTTCCGGCATTTTCTTCAAGAATGGCCCAGCCTACGGTCGCCGTGCCGGGATCGATTCCGAGCACCCGCAACCCGGCATCGGCAGGTCGTGATTTGATTTCCCCCATTTTTAATTTCACTCTAAATTATCGAAAATTTCTTGGACATCGTCTTGGTCATCCAAGGTTTCCAGAAGTTTTTCATAATCAAGCTGGTCATCGGCCGAAAGCGCGGTTTTTTGCAGGGAAATATAGGATAGGCCGGCGTCCTCTATCTTGAGGCCCGCCTTTTCCAAGTTTTCCTGTACGGTTTTCAGATTTTCCGGCGCCGTATAGACAGTCAAGGTGTTGTCGGAATAGACCGTATCTTCCGCTCCGGCATCGATAGCTTTTTCTTCCAGCGCGTAGGGATCGGCACCTTCGGCAACGGCCAGATTGATGTTACCGACTTTTTTGAAATTCCACATCACGCTGCCCATCTCGCCCAGTTTGCCGCCGTTCTTAGTAAAGATACTTTTGACTTCGCTGACGGTGCGATTCCGATTGTCAGTGGCGGTTTTGACTAACATCATCACATTGCCCGGTCCCATGCCTTCATAGATGATTTCGACGATTTCCGCGCCGTCTTTAAGCTCTCCGGTGCCTTTTTTGATGGCACGTTCGATATTTTCCCGCGGCATATTGTCCAGGCGGGCCCGGTCGATCGCCAAACGCAACTGGAAGTTGGTTTCCGGATTGCCGCCGCCATCGCGCGCCATAATGGTGATCATCGTCGCGTGCTTGGTGAATACCTTGCCTTTTTTAGCGTCGTTAAGTCCTTTTCTGTGTTTGATTCCGGCCCAATGCGAATGTCCTGACATATGTTTATCTTAAGAGTTAATATCCTATTATATTACAATGGTAGCACTCTGAAATTTTAATTTCAAGAATTATCTGACTTCTTTCCCGTTATCCCAAGCTATTTCAAATAGCGGGCGGATGGATCGGGCCAGCTCTTCCGATTCGATGACGACAATGAACGGCTCATCTTCGAGGGAAGTGATGGCCAGTTTATTTTCACATAGGGAAAAATCCATATTGAAAGCGGGGATTCCCGGCAGATAGCGCGCTTGCTGGCCATTGGCGGAAAGTTGTTTGGCGACTTGCAATTCAAATGGGTTATGGGGGACCAAATGTTTGCCCCTGATTGGAATCAGTTTTTTGCGGTAATCTTCCAGCCATTTTTCGATAGCGCCAGGAAAATGCTTGCCGATTCTTTCATAGGATGAAATAAAAAACGCTTCAGACGACAGATTGAATGATTCATATGTTTTCCAGATGCCTTCCTTCGTTTCATGGTAGGTTATTTTCGGCCGCTTCTTGCCTTTATTGCACAAGGTGCGAAAAATCGGGAGCATCTCGGAGAAATTTTTCGTGGTGGTTTTGAGTTGGAATAAAATAAGGGAAGGATCAATGGCTTGGAAAACGCTGATTTTTTTGTCCGGCAACTCGCTGGCATAGCCTCGCTTGATCAATCCTTCCAAAAGCACATAAATAATCGAGCGTTTCAGTGCGGTTGTTTTGGCGATTTCCGTCACCGTGCCCCGGCCCAATTCTAAAAGTGCCAAATATACCTCGGCCTCTTTTTGGGTGAAGCCGGTTTGTTCCAAAAGTTTTACTAAATCAGTGTCCATATAAAAAAGCGTAGCATAACGGCATAATTTGTCAATATTTTTGATAAAAAAATAATAAAAGCGGTAAATTCAAGCCAAAAAATAGGCAAATATAAATACAAATATCTTGATAAATTTTTAATAATATGTCAGTATCAAGCGTTGTTTTGATGTGAAGTTGTTTAAAAACTTAACCGAGGACAGTACTATGCCAAAACTAAAAAGATATCTAAAAAATTTTGCAAACACTTTGGTGGTAATAGGCGGTTTGTTGGTAGTTGCAGTGTGTTTTTCAAGAATATTTTTAGGTGAGTTAACTGTCTTGGCTTTTGTAGCATTGTTTTTTGCCGCATGTTGTCCAGTGGCATGGATATGGGCTGTGTTTTCGCAAGGCACATACTTAGCGGGACAAATGGAGGAGAAAGATGAACAATAATTGCAATCACCAAAATGAGCCGGGCAATTTTTGCAACCGATGCGGTATCGCACTGTTGATGTTTTTGATCGTTAGTTGCTCGGACGTGCCAAAAGAAAAAACAATCAATGAACAATTGGATTACTTCCAGAAAAATAAGATATATTTTCTGGAGAAAAGTGAGCGAGAAACAAAAAAAATCTTCGTTCGTTCCGAGCCACAAACAATTCCTGAGTTAGGCGTGCAGATCGTTTTATTGGAACGCGAGAAGGGAGGGTTGTTATTCAGTGCTTTTGTTGCAGCTGATGCCAAAATTAAACTGGGAGATGAGGTCGAACTCTATAATTTTATTCAAAGACTGAATAAATATCAGTATGGTCAAATGTTTCTTGTGGCTAGGTCTAAACGAAGCGAGCTTTTAAAATAAACGAAAATGCCCCAATCCTGAAACAGGAGCGGGGCATTTAATTTCTGCCAAATTAAAAATACAAAGTACTCAGCATATGGCAATTGCAATTATATTAAGTATGTTGGGCTGATATTTGAATCGGGACTAGACTAGAAAGGTTTATTTAAAAAATAATTTATTTTCACATTTAGATTTTCCAATAAAACAAGGAACCAATGTTTTTGGGCTGGAAAATTCTGCGCGGAAAAATAATTTTTAACGGATGGATGGTTTTCTTCGGAAAATGCTTGCGCGGTTTTGATGCCGAGGCCGAAATTCAAAAGTGAAAAGCGGGTTTCTTTCTTGCTTTGCCAGGTGGGCGAGGGTGTGGAGCGGCCGAGATCCTTTTCGCTGAGGACCGGAGCCGGTTTTGGTTGCGCGGGCGTATTTTCTTGCGGCAAGATTACGGCTGTGATTTCCGTCGCATCCGCCGGCTTTTCAGTGGCCGCGGTTTTTACAAACGGAAGATTCCATTTCCAGCCGGACTTGGTTTTCTCATAAGTTGCGCCTTCGGCGATGGATTTTTTCTTGTTGCCGTAGCTGACATGCGAGGCGACCTTGCCGTTGGGATAGCGCAATTCGATTTTGCCTTTGGTGTTGGGCAAAGTGAATTTGGAAACCGCGTAAGTGATCCTGGCGGTTTTGCCGGGCTTGATGAAAAAATCTTCCGTGATCGGATGGTTGGCTAATTTTTTGGTGCCACTCCCGACACTCCAATTTTTAAGGTTGATTTTTTTCTTGGTAGCGTTTTTGATTTCCAGATATTCCTTGCCGGTATCGGCGCCTGCCGGATTGGGCGAAAGGCCGGTTATTTTGACGGATAATTCGGGAAACTTTTCCACTTCGATTTTGAAAGTTTCCAATTTATCCTCGCTGCCGTCATCCACTTTCAAGGTTACGGTATATTCTCCGGTTTTCAGATATTTGTGGCGGGTTTTTTGCAGGTAGCTTTTATGTCCGTCGCCGAAATCCCAGGTGTATTTCAATTTATCCTTGTCTTTATCGGAACCTTTGGCGGAAAAATCAGCGTAAGTGCCGACGTAAATTTTTTCAGGCACATCATTTTTGACTTGAGGCAAGTTGTTAAAAACATTTTCCGCGCCAGGCGTCAGGAATTTGCTCCAGCGCCAATTTTTGCCAGCGAAGCTATAGGATAATCCCTTTTTGGCACTGCCGTCATAACCGGCCGTAGATATCGGCTCAGCGTTTCCGGGGTTATAGAGACTCAGGAGTTCCCCCTGCGTATCATTGAGAGCCAGGGTGCATTTTTCAGCCGTATTATTTTTGACAACCAAGAAGCTTTCCGGCCCGATGGTTTTTCCTGAAAGATCACAGACTTTGCCGGAGCGGTCCTGCAGGAACCATTTATCAAGTTTTTCCGATTCATCGCTCGGATTGTATAATTCAACGAATTCATTTTTGTCTTCGCTATTTTCCGTATCAGGCTTGGGCAGGAGCTCACTGATCCATATTTTATTCGAATAAACGGTGGGAGGTGGCGGAGGCGGTTCTTTTGAATTTTGCGCTCCTGGCGTGGCGCAATCAGGCGCATCGGCATCTAAATTCATTGGTGAAAAACAGCTATGCCAATTTTCCTTGGCGGTTCCGTCCCCGGGAGCGTCATTCCGTTCCATTGATTTTTTGGTCGTCCCATTTTCACCGGCCAATGGCGTTCCGGTTCCATCGTCTGCCACATCGATCAAGCCGCCCGTATCCAGGGGCATATCATAAAGTTTATATCGGGCTGAGGAATTGGAAAGGGAGATGTCGGTATTCGCGATATCCGGATCGGTATCCAGGATCGATTTTCCGCCAGTGAAGGAATGGTCTTTAGAATTGTTGGAAATTAAAAAGTAACCGTTTTTTGCTAGGATGCCTTTATCTATGACAATCATCAAAGAATCGTTTTTATACAAGGACCAAGGAGTAAGGTTGAAATCGATAGAATCGGAAGTTAAGTTTTTCAGCTCTATCCATTCATCGGCAGTGGAAGCGGAGGAACCCATCCACATCAGTTCATTTATGATCACTTTGGGTTTTTCCGCATAAATATTTTTTGAAAAAACAAAAAGCCCTGCCAATAAACAGGGTAAAAATGCGCAAAAATAAAATTTGTGCTTGTTTTTCACCCGGATTTTTAATTTCCTGTTTTTGTTAAAAACCAATAAAAAAAGGGACTATTGGGAGTCCCTTTTTTCAAGCGCGGATTTGATTGCGGCAGCCTCCGCTTCGGCCTTCTCTCCCTCAGCCCGTTTCTCGCCGGATTTTTCCAAATTCATAATGATATTTTTCAAAGCATATGGGTCGGCTACTTTTTCAAAAAGGAATTTTTCCTGTTCAGCCGCGGTCTGGATCTGGACGTCGCCGTAATTGAGGAATGTCGGGATGATGCCCAGGACCTCGGCCGAAACATCCTGGATTTTGTCTAATTCGACTTCGCTGACTTCGCGCGAAAAAAGTCCGCGCTGGGTGATATTGACAATCCTTTTGCTGGTGATGATCCAGACGTCGAAATAATAATCGATCCAAACCAGGAAAAACAGGACCCAGATGAGCATCGCGAAAAGGCTTTCAGAAAAAACAAGCAGGAGCTGGTAATCCGAGTCCGCCAAGATGGGGAATAAGGCTGGTAAAACGGCATAACTGCCGAACAGCAGCAGGAGCATCGTGAAAATCAAAAATAAATTTTGCAGGATGTTGAACCAATGTCGGTGGATGACGGTAATTATTTCCTCGTCCTCGCGCTTATCGGCAAAATGGTAGGGGTTTGAATTGAGCATGGGTTTCAATTAGAAGGTTAGTTTGTAAAACAAGGAACTCCAGTCAATCGAGAAAAAAAGCAGCAGATTGGAGAATAATAGCCCGGCAGACACGGTTATGAATAGGATCAAGATGACGGTTTTTATTTCCGAAGCCGCCGAATATTTGACCAAATGGTACGCGATAAAAAGAGAGGCGAGCGTATAAATGGATATTATGGCCAGATATAGGATTAAAATAAGAAGAGAAAGCATCGTAGTGGTCAGATTAGTTTGTTATTATTCGAATATTTTATGCCTAGGTGGTTGTAAGCGTGTTCGGTCACCATCCGGCCGCGCGGAGTCCTGGTCATAAAGCCGATTTGCAAGAGATATGGTTCATAGACATCCTCGATGGTTTTGATTTCTTCGCTGGTCGCCGCGGCAATCGTGCTGAGTCCGACCGGTCCGCCGTTGAATTTTTCGATGATGGTGCGCAGGATGTGGCGATCGGCCGGTTCCAATCCGATCGGGTCGACATCGATCATTTCCAGGGCTTCCTCGGCGATGGCGCTATCTACGAATGGATGGTTTTTGATTTGTGAGAAGTCGCGCACGCGTTTCAGAAGGCGGTTGGCGACGCGGGGGGTTTGGCGGGCGCAACTGGCGATTTTGGCCAGTCCGGTGTCGTGGATATCCACGCCTAAAATCCGGCTGGATCTTTTGATGATATCCTTCACTTCTTCGTTCCCATAGAATTCCAGCCGGTAGGTGGCGCCGAAACGGTTGCGCAAGGGATTGGTGAGCGATCCGAGTTTGGTCGTTGCGCCGATAAGGGTGAATTTAGGCAGATCCAGTTGGATGGTACGGGCCGAGGGGCCTTTGCCGATGATGATGTCCAATTTGAAATCTTCCATCGCCGGATAGAGGATTTCTTCGATGGATTTGTTGAGGCGATGGATCTCATCGATAAACAGGATGTCTCCGTCTTGCAGATTGGTCAGGATCGAACCGAAGTCGCCGACGCGTTCGATAGCCGGACCGGACGTGGTTTTGATATTGACGCCCATTTCTTTAGCGATTATATTGGCCAGGGTCGTTTTGCCGAGTCCTGCGGGTCCGTAGAGAAGGATATGTTCGATAGGTTCTTGGCGTTTTTTGGCGGCGCGAAGCAGGAAGTCCAGATTTTTTTTGACTTTCTCCTGGCCGATATATTCGGAAAAGCTCTGGGGACGCAAGGTATTGTCCAAATTATTATCTTCGGAGGTCGCCTTGGGCTGGGTAGCGGAGGCCGCCAGATCGGTGAATTGTTCGGAAGAATCGACTAACATCTGGTAATTTTAAAATTTATAATTTAAAATTAGGTACCTTAGCCCAGTATAGCATTGCTTGACAAAAAATAAAAGGTATGCTAAGATGCCTAGTCATATGATTTTGGCTGGAATATGCCTTTCGTATGGCTAGCAGTAAGCTGTAGGCAATTGGTGATTTCTATCTTTTGTCATCAATTTTGGGAACTTTTTATCAAGATATGGGCGGATTGGTGCAAGCTGGGCCGTGCCTCGATACTGTTCCTTCCCCGGGGGCCTAGCTCTTGGGACTTGCCTGCAGATTATTGATTGATAGAAAAAAGCTCGGTTTATCCCGAGTTTTTTGTTTGGGAAAAAAGAAAGGGCGGAAGCTCCAATGTGATGGAATTTCCGCCCCGGCAAAGGTTATTTTTTGTGGCGAGAGCATAACAATGCCCTGATCTCATAATCGAGAGCGAGGACGCTGCTTCTCAGGAACGAAGCGCACTCGTCGATCTCCGTGATTTCCGCGATCTCAAACTGGAAATCATCATGCGATGCGGCTATGTCACAAGAATGCAACAAGCTGTATTTTTTGATTATCATCCGGTATAGTTCGCTGGAAATGTTCGATCTTAGGCGGTTTATCCGTTCCGCTTCATGCAGGCGGATGGCGGATTCCTGGTCCGCCGTTCCGCGTGTTATCAGTAAGGCCTGCAAATTATTTGCGGGACAGGCCGATTCCCAAAGTTTTTCTTTGAGGATGATTTTCCTTTGGGTGACTAGGTCTCCGGAGATATTTTCCACCATCCCCATCAACGTATCTCCCAGGGTTTTTTTTGAAAAAACTTTGTTTTTTTCGTTTAGGAACGGAGTGATGATATCCCAGAAAACGCATTCCCCGGCCGTAACGGACGGAGTGAAATGGAATTTCCCCAATGATCGTTCCGCTTTTTCCAATAGGCGCTGGCCATATTCCCCAAGCCGATCGTTTATTTCCGGATTATGGAAATCCAAATTGGGAAAAGGAACTTTTGAGACTTCGGAAATGACCAGGTCCCTTAAACCGAGATGCAATGGTCGGCAGGCCGATCCGCCAATCGCGCAAGGCATCATCTCATCGACGCTGCCAATACTTCTTTTAACCAGTACATCGAATTCGTCTCCGCCTGCCCGATCGATTTCCATAGTCAGCGAATGCTTTTTGCAAAAAGCATAGACCGCTTGATTATGGAGAACTCCGGCGACCAGATCGAGCAAAGCATCTCCCAGCCTATGGTTGCCGATATCATTGACCGTTTTCAGACCATCCAGATCGAAACGGATCTTGGCGACCTGTTTCAGTCGCGTTTTGATTTCGGCTATCGGGTAGCCGTTGAAAAGAGTTTGGATAAAAATGTTGCGAATCTCGTTTTTTATCCAAGCTCCGCCCTCGTGGAAGCCATGTTTGGCTGCCAAATTCTCGTAATTTTGAGGGGGGTGAATCTTCCCATCGTCATTTAGCGCTACGTTACTTATCAATTCTTGTAATTCGCTTTCCGCAGACATACGTTATTTCTCCTGTCGAATTTTAAGATTGATACTTAAGTCCACCTAGCTGTCGGCCAAAGTGCGGCCTTTGGTTTCCAAATAGGCGGACTTAAATTTTTAAAAGAATCCGCGTTGCTGAAGGATATTATAAATCAGTCACCCGTTCGATTTCTTCGAGGGTGGTTTCGCCCTCCAGGACTTTCAATACGCCGTCTTGGGCCATAGTGAGCATTCCGTTTTCAATGGCCTTGTCGGCGAGTTCGGAAGTGATGGCGCCCTGCGTGATGAGAGCCTGGATGTCCTTATCGATGACGAACACCTCGCTGACCGTAGTGCGGCCCTTATAGCCGAGATAGTTGCATTTCTCGCAGCCTTTAGGTTTGCATATTTTTTCAATCGGCGGAATTTCCACTCCTGATTTCGGCGAAATCGTTTTGATGACCATGGTGATTTTTTCTTTCTCTTCGAATGTCGGCACGTTTTTTTCTTTGCAGCTACATAGTTTGCGCACCAGGCGTTGCGCCATAAAGGCATTCACGCCGGATGCGATGTCAGAAGGCGAGACGTCCATATTGAGCATCCTTTGGACCGCTCCAGCCGCGTTGTTGGTATGGATGGTCGAAAGCACCAGGTGTCCGGTAAGCGCGGCCTGCACGGCGACCTCGGCGGTTTCATTGTCACGGATTTCGCCTATCATCATAATGTCCGGATTCTGGCGCAAGAGTGAGCGCAGGGCGGTCGGGAAAGTGTAGCCTTCCTTGTCGTTCACGGGAGTTTGCAACAGGCCTTCGATTTGGTATTCGATTGGATCTTCCACGGTGATGATTTTCACTTCGGGTTTATTGAGGATATTCAAGAGACTGTAGAGAGTGGTGGTTTTTCCGGAGCCGGTCGGTCCGGTATTGAGGAAAACCCCATTCGGTTTGGAAATTTCATGCAGGATTTTTTTCTTATTCTGTTCGCGGATGCCGAGCTTGTTGATATCCAATTCTTGCGAGGCTTTGCTCAGGAGCCGCATTACCACGGTTTCTCCGTAGCCGCCAAGGATGATGGAGATGCGTACGTCAAGCGATTTTTCCTTGATGTCGGCGATCTCGTCGGCGAAACGGATTGTAAAACGGCTGTCGACGACGCCTTCGCGTACTTGGGATTTGACGCCGCTCAGGATCTTTATTTCACCGAGGATCGCCGGATATTCGTTGAGCGGCAAAGCCACGACGGTTTGTAGGATGCCGTCGATGCGGAACCGGAATTTGACATCGCTTTGTCCCGGCTCGATATGGATGTCGCCGACACCGAGCAATGAGGCGGCCGCGAAGATGATTTTGTTGATGTCGGTGACTTTGGCGAGATAGATGGCGGCTTGGAGTTTTTTGAAATCACTGATGTTTTCTTGGGCTTTGGCGAAGGAGTCTTCATCGACTAGGATATTGCGGCCGAGCGATTGTGACATCAGTTTTTCATAGACACCTTCCAAGAAATCACCTTCGCCCGTGACACGCTTCACTTCATCGATGGAGGTTATGCCGCTTAACGCTTTTAAAATCCCGTCTTGCAACATCGTGATCATCCCGGCTTCCAGCGCGGCCACGGTCAATTCGGTTTCTCCGGCTAAATTGAGAATCAGACCCTCCAAATCTTCATTGAGGGTGAGTACTTCAAAGATGCCGATGCGACCCTTATAACCGAGGTTGTTGCACTTAGGGCAGCCTTTCGGCCGGTAGAGCTTGGTGATTTCTTTGGGCACTTCGACTTTGGCCTTAGGGGATATGATGGATAATATTTTTTTAATGGAAGCGAGGGATTCGTTGGCCGGCACATATTCCTCCTTGCAATCGCACAATTTGCGCACCAATCTTTGGCCGATGATCGCGTTGACGGCGGGAACAATGAGCGAGGGTTTTACGCCCATCTCGATGAGGCGGGGGATGGTTCCGATAGCATTGTTGGTATGGATGGTGGAAAGGACTAAATGCCCGGTCAGCGCCGAGTTGACGGCGATGTCGGCCGTTTCCTCATCGCGGATTTCTCCTACTAGGATGACATCCGGATCTTGCCTGACGATGGCGCGCAAGCCGTTGGCGAAAGTATAGCCGCGGGATCTTTCGATTTGGGTCTGGGAAATGCCGGCGACTTCATATTCGATCGGATCTTCGATAGTGATGATTTTCGTTTCCGGATCATTGAGCTTGTTGATGAAGGAATAGAGGGTGGTGGTTTTGCCGGAACCGGTCGGCCCGGTCGTAAGGATCATCCCATTAGGCGCGGAAATCTGTTTTTGTAATTCCTCATATGCCAGGCCTTGCAATCCCAGGCTTTCCACATCGGTTTGGATGGATGAAGGATCAAGAAGGCGCATAACCACGCTTTCTCCGAAACTGCCTGGAATGATGGAAACGCGGATGGCGATTTTTTTAGCCTCGATGTTGACTTCGAAAGTCCCATCCTGGGCGATGTCGCGCAGGTTTATTTTCATACCGGACATCATCTTTATCCTGGAAATGATGGTCTTGAAGATGTTCAGGGGCAAAAAAGCTACGTCATGCAGGACGCCGTCGATCCGATAGCGCAGGCGGAACTCTTTTTCCTGCGGTTCGATGTGGATATCGCTCGCGCCAAGTTTGTAGGCGCCGCCCATGACGATGTTCAAGACCTGGGTGGTCGGCAGTTCATTGATCCGTTGCTTCAGGGTGATAAGGTCTTTCAGATATTCATCGAATTTTTCCAGATCGTCCCCGGTAAGGTTGACGCTCAGTTGGGAGAGGATATCGGTGAAGACGATTTTCTTATATTTCTCCAAGACCTTGCCCATATTGTATTGGGAAATCACGAAAATCTGGGTATCCCAACCTCTGGTTTCGGAAAGATTTTTCAAATACCCGATAGTTTTCAATTGTATCGGATCGGGCGAAACTATCGTAGCTTTCTTGCCGACTTTCTGGATGATGGCGACATTATAGAGTCTCGCGTCTTCCTCGGATAGCAACTTTAGGCTTTCGGTGCTAATCGGTACGAGGTTGGTGTCAAGATAGGGAAGTCCGAGCGCTGCTGCGAAAGCCGCCGCTTGCTCTTCCTCGGATTGATGGCGCAAGTTGGACAGGACTTTGGCGGTGTCGGTTTCTTTTTGGGAAGCCCCGACGGTTCCCAGGGAAGATGAATGGTCTCTTAATATTTTTATCATAAGGATGCGGCTTCAGTTTTTGTTTATTTTACTTCATTTTACTTCATTTTCCGCTATCCTACAAATCGCAGGCACAAAAAAACTCCCATTGCAGGAGTTTATCCGGGGGATGTTTTTCAAAGCCGGTTTCTGATAATTTTCCAAGGCCGGGTCCGGAGGAAAATCAATGGCTGATTTCTTTCATTTTCTTGGCGATGGATTCTCCGGCTTCCGCCAAGTTCGGCGTCGCCAGCCGTATTTCAAGCGTATCGCGCTTGAGTGTGCCGTTGAAAAAAGGATTTATTTTTTTGAGCAAATTTTGGTCGGGTGATTTCAATTTTGCCACGGTCGAAGCGGTCGTGTCGTTGTAGAGGGCCATAAAAATCTTGCCGTCGCTGTAATTTTCCTGCAGTTTTTCCAAAATCAGCGAAACATCGGTCGGATTGGAGCGGCTTTGCACGAAATCTTCCACGCTGAGGATCGTCCAGACCAGCTTGGTCTGTTCGTCCAGGTTAAGGTTGGACATCGCGCGTCCCCAGAGCTTCAGGATATGGAGCGGCTGGGTTTTGTATAGCCAGCGAATGATGGTTTGCTGATCGGCTTGTTTATCCATCAGGGCGGCGGCGGTCAGGAGAGCCCGGGGCGTGGTATTTTTCTTCTGGAAGCTTTCGGTGGCGCTGATGATACCGGTCAGGAGACAGTTGGCGATATTTTTGTCGATGAGATCCGCTCCCATATCATTGAGGGCGGCGCCCAAGATCTCGCTGCAGGAGGAGGCGGTGATGTCGACCAGGTTGATTTGGCCGAAATTGTCATTGTCGCTCCGGTGGTCAATGTTGACGATTGGCACTTCGAAAAACAGATCGGGATTGTTCTCATAGATTTTGCCGAGCCTTTCCAGGTCCGGGCTGTCGATGATCACGATCAGATCATATTTGAATTTGGCCAGGATGAAAGAAAAATCTTTCGGATTAAGGGCGCCTTTTTCCGGAGTGAGATAGACATTGAATTTATCATCGGTTTTTTCGGTGCGGACATTTTGGATTTTGTTGTAAGTCGTATTGAAAGAAAGCACGAAATCCCGGGCGCCGGAAATTTCCGTCAGGATTTTTTCCGGTTTGGGTAGGAAGTCATATTTGGCGGAAAGATGGTTGGAAAAAGCGATTGAAGCCTGGACATTTTTTTTCTGCAGGAAAAAATAGAGCGCCCAGGCGCTGCCGACCGCGTCCCCGCTGGGATTTTCTGGAATCAAAATCAGGACATCTTGCGCTTTGTCCAAAAATTGCTTGAATTGTTCTTGTGGGGTGAGACTCATAATTTAAAAACCGTTGATTTTAAGGCAGTATTACAAGATAACAGGATGGAAAGCGCGTGTCAAATGAAATGAAAAAACAGCGGATGGAAGCATGCAACCCCTTTTCTTTTTGGCAAATTGTAGCTAACATAGATATATGACACCAAAAGAATCCATCACCGATAATTTCCAAGAAACGCGCAAGCTGGGCGGGCTTTTGGCTTTGGAGATTGAAAGCGGACGCCAACAAAATCCGGCATCTGGGAAAGCCCAAATATTTTGTCTGGAAGGGGATTTGGGCGCCGGCAAGACCACTTTCACCCAAGGGCTTTTGGAGGGCTTGGGCGCCGAAGGGCCGTACACTAGTCCGACTTTTTTGATAATGAAACACTACGAAGTAAAAATCCAAAATCCAAAAACAAAAGTTCAAAATATATACCACCTTGACGCATACCGGGTGGGCGAGGAGGATATTTTGAGTTTGGGTTGGGAGGAACTGGTTTCCGATCCGAAAAACGTCATAATCGTGGAATGGCCGGAACGCATCGAAAAAATCCTGCCGGAGCAAGCGGTCAGGATGCGATTCGAATGGCTGGATGAAAATCGGAGGAAAATAACTTTTGGAAAATAAAAAAAATCTTGCCGATGCGGCAAGATTTTTTTAACGGTCAGTTTATTTCAATGTCCACGTGGATGATTTCCGGCACTTTTTGCTGGATCTTTTTTTCAATCTTGTCGATTTTATTGCCGATGAGACGCGGCACCCGGTCGATGTAGTCTACGCAAAAACGCAAGAATTCCTCATAATCATCTTTGATGTATTCGTATTCATCCTTCAGCACACCATCGCGGTAGGCTTCTTTCATAAGCGCCGGGCCGTTGAATTCGACTTCGCACTTGATGCGGTATTTGCCATAATCCAAAACCGATGATTTGAAATCGATGACTTTTTCAATAGCGGGCTCCTTGGCAAGGATTTTCAATACGGCTTTTTTGAGTTCTTCCGGGATGGCCTTGCCCATCAGATATTGATGGTTTTTGCTGATAAGCAGGATCGCTACGACACCCAACAAGACGCCGATTATGATTGATCCGATGGCATCCCAATAATAATTTCCGGTCACTTCAGCCATGATAATGCTGACGAAAGCCACGAGGATTCCTAAGACCGCTACGCCATCCTCATAGAGCACGGCGACTGAGGACGGGTCGCTATCTTCCAATGATTCGAATAATCCTTTGTCTTTCTTTTTTATTTCCCGTAGGGCTATGAAAAAAGTGGCTGTTTCAATCAGCAGGGAAATGAGCAGGATGATGAAAATCACGGGTGAGATGTGGGATTCTTGTTTATGCAATAGGCTGTCGACGCCTTTGTATATCGTGACTCCGGCACCTAAAAAGAAAATCCCACAAGCGGAAATGAGCGCCCAAAAAAATCTTTCATTGCCGTAACCATAGGAAAATTCATCGTTAGCCTTTTTGGTGGAGCGGCTGATGCCGACTAGAAGCAATCCTTGGTTGGCGGTGTCAGCCAGGCTGTGGACCGCTTCGGAAAAAAGCGCGCCGGATCCGGATAGGAAAAACCCCGTGAATTTTAAAATCGTTATTATGAAATTGCCGCCCAAAGCGGATGCGACTGGCCAAAAACCGGAGATTTTTTCAGGATGAACCATCGGATGAAATAGTGATTATAACTACGATTATAGCTTAAAAAGCGGGAATTGACGAGGGATGTTTCAATGGAAAAGAAAACAAAAAAAATGGAAAGCAATGATGAGTAGTGCGGCACGTAACAGCGATTATGTGCCGTTTTTTTGTTCCCAGAAAACCGAAAACCGCCCCGTTTCCGCAGAACATCAAGAGAATCTGAGTTGATTCCCAAGAGAGAGATTTGGGTAAATCGCTCAAATTCTCTCTTTTTGTCCGTCTGATAAAACAGGCGGATCGCTCTGCGGAAGCGGGGCGGTTTTTCGGGAAAGCTTCCGTCTAAAACTACTATCGGAAAAGAATAATAATTTTGGAAGAAGCGGGAATCGCGCCGGCATTGCCAGGCGATTCCCAATCCAGGTGAGTTTTATTGGGTGTGGTCTCCCACGCCGATAACCAAGCCATCTTGGGTATCGGACTCGATCAGGAGCAATCTCTTGGATGAGGCCAAATCGCCCAGGACCCGGTTAAAAATCTCGTCTTCTGACTCTCCATTTTCGGCGATGTAGGTTTTATTAAGAAACTTTATGGGCCTGTTTTCCTGGATTGCGTATGCGACTCGGGCTTCGAATTCGAAGCTGAACGCATAGTTCATCTCCTCTTCCGAAGCCAGCGAATAGTCGCATTCCCAGTGCCATCCGTGCTCGATGATGCTGGCGAAAAGTTCATCCAGTTCGAGTTCTCCTGGCCAAATCAGCCGCTCTGATCCCGTATACGGGCCGTCAAGCAGGGTCATATACACTCCCCGGCCTGCCCTTTGCCAATGTCCAGCCGGAACCCCCAATTTAGCCAGCAGGCCTTCTTGGTTTTGCGGACGTTCAATTCTGATATGGACAACTAGATCGCCGCTTTCCTCTTCCTCGGCCCAAATCTCCGGTTCGCCTAGGTCTAGAGTTTCCGAGGTCATTTTGATTTTTTCAAGCAAATCGCTCAATATTCCTAATGCTTCGGTGGTGAATATCAAGCTTTCCAACTGGATTTTTTCTCCCATTTCCCTTTCCTCCCCTGCGAAATTTATTTTGCGGAACGATTTCCGCTTTTTTAAAGAGTGCGTTCTTTTGAGTCCGGCAGTCTCCTGCTGAACTTACTATTCTAGCGTAAATAATAAATTCGGCAAGAGGGGGTTTTGCATTATGACTTCTTGGGATATAATGGACGAAGCGGAATAATTTTTTTAAAAATAAGGAATATGCGCAAAACCAAAATAATCCTGCTTTCGCTGGGCGTGCTGGTGCTGACTGGGTGTTCCCAGGAGGAGGTCAGGCAAAATACGGTGGACAATCCGGTTTTGAATCCGGCGGCCAACACGAAAGAGATGCTGGATTTGAAAAATCAGGCCCAGAAGAATATCCAAGACTCGGTTAATAAGGGAAATGAGAAATTAAATAACGCACTTAATGAAAACGGTATGAATGACGCACAAAACGCGCTCGGGGACAACTCGGCCCTGGTGAAACAATATGCTTTCGCGACGGTCAAAACCAGCTTGGGAGACATCAAGGTGAAGCTCAACAGCGACAAGACGCCGGTGACGGCGGGCAATTTTTTGAAATTGTCCAAGGCTGGGTTTTATGACGGCACCAAATTCCACCGCGTGATCAAAGGATTTATGATCCAGGGCGGCGACCCGAATTCCAAAGGGACGAACAAGGCGACCTGGGGAACAGGTGGACCGAATTATCGCTTTGATGACGAACTGACCGGCCAGGAAAAATATCCGCAAGGGACCCTGGCGATGGCCAACGCCGGACCGGACACCAACGGATCGCAGTTTTTCATCGTGACGGCCAGCCCTGAGGCGCCGTTGCCGCCAAGCTACACCGTTTTCGGTTCCGTGGTATCCGGCCTGGATACCGCGCTCAAGATCGAGAACGTCAAAACCGGAGCCAATGATCGGCCGGTGGAGGACGTGGTCATCAAGAGCATCGAACCGTTAGAAAAATAGTAAAGATATACTTTTGCAAGAGCCCGCTGTATGGCGGGTTTTTGTTTGAGAGAATTGACGGGGGAGTAATTATAGTGATATAATAACACTGTAAGTTATTAAAACAAAAACAAATGGAAAAAATAATGCCTATTTCTCCGGAAATAATCCAACAAAAGATTTATTTTATCCGCGGCGAGAAAGTGATGTTTGACCGCGATTTAGCGGAACTTTATGGCGTAGAAACAAAAGCTTTGAATAGGGCGGTCAGAAGGAATGTCGATCGATTTCCTGCGGATTTTATGTTTCAAGTGAATGAGAAAGAAGCGAAAATTCTAAGGTACCAATTTGGCACCTTAGAAATGGGAAAATATTCAAAATATTTACCATATGTTTTTACAGAGCAGGGCGTAGCGATGCTTTCGAGCGTGTTGAAAAGCGAGCGGGCCATCAAAGTCAATATCCAAATCATCCGCACATTCACGCAAATCAGAAAAATGTTGGTTTCGCACAAGGATTTGCGGGGAAAATTGGAAATTATGGAGCAAAAATATGACAAACAATTTCGAGTCGTCTTTGAAACTTTGAAATTGCTACTCAAAGAAGATGAAAAACCCAAGAAACGCATTGGTTTTGGCGGATAGGATAAGGGAAAGAAAAAATAAGAATTTGAGGTTCCAAATTGGAACTTCAAGTTGCGGATAAAAAAGAAAAAAGCCACGCAAAGTCCGATATCGGACCGCGTGGCTCGGCCAGGAACCGCGATGGGTTGCTGGCTTTTGGATTGTTTCGTCAGCTTTTTTAATGTGGGCTTTCTCCACTTTAAAGTTGGTGATGTAATCAAATTCCGACTCGAAGCTCAAATTTGTTCTATTTTTTCAAGCAAACTATTTGCTTCTTTTTTCATCTCTTCATAATGCTCAGAGAGAATTTTCCTGTTTTCTTTCATTACCAGAAAGGGGAATTCTTCAAAGTTGTGTAAATAGAGACCCTCTATTCGCCCACTCTTGGTAATGCATGAGAGAAATCCTCCACCACAGCTACCATTTGAGAGGCTAATACCAATCTCAATACGATGCTGATGATAATAATGTTCGTGAGTCGTTACTCTCACGCGCAGAGAGATTTTGACATTTGACGGTTGATTTTTTAGGGTTATGTTTCTCATCGCGTCCTCCTTCCAAGGGTTTTTTTTGTTAAGTTTCTAGTTATGCTTTCGACTGGAGAGCATAACTTTTAACCTCAGAAAACTTATCAAGTTGTTAAAGATCTGGCGTTAAGCGAGTATCTCAGCTTAACAACACAGTATATCGCAAATTTGGCTAAATGTCAATAATTACGATAGTGCTTGCAAGTAAATTTATAATACAACCTAAATTAAGGCTTATTATTGACAAAATATCCCACAAATGCTATACTGATACTAGTGACGCAATCCGCGTCAGTAAGTGTAAAAACTATGATTTTACCTAAACTATTACAAGTTGGATTGAGCGAACGGGAAGCGAAAATATATATCGCTATTTTGGAGTTGGGCGAGGCGACGATTGCGGATATCGTCAAAAAAGCCCAAATCAAACGCTCGACGGTCTATGACATGCTCGAGCTTTTGAAGCAGAAAGGTTTGATCAGCCGGTTCTATCGCCAGAAGCGACAGGTTTTTTGTGCGGAAGATCCGAAAAAAATCATCGAGGATTTGGAAAAAAAGAAAAAAGGTATGGAGGAAGTGATGCCGGAATTGGTTTCTATTATGAATGTGCTGGATAAAAAGCCGAAATTGCGCTATTTCGAAGGGGCCAGCGGGGTGCAAGAGATTTTTGAAGACACCTTGCGCTATCCGGACAGTGAAATTCTGACTTGGATTCCGTTTCCCTATCTGAATTTGGGTGAAGACTATTTTTGGGAGCAGTATAATCCGGAAAGAACCAAGAAAAAGATTTGGATGCGGGCTTTGCTGCCGCAAACGGCAGAAAACAGGGTTCTGGCCGACAGAATGAAATCATATCTGGTCACCAGCAAAATGTTGGCCGGCAAGGCTTTTGCTGATTTTGACATTGAAATCAAAATTTATGGCAAAACTAAAATCGGCATTATTTCATATTCGGAAGACCTGGGTGTGATAATCGAAAGCAAAAAAATATTTAATGGCTTTAAAGCGATATTTGAAGGGATGTGGGAAATGGCGAATAACGAAAAAACTAATTTGTAATATGCATATCTTCTCGATATACTAAATATATGAGTGAAAAAGCTAAAAAACTGGTAGTTATCGACGGGAACGCGATCATCCACCGCTCGTTCCACGCGCTTCCGCCGCTTTCGACCAAATCGGGGGAGTTGGTGAACGCGGTCTATGGCTTTGCTTCGACTTTGCTTTCGGTGATTGAGAAATTCCAGCCGGACTATATCCTGGCGACTTTTGATTTGAAAGAGCCGACTTTCCGGCACAAGGAATATGCGGAATACAAAGCGACGCGCGTGAAAGCGCCGGATGAATTGTACGCGCAGATTGAGCGGGTCAAAGAGCTGGTGCGGGCTTTCAATATTCCGATTTATGAGAAAGAGGGATTCGAAGCGGATGATGTTATTGGCACGATTGTCACGCAGTCAGAAAAGCTAGGAGTGGACATTGAAAATATCATCGTCACAGGCGATTTGGATACATTGCAATTGGTGACGGACAAAACCAAAGTTTATGCTTTGCGCCGGGGAATTACGGATACGGTTTTGTACGGTTATCCGGAAGTGATGGAGCGCTTCGGCCTCAGGCCGGACCAGATGATCGATTATAAAAGTTTGCGCGGGGACGCGTCGGACAATATCCCCGGCGTCAAAGGCATCGGCGAAAAAACTGCCACCGAACTTTTGAAAAAATACGACACCGTGGAGAAGGTCTATGAAAACATCGCGGAAATCAAAGGGGCGGTGAAAGACAAATTGGAAAAAGATAAGGCCCAGGCTTTCAAAAGTAAATGGCTGGCGACGATCGTGATCGACGCGCCGGTAGAATTGGATTTGGACAAAGCCGTTACGCGGGAATTCGATCGGCAAGCCGTGGTGAAATTTTTTCAAGAAATGAATTTCTTTTCATTGATTAAGAGGCTTCCCGGGCAGGATGGGCTCAAAGGTCAGACCTCTGATGCGCTTTCAGGATCTTCGAGGTCGGACCTTGGCGGAGTCAAGGATTTCAAATTCGAATTGATAGCTCCGGAAAAATTGGATGGGTTTGTGGAAAATTTGAAAAACCAAGAAGAGATCTCAATTGCTTTGAAAACCATCGGGGAAAAATATTTCGATAGCACTATTAAAGGCGTGGCAATCTGCTACAAAACCGGGCGCGCGGGCTATATGGAATATTCCGAAAAGAATTTTGAAAAGTTGAAAGTGGTTTTCGAGCAGGACGGCATCAAAAAAACCGGCTACGATTTGAAATATGATTTGGAAGTTTTGGAAAAATACGGCATCAAGCTCAAAGGCATCGATTGGGACGTGATGATTTCCGCGTATGCTTTGAATCCGGGTGGAAAAGTCGGGCTTGAGAACCTTGTTTTGGAAGAATTGGGCGAAGAATTGGAAGGAGCGGATAAGAAAGGCCAATTGGGTTTGGAAATCGAATCAGCCGAGGATATCGCGCGGAAAATATGCCGCCGGGCGGACTATGTTTTCAAGTTGAAAAATATCCATCAGAAAAAAATCCAGGAAATCAGCGGACAACAGCAAAGCGGACATAACTTGGAAAATGTTTTTTCAAAAATCGAAATGCCCTTGGTCGGAATCTTAGCTGGCATCGAAATGAACGGCATCCGTTTGAACAAGATTATTTTCGCGGGTATTTCCGCCAAAATCGAAAAGCGCATCGAGAGTTTGGAAAAAAGCATCTTCGGGCTGGCGGGAACGGATTTCAATATCAATTCCCCTAGGCAAGTGGCGGAAATCCTTTTCGACACGCTGAAGATCCCAGCGGGCAACATCAAAAAATTGAAAACCGGCTATTCGACCGCTTCTTCCGAATTGGAAAAATTGCGCGGGGAGCATAAGATTATTGAAAAAATCGAGGAATATCGCGAAATTTTCAAATTGAAAACCACGTATTTAGATACGCTTCCGAAATTGGCGGATGAAAATTCCCGGATCCACACGACCTTTAATCAGGCTGTGGCGGCGACCGGACGGTTGTCATCATCAGATCCGAATTTGCAAAACATCCCGATCAGGACGGACGTCGGTCAATTGTTGCGCACGGCTTTTGAAGCGGAAAAGGGTTTCCGTCTGGTGAGCGCCGACTATTCCCAGATCGACTTGCGGGTGGTGGCCCATGTTTCGGGCGACAAAAATATGATTGAGGCTTTCACCAAAGGGGAAGATATCCACCGGGCGACGGCGGCCATCATCAACAAGGTCGCGCCCTCGCAAGTGACGGAGAAGATGCGCAGCAAGGCTAAGGCTTTGAATTTCGGCATTATCTACGGGATGGGCGCATTCGGTTTTGCCGCTTCGGCCGGCATCGACCGTGAAGAAGCTAAGAAATTCATCGCGGAATATATGGAAAAGTTTTCCGGCGTGGCGGAATATATGCGTAAGACCAAGGAAGAAGCTAAAAAGAACTTGTTTGTGGAAACGCCGTTAGGCAGAAGGCGCTATATTCCCGAAATAAATTCAGCCAATTTCCAAGTGCAGTCCGGCGCCGAGCGGATGGCCATCAATATGCCGATCCAGGGGATGGCAGCGGACATTATGAAATTAGCGATGATAGAGGCGGAAAAAGTGGTGGCGGAATATGCGGATCAAGCCCGCACGGTCCTGCAGGTGCATGATGAACTTTTGTTCGAAGTCAGGGAGGAAGTCGCGGAAGATTTTATGCGGAAAATAAAAACCGCGATGGAGCAGGTCTATAGGCTCAAAGTCCCGCTGGTGGTGGATGTGGAAGCGGGGGATAATTGGGGGGAGATATAAAAAAATAAGAACTAAAAATGGGAGAAAATTAATCCTTGGATTGAATTTATGTTTATTTGAAAACCGGCTAAATCCGGTTTTTGTGTTTGCTGGTTCCTTTTGACTTTTCGGCCGGGATATGTTACCGTCCTCTGATGTGTCGAACATCGCGTTTTTGGGAAAATTCCCGAAAAACGGGGTTATTTTCCAATTAAATACCAATCAATAAGAAAGGAGACGGGAAGATGAAAAGGATCGAGTCTTTTCTAAATGAATATTCCTGGCTCTTCAAGTCAGGAATCTGGGTACTGCTCATTCTGTGGGCGGCGCAGGCGAATTTT
This sequence comes from Parcubacteria group bacterium, assembly GCA_041674205.1. GTDB lineage: Bacteria > Patescibacteriota > Minisyncoccia > Moranbacterales > UBA2206 > JAUXSK01. The sequence continues at coordinate 79,315 of JBAYWF010000001.1, forward strand.
GTTTTTGTCGACGCTTATAATGACATTAAAAACCAACCTCCGCGGAATTTTGAGCTGGAGAAGAAATTGACGAAGGAATTGTCCACTTTGTATGAGCAGCAGCTCAGAGAAGCGAAGGAAATGGGCAAATTGTACGGCCCATATGATTACTTCGAGGATTACAAAGAAAGGGAATCGATAGGATACAGGGCGGGAATGAAGTATCCATTCAGTCTTCCGCTGGATAATACCCTGAATGAACTGCAAGCTCTGGCCCGGAACAATACAGGTGACGGGAAAAGGTTTAGCTATGAAGACTTTAACAATGCGGCTGGAATCTTCCGGGAGTGGATCGATAGGGGAGGCTCTTGCCGGGATGAATTCTATTCGCATTTGGAAGATATGGGATTGGAAGCGGTTCTTCTGAAGATTTGTGGCTGGGTGTCATCCTTATATTTTCGAGGCTTCGGATTGGCATTGTTCCTCTATTTGGTCAGGATGTCTGACTACCTGTCGAAAGGAATCCTGGAAACCGTCCTGGCGGATAAGAAGAGGTTTCTGGCAGCCGTCTTCCTTTGGCCGTTTTTCTTGATGAAGTATCCAAGTAACGTGGTCAGGGAAATCGTGGTCGAAGCCGAATTGCGGCGGATGGGGAATCTTTTTCGGAAATTTACCTTCGAGGAAAGGAAGCTTGTCCGTAGCGTGGCGGAAAGTGCGGATTTCTGGAGTTGGATATTCAGATTCCACTCTGAAAATCGAGGCAAATTCCAAAGGTCGCTCGTGGCGGCGCTGGCTGTTACGATATTCATCAATCTTATCCCGTTTCAAGCCAAAGCCGGAGAACTTGACCGGCAAGAACTGACAAGAGACGGTCCGGAAATCGTGTCGGTTGCTGATTATCATCACCAAGATTCCCATCAGGAACACATTACAGAAGCGATTGCTCCTAATGTTTCCTCTGGAATTATCGTGATATTCTCGACAATCCCATCATTTTTCCGCCAGATTCTTTCCATGGCGAAAGGAGCGGTCAGAAGCATCGACCATGTTCCGATTACGACTGTTTGTTTGAGCGTGATTTGACCAGCAAAAACAAATAGTCGGAGAAAAGAAGTTCTCCGGCAATAACACAACGGAGAATAGCCATGAAAAGAATAGTTCTGTCAGTTATCGTAGTCATCTCCTTGTCCTTATCCTCAATGGTCTGGGCAGGGGATCAAGGTGTTGAGACCAATGTTGATGGTCTCGTCATCTACCGGGCGAATTTTATCCATCTGGATGGCGGGGAAAGCTTCGTGTCATATGACTTGAATTCGTATTTTCTTGTCAACAAGAAATATGGATTAGGTCTGGACGCGACTTCCTGCCCCGAGGATGACTATGCTAAACTGAAGCCTTTCGCGACCATCCGGGTCGCTGAAGGGCTGGATCTGGTCAGTGGTCTCTCGACCAACAGCGCCGGTGCGGATTATGTCCATGCCGGAGTCTGGTATTTCGGTCCGGTGGCCGGGCAGGTGAAGGTCTTCCTTGACCCGAGGTTTTATTTTAAGGCCAGTGATGAAGCGAGCAACTATTTTGACGGGCTCGCTGAAATCAGCTATCCGCTGGACGAGAGATTTACGCTGGCTTTCGACCTGGTATACGACCATTGGTGGGAGAACGGCGCAGATTGGGTGCTCGCCGGCCCGGTCCTTTACTACAAGGTCAATGAATCGACTTCAATCTTTGTCCGCGCTGCACGCGAGACAAATTTTGAGGGCGAGGAAGGGACCGACATAAGATTAGCCGTCCGGTGGACGTTCTGATCGTCGGTTGATATCAATCATTCCAGGCGGATCGCAATTGCGATCCGCCTGCTTTTATTTTTTGCTTCCTTGTAAGAATATGGATTTTTCGCAAGCCGTTCTTGAATTGGGATAAATTCGAACCGAAAAGACCATTTTTTGGGAGCGATCCGGCATCCGATGGGGCGGAAACGGAATCTGAATCGCGGACAGTAAAATTGACAGGAAATATTTTTCGTGCTAGAATTTCTTGATTACGAAGTTGTTTTTTTAAAAAAGGCCCGCCAAAAATTTGGCGGAAAGAATAATTTTACCTAGGGGAATCCATATGCCCGAAGATAGCTTGCGCTGGTTCAAGGCTAAACGGACGAGCGGAAATTGTAGCAGGCCGGACAGGGATGTAGCATTGTCCCAGTCATTCACGAATGGAATGCTTATAACCAAGCAGATGAACAAAAGCGCCAAAAGGCGCTTAGCGGATATTGAATCAAGGGGGATATCGGAGGGTTGTTTAGTTCGTATGAATAATACGGACAGGCTAAGAAAAGTAAAAAATATTACGGCAGATGGCAGGATATTAATGGAAGGCGCTGAAAGGGTTTGCAGTCCCAGTGATTGCACGCTAGCTGAATGATATAGGAGGACAAAGGGCTTGCGCGTATTCCGCCAAGCCCTTTAAAAATGTCAGACTTTATTTTTTATGGAAAAATCACTATACTCGATACAGCGTTAAATATTTTTTTAAGATCAATTTTATGCCGGAATTGCCCGAAGTCCAAACGGTCGTCAACGACCTGGATAAAAAGATCAAAGGTGATACCATCACCGATTTTTGGAGTGAGTGGCCGAAAGCCATCAAAGGCAAATCTTTAGCGGTTTTCAAGAAAGAGATCGTAGGACGGAAAATCATGGGCGCGCGCCGCATCGGGAAAAACATTTTCATCGATTTGTCAGGCGGGAAAACTTTATATCTGCATCTAAAAATGACGGGGCACCTATTGGTGAAATCACAAAATTCAAAATTAAAAACACAAAATTATTTTGAAGATAGGGTCAACCAATACATCAGGCACAAATTTTTTCTAGGCCAAGACAAAGTTATGGAGTTTTCCGATGTGCGGAAGTTCGCCAAGATTATGCTGGTGGATACGGACAAGGTTGGGGAATTGCCGGAAATCAAGGCGTTGGGAATCGATGCGATGAGCCCGGAATTCACCTCGCAAAAATTCAATGAAATTCTGGACAGGAAAAAAAATACGCCTGTAGGGATTTTATTGATGGACCAAAATTTAATTGCAGGTATCGGCAATATCTACCGCAGTGAAATTTTGTTTGAGGCCCGGATTTTGCCGACCCGGAAAGCGCAGGATTTGTCAGCGGAAGAAAGAAAAAAGCTTTTTCAGGCAATCAAAAAGATCCTAAAAAAAGCCATCAAAATGCGCGGGACATCCGATTCGGATTATCGCGACACTTCGGGAGCGCCGGGCGGATTCCAAAAAGTCCTGCAAGTCTACCGGAAGGCCGGGGCAAAATGTCTGGAATGTGATACAATGGTGGTGCGTGGCCGGATGGGACAGAGGAGCGTTTTCTATTGTCCGGGTTGCCAGAAATGAAGAAGGCTTAAAAAACTGAAATCGTAATTTTTTAAATAAAGACAATAAGTATGAAACAAAAAGTCATTATTGCCATCGTCGCAATAATCATCGTAGGCGGGGGATTTTATTTTTTCTCAGGCCCGGAAAAGGCCACCAAGCAGATCGATCTGGATACTAAGGAGAAATCGCAGAGCTATCCGATCGTCAATGACGGTCCGGTCAGTCCGGTTTCAGGGCTTTCTTGTGAAAATTGGAACCGGCGGGCAGTGGCGGTTATGCAGCCGTCCGATGTCCAGGCCCGACCGGCGGCCGGATTTTCCGAAGCGGATATGGTGATCGAGATGCCGGCCTACACCGGATCGGTAACCCGCTTGATGGGAGTTTATATCTGCAATATTCCTGAGGAAATCGGCGCCATCAGAAGTTCCAGGCATGATTATATCGCTTTGGCCAAGGGGTTGGATGCGATTTTCATCTACTGGGGAGGTTCACATTTTTCCCTGGATCTATTGAAGGATAAGATTATCGACAACTATGATTGTATGACCGGATCATATTGCGAGCGTTGGGCGGTAAGCGGGAAAATGCGCCTGGAAGACACCGGACACATCACGAAAGCGAACGTGCTTAAGATGATCGAGAATTTCAAATACCGCACGGAAAACAAATTCGCCGGCTATGCGCATCAAGGCGAGGCACCGCTAGACCAGCGGCCGGAAAAGGGGCATTTGCGGGTGTCCTTCAAGGATCCATATGACGTTTCATTCGACTATGACAAACAGACAAATACGTATCTGAGGACTTGGAATAACGAAGCGGATACGGACCGTAATAACAAGCAACGGATAGCGCCGAAAAACGTAGTTGTCCTGACGGCCCAGTCGGAGCAGATCACGCTGGATCAGAATTATGTCGGACAAGGCTTGCAGGATCCTTGGAAAAATGTCGAGGAAATCAAGAAGACCGGAGTCGAAAGCATAAGCGGCCGTTATAACAATATGCAAATCGGAGACCCGTGGTATGATTCGGTCGATTCCGGCGAAGCGCACTATTATATGAACGGCCAGGAAACCATCGGCACTTGGAAGAAAGATAAGTCCAGCTTGGACAGTAAGTTGTTCTTCTATGACCAGTCCGGACAAGAGATCAAATTCGTACCTGGACAAATCTGGGTGGACATACTGCAACCAGGGCAGGTGTTGCGTTGGACGGTTGAATAGGAATCTTCAAAAAATCCCCTTTTTAGGGGATTTTTTTATTTCCAGGGGTATGCTAGAATGGTCCTATGATACTTTTTCTTTATGGCGAGGACTCTTTCCGGTCGCGCCAAAAAATAGCGGAAATAAAAAAAAGGCTCCTGGCTTTCGACGCGGTCGGATCGGGACTTTCCATTTTTAATTGGATGGAAAAAAATCCTAAACGTCGCTTGTTGGATGTGCTGGGCACTTCCAATCTTTTGGCACCCAAAAGATTGGTCATCGTGCGGGATATGTTGGAAGTCGCGACGGACGGCGAGAAGGACGAGCTGATTGATTATCTGAAAAAATATGAAAAACAGATCCAGGCCGATCAGGACTTGGTGGTTATTTTTTGGGAAGACGGCCAGCCGAAGAAAAACGGCAAACTGTACAAAGCACTCTTTAAGATGGCCAAATCCCAGAATTTTGAAAGATTGTCCGGAAGCAAATTGAATCAGTGGCTCGTGCAGCGGACAAAGGAGTTGGATCCGGTCGGCAGTATTTCAGGGGCGGCTTTGGAAAAACTGATCCTGTTCGCGGGCAGCGATACGGAATATCTGGACAAGGAATTGCGCAAGCTTGTCGATTTTGCCGACGGACGGATCATCCAAGCGGATGATGTGGAAATTTTGGTGCGGGCGAATTCGGATGCTAATATCTTCGATACGATCGACGCGTTAAGCGCGAATAATAAGAAAAAAGCTTTATATCTGGTGCAAGAACATCTTAAAAAAGGCGATGATCCTTTTTATGTTTTTTCGATGTATGTCTACCAATTCAGGAATATTTTGAAGGTGGCCGATCTGGACGGGCAATATCGCGGCAATGATTATGCGATTGCCAAGGCCAGCGGTTTGCATCCTTTCGTAGTGAAAAAAAGCCTGAGTCAAGTGCGGAATTTTCCTATGGCGAAGCTCAAGGCGGTCTATCAGAAATTAAGCGCTTTGGATACCCAGATCAAAACCGGCCAAATCGATATCCGGGTGGCGCTGGATAAGTTTATTGTGGAATTGTAAGCGTGTTACTTTCTTTTGGCAGCAAAAGAAAGTAACCAAAGAAAACTGCCGACACCGGGCTTGTGCTGTCTAAATTCTCAGCGTACTCGCTAAAATTCCCGAAAAGTCTAAAAAGATTGTTAGCAGGTAATTTTTTAACGCTCGTGTGCTGGAATTTAGAAACGCACTACGCCAAGGTGCGGATTTATTTTAAACAAATCAAAAAGAACGCCTCATAGGACGTTCTTTTTAGATATTGAAGCTTATTTCTTTATCGCGATAGCTTTAACTCTCTTGTTAAGCCTGGATTTCTTGCGGGCGGCCGTATTTTTGCTGATAACTTCCTTTTGGGCGGCCTTATCCAATGTTTGGAAAGCTTTTTTAGCCCATTCCTGAGCCGTCTTGGCGTCATTTTTGGCTATGGCTTCGGTGGCTTTTTTGATAGCGCTCCGGAAAAGGCCCTTGATCCGTTTGTTTATCTCGGTTTTCCTGTCGGTGACGCGCATGTATTTCTTGGCTGATGCTTTGATTGGCATATTGTTTTCTTAAGTTAATTCCTTTTAGTTACCTAGTATTTTTAGCACAGTCTGGAAATTTATGCAAGGATTTATTGGAAAAACCGCGCGGAGATGTTAGAATGGCAACATACATATGATAGCTAAAATCAAAGGCAAAATAGAATACAGCAAAGACCGGTTCGTAGTGGTGGATGTCAATGGCGTGGGTTATAAGGTCCATTTGACGAGTTATGCGCTGGGCAAGGTCGCCGGGATGGGGCAGGTCGACTTTTTCATACATACTTCCGTCCGGGAAGATGCCTTGGATTTGTACGGCTTCCTGACTTTGGATGAGTTGGATATGTTCGAGCTGCTAATTTCCATTTCAGGCATCGGACCTAAAGCCGGTTTAGGCATCCTTTCCATCGCTACGCCCAAAACTATCAAAACAGCTATCCTGAATGAGGATTCATCCATATTGACCAAAGTGTCGGGGGTGGGCAAAAAAACCGCCGAGAGGGTCATTTTGGAGCTCAGGAACAAAGTGGCTGATCTGGCGGTCGGGGAAAAAGAAGAGGCGGTTTCCGATTCGGACGCGATCGAAGCCTTGATTTCGATGGGATATTCCGTGACCGAGGCGCGCGACGCCTTGAAGCTGGTGCCGAAGGATATCTCGGATATCGGCCTGAGGGTCAGCTCGGCCTTGAGGAGCTTGGGTAAGAAATAAAATAAATCGTAAAAACAAACCATATTATGCGGGATGATAAAGGCAGTTTCATAGCTAAGAATTCTCCGGATGGGGGATTTTTGCAATCGGATTGGTGGAAAAATTTCCAATCGGCGGTCGGCAGGAAAAATTTGAATATCAAAGGCGAGACATTTTGGAATAATATTTTCGAACACAAACTTCCCATCGTCGGTAAATATTTTTATATACCGCGCGGGAACATATTGAAAATCAGGGATAAAAACGTCAAGAATTATTTCGATAATCTGATCGGTTTGGCTAGGGATAATGGCGCCGGTTGGATACGCATCGAACCGGCTTCGCAGGAAATTTTGGAATTGACCAGGAAAAACGTGGACCTGCCGATAGTGAAAGCGCCTCATGAGATGCAGCCTAAGGAGCTTTTTATCATCGATTGCACCAAGAGTGAGGCGGAATTGCTGACACTGATGAAACCGAAAACGCGCTATAACATCAAGGTGGCTGAAAAGAAAGGCGTCAAAGTCTTCGTTTCCAATGGGAAAGAATGTATGGACCGGTTTTGCGATTTGGTTGAAATCACGAGCAAACGGCAGGGGATCAGGCCGCATCCGCGGGACTACTACCAGAAGATGCTTGAAATCATTCCGGGCGAAAATATAAAATTATATTGCGCGGAGCTTGAGGGTGAAGTGATCGCGGCTAATATCGTCATATTCTTCGGCAATACGGTGACTTATCTGCATGGCGCGTCGGATGATCGGTTCCGCAATGTGATGGCGCCCTATCTTCTGCAATGGCGGCAGATCCAGGACGCGAAAAAAGCCGGAGCTGCCGGTTATGACTTCGGCGGCGTAAAGACAGGATCGGACGATAATGATTGGGCCGGTATCACCAGATTCAAACAGGGTTTTTCACCGGCTACGGAAACTAGCAAATTCCCGGGAAATTATGACATCATCCTGAATCCACTCAAATACCGGACCTATAACTTAATTCGGAAAATTAAAAGTTTTTTGCGGTGAGTGGAGTGTGTGGATCAACCTTAGGAAGGGTTGATTTTTCCCATAGCTTGACATAGACTAGATCTCAATAAAAAATAGCGTTTACCGCAAAGATATGAAAAAACTTATTCCCCAGCCGATCAAGAATATCTACCATCTGCTCCAAGCCGTCTTGGCGAATTTGCGGTTCGGTTTCCCGACCAGAAGATTGAAAGTCATCGGTGTCACCGGCACGGACGGCAAAACCACCACCTGCCAGATGGTCACTAGAGTTTTGGAGGAGGCGGGAAAAAAAGTCGCAATGGCTTCGACCATCAATTTCCGCATCGATGGCGAAGAGGAAAAAAACTTGTCCCATTTCACGACCCTTTCGGCTTTTGCGGTGCAGCGGTTCGCAAAAAAAGCAGCGGCTGCCGGTTGCGAGTATCTGGTTCTGGAAACATCTTCCCATTCCCTTGATCAATACCGGGTGTGGGGAATAAATTATAAGACGGCAGTCATCACGAATGTGACGCGCGAACATTTGGACTATCACAAGACGATGGAAAGATACCGCCGGGCGAAAGCGAAGCTTTTTCAAAACGCTGGAATCGCGATCGTGAATCTGGATATGGAAAAACCGGAAGAGTATCTTGATTGCAAAGCGGAAAATATTTTCGGATACGGTCTAAAAATCCTAAATCCTAAATTTCAAATCCTAAATAAATTCAAAATTCAAAATCAAAATTTCAAAACTATTATTGCGGAAAATGTCGAGTTGGGAATTGATAAGTCTGCATTCGCAGTTGATGGACAAAATTTAACTTTAAATTTAATCGGGGATTTCAATATTGAAAATGCGCTGGCGGCGATCAGCGTGGGAGTTTCGGAAAATATTTCTCTCGATATTTGCGCCAGGGCTTTGGCAAAAATCATGGGCGTGCCGGGAAGGATGGAATATGTGCCGAACGATAAAAATCTGAATATTTTGGTGGATTTCGCGTTGACGCCGATCGCTTTGGAAAAATTGTATTCGTTGCTGGTAAGAATAAAGAAACCGCAGGCGCGCGTCATCGCCGTCTTCGGTTCCTGCGGCGAGCGGGATCGCGGCAAACGGCCGATCATCGGGGAAATAGTTTCCCGTTACGCGGATTTCGTGATCATTACTAATGACGAGCCCTATCACGAAGAGCCGATGCAAATTATCAATGAGATCGTGGCAGGCATTGAAGATAAAAAAGAAAACGAAAACTTTTGGATAATTCCCGATCGTCGCGCGGCCATCGCCAAGGCGCTGCAACTCGCCCAGCCTGATGACATAATCGCTGTGACCGGCATGGGGGCGGAAGAATCGATGATAGTGGGGGATGAAAAAATTCCGTGGAACGACCGGCAGGTGATTTTGGAGGAGCTGGGAAGGATACAATAAAATAATTTCTGCAAAAATAAAAAAAACGGTGCCAGTTAGCGCTGTTTTTTGTTTAAAGTCACCAATTTGAGCCAAAAAATCCGGTATTGACTCATTCACCAAAATGATATATAATTAGGATAGTTAATTCACCAAAATAATAATATGTTGATACAAAGAATAATCCAAAAAAAAGTAGAAAAAGCTTTATTTAAGGGTAAAATAATCATAATTTATGGACCTCGCCAGGTAGGCAAGACGACTTTGGTCAAACAAGTCAGGGAGAAATATTCAGGAAAGTCTGCTTATTTCAATTGTGACGAACCGGATATCCGTGAAGCGTTAACCAGCAAAACCTCGACCGAGCTGGATAATTTCCTGGGCTTAGCCCAGAAAAAATTGATTATTTTGGATGAGGCTCAAAGAGTGAAAAATATCGGGGTGACACTGAAATTGATCGTGGATAATTTCCCCGATACGCAAGTCATAGCCACCGGTTCATCATCTTTTGATTTGGCCAATGAAATTTCCGAGCCGCTCACTGGAAGAAAGAATGAGTTTTTTCTTTATCCCTTTTCATTGGAAGAGCTTAAGCAAATTTATTCCGAGATTGAGAGCGATAGGCTTTTGGAAAATCGGATGGTTTTTGGAATGTATCCGGAAATAATTTTAAAAAAAGATGACTTGGAGAAGAGTTTGAAAAGCTTGGCGCAAAGTTATTTGTATAAAGACGTTTTGCAATACCAGAATATAAAAAATCCGGAAATTTTGGAAAAACTGTTGCAGGCCCTGGCTTTGCAAGTCGGATCGGAAGTTTCTTACAATGAATTGGCTGGAATGACAGGGGTGGATAAGAATACGGTTTCCAATTACATCCAGCTCCTAGAAAAAGCCTTTGTCATTTTCCGCTTGAATCCATATAGCCGGAACTTGCGCAAAGAAATAAAAAAAATGCGTAAGATTTATTTTTATGATAACGGAGTCCGCAATGCGCTGATCAATAATCTGAATCCATTGAATTTGCGACAGGACAAAGGTGCTCTTTGGGAAAATTTTATGCTTAGCGAAAGAGTGAAATATAACAATAACCATGCGCTGGATAAAAATTTATATTTTTGGAGAACGCAACAAAAACAAGAGATAGATTTTTTGGAAGAAAGTGGCGGTAAAATCGCAGCTTTTGAATTCAAGTGGCAAAAGGACAAGTTTAATATCCCGAAAGCCTTTGCGGATGCGTATCCGGAAGCCGAAGCGGAATTGGTCAATAGGAAAAATTATAGGAAATTCGTAATGTAGTTTTCTGCCAGAATATAAAAAAAGAGGCAGTGCCATCGGGCGCCGCCTTTGTCAGTTGTCAGATTCAGAGAAGCGCGATCAGGAAAACCGTCAGGGCGAAACCGAGGATGCCGCCGGCCAGGGCTTCGGAAGGTTTGTGGCCCATCCTTTCTTTGAGGCGCGGATAGTCCGCTTCAGCCGCGTCTATTTTGTGGACGATCATATTGATGTAGCGGCTGTGCTCGCCCATATAGACGCGCAGCCGCGTGGCGTCGTCGATAATCAGGATCGCCATCGTGAGGGCGATGGCGAAGGCTCCGGAAGAGAGGCCTTCGAAATAGCCGACCGAAGTCACCAGGGAAGCCATCAGGGCGGAGTGGACGCTCGGCATATGGCCATAGGTCATTCCGTGGCGGAGGGTGTATTTGAAATCGCGGTTATGCCGGAAATAGAAAATGACGAATTTAAAAATTCTGACCAGGATAAGGACGATAAGCGGAATCAGGACGACATAATAGGCGGATAGGTTTGCCATAGTTTTTTATTAGGGGTTTATTATCTGAATTATAGCATATCCGGGGGAAATCCGCTGACGCCCTTGACCGGGAAAAGGTTTTGCTGTAGAGTGGAAATATGAAAATGATAGCGCAAAGAAATTTCTGGTTTTATTTTTACGGCTTTAGTCGGAGGTCGTTTCTTTGTGGATTTTAGGAAATAGTCAAAAATCACAAGAAAACGGCCTCGGAAGAAGGCCGCTTTTTATTTCGGTTTTTTTATCAAATCAAGGGCACAATGTGCCAAAACTAAAGAGGAGATAGTATGTCCAGTCAAGAAGCTTGCAGTAAAAAGGATGAAACGGGTTGCTCCGTGCAGAGTCACGATCAGCTCGACGAAAGCGGAAGAAGTAAGATGCAAAGTTATCCGACAACGGTGCTGGATAGTCGCGGGAAACCAACTGGCAGAATCGTGCAGGTGGTTCCCGGCATCAATGATGCTGACTTTTAAAAACTACCCTTTCGGGTCAAAGGTGGCGTTGGGAGAATTTTCTCTTGGCGCCACTTTTATTTTCCTCTGAAAAATGCTAAAATACGGATATTAATTACTTAAGTGAAAATATTATGGGAAGCGGATTGATATTATTAATTATCCTGGCGGTAATCGCCCTGTGGGTGATCGCGGTCTATAACGGCCTGATCAAGCTGAAAAACCGGGTGGATGAGGCTTGGAGCGACATCGACGTGCAACTGAAACGGCGTTATGACTTGATTCCGAACCTGATCAATACGGTCAAGGGTTATGCGGCGCACGAGAAAGACGTTTTTGAAAAAGTGACTGAGGCGCGCACCCGCGCGATGGGAGCCGATTCGGCCCATGACAAAGCGGAAGCGGAAAATATGCTGAGCGGGACTTTGAAGACGTTGTTCGCCGTGTCGGAAAATTATCCGGATTTGAAGGCTAATCAGAATTTCTTGGAATTGCAACGGGAATTGACCGACACCGAAGACAAGATCCAGGCTTCCCGCCGGTTCTACAACGGCAATGCGCGGGATTTCAACATCAAAATCGAAGTCTTCCCGAACAACCTGATTGCCGGAATGCTGCATTTCACCAAGCGGGAATTTTTCGAAGCCGATGAAGCAGAAAAGGAAAATGTACAGGTGTCGTTCTAGTTGTCTTAATCGTTCAAATGTTCTAAATGATTTATGGGCAAAGTTGAGTTCGGTTTTTATAGGTTGGATGTTTGGAAGTTGGGAATGGAACTTGTTAATGAAATCTATATAGTCACAAAAAAACTTCCCCCTGAAGAAAAATTTTCTTTAGTATCGCAAATCAGGAGAGCTGCCGTTTCTATCCCCTTGAATATTGCCGAAGGCAGCGCTAAAAGAACAAAAAAGGATTTCGCGTCTTTTGTGAGGATCGCGTTGGGGTCGTTGATGGAAACGATGACCTGTTTGGAAATATCCTTAAATCAAAAATACATAAGCGATATTGAACATGAAAAATTTAAAAAATTAATCCAGGAATTATATTTTAAATTGATTTCTTTGGATAAATTCTTAACAAAAAACAATTGATCATTTATGGTGTTTAGAACAGTTATAACACTTAGAACAAATAGAACATTATGACAATCTATACGCAAGCGGATAAAAATACGCGCCTGACTTGGGTTTATATCACGGGTTTTTTGGTTTTCGTAATAGGGGTGGGTTATGTCTTCGCGGGAGCGATGCGGAACAGCCTGATTCTCTATATCGCAGTGGCTTTTTCCATCGGGATGAGCTTCGTTTCCTATTGGTGGAGTGACAAGATCGTCCTGGCGATGAGCAACGCCAAGGAAGTGACGCACGACAACGCCCGTGAAATCTACCATCTGGTGGAAAACCTTTGCATCACCGCAGGATTGCCGGTGCCCAAGATTTATATTATTGAAGATAGCGCGCCTAACGCTTTCGCGACCGGTCGCGATCCGGAACACGGAGTGATTTGTTTGACGACCGGCATCATCGCAAAATTAGAAAAAACTGAATTGGAAGGCGTGATCGCCCATGAATTGTCGCATATCGGCAATCGGGATATCTTGCTTTCAACGGTCGTGGTGGTTTTGGTGGGCTTTGTCACTCTATTGGCGGACTGGTTCCGCAATTGGACGTTTTGGGGCGGCGGCCGGAATCGCGACAATAACAATGAGGGTGGCGGGCAATTGCAACTTATCTTGTTCATCTTGGCGATCGTGCTTTCTATCTTGGCGCCGATTGCCGCCATCTTGATGCAGATGGCGATTTCCCGGAAAAGGGAATTTTTAGCTGATGCTTCCGCGGCACTTCTGACGCGCTATCCGGAAGGCCTGGCACGGGCGTTGGAAAAAATTTCTGCCGATAAAGAACCGCTGGAAGCCGCCAATCGGGCGACGGCGCATCTCTACATCACCAATCCTTTCAAGGGCAAAAAAGTCTCGTCGCTTTTTATGACCCATCCGCCGATTGAAGAAAGAATCGCGGCTTTGCGGGGGATAAATATCAAATAGTTTCCCGGAAATAACCAGGCGGGATATCCGTCCTCTGTTGAAGGACGGATCAAAAAATTTACGGAATTAAATTTCTAACAAAGTATGAAAAATAATTTGGAAAAAGTCCATATCCCGGACGCGGGCCGCTACGTTCTCGGCGGCTATTTCGGCAGCGCCCAAGAATTCGGTTCATTGGTATTGAAAAAAATCAGGAACAAGGAGTTGGATCCGGAGGAGATGGAGCGGAACCGGTCGCGGTTTTTGGGCGGACTGATCGGAGCGGACAGGGCGGATAGGCTATCCGCGGAAGAAACGGAAGTTTTTTTGACTGAAGCGAGGCGGGTGATTTTGGAAAACAAAAAAATTATAGATGGCGCGAAGGAACACTGGCAAGAAGAAGCCAAGCGGGTGGGATTTGTCGGCGTGTCCCGCGATAAAGAGGGGAAATCGATTTTGGAGGGGGACCTTGAGGCTGTTATAGACGATATAAACGATTAGCCTGTTTTTCAATATGATGCAATTCAAACTTCCGAAAAATAATGAGCGCTATCAATGGACACTTCATTCGATCGAGAAGATGAAGTTTTATGGCTTGAGCGAACAAAAAATTTTAGGCATCATCAAAAGGCCCCAGCGGAAAGAGGAGGGTATCGTGAAAAACACGATCGCGGTGATGCAGCCGGTTTCTCCGAAGCTCGATGCGGGAGGCAAGCCGGTTTGGAAGACTGAAATCTGGGCGATGTACCAAATTAAGAAGAATAAGAACAGGAAAAATTTATCCGAACTTCAAAAATTGCTTTTCAGGGATCAGAAAAAAATCATCAGCGCTTGGCGATATCCGGGCGTCAGTCCGGAGCATAATCCGATTCCGGAAGATATCTTGCGGGAAATCTCTGAAAGTGGCTTGAAATAGCTGGTTTTAGTAATTGTACTATATGCACATAAAATAAATGTGTGGTATAATGCAATAAAGGAAATTAAATATTTCAACTAGAAGGGCAGGTGTAATATGGAAGAACAAAAAAACACGCAGCCGGCCGTTGAACCGAGCGCTGGCAATAAGGACGTGGAATCCAACAAGGCGATGGCGATCGTGGGCTACATCATACCGATTCTTTTCTTCGTGCCATTGTTGTCCGATGCTAAAAACAGTCCGTTTGCCAAATTCCATGCCAACCAGCAGTTGAACCTGCTTTTGGCGGCTATCGCCGTCAATATCGTCGGATCGATCATTCCGTTCCTGGGTTGGTTCATAATTTTGCCGTTTGGATCGATAGCGTTGATCGTAATCGCTATTATGGGAATCATCAATGCCGTCAAGGGAGAGATGAAAGCTTTGCCGTTGATCGGAGGATTTTCTTTGATCAAATAAACCTTCGTTTTAGGAAAAACAAAACAGGCGCCTCCGGGTTGCCTGTTTTGTTTTTTTGTGAGATTATAAGGATTGTTAAAGTGTAAGAAAACTATATGAAAAAAACAAGGATAGTGGCTACTGTCGGTCCGGCTTCGGATAGCAAGGAAAATATGAAAAAGCTTGTGGAGGCGGGAGTGAACGTTTTCCGTTTGAATTTTTCCCATGGCACGCACGGATCGCATCAGGAAATAATCAATAAGGCCAAGGAGGTCAGGGAGGAAATCAAACGGCCTTTGGGAATCTTAGCTGATTTGCAAGGTCCGCGTATCAGAGTAGGCAATGCCGAACCTTTTGAGATTGAAAAGGGCGAAATGATTTTTGTCAGTGATAGGAAAACGATGGATAATAAGGAATTAATCATCGATTCGGACGGCGTAGCCTCCGCGTTGCAGGTCGGAGAACGGATTTTAGTGGAGGATGGCGTGATGCGTTTGGAAGTCGTGGAAAAATCGGAAGGCTTGGTGAAGGCTAGGGTGATAAACGGCGGTACGATCAAACCGCGCAAGGGGATAAACGTGCCGGATACCAAATTAGCTTTCGGTGCGGTTACGGAAAAGGACAGGACGGATTTGGAATTCGTCTTGGGCAACGAAGTTGATTTTGTGGCTTTGTCATTCGTGAGCAATGCGCAGGAAGTGATTGAGACGCGCGACGCCATAAGGAAGATATTGGGCCGGAAAGACAGTCTGCCGCAAATCGTGGTCAAAATCGAGAGGAAAGAAGCGATTGACAATATCGATGAGATAATCGAGGCGGCGGATGTCGTGATGGTGGCGCGTGGCGACCTTGGCATCGAGTTGGCGGAAAGCAAAGTCATCATCTATCAGAAAGAAATCATCGCCAAATGTTTGCGCTCGGCTAAAACGGTCATCGTAGCTACCCAGATGCTGGATTCGATGATCAATAATCCGATTCCGACCCGGGCGGAGGTGTCGGACGTGACCAATGCCGTCATCGACCATACGGACGCGGTGATGCTTTCCGGAGAAAGCGCCAATGGGAAATATCCGGTTGAAGCGGTGGAAACGATGACGCAAATCATCAAGGATACGGAAGAATCACCTTTTGATGATGTCAATGAACATTTCGAAGGATGTTGCGTCTATAGCGACTACGCCTCAATTATGCATAGCGCCCATGAGATGGCGATAAATGCCGAGGCTAAAGCTATCGTGCTGTTCAGTGAGTCGGGAATTTCAGCCCGGATGCTGGCGCACCATCGGCCGGAACAGCTGATATTGGTAGGCACGCATAATCCTAAGACCTACCAACAGATGTCCATCGTTTGGGGGGCTAGGGCATATCTGCTGGAAAAACAGAACCGTGAGGAATTGATAGATGAGATGATCAGCATCAATAAGAATGCTGGGCGGCTGGCAACCGGGGATAAAGTTATCGTCATTTTGGGACGGGTTCCGGGCGGAAAGGATATCGCTTTGACGGGAATCCGGATAGTTGAATAAATCCTGGTTACTTGCTAGGATTAAAGCGAGGCTGGTTTGCCTCATTTTTGGAAGGATCGCATAGTGGTCGAGTGCGCCGCCTTGGAAAGGCGGTAAGTCTTAACGGGCTTCGAGGGTTCAAATCCCTCTCCTTCCGCCCTTGATCCGCTGAAGCACCGTTTCGGCGTGACGCATCCGTAAAAAAAGACAGCGATGGCTGTATTTTGCTGAAGCAGGTTTTTTAGCGTGATTTTGATACTTTTTGCCTTATCTTGTGTAGTAATATAGTATATACATACTATGGGGACAGATTTAGAGGAAATCAAAGCGAAATTGAATATCGTGGATGTGCTTGGGGAGTATATCCGGTTGGAAAGGGCAGGCGCCAATTATCGCGCCAGATGCCCTTTTCATAATGAAAAAAGCCCCTCTTTTATGGTCAGTGAGGATAAACAGATCTGGCATTGTTTCGGATGTCAGAAAGGCGGGGATATTTTCGGGTTCGTGATGGAGATGGAGGGCTTGGAATTCCGCGATGCCTTGAAATTGCTAGCCGAAAAAGCTGGAATAGAGCTCAAAAAAACAGATCCAAGGCGGGCGGAACAAAAAAACAAAACCTCGGATATTTTGGAAATGGCTACGAAATTCTATCAAGCCCATTTGTTGCAAACCGCCGGAGGTAAGAAGATTCTGGACTATTTGCGCGAGAGAGGCATAAATGACCAATCGATCAAGGATTTCCGCTTGGGCTATGCCCCGGATGGCTGGAAGAATGTGTTGGGTTTTTTGGTCAAGCACGGTTTCGCGCCAGATGAGATCGCTAAGACCGGTTTGTTGGTGGAGAGCCAAAAAAATCCAGCGGATAAATATTATGATCGCTTCCGCGATCGGATAATGTTTCCGATTGCGGATACTAACGGAAAGGTCGTAGGCTATAGCGCACGGGTGGCGCCGGGCGGAGACGAGTCGCAAGCCAAATACGTGAATACGCCGGAAACCGAAGTTTACCATAAAAGCCGGATTTTATACGGTATCAACCGGGCTAAGGGCGAAATCAGGCAGTCTGGCGACGTGCTTCTGGTAGAGGGTAATATGGACGTGATTGCGGCGCACCAAGCCGGATTGAAAAATACCGTCGCGGTGTCCGGCACCGCGCTGACTCCGGAACACCTCGCCATCATCAAACGGTATACGGATAATATAAGGATGTGTTTCGATATGGATAATGCCGGGGAATTGGCGACGAAAAAAAGCATCAAACTGTGTTTTGAAAAAGAAGCCAATGTGCAAGTAGTGCAATTGCCTGGCGAAAAGGATGCAGCCGATTTGGCCAAAAACAGCCCGGAAGTTCTACGCGGGGCGGTGGAAGAGGCTAAGCCGGCGATGGAATATTTTTTCAATAATATCTTCGCTAAATATGACAAGGAAAAAGTGGAGGATAAAAAAATAATCACGGAAGAGTTGTTGGATATGATCGGTTGCCTGGCAAACGATATTGAGAAAAACCACTGGCTGAAAAAATTGGCGAATGAGCTTGATATCGAAGACAGTATATTGACGGATATGTTAAAAAAAGCTAGTCTTAGGGAAAGAGCGATGAAAACTTCACGAGACTTGCTGCCTGAACGCCAAGTCTTCGCCCCTTTGGGGAAAATTGAAACTCTTACGAGAGACCTGACCGGATTGATGCTTATCTATGGCGATGTTTGGAAGGAACTGGTAGAAACGGAAGATTTATCATATCTTCCGAAAGATAGCCTTCTAAATACTATGATCCAAAAGGGTCCGGATTTTAATTTTAGCTTTGACGGATTGGTTAAAGATATCGATTCGCGGTCTGACGCGGTCAGTGCTGAGAAGATATATTTTGAAAACCGCTACCGGGTCGGATTGGACAATGGATTGGAAGAAGTCGTTTTTGAAAAGCCGGCAGTGGAAGCGAGAAACAGGCTGCGCAAGATCAAATACGAAATCAATAAGGATTGGCTGGACAAGATTTCCAAAAATCTGGATATCGCCAAAAAAAATAATGACGCGGGCGCGGTAAAATTTTTAACGGAAGAATATTCCAAAATCAATGTCGAACAGTCCGCGCTAAACAAGGAACTAAATTAATATTTATAATATGGCCAATAAGAAAAACAGCAAAAAACTCGTGACTAGTAAAATAAAAAAAATGACGGTCAAGAAAACCGCCAAGTCCGTCCATCCGGTAAAAAATGCCAAATCAGTCCGTGTGGTAAAAACTTCGTCCAAAAAACAAACCGCCAATCATAAGCCGGTCCGGATTAAAAAAGCTGTTAAGAAATCCGTCAAAAAGGAAGTGAAACCGGTGCATATCAAAAAGCCGGCCGCGGCCAAAAAAACCGTCAGCTCCGCCACGCCGGTCCATTCGGGAAAAGCCAAAGTCGGGATGAGCCGTGCCGAGAAAAAAATCAGCCAGGGCGGTAAAGTCGTGCCGTTCAAGCCGAAAGAAGAAAAGAAAAAAAGCGTCGTCGAGGAATTGGTTTATCGGGGCAAGCAAAGGGGATTCATAACTGAAGACGAGATTTTGCATGCTTTCCCGGACGCGGAAAAAAATATCGAAGAGCTGGGAAGTTTGTATGAAAAATTGGAGGAAGTCGGCGTGCGGGTCTTGGGATCGGACGATATGCTGAAGATGGAAACCGACAAGATCGTCGAGGATATTGAAGAAGAAAAGGCTGGCAAGAAAAAGAAGCGGAGGGAAATCGACGTGCCGGAGGAGGCCTCTTCCGATTTGGTGCAGATGTATCTGCGCGAAATCGGCCGGGTGGAACTTTTGAAGTCGGAAGAAGAAATCGCCCTGGCCAAGAGGATCGAAAAAGGCGACCCGGTAGCCAAACAGAAATTGACCGAAGCCAACTTGCGTCTGGTGGTGAGCATCGCCAAGAAATATGTCGGCCGCTCGCACAACCTTTCCCTGCTCGATCTGATCCAGGAAGGCAATATCGGTTTGTTCCGCGCCGTGGAGAAATTTGACTATACCAAGGGTTATAAGTTTTCCACCTACGCGACCTGGTGGATCCGCCAGGCTATCACGCGGGCTTTGGCCGACCAGTCCCGCACGATCCGCATCCCGGTGCATATGGTGGAAACGATCAATAAATATACGCAAATAACCCGGCGGCTGGTCCAGGATCTGGGACGCGAGCCGTTGCCGGAAGAGGTGGCGGTGGAAATGGGCATCGAAGTGGACAAAATCCGCCACATTATGAAAATCTCGCAGGAAACGGTGTCGCTGGAAACTTCGGTCGGCGACAGCGATGACGACAGCGTGCTGGGGGATTTCATCGAAGATACGGAAACGGTGATGCCGCACCATGTCGCTTCGCGGAAACTTCTGCGCGACCACGTGACGGAAATCCTGGATTCCTTGACGCCGCGCGAACAGAAAATCTTGAAAATCCGGTTCGGCTTGGAAGACGGGGTGGTGCACACATTGGAAGAAGTGGGGCAGGAATTTGGTGTGACGCGCGAGCGTATCCGCCAGATCGAATCGAAAGCCTTGGAAAAAATCCGGGAGCACAAAGGTGTCAAAAAACTGAAGGATTATTAAAATCCCTTAAATATACTAAAAAAGCCCTGATTCGCAGGGCTTTTTTCGTGCCTGCGAGCCCTTGCCAGTCGAAAAAATACTTGCTATACTGGTTTTGTTGCTTGTTTCAGGCAATTTTTAAAAACTGAATACATTCCGCGATAGCTCAATGGTAGAGCAGTTGACTGTTAATCAATTGGTTCCAGGTTCGAATCCTGGTCGCGGAGCTTTGACATAAAACCACCTTCACAATAGGTGGTTTTTGCTTTATATAAGCACAATTCAGGAGGTTCGAACCTACTGAAAAATGGGGTAGACCCGAATTGGAATGATAACGACTCAAAAGTGCATTTACCCCTGTGTTTATGGGCTTTGAGAGAGGTTCGAACCTAAATCTTGAAAGACCAATAAAAAAACTCCTCGCTGTTTTTTTGCGAGGAGCTATTTTATTTTGGCTAGTTCTTTTAGTCCTGCTTGAAGTTTCGGAGAAGTGGAGTATGCAATCTCTAATTTTTTCTTATCCGGCTTCAAGGGTTCCATTTTCTTGTAAATCGCGCTAGATACCTCGGCTACTTTTTTGATGCGTAGTATTGGGTTTTCGGTTCCGATTGTGAATTGGCTATTCTTCAGTATCAGATCTGTTCCTAAACTTGCGACTACTTGCTTTTTATTTCGCAGGTCGCCACCCTTAAATCTTTTGCAAATCTCCTCGGCAACATTTAGTGTTTTTTCTAACTTTTCCAGCCAAGTTTCTTGAGGAGTTTTTTCACTAGTTAAGGCTCTAGTCAGGAGTTCTTGTTCTTTGTGTAGTTCTGCCTGCTTAAAGCTGAAATCTGCTTCAGAAAGCTCGCCGTTGAGCTTCATGTCTATAAGTCGGCTAAGCTTCTTCTTGCTGGACTCAAGGGCTCTGCTTTGGCCTTCACGAATCCTATTGTCAGATTCGAGTTCCTCAGAGTAGTTTTGTCTGAGATGGTGGATTGCGAAATCCTTGAACCCAGGTGGTATATCGATTGTTTTCATAAGTTGCTGAATTTGGTCTTCTAGCACCTTCTCTTCTACATTTTTTCTTTCTGGGCAATTCGGATCTCTTCTTTTTGTACAATGATAGTAGATGTAATGGTGTTTATTACCATTTAAATTCTTTTTAGTTTTATTTTCAGCTGTGATCATTGCGCCACAATTTGCACATTGTATTATTCCGGTATAGGCGAAGGTGTAACTCTTTGGGCGAGTGGTTCCTTTTTTGCTCAGCAAGTCTTGAATTTTTTCAAAATCTTCTCGACTGATCATGGCTTCATGTTTGCCTTGAATCCAATTGCTGCTACCCTTAGGAAATTCAAACCATCCGTAGTAAAAGGGGTTGTGAAGCATTGCATACCAGGAAGCAATCGCAACTTTGCCACCATTTTTATTCGTGAGCCCCCATTCTTTTGTCGCTAGGTCGTAAGTTTCTTTGACTGAGTATTTTCCTGATAAAACCATCTGCCACATTTTTTTGACCAGGTCGAAGCTTGCCGGATCGTTCATTATCTCTTTTTCTCCTTTGCGCTTCATTGGGTTATATGTGTAGCCTAAGGCGCCCATATTAGGGCACCATCCCATCTGAGCTTTTTGTGCTAAGCCTCTTTTTACATTGACACCCTTGTGGTCATTCTCAAGTTTAGCTTGGCTAAAAAAGAGGTTGAGCATGAACTTATCATTAGGTGTGTTTCTGAATATTTGCCCAGGCGTTGCAATCTCTTGAAGCTTCCCGGAGTCCACAAGATGTATTATTCTTCCTGAGTCTATGGAATTTCTTGATAATCGATCAATATTCCACACGAGAAGTTTCTGAATTCGTCCGCTTTCTATATCAAGAAGAATCTGATTAAATATGGGACGCCCTTCCGGATTTTTGGCAGAGTGTGATTCCTCTCTAATTTCTCCAATTTCAAATCCACTCCTATCCGCTACCGCCTTCATTTCACGGATTTGAGATTCAATAGAAAGAGCCTGCCTCTCCGCGCTCTCACTTGATTTGCGTGCATAAAGCAGATAGTTATTCAATTGTGCAATTTTTTGATTCATTTCTTTTTGTTTGGGTTTTGTAACAACACAATACCCCAAACGCTAATAATAGCTAGTGCCTAATTTTGTCGAGCCCTCGATCTCTACGAGCCTTTGCAATATCGGCACTCAAGTTGGCGATATTGTAGATGGTCCCTATATTTATGCTAGCGTCTGGCTTATCTTTTGGATCATAATATCCCGCCATAATCATCAGTTCTCTCCAGTCAGAAAATGACCCAGCTAGCATCTTTGAAGCCCCTATTTTTACGAGTTCTCCATAGCCAAGTCCCTCCAGTTCTAGTATCACAGGTAAAGAAAACTGTAGTTTTCTGTAGTTCTGATAGCCTATGCACGAGGCACTGTTGTAGTTGCTGGTATTGTAGGCTTCCATGGCGCATTGTGTTTTGTTGCCATAAAACCTTGGGTTATCTTTGTCAAAAAATAGCCCCACCCAACGCTTGAATTTTGCGCTAGGTTCCTTGAGTTTGTAGCCACTCGCGTTTAGTTTCTTAGTGTTTTCGAGGGGCATAATTTCTAGAGAGGTTTTATTTTTTGTCATATTCTTCTAGCACAGCGTCGGATTTAGTTAATAAAGTATCCTTAAAACTGCGCTCAATAATTTTTTTACAGTCATCGCTGATAAACCAGTCGTGTTCATGTCGAAGAATAATTTTATTCTCTGGTCTACCGCCATAATATTCTGCTTCATCTCTAAGATCTCCTTCTGAGGAAACTATTCCCAAAAGCACCATTTCTTTCATAAGATTTAGTGCCACAGGCCTAGATGATCCAAGGATTTCCATGACCTCATTTGTTGCAAGGTGTCCATTGTTACGGATTAAGGCTATAAAAATTTTTGCCCTGCTGGGAGGAGCAGAATCAATAGTAATTCTTATCGCCATCTCTAAATCCTCTTCAGTCATATTCTTCCGACCATAAACAAGTGCGTGACCTCTAGTAAGGTTATAAATAAGTTGATTTAGCCTGTCTGGCATTTCTTTTATTATTTGAATCTGACTATGTCGTTCTTCTCCAGACGAACTCTCGATAATGTTAATGGTAGTTCTTAATTTAGCTAGAATTTTTGCCAAGCGAGCTATCGTTTTCATTAAATCTATGTCATCACACTCCATATCCCAAGAAACTCCATCAGGATATTTATTCCAAAGTGTTTTAATAAACTCTTTTGTAACTTCTCGACAGGCAATTTCTTTATCGCGACAAGGAATTTTTAATTGGTTTGCAAGCTCTGCTTCGCTTTTTTCTACTCCGTTAATATTTAGGAAGAATAAACGAGAGCCTAGGCTTCCCATAATTTTCCAGATCCTTGATCGTATAGGAGTAGAAGCTGCAAGAATCATAAAAAGATAATCTCCAACATAACCTCTTTTTCCATGAACTCCACTATTGTTTTCATATCCCTCTCCATCTAGAACTCTGATTAAAATTCCTAGCATGGCTTGAACATCTTCATCTCTTTTGGCAAATATTGGTGCCATATCTCTGATTAGCAGTGCTTTGTATTGTAGCTTTGGCAGTAGGTCATTTTTTTCCAGATCTTCTCTTTTTCTATTAGCAGCGTGGGAAACAAATGCTGCTGGAGTAAAATCATCGGTTGTGTAGGCTAATTCCTTAACTGTCGAAAAGAAATTGAGCACTATGGTTTTTCCCGATGAAGGCACATCCACATAAACAAGGGCAAAGGGATTTTTAATATCCTCAATAAGAAGTTGGGCTATCGTGCTCAAGCCTGCCTTAGCTGCAACTAGAAGTCCTGGAAAATTTTCTTTGATAGTTTTTTCCCATGTTTCAATACTAGTTTTGTTTTCAGGTGTCAGTTTTTGGAATCTTTCTTTTTTCTTTTCTTCAGTATCAGGGTATGTTTTTAAACTGTTTGCATAAGTTAATTGGGATAATTCTTCAATAAATTCATCTCGATTGCCGTTGTATCTGTTGAAATAGTCAGAGATGTCCTTTCCATCCGTCATTCTTTTGGGGAAAATAATCCTACATATATCAGTGCGTGGTAAGTTTTCACCTAACAGAGCGATAAGCTTATCAGCTCCTTTCATTCCTGCCTCATCCTTATCCAGAACTACATAGAGACATTTAAAATTTTCCAGCTCACTTAACCACTCCTTTTTAAATGTCTCCGCTCCAGCTGTTGAGGTAATAGCAGGGATGCCGAATTTTTCTAGTATCATGCAGTCAAACTCACCTTCGCATATTACGAGATTCTCGCCTGGTTCTGTAAGATTATCTCGGCCGTAAATTTCCGCTTTATTACCAGTAGGAAATACTTTGTATTTAGTTTTATTTGTGCTGTCATCGGGATCTTTGCGAAGTTTGAAAAAAGTATATTCCCCTTTGATATTAGTAATTGGAATAGTTATCCAATTTTTAGAATAAAATCTGCCCCAACCAAGTTTCTTTTTTTCAATAATTTCATTTGTTATGCCTCTGTCATTTAGATATTTTCGAATGCGGTCCGGGATAGTATTGTGGCAGTTTTCCACAATCGATGGATCAAGTTTTTTGTTTTGGGGTTTCGCGATTTTAACCTGCTTCTTGATTTGTGCAGGCTTAATATCGTCGCCAAAGTGTTTTATTAGTGTTGCGAGATTTCCGGAGGCTCCACATTTTTTGCAGTGGTGTTGCCCGGTTTCAGCGTTAAAGTATAAGTGTCTTTCGTTGTTGCCACTATCCTTGTCGCAGTCATTGAAAAGACATGCCGTGATCAATTCATTATTCGCTTCTTTGAATTCGACACCTTTTTGATTCAAATAGTCTTTAATTGTAATTTCATTTTTCATATAATTTATTGGTTAGTTTAATTATCGTGTGATTGCTAAACAGTTACATTAATATCAGCCATAATCTCTGAAAGTTGCTAATAATAGCCCGATCACTTGTTGGGCATGTTTGCATGCTTCTTCTTCTGAAACTTCCAGTTTTAGCTCGGTTCGGAAAAGTTCCAAAAGAATATTTATTTGTTCTTTGGAAAATTCAATCATGACTTATCATTGTTAGAATATGTCTGCTCGCTATAAATCCGGCACTTCAGCATTTTTGTGTTATCAAAAAAGCTTCTGGCTCGTATAGTTAATTTATCGCTCCAATAACTATCGATTATTTTTTGCATGCCCACCTTATGGCAAAAAACGAACTGAATTTTCTTGGGATTCGTTTTAATGAGGGAAGCAATTTCAAAGCCGCTACTTACCAATGCAGACGCGCATCCAAGATCATATGTGCAATAAAATCCCTTAGAATCAGCAGGAGAAATACGACCACATTTCTCTGCTCTTTTGCTTTTTTGGTTATGAATCATAGTAATTTGATTATTATTTTTTTTGGCAAATTAAAAAGCCAAAGCTTATTATACTTTGACTTTAATGTTGTGAGTGGTTTGAGGACAGTCTAGTGAATAAAGTGAATACCCATTATTCAACCCAAATCCACTGTTTTTCATTTTTTATGCTCTTTTTAGATATAGGAAAAAAGGCATGTTTACCTATTTTTAATTTAAATTTAATTAAACGGAGTGTATCATCCATATCTTTTTCTTTTTTAAAATAGTGAGCTGTATTGTTCACTAAGGGATTGCAGAATTCTTGTATTTCTTTAATATTAAAAGCTGTATTTTTATTTTTGCTTAATAGCTGCAAGAGCGCGTAACCCTTGGTGCCGGTACTTACCATATTCATTTCTCCTTTATACGAAATATCACCAGTATCAGAGAAAAATTCTAATAAATTCGTTTTTCTTTGTGAATATCTGGGCGTTTTCGGTTCCAAATTATCTTTATTGATTAACCCATCATATGAATTTTTATGTTGGTTCTTTGAGTTTTCGCGAGATACCACTATGTTACTGTTAGCATCATCCCGGCCTCGCTGTAAATGACCATTTTTAATCACAAAGTTGTCATCTTCGATAAGACAATTAAAATTGTCTATTGTTTTTTCCATTTCTTTTCTATCTCCATCAAACATGAAAGGTTGGACAAGCCCTTCTATGATTTTGGCAAAAACATAATAGTCTTCTTTTTTTGCTGAAAGAGCGTAGTAATTCAAGATAGAAAAAATCATTTCGCATTCGGTAGGCTGGTATTCAATGAGCGATTTAGGCACGCCCCATTCCTGCAGTGATTCAATAATCTCCGCTCGGGTAATTATACCGCCAAAGCGCTTGGATATTTTCTTGAGGTTTTTTTCTCGAATAATTGATTTGTCATGTCGTGGATGATTTTTTTTGAGTTCTGCCAGTAAGTTAGTAAGCCCGTCCTTATTCATAACCAGATAGTATATGAGAATATCGTCATATGCTCGATATTCATCGCTACTATTAAGCAAATCTTTCTGTTGAACTTTCAATAAATTGGACTGCTGAAATTCCTCTAGTATTTTTTCTAGTTCGTTGTCAGTTATTTTAAGTGCATGGCTCGAAATAGCTTCCTCTTCAAAATTATTCTTGCATATTAACTCCAGAACCTTTATTTGTTTGTCTACATAGCGATCTGTCATGGTTTAATTTTAATTGTAATTTCCTTCATAATACGCTCAAAGTTCCAAATAATCAATAAAACACTTGTATATTAAGCTGTTTGATGGTATTTTATAGGTGGAACCATCGTTAATAAATACTGAGGCAATACCTTGAGGGTTTTGTCCTATCACGCCCTTTAGCGGGCGGCTCGGCGCACATGATAGGACACCTCGGTGTTTCTTGACGGTGGTTCCCGTCGGGTCGTCCACTCAAGCGGAACTTCTCGACGACTTATTTGTTAAGTCGTTTTTTGTTATTCAAATTTATGGAAAAGCCAAAAGAAAAATCTTTATTGAGACACGTACTTGAATTTGTAGGTGTTTATATCCTGAGTATGTTTATAATTCTATTTGCCTTTGGACGTTCTCCGGATAATCAAGTTCGGTTTTATTTTTCTTCTCTACTCACTACCGTGGTTATTTTTGGAGCATATGAAGCAGGAAAAAATGCAAAAATAATCAAATAATTTCAAACATATGAAAAAAAGCGGACCACTAATTACTAAAAAGATTCTCGTTATTTTTAATGTAGTTGTAATTCTTATTCTGGTAGCCGAAATAAATTACACAGGAAGCATTGCAGAATATATTTTAGTCTGGCTACTGTTTTTAGCTCCCCTGATAACTTTCGAGATTATTTTATTCTTTATCTTAAAATTTTCTAAAAAATTATTTTGTGTCATGAAAAAGATAGTGATAAATAATAAATTTTAATAAAAAACATGGATATTCAAAATCAACCGCCTCAAGTCATGGAGGACATAAAAAAAACAAGGAAGACCCTAGACCAATATCTTGGCATCAATGGTTTATGCGCCATCGCACTAATCGGAACAATTTTCGGAGGCTTCCTGCGGGCGATAGGCGTAGCCGCTGGTCTCTCAGCAATTTATTATTTAATCAAAAAAAGAAAAGAACTGAAGACGGGGCAAAAATGGATCGGGTGGATATTGGCAGTCGCGTGGCTTATGCTTTTTGGCATAGTTTCAGGATCCTTCCATAACTAAAAATATGGATAGTAAACTTATTTCAAAAATAATAAAAAAAGTGCCAGAAGCAATAGGCGTAGGTATCGGCATGGGACTATTATCCATGCTCGTGCCATACGCTGTCTTAAATATCCTAGCTCCAAATTATGAACTCGATTTTAATAGTTTATTTTTACGATGGTCTACTGTTTGTGTTGTGATATCCCTTATTTATTATTGGGATAAAGAAAGAAAGGCTGATCTAAAATAGACCATTTAATTGCTAACATAAATTATAAACAAATGAAAAAAGTACTCATGAAATTTATCGTAGTTGTGGATTTCGCCATTGTGGTTCTCTGTTCTGTTGGCACTCGGTATCGGTTGACTCACATTGCTTTTCCTGGTGTGTGGTCGCTTCTTTATTCCTTGTTAGGTTTGTTTGTTTTAATTTTTTTGGTGGATATCTTAATTCTCGGAGTATACTGGCTACTAAAAAAGTTTTACTATTTTTACATCCGCATTTTTTCTAGGTAGTGACAGCATAAAAGCAAAGAGGCTTTCATACAGAAAAAGTGTTAAAATAGAAGCAATATGACACTCCAAAACCTATATTCACTAAGAATATTTTTCAGACTACTGCGAATGATCTTGGCATTTTTTGCGCTTGTGGATGGAATCATTGTTATTATTGGTCTGTCTAAGCTGGAATTTGGCCGTGAGCTACTTATTTATGCTGTTTGGACCGCTCTTTGGGCTCTTTTGACCATACCTTTGACCGATGCAATGAGGATAGTTTCTAATAAGATATCCCAAGCACAGGCTGAGAAATAAAAAAGATTGCATTATCAAAAGTACTTTTTGAATAGTATTTAGTAGACACGGGACGCTATTTTCTATATTGTATAGACATAAGAATAAAGCTTATTTATGTCTATGTCTGAAAAAATAGTACGCCTTAGGATACACGGAGATAATATTTTAGAGTGCGAAACAGCTCTCGAATTGATTTTTGAGGTAATAAATCCAACTTGCAGTAAACCTATTTTTAGGAAAAGCGCTGCTTATTCGCCAGTTTATGAGATAACTGACTCCGAAGGACTTGTTTTTAGGGTGCAACTATTTCCTGGTTATGGAAGATGGCAATTTGATATAGCTAAATATCTTTCTACGAAGGGCGCTTCATTGAGAGAGGCTGCAGATGCTGTTATTACGAGATTGATTGAGGAGGATGGCAACAGTTTTGAAACACCCGTCTTGGCTTTAGAATTTTGTGGAGCACTTCCGGCCGGGAACAATGCCTGGCAACGATGTGGTCGTGCCCTATCTCTTGCTTATGCAAAAGTACCTTACTTATATTTTGCAGAACTCGGTGGACTCGAGTTGGATTCTGAGAGAAAAATAAAAGCACCCAGATTTCCAAACCCATTGATACCTTTTGCTTATTTGGTTCTAGGAAAAGAAGAGGATGTTTTGTCTTTGCCAGTTTATACACCAAGCCCTTCAATAAATAATGACCTAGCTAATGACTTCAATGATTACTTTGGACAAGAGGATGCTAAGATTTTGATAAAGAAAGTTTTGCTTGGAGGAGATGATGATACCAGTAAATTACAATGGAAAGCTGAAAGGATAGTTGAGATTTTAGCAGGCAAAAGGAAAGGAAGTGGTATTCTCGCTCCGAAAGATTGGGCAATTTTAGCAAAACAAAATAGTGGCATAGAAAAAGCAGAGTGGCTTATTAAAAAGAAAATGCCATGGAATAAAAAGGTTAGCATAGAAAGTACAAATACATTCAAAAAGTTGTTAGCTCTGACCATGAAGATTGGTGCTGTTGCTGCAGGATCCAAAGATATGCCAATTTGCTTGGTTGATAAATCAAAGAGATCAGCTTATTCAAAAAAACTAAAAACTTTGTATAAGGGTAAGTTGAGTGATAGTTTTTCGGATTGGGTTGCTGATTCATCCGGTCCCTTGCTTTGTGTATGGGTTGCAGGATTTAAGCCACGGGGCGATGATTCAAGGCCTGACAGAGGACTTGTGCCTCTAGCTAGAATGATTTTTGGTAGACAGGTTGATATACTAACTATTATTTATGGACCAGCAAAGCCAGCTGCTTTTGTGCAACTGAAAACAAACATGAGTTTACTGGCAAAGACCAATGGTTTATGGGAATCGGTAATCAATCTTAGTAGTGCGTTACTCGTGGATAGTAAGACAAATAAAAAAGCAGACGATCTTGGATTTGTTATTGAAAATATTAAAAAAGAAGCAGCAGAATTTCTTCTACCTGCTTCATCTGAAATCCCAACTTTTGGGGAACACGATGTTGACTCAGTTTTGCATCTTATCTTTTCTGATTCAAATGCAGACGGAGTTTATGAATCAATTTGTAACCCACCAGGAGGAGATTGGAGCGGTATTTCCATAATTGACTTTGCCACTGGAACAGAATATAGGTGGACATCATTGCCGAGAGTTTCTGGGGTTGAAGCTAAGAGACCAGACCATCTAGTTCAATTTGAATTTAACAATTCCTTCCTTGCAATAGAATCCAAAGAAAAATATGCAACTCTTGAAAAAGAAATAGGGCCAAGATTGGAGAAATATGCAAAAGATTTGATAGTTAAAAATTCGCCCATATCTCACAGGGCAAACAAACAAGCTAAATGGGAGACATTCAGTGATTCTCTCACGAAGAACGATCACTCCTTTTATTCAGGTGCAGCTTTTATATTTTCTAATGAAGAAGAAATGAAGAAAGCACTTATTGAATCCGAGGTAGATATAGTTGTAGGCGTAGAATTTATTCCAAATTCAATAGAAACAAAATTACACATATTAACTTCGGAAGAGGGTGCAGTGTTTGTTGATTTTATAAAGAAGAGGATATTAAAGTTTGCAGGTAGTATATCCGTGCACGTACATTAGTAATTTAGGTATAGGGATTCGTAAACTTTTTCCATTTTTTTATCCTGAACTTTTCTGAATGTTGAATTTCCTGAATGTAGGTACACGTGTCTTTTATACAGTTCCTTAGGAATCTGTACTGTGTATGATTTTTCTCCTCTCTGTCCATCAAATGATAAGGCATATTTTATGCCTTTTTTATTTAGATCTGCAAGATAATTTATAAAATCTTGAAATTCTATAGTGCCAAAGTATCTTCCTTTGGTGTGGAAATATGGTGGATCCAAATAAACAAAGTCTCCCTTCTTCGCGTTTTTTGTTAGTTCTCTATAATCTTTGCAATAAAATTTATATCCTTTAATTATATTTGACCAATCAAATATAATCTTTTCCAATGTTGCGGGGTTCATCCCTTTTCTTGAGTGGTGGAATGAATTGTTGAACTCTCCTTTTTTATTGAATCTTATTAGGCCGTTAACACATGTCCTAGTAAGAAATAGCAGGTCGTGTGGTGATTTAGACTTATTGAATTGCTCCCTTATTTTCATAAAATGTGTATAGCCAACTTCACTAAGCTTGTCCCATCTTTTTTTATACTCATCTGCCGTTAGTTTTGGATTTTGCTGTGTTTCTTTCCATAATTCTACAAGTGACTCACACACATCTCCACATACCGCCTTTTTTGGATTTAAGGCTCCCAATATAGAACCCCCACCTAAAAAAGGCTCATAGTATGTCCCAATGGTTTCTGGGATGTATCCTATGATAGGATCTGCTTGTGATTTTTTACTGCCACTCCATTTAATAAAAGATTGTTTTTTCATATTTTCTAAAATAATGTATTTTTTATTTTTGACATTGATAATCTTTTGTTCGCAATCTCAACATATGCATTATCTAATTCAAAGCCTAAATAATGTCTGTCCAATTCTTTGGCTGCCAAACACTCTGTGCCAGCTCCGGCAAAAGGAGACAGTACTAGATCACCTTTTTTTGAGGTCAATGAAATCATTCGCTTGCAAACTTTTAATGGTTTTTGAGTTGGATGTTTGCCGTACCTAAGTTCCTCCCGATCTTTATTATTTGGGATGTCCCAAACCGTTCTCATCTGTTTCCCTTTTTGTTTCATTAGGTCTGATGGCTCAGAATAATCTTTTGATTTTTCGTAGTCAAAATAGTATTGTCGTTTTTTCTCACCAACGTGCCCCCAGATGATTGTCTCATGACTAGCTGTAAAGCGTCTGCCGGAAAGATTTGGAAAAGAGTTTCTTTTGTACCAAGCAACTTCATTTATAATTTCAATACCTAAAATTTGAAATATAATATTGATTATTCCTATGTTGTGATATGTGCCAAATACCCATATGGAACCGGTTGGTTTTAATACTCGTTTTGCTTCAACAAGCCAAGCGTATGTAAAGTTGAAATATTCAACCAATGGCATATTGTCCCAAGTTTCCATAACCTTATCCCATTTGCCACCAAATCCCTTTAGTTCCGAAGAAGATCCTGACCATCCTAGTTGATTTCCTTGGGATAAATTGTAGGGCGGGTCTGCCACTATTAGGTCAACTGATTTGTCGGGTAGTTTTTTTAGATGTTCAATGGCCTCCCCGCATATAATTTTATCAGTATATTTTGAAATATCTTCTTTTTTAGCACTCTCTTTTTTCTTTTCGGGTTTTTTCTCAAGAACATCTACTGGCTCATTATCATTTTTAATAACATCAATAACTATGCCTTGTATTTGAATTTCATTTTTCTTAACTATTATTGGCAGTAAGTTTTTGTTTGCAGGTTGTAATCTTATATGACCTTTTTCTTTGTAGAATTTTTTTAGAGTGACTTCTTCATTGTTAATCAATGCCACAATTTTTTGGCCATTTTCAGCGGTTGCTTGGCCTTTTATAATTACAATGTCGCCGGATTCTATGTTTTCATCAATCATACTATCTCCACTTACACGAAGAGCATAACAGTTGCTATTTTTGGATAGAGCGGACTTTGGTACTGCTATGTATTCTTTTTCCTCTATAGCCAAAATCGGCTGTCCTGCGGCTATTGTCCCCAACAAGGGTATTTGGACTAGCGACTCTCTTTCGTGAGTGTTGATTGATCGTGGAGCATTTTCTTCCTTGCTAATATAGCCCAAATCTTCCAATGCCTTAACATGGTGATGTGCAGTAGAAACAGAAGATAATCCGAGATGTTTCTTGATTTCCTCTAATGAGGGCGAATAGTCATGCTTCTTTTGGTACGTTTTTATGTAATCTAGCGTTTGTTTTTGTCTTTTTGTAATCATGGCTAATTGACGTTATTTTAAAATGGTTGTATCTTTATTATATCGAAAATAAATCGAAAGTCAAAAGTGGATAACTTTTGAGCGTAGAAACAAAAATTTATGATGTATTTACTATCTATATTCACTATGGGCGCAGGAGGGGCTGTTGGTTTTTATATAGCCTGGTTTATCAAAAGTAAAGAGCTTGATCTTAAAGATAAAGAGCTAATGCTCAAGAATCAGGAGCTGGTTATAGAAAAACGAGCACTAGAAGAAAGGGCTAAAGATATAGAACAGCTCGAGGCTCGTTTTAAGGCCATTGCAAGTGATGTTATGCGCTTACACTCAAAAGATTTTATTGATGAGTTTGAAAAAGCAAGAAAAGTTCACAACACTGATATAGAAAACAAAGAAAAGAATTTTGAAAAGATTGCCGAAAACATTAGTATTTCAATGGGAGCAGTTGATAAAAGAATGGTTGAATTTGAAAAGCAGAGAATTGAGCAAGTCGGCGCTTTAGGAGAAAGTATAAAAAATGTACTTGATACCGGTACAAAAATGCAAGAAGCTGCGCTTTCTCTTAAATCAGTCTTATCTTCTGCTAGTGCAGTGCGTGGACGCTGGGGGGAAGCGGTACTAAAGAATCTACTAGAGCAGTCTGGCTTAACAGAGGGCATTGATTTTCAAATTCAAGAAACTATCACTGGAGATGGAATTTCTTTGCGTCCAGATGTGATTATAAATCTTCCGGGTGGTTTACAATTAGCAATTGATAGTAAAGCTGGATTGGAGGAGTTCTTCAAAGCAGTTGAGGAAAAAGATCCTGAGAAAAAACAATCTCATATAATAAAATTTGCTCAAAATATACGAGGTCACATAAAAGATCTTTCGAGCAAGGAATATCAGAGGCACTTAGACAACAGAATTCCTTACGTAGTTATGTTTATTCCAGGTGAAGCTGCTGTCAGAGCCGTATTTGAGCAAGATATTGATATGTATAGAGAAGCGCAAGAAAAACGTGTAATGCTTGCTAGTCCAGCTACTATAATGCCGTTGATTCTTTTGATTTCGCATGCCTGGAAGCAACAGAAAACAGTAGAAAATGCTTCAAAATTAGCACAAGAAATTACAGAATTGGGTAGTAGGCTGAAAACATTTTTAGGACACGTAGTTGGTATTGGCTCGTCACTATCGCAGGCAACAAAAAAGTTTAACGACGCAGCTAGTTCTTGGGACGCAAG
The DNA here is from genome assembly GCA_041674205.1 of Parcubacteria group bacterium. Taxonomy (GTDB): domain Bacteria; phylum Patescibacteriota; class Minisyncoccia; order Moranbacterales; family UBA2206; genus JAUXSK01. The sequence goes on from JBAYWF010000001.1 coordinate 113,193, forward strand.
AGTGCATCCAAAAATCGAACAAATAACCATTCTTGGAGGAAATCTGCAACTAGAAGGTCAAATATCACAAATTGAAGCAGAGCCCCGTGCGCCAGGTAAATTAACTCTAGATAAAGATACTATCAAATAATAAAAATATGCGTCGTATAGTATTTTATTCATGGCAATCAGACCTTCCCAATCCTGTAAACAGGGGGTTTATTCAGCAGGCATTGGAAAAGGCGATTAAAACAATTGAAACTAATGACACGGTAGTTTTAGATCGGGATACAAGTGGAATTCCAGGTTCTCCGGATATTGCATCAACTATTTATGCAAAAATTTCGTCTGCAGATGTATTTATTGCAGACGTTTCTATAATTAGCAAAGCTGAAGGTTGTCGACCAACTCCTAATCCCAATGTGTTAATAGAACTAGGCTATGCGCTAAAAGCCTTAGGTCAGGAAAGAATAATTCTAGTTTTTAATGGAGAATATGGAAAGATAGAGGATTTGCCATTCGATCTTCGTACAAAACGAATTATGATTTATAACGCGCTTGAGAAAATGAAAGAGCTGGGTGATAAGAGAACAGAGCTGGAAAAAAAGTTAAAAACTGGAATCATTACTGCCCTGGAACATGTTTCTGTATCAGAAGAAGGTGTGCCTGCGATTCCAGCTATAAACGCTATAGAAAATGGACAGCTAAACCGTGTCTTGATTTTGCGTCGTAATCTGGATAGTATTTTCCATAGACTTATCAGCTTCGAACCGAAAAAGCATAGTGATGGAGGCACGGTCGATGAATTGCGTGAAGCTATTGATAATACTCAAGAAGCGCTAGCAGAATTCTCAAAAATTTCTGAGATTGTTTCTGTCATGAATGATAAAGAATGTGTAGATGAAATTTATAAATGGTTTGGAAAAATTTTAGAAAAATATGATCATCCCAAAGGATTCTCTGGCCGTTCCAGTAATGCAGATCAAGATTTCTTTAAGTTTATTGGTCACGAACTTTTTGTTACTTTCGTAGCTTTTTTGCTGCGCGAGCAGAGGTTTGACATTATTACCAATATCTTGAGTGAGCCAATTTTTCTCAATTATTTCATACATGCGAATGGCCCAACAAATGTTGATTGGTCTTACGCTTCAGATTATCTTCCGTCATTAGCCGATGAAAGCACAAAAACAAGACGGAAATCTGTCCATGCAGACATATTGAATTCTAGACATTCAGACGGTGGTGGTCTTTCGATGCTGATGCCGTTTGAAGATTTTATTTCGGCGGATGCCTTTCTTTATTTAATTAAAAAAGTTGAAAAAGTTTCAAATCCAGAGTTTGTTAAGGGATGGTATCCCTTCAGTCTTGTTTACCTTAGGGAAACTCCATATTTCATAAAAAAAGCCACAGGAATTAATATGGCCAATCAGTTAGTAAAAGTATTTAAATTATCCAGTGTAGATGAGCTAAGAGCAAAGTTTAAAGAAGCGGATGCTGATCTGAATAGGTTTGCCGATAATCCTTTTTGGAGAAGGCCAATTTATGAAAAGGATATAGATAAAATTGCTACGCACTGAAAATTAATTGTTTTGTAAATAAGTTCGGCTTTATAAAAAAATCATAAACAGATCAGAACTAGTAGTAATTATAGCAGAACACAAAACATTGACTTTTATCGAGGGTGAAGGAGAAACTGGAGTTAAGGCTTTCTTAGAAAATTAAAAGAAAGATTTTATGAAAAAATGGAAAAAATTTGAGAAGGATGTTTTTCAAACAGTGAAAGAATTAAACCCGACAAAGGGAGTTTATTACAATGTTCGTTTGGTTGGAAAATTATCGAAAAGCTCTAGGCAAATCGATGTGCAAATGATTGAAGCGGATAATTATGATTTTATGGTTTTTGAATGTAAGGATAAGACGCGTTCTGTAGATACTCCCGTCATCGAAGCTTTTAGGACTAATCTCGAAGATTTGGGAGCCAAAAAAGGCGCTATAGTTTCAAGTTCATTATATACGGAAGGTGCAAAGAATATGGCACAAGCATTTGATATAGATTTGTTGCATTTTATAGATAGTGAAAATAGTAAGAAGGGAGGGCGGCTTATTATGAGCATTGTCTTTTCTTTGGTTAAATTACAGAATTTTGCTTGCGGCTTTAGTGGTTCTTCATCTAGCCGCGTTGAGTTTTCGTCTAATCCTGCAAAATTACAGTTTCTCGATAGTAATAATCAACAGGTTTCAGCATTTCAGGTGATAGCAAATTTATGGAACGAAACAGAATATCTTATTAAAAAACCGGGTGATTATAGATATGCCATACCAGATGGAAGAGGGATTAAGCTCCTGTCGCTTAATGGAGAATCTTCAATAATCACTAATCTTCATTTTGACTATAGGGTTGTTAAAAAACACTTCCTCGGAAAAGTTGAGATTATTGAGGGCAAGGGACTGTATAACGTAAAAGAAAAATCTTTTATGACAAAAGAGATAATAACTGATAAAATATACTTTGATGAGGTTGACAAATGGGAGGAAATATCAGAAGACGAGATGATAAAAATTAAACCAACACTTAGATTTGAGGGCATACAGCCATTGCCAGAATTTTATTTTGAAACAAAAAAAGATATGATAAAAAATAGAAAAGGTCAAAATATTTCCGTAGCTGTCGATGAGGTTAATAACGCTAGTGGGTTAGCGTTTGTTATGCATGGACTTGGTGGATTTAAGGAGCAACCACACATACAGACAATGGTAAATTCATTTAAGGAAAAAGGTTATGCCGTAGTAAGCTTTGATACGACGAATACTTTTGGTGAAAGTGAGGGAAACTATGAAAATGCTACAACAACAAATTATTATGAGGATTTGGAAGATGTTATCAGTTGGGCAAAGACACAGAGTTGGTATCAAGAGCCATTTATTTTGGCTGGGCATAGCTTGGGTGGTATTTGTTCAGCTCTATATGCTCAAAAGTACCCCGAAAGAGTAAGGGCTGTTGCTCCGATTTCGACAGTGGTTTCGGGGGCGTTGACCTTGGATACAGGGAGGGATGAAATTAAGGAATGGCAAAAAACTGGCTGGAGAATTTCTGAAAGTAAATCTAAGCCAGGCGTTATTAAAAAACTTCCCTGGTCTCACATGGAAGATAGGTTAAAGTTCGATCTAATGCCTAATGTTAAAAAATTAGAGATGCCAGTATTGATGATAGTCGGAGAAAATGATTCAACTACTCCAGCAAAGCACCAACAAATATTGTATGATGCATTGCCTGGCAAAAGGGAGATCCACGTTATCAAGGGAGCAGAGCACACATTTCGAGAAAAAGAGCATCTGTATGAAATAAATGATATTTTTCTGAAATGGCTGGATTCGCTTGATTAAGTGAAATATCTGCAATCACATACCCCTTAAAGCGCCTGATTTATTAGGGCGCTTTTGCTTAGGGTTGGTTATTCTCTATATGTTATCTCAAAACCTTACACGGGGCCAAACAAGTGGCAATTATGCTGCTCGAGGTTAATTAACCTAATCTGCCACTGTGGCAATTTGTCGCTTCTTGTTTTTTAAAATAGGTTCGGACTTCTTCTAGACTTCGGAGCATAAAATAAAAAAAGAGTTACGCTATCGGTTGCGCAGCTCTTTTTTGACAAGCGCTGTCCCGAAAAAAGTGCCTGGCCCCTTTTTACCCCGACTCTTTACAAAAATAGACTTCCGTACTAAACTACTATTTCTGTTAGGGAAAGTATTTTTTATAAGTAGGTAGACCAATAAAATCCATCAAGCGAGGAGGTGAAGATCGTGTATAGCATCAAAAATATCAAGCAATTTCTCTCTGAAGAAGGGCAAGGCAGGGCTTTGGATGCCGATGTAAGGGTCGGCATCCTGGAGCGTGCCCAGGAAGTGGCAGACAATAACGGCGGGATGATCATGGGTGGAAACACCAAGGACATCATCGAAGACGAGCGGATTGAGGAGCTCTTCGAGGAAGCTCTCGGCTCTGACATGAATCAATTGGCCATCTTGGCGGAGCTTGCAAGATCAATAATGAAACGATAATGAGGAGATCGCATGAATTTGATCACACCGAAGTATCTCACACTTGAAGTTGCGCAGAAGGCAGTTGAAGCAGCGCTTGCGATAACAATGGCGACAAGTTCTCTGTTGCGGCCGTATCTCAAGCGGGCGCAGTGCCATATCATTGTACTAGTGCCCGCCATGGAAGACGCTCGTTCTGAGAACTATCCTGACTGGCCGAACTATCCGACCAGAGCATATCCGCTCTACCAGAAGAGCGTCGGTGAAAAAAAGGACTGGCCGCACCCGTTCGATGAAATTGCGATGTGCAAGGCACTCCAGCTCTGGACCGACAGGAACGACGACCGCACGATGCCGATTCCACACTTGCTTTTCCCTGGCGACACGCCTTACTGGGGTGGCGTCAAAAGGCGGGGTATCGTCGTGACATGTTCCGGCGTCCAGCCTTGGTTCGATAAGATGATTTCCGGCGTAATCGCCGATGTCATCGTCGGACTGGCCCACAACGCTTACGAAAACGATGAGGAAAGGAAGTCTGGCGTGAACTTCCTGAGCTGACAATATTCAGCAAATAGATTTAAGATGTGCGACCCGTTGCTTGTATGGAGCGGGTCGTTTTTTAGTGGAGTGCAAAAATTTTTAAAAACAGGTCTGAATCCTCGGCTAATTTGAGCGATTTCAGTTCTGAATACAACAATTCAGCGGAGCATCATAAAATAAGGCTTGTTTAAGCCTTATTTTTTATCCAACACCTAATTGTATCATTTTGGGGCACATGATTTGACTTTTTGTATCATAAATGATACAATTAGGACATATTAATAAAGTATAAATGATACAAATATGTCACTTTACGTTACATTAAATGATCGGCAGAAAGTTATTATTGATTTTGCAAAGAAAGAAAAAACCTTTCAAAATAGGGATGTCTTAGCCATTATTGAAGAAAAATTTGATGTTAAGCGTTTGACTGTCGTTCGCGACCTGTCATTTTTGGAGAAAAATAACATACTAAAAAAACATGGTAAAGGGCGGTCGATTTCTTATGGTATTTCTGAACAGTACTTGGCGCTTGAAAAAATTAATGTAGAAAAATATTTTTCACGATCTTTTTCAGAGAGAGAAGCAAGGCCATTATTTAACGATGAAATTTTTTCCATATTAAACAATGATCTTTTTTCAGAGGATGAAATAGGCAGACTGGAAAAAGTCAATAAAAAGTATATTGAAACAAGAAATAAATTAACCAAGGATAGCCCGACTATTTTTCGCAAAGAATGGGAGCGGTTGATAATAGAATTGTCTTGGAAATCCTCGGAAATTGAAGGAAATACTTATACCTTGCTTGAAACGGAAGCGCTCATAAGGGAGATGCGTTTTGCTAAAGGAAAAGATAAGGCGGAAGCGCAAATGATATTGAATCATAAAAAGGCACTTGATTTTATTTTAGCTGATAAAAATTATTTTGAAAATATTACTCTAGATAAAATTATAAAAACTCACGAGTTTTTGACAGAGGGAATAGACATTAAAAAAGATTTTAGAGACCATCCAGTTGGAATTACGGGAACGATTTATAGGCCTCTGCCAAGGAAAAAGGCTATCGAAGATGCTATGGCAAAATTAATAGAATCTCTCAATGAGAAATTGAACCCTTTCGTGAAAGCCTTTATCATTCTTGTCATGATTGCCTATATCCAACCATTCGAAGATGGCAACAAGCGAACCTCGCGCATTATTGCCAATGCTGTTTTGCATGCTCACGGTAAGTCTATGCTATCTTACCGTAATGTTGATAGCGTTGAATACAAAAAAGCTATGCTGTTATTTTATGAACAAAATAACATTTCCTATATGAAAGAAATTTTTATTCAACAGTTCGAATTTGCTGTGGAAAATTATTTTGGGTAAGCAAATGCGGTTCGGACTTCTTCCAAAACTCGGAGCAGGACGGGACGGAGAGGCGCGAAAGCGCCTCTTTCGTTTTTATCCAAAACTAAAACTTGCGGTTAGGAAACTGAAATGGGACAAGCCAGACCAAGGACGGTCTTCGACCTAAGCCAGCACAGGTTTGGGCATAGCATTGACTTTAGGAACTTTATTTGTTAGATTTTCTTGACGTAGTTCCTAAAAAATATAGCAAAGGAGGGTCACAATGCATGTAAGCGAATATATAAGAGGAACGATGTTGGATATTCTGGCCAGGATAATGGGTGATATGAACTACCAGTTGCAGAACCTGAACCGGGTGGTTGAAAAAAAAGATGGCAGGAAACTCAATCTGCGGTTGTTGGATGTCCACCAAGCCGCTGAGGATGACTGGCGGATCAGAATCAAGGGTGACTCTTCTGCAGGAAGAGAAAGTGAAGAGGAGTTCCAGATCGTATGGTGGCCGGATACTTGTCCGGAAAATTTCCACTTGCTCCAACTGGAGTGGACAGCATTCGGCTCTGGACGAGATTTCGTCTATCGCGGCGTCATGGCTCAAAGTGCCGAATCAATTGCAAGAGAACTTGCAATTTATACCCACGGCGAGCAAATCCCTGGAATTCTTTCCAGAATCTGATTGCACTAAAATGCGATCCACAAGCCAGCAGCGACTACGGTCCTTGCTGGCTTGTTTTTTATGACGGACTTTTTTCCTAGCCTGATGCCATTTTGCAATTATTCGCATAGCTTTTTGTAATAACCGGTGTAACCATTGAATTTTTTATTACGGCAAGATATGAAAAAAAACCGGATAAAATAAAATTATGAGAAAAATCATCGTGCTGGAATTCATAACGATCGACGGCGTCATGCAGGCGCCGGGCGGGCCCGAAGAGGATACTTCGGGGGGTTTCAAGTTCGGCGGCTGGACGGTGCCTTATTTTGATGATTTTTCCGGGAAGGTTATGAGCGGGCAAATGTCGCAACCTTTTGAGTTGTTGCTGGGAAGAAAAACGTTTGAAATATTCGCGGCCTATTGGCCCCAGCATGAAGCCGAGTGGCTTGGCGTTAATGATGTGAAAAAATATGCCGTTTCAGATGCGCCGGAAAACCATAGTTGGAAAAATTCAATTTTCCTGAAGGGTGATGTCGTTCAAGAATTGAAAAAGCTTAAGCGGGAAAGCGGGCCGGATCTGCATGTCTATGGCAGCGGCAAGCTTGTCCAGACGCTGATGGAAAATGACCTTGTCGATGAATTCTGGCTCAAAATATTCCCCATAACGCTCGGGCAAGGAAAACGTTTGTTCGCCGAAGGGACTGTCCCCGCGGCATTCAAGCTGGCCCGAAGCTCAGTCTCGCCAAGCGGAGTCATTTTCGCCGATTATGAGCGCGCGGGCGAGGTAAAAACCGGATCATTTTAAATTTAACTGAAATATTATGGAAATCAAAGTCACCAGCGTGTTCGTGGATGATCAGGAAAAAGCACTTAAGTTTTATGTGGATGTTTTGGGATTCGTGAAAAAAAGCGACGTGTCTGTCGGGGAATATCGATGGCTGACGGTCGTTTCGCCTGAACAGCCCGAAGGGACTGAACTTTTATTGGAGCCGAATGGAAATCGCGCCGCCAAGGAATATCAAAAAGCGATTTTTGAACAAGGGATCCCCGCTACGGCGTTTTTCGTCAAGGATATCCAAAAAGAATATGAAAAACTGAAAGGCGCCGGCGTGCGGTTCACTATGCAGCCGACAAAAGTGACGGGATCGACGATCGCCACATTCGATGATTCGTGCGGGAATCTCATACAGATAAACCAGATGGACTGACGCGATCCGGCACATTTTTTGTTTCCATTCGTATCATCAATCATACTAATATTTAATAAAAAAACATATGAAAATGCAAAAAATAACCCCGTTCCTTTGGTTTAAGGACGGCGCCGAGGAGGCGATAAAGTTTTACGTTTCGGTTTTTGCCGAAGCTGGCGAAGAAGCCGAGATTCTGGGAATGACCCATTATCCCAAGGTGGCGGAAAGCGTTTCCGGAAAGCCGGCCGGATCAGTCATGACGGTTTCTTTCCGTTTGGCCGGACAGGAGTTCGTGGCGATCAATGGCGGAGAGCCGTTCAAGCTGACGGAAGCTTTTTCTTTGGTGATAAATTGCGAAACCCAAAAGGAAATCGATTATTATTGGGAAAAACTTAAAGAAGGCGGGGATGAAGAATCCCAAATCTGCGGCTGGTTGAAAGACCGTTTCGGCCTTTCCTGGCAAATCGGGCCGGCGAACATCGAGAAAATGCTTCAAGACCAAGACAAAGCCGAAAGGGTGATGGCGGCCGTGCTTGGGATGAAAAAGATCGACCTCGCGGAATTGCAAAAAGCCTACGATGGGGAATGACTAAAACGGAAAGGAAAGTTTTTCAGGTCGGCCATGGCAAAAAAACAACTCTGCGTCGTTGTGAGCATCCGAGAATTAATAATATTCCAAAGTTGCATCCACTGAGCTGATTGGTCCGCATCAGTTTTGGCTCGCGGAGCGAATCTCAAAAGAGCCGAATAATGGCTCTTTTGTGCGATAAGGCAGGTTTGAACATTAGAAAATTTTTATTAATTTTAGACAAAATTAGAATAAGATAATAGAATTAACCTTATGAAAGACGTAAAAAAACAATATTTGGATTATTTGAATTCACAAGAAGGGGTGTCAAAATATAATGAATTCAAGGATATGCTTTATGGGAAAAAAGACTCCCTGATCTTTAATCTTTTTAATATCGTATATCCGAAAATTAGAACTAAAAAAGAAATAGGAATATTGGATATTGGTGGTGGCGATGGAAGGCGGCTCAAGCATCTGATTGACCTATTCAAACAAAAAGGAATAATTGTTCAAGCTGATTTGGTGGAACCGTCAGAAGAATTTATAAAAAATTTCATCAATAAAACGGTCAGGGGAGAATATCCTATTGTTGCAAAAAGGACTACATTTGAAAAATTTTCCACCCAAAGCAAATATGATGCCATCTTTCTCATCCATAGTATTTACACTTTCAAAAATAATTCATATCTGGATAAAATAAGACAGATGCTAAAGAGCGATGGAATAGCGGTGTTTGTTGTGAATGACGCAAATTCTTTTTTGGGCGGGCTCAAAAAAATAACCGATGACCAATATAAATCATCAAGGAATGAAATCGATTCGTTACTGGACGGGCTTAGCGAATATAGGATCAAAGTCAAAAAATTTGATACGATATTTTCCGGTGTTCTAACAAGAAACAAAGCTCTTAATAAAAATGGCAATCTGATTTTAGAATGGATAGGTATGAATCACTTGAATGAAATGATGCCCGGAACAAAAGAGAGTGTGAGAAAATTCTTCGTCAAAAGACATAAAAAAGATGGTTGTATCCATGAAAAAGAAGTCGTTATTGTTACAAATTTTGAAAATAAATAACTTCTAAGCCCGAATATTCTATAGCCCAGGCTTATTCAGTGTTCGCCCAGTGGCTTTTTTGTCAACAAAAATCAAGTTTATTCGAGGACGGTCTTCATCCGGCATTTTAACGGAATTCCGAAGTTTGTTTTTGCCACAAGGAATGATAACGGCCGCCTGAATCCAATAATTCCTCGTGACTCCCTGATTCGACGATTTTTCCTTCGTGCATGACGATTATGCGATCCAGCCCCGCGACGGTGCTCAGTCGGTGCGCTACCACTATGGCAGTTTGTTTTCCGATGATTTCGGGCAGTGCCCGTTGTATGATTTGTTCGCTCTCGCTATCAAGCGCGCTGGTGGCTTCATCAAAAATCATAATAGGCGTTTTTTTAATGATAGCCCGGGCAATTGCCACCCTTTGCTTTTGTCCGCCGCTCAACTTGACGCCTCTTTCGCCGACAACCGTGTCATAGCCGTCGGGCAATTTTTCTATAAATTCATGCGCGTGGGCCGCGGTAGCCGCTGAAACGATATCCGCGTCGGTTATATCATAATTGTAATAAGCGATATTTTCCTTGATGCTCCTATGGAAAAGCAAAGGCTCTTGCGGGACGTAAGCGATTTTTTGGCGTAGTTCGTTTTGTTTCACGTCCCGGATATCGATCCCGTCAATCTTAATGGATCCGCTGTCTATCTCGTCGAATCGGAGCAAGAGACTTGCCAGCGTGCTTTTGCCGGCACCGCTCAATCCGACGATGCCGATCTGCTCGCCGCCTTTGATTTTTATCGTAAGATTTTTGAAGACCGGTATGTGTTTGTTTTTGTGGGATCGTGATGGATAGCTGAAATTAACCTTATCGATGTTGATTGCGCCTTTTTTGATCAATAACTCCACGGGATCGGCTGGATCACGGATTGTTTCATATTCCTCACTTAAATAATTCAAGGTAGGATAAACTTTAGTAACCAAATCATCATGGTTTTTTATTAGCGATGGCAATATATCTACGCTTCTAATTATTTGAAACATATATGTTAGTGTTAGCACGATTAATCCCAAGGATTGAGGATTAGATCCGGAAGATTTAGATACGATCAGATAGACGGCAGCTGTGATTCCGCATGCTGTTATTATGTTTCGTGGTAAATCTAATAATGCAGCCGTTCTGCGCCGTAGTTCAAAGGAATTTGCCTCGCGTTTTGCAAGGCTGACCATTCGACTTCCAGCTTTGTCTTCCATCCCGCCTGATTTGAAAGCGATAATGTTTGTTATTACATCAGAAACTTCACCTGTCACTTTACGATATATTTCATGGGAGAGGTGGCGGTATTTATTCACCTTTGACGATGACCATATCACATAAATAAATTGAGTTAACACAATTATAGTTGCAATTAATCCAATTTGTGGAGATGCAAAAAAAAGCACTATTGGTGGAACAACAAGCGTGATAAAAGCCCCTAACGCCTCACCGCGAAAGAAGCGGAGTAAAAGCATCGAGGCATCCAAATGTTGCCGGAACATACTCGCTAAATAGCCCGTTTGATTATCACGATAAAAGGAGACGTCTTTACCTACCAGTTTTTGATAAAAAGCTGTTGCTAGTTTTGCATATTGTTTACTTTCTATATGTGTGGATAATACCTCGCCAAGCGTGCCAATCAAAGCTGCGGCGAGATAGGCAAAAAAGAAATAAAGCGTATATTTTTTCGCAGCATCGAAATTCCCCGAAGCGACATTGGCCGTAACCTGCGCTATCGCGATAGCCATATATACCCGCATAACAGCCACGCGGAAAACCTCAGCTAAAAAGCCGATCCATTGTTCGAAATTATGGCCGTAGGTGCGGAGTATGAACTTGTAGACTTCCTTGTTCATCTATCCAATAATAGCACTTATGCCAGGTTAAGTTAATTTTAGAACTTACGTATTTGCCGCTTTATTTGGAAGTATGGCCTATGAGGAGTGACAAAACCATTGGGATGAAGGGTGGAAAATGATCATAAAAACTGCACCTGGGGGTTAGTTGATGACCGTCCTTGGCAAGGCGCTTATGTTGACAAGGCGGTTTCGCCCGCCTATAATGGCATATTGAAAGATTTATCATAAATAGAGGCAGTTTTTTAACAAATATTCAATTATGAGGTGAGATCTTGAAAAACAAGATAGAGATACCGGGGAGTTTTGTTGGGATTGAGAGAGTCCGTCTCATAGTAGGCGGGCAGAAAATTATTTTGACAGTGTATGATGGTTTTGAAAACCGGTCGCTGTTGGAATCGCTTGGGCACTTGAAAAAAGAAAAATGCATATGTTTTTTTGATATATGCATGAGAATCATTGATATGCGTCGGGATGATCTTGAAACCGACACGTTGGAATTCATTTGCGCGGAATGTCCGTGCGCGAAAGGGATATCTGATGGGCAGATTCCCCAAGTCCGGAACCATATCAAATTTCTGGAAAAAGGGAATGCGCTCAGGAGCGTGCTTGGGATTGAAGCGGCGAATGAGATCGATGTTCCTCTAGAAAAAGATATTGGCGAGAAAGAAAAGAGAAAGGCGAAGCCAAAGCGCCAAATTCCTACAAAAAATGTCGCGTCAAGCAAAAAAGATGGCGGCAAAAAGGATCCTGCTGATGATGGTTTTTCAATGCCTATTTCGGATGGGCGCAAGTTTGTTTTTGCTGGGGGCGCTCCGGTCTATCGGATATTTTGCGGCAGTGAAGATATAACAGCGTCTTTTGGCAAAGGCGTGGATGGATATGATCAGGAAAAAATCAAGGTGAGAGCCCGCTATTTGGGAAAATCAGTTATCGGGATTCGCGTTGTAGAATATAGCGAAGAATTTCCTAAGGGAAAAGACATCTCGCTTGAATAAACTAAGCCCACTACTCGTTAACAGAGACTCTCTGCTTCGGTGGTGGGTTTTCTGTTTTTATAGGATAGCGGGGACTTTGGTGGTAGAATTGGGATATGGATGTGAAAACGATGAAAATTGAAGATTTGGGATATGACGGATTTTTTGAAGCTGGCCGCGCGAAGCCTGGGCCGGATGTTTTTCAAGTCGCCCGGGTGGTGGCCGAGCACCGGGGGCTGTATAAAGTGCGGGATGCCGACGGAGAATATTCGGCGAAAATAACCGGGAAGCGGATTTTCCAAGCCGTATCCCGGAAAGATTATCCGGCTGTGGGCGATTGGGTGGAAATTTCCAAATCAGGAGAAAAGGAAGCGGCGATCCATAGTATATTGCCGAGAAAGACGGTCATAGAGAGGAAATACAGCGGCAAGGACGAAATCCAGACCATAGCGGCGAATATTGACGTGGCTTTCGTCATCGAATCGGTGGGTCGGGACTACAATCTCAATCGTATAGAAAGATATTTTGCCATCGCGGATGGCGAAGGCATCCGGCCGGCGATCATCCTCAATAAAACGGACCTGGTTTCCCAGGAAGAATCGGATCTGGCGCTGGCCGAAATAAAAGACAGGTTTAAAAACGTCGATGTCATCGCGACCAGCATTTTGACGGAGGGCGGATTGGACGGCTTGAAAAAATATATAGCGAAGGGGAAAACGTATTGTTTTCTCGGCTCGTCCGGAGTCGGGAAATCTTCCCTGATCAACGGACTGCTCGGCGGAGGCGAAATAAAAACCGGAGGGATCGGCGCGCATTCGGGCCGGGGAAAACACACGACTACCGCGCGCGAGATGTATTTTTTGGCCCAGGGCGGCATCGTGATAGACAATCCTGGAATGCGGGAAGTGGGGGTGGCGGATGCCGCCGGCATAGGCGGGCTATTCGAGGAAATAGCGGTTCTGGCCAAAAAATGCAAGTTTGTCGATTGCGCGCATATCCATGAACCAGACTGTGGGGTCTTGGCGGCGTTGGAATCGGGCGCATTGGACAAGGGAAAATATTCCAATTATATCGGCTTGAAAAAAGAAGCCGAGCACTATGGGATGACCGGATTCGAAAAAAGAAAAAAAGATCGCCAATTCGGCCAGTTTATGAAAAAAGCGAAAAAAGATTTGAAAAATCATAACCGCAAAGACTACGGCGGATAGCGCCGAAGGTCGAAGAGGGAAGGAAAATATGCTATAATCTATCTATGGATGCGAAGCAAATAAATTAATAATCATTAAAAAACGAAACAATGGAAAAAACACTAGCACTCGCTTTTGTCTTGATGTTTGGAATAGCCTTCCAAGTCCAAGCGGCAAGCGCGAATCCTGAGCAAAGTCCAAAGCCGGAGCAGGGCAAGCCCCAAGTGAGCCAATCCGGAAACGCCGTCCAGGTTCAAGAAAAAAATGAAGTCCAAAACCAAGGGGAGGATGTCCAGCTTCAAACCCAGGAACGGGATGCGATCCAAACTAAGGATAAAAAAGAAAATAAGACGCAGGACAACGCCGAATTGCACAGGGGCGCGATGGCCGCTTTCGTGCAGAGCCTATTGGCGGTAGCTGACAGGGAGGGTGGAATCGGGCAGGAAGTGAGAACCATCGCTAACCAACAAAATGATGTCAAAGATCGGGCGGCCGATTTGATATATGCCGTCGAGAACAGGAGTGATGTAAAAACATTCTTCATCGGCACAAGCTATAGGAATCTGGGGGAATTGCGGGGCCAAACGGTCCAGGCCAGGAACCAAATCGAGCAATTGAAGCGATTGGCTGACAAAGCGGAGAATGAGCAGAGTAAAATCGAACTACAAGCGCAAATCCGGATGTTGGAGCAAGAGCAGGCGAATATCGATGGCTTCATCGCTAAAAACGAAAACAAGTTCAGTTTATTCGGTTGGGCAGTGAGGCTTTTCCGATAATAATCTTCCGTTGAATAACCAAAAAAACCGCCAGCATCGGCGGTTTTTTTGTATCAGATAGGTTGTTTTATTCTCCCGTTGCGGAACAAGCGCCAAGATGGAATTATTTTCTTGGCTAATATGTAATAATTACATAAGCATTAATTATAAACATATGGGTAATAGGGTAATACATTTCGAGATCCAGGCGGACGACGTGGAACGCGCTAAGAAGTTCTACGAAACTGTCTTGGATTGGAAGGTGACACAGGCGATGTCGACGGAAAAAGGCGATATGATGGACTATTGGATGCTGGATACTGGCAAGGGTCCCGGTATTGGCGGCGGGATGTATAAGCGTCCGGCGGATGACAAGCTCTTCACTTATGACGGCACGGTCCTGGTTCCGGACATCGACAAAGCGGTCGAAGCCGTCAAGGCCAACGGCGGGATGATCACCCGTGAGAAGAGCGAACTCAAGGGGGTCGGCTGGTTCGCCAGCGCCAAGGATACGGAAGGCAACCGTTTCGCGCTGATGCAGGCGACGGATTGGCAGCCGGAATAAATCCGGGAAACTCCGAAAAAGTCAGTTAAGGGTCACCTTTATCAAACCGTTGCGAAAAACAACGGTTTTGATTTGAAAATGTATTGCACTGCCGATTTGAACATCTGCAAAATGTTTTTATGGATGCGCGCGGTTTTTATCGATGGCCATTTGTTGATGTGCTTCTTTTTTCGGATTTACGATCCAGTGGTCCGGCCGATGTTTTCTTGACAAGGGAATTTGATTGAGATATGCTTGAGTTATCAAGTATTAATATAATCGTATTATGAATAATAAAAACCAGCCTATGGAGTTCATAATGGAGCTATCCAAAACCCAAGCCATTCTCGCGCGGCGTTTTGATAGCGGCCTGGGCGGCCTGGGTTTGAATGAATTCACGATACTCTATACTCTGAACGTGGCCAGCGAAGGCAAGATGCGCAGGATAGACTTGGCCAATAAAATCGGACTGACGGCGTCAGGAATCACCAGACTGTTGCTGCCTATGGAAAAAATCGGTCTTGTGAAAGGCGGTGAAAGCGAAAAAGACGCCCGGGCGCGCTACATAATGATCGCTCCGGGCGGCAAACGCAAACTGGACGAGGCGATTGAAAGGATGGACTTTATTTTGGATGAACTGATACCGGCGGGAAAGCGTAATAAATTAAAGGGGATGTCCGGTTTCATCTCTGAAATCGGAATCCGGGCATCGGGCATATAATAATGATAATTTTTATGGCACAACAAAAAAAACGAAATACCGCGAACAGCAGGACGGAATTGCCGCCATCCGGCCTTTTCGGCTTGTTGCGCCGATATTCTGGCATAATCATCGCGTTGTCCATAGTGACTGTCATAGCCAACGGACTGAGTATTTCCGTGCCGAAAATTATCGCGGGCGCTATCGACAGTTACACTAGCGGCAATTTTATTATCAGTAAATTGGTTTTGGAATTTTCCATCATCGCCTTCTTGATTTTTGTTTTCACGTATTTGCAAGGCATCGCACAGGTATTGGCGAGCGAACGGGTGGCGCGCGATATGCGCGATGATATCGTTTCCAAAATATCCGTCCAACCGTATGCTTACATTGAAAATGCTACGCCAGCCAAACTCCTGACTAATCTGACTTCGGATGTCGATGCGGTCAAAACGTTCGTATCGATGGCTGTTTCATCCGTCATTTCTTCCGTTTTTTTGATTATCGGCGTATCGGTTTTGTTGCTTATGATCGATTGGGAATTGGCGCTGGCTGTGCTTTCGGTTATGCCGATAATCGGTTTGACCTTCTTTTTCGTTTTGAAAAAAGTCCGCCAGCTTTTCATTAGGGCGCAAGAATCGATAGATTGGCTCAATCGGGTCATCAGCGAGAGCATCTTGGGGGCGGCCTTGATCCGTTTGCTCAATTCCCAAAAATATGAAGATAAGAAATTTTCCGCTGCCAGTACCGAAGCGAAAAACATCAGCTTCGAGATATTGGCATTGTTCTCCAGTCTTATTCCGGTCATTACGTTCCTGACCAATGTCGCTACGCTGGCCATAGTCCTGTTGGGCGGGCATTTCGTCATTTCCGGAGCGATGTCTTTGGGTAATTTCACCGCTTTCAACAGCTATTTGGCGATCCTTATTTTCCCCATAATCATCCTCGGTTTTATCAGCAATCTTGTCGCGCAGGCGCAGGCTTCTTATGGGCGCATACTGCAGGTGCTCAATGCTCCGGTGGAAAAAAAGACCGGGGGAATCAAAGCTGTCTTATCAGGCGATATGGAAGTCCGGGAAGTGACGGTAGATTTTGCAGGCAAAGCCGCGCTTAAAAATGTTTCATTTTCCGTGAAAGCCGGCAGCAAGATCGCGATTATCGGTCCGACAGCCGCCGGAAAGACCCAGCTTCTCTACGCTCTGGCGGGGCTTTTGGCGCCGACGGAAGGCGGGATATATTTTGACGCTGAAAAAATCGACGCATATGACAAGGAAAGTTTGCATAGCCAGATCGGTTTCGTGTTCCAAGACAGCGTAATGTTCAATCTGAGTCTCAGGGAAAATATCGCTTTCAGCAATGCCACCAAGGATGAAGATATTGAAAAGGCGATTGAAACCGCGGAACTGAAAGGCTATATCGGGACTTTGCCGAAAAAATTGGACACCGTGGTTTCCGAAAGGGGCACCAGCCTTTCCGGAGGACAGAAACAGCGGATAATGCTGGCCCGCGCGCTGGCGCTTAATCCGAAGATATTGCTGTTGGATGATTTCACGGCCCGCGTCGACGCCGGCACTGAGAGCAAGATTTTAGGCAATATCGCCAAGAATTATCCTGGGATAACCTTGATTTCAGTCACGCAGAAGATTTCATCCGTCGAACATTACGACCAGATCATCCTGCTGATGGAAGGTGAACTGCTGGCCAAAGGCACGCATGAAAAATTGCTGGCATCTTCACCGGAATATATCCAAATTTTCCAGTCGCAGCAAAGCACCAATCAATATGAAAAATAATATTATGGATTACTCACTTGCTAAAACAGACATAGCGAAGGAAAAAAATAAGAGCGTGTTGGCCACCGCTTGGCGCCGGTTGGTGCCTTTGATGAAGGAAGAAAACCGGGCGGTTACGATAGCCATACTCGCAGCGCTGGTGAGTTCGGCCGCCGCGCTTGTCGTGCCGATCATCATCGCGCATATCGTGGATGTCTATATCGTTGGAAAAAATTTCCACGGCGTCCTGGTATTTTCCGGATTGTTAACCGCTGTTTTTATTGCGGGAATGGCCGCTAACTACGTGCAGATCATCAGTATGGGAGGAGTGGGCAGGCGGCTGCTTTTCAATTTGCGCAATAAGATATTCAGTAAGTTACAGGATCTGCCAGTGGCTTTTTTCAACCAGAATAAGGCCGGTGATTTGGTTTCACGCATCAATAACGACACCGACAAACTCAATCAGTTTTTTTCGCAGGCCTTTATGCAATTTATCGGCAATATGATCCTGATAGCCGGCACGGGATTTTTTATCCTCTTCATCGATTTCCGGCTAGGGCTTGTCGCGCTTGCGCCGGCGGCGCTTGCTTTGGCAGCCACGCAGATACTCAACCCTTGGGTCAAGCGCACCAGCCTCAAGAGCTTGCGGGCGCTGGGAGGGATGAGCGGGGAAATCCAGGAAAGCATCAATAATTTCAAAGTCATCGTGGCTTTCAACCGGCTGGATTATTTCAGGGATAAATTCAGGCAAGCCAATGACGCGAACTATTCCGCCTCGGTTTCGGCGGGAATTTCCAGCAATATATTCAATCCTATCTATGTGTTGGCTTCATCCCTGGCCCAGTTGGCCGTTTTGGTCTATGGCATATATCTCATATATCTGGGGCAATTGACGATCGGTCTGCTGATCGGGTTTTTGCTGTATGTGAATAATTTTTATAATCCGCTCCGCCAATTGGCATCCGTGTGGCCGTCATTGCAGCTCGCCTTGGCCGGACTGGACCGCATTTCGGAAGTGTTGGTGCTTGAATCTGACGTAATGACGGCGCCTGATGAAAAAACCCCGGTCTTTTCGCCGTCATCCGCCAAGCTTGAATTCAAGGGCGTGTCTTTCCGGTATGCGGAAGGCGAAGATGTTTTAAAAGATATCAGCTTCGCTTTGGAAAAAGGCAAAACCTATGCGCTGGTGGGGCCGACCGGCGGCGGCAAAACGACCACCGCGTCTTTGATGGCGCGTCTATATGATCCGAGTGAGGGTGTGGTTTATTTGGAAGGTAAAGATATCCGTTGCTATGAGCCTGGCGAGCGGGCGAAAAAAGTCGGTTTTATTTTGCAAGAGCCGTTCTTGTTCAATGGGACGGTGCGGGAAAATATACTCTATGGGAATGAGGAATGCGGCGGGTATACGAAAGATCAATTGGCGCGCTTGCTGGAGGAAATGCATCTGACGAAATTGTTGACGCGGTTTTCCGACGGACTCGATACGCGCGTCGTTTCAAATGGCGACGCCATCAGTTTGGGGCAAAAGCAATTGATTGCGTTTATCCGGGCGGTCTTGCGGGATCCGGATATCCTGATTTTGGATGAGGCGACTGCCAATATCGATACGGTTACCGAACAGCTGCTGGAGGAAATAATCGACAGGCTGCCGGAAAAAACGACCAAGGTCATCATAGCGCACCGGCTGAATACCATTGAAAACGCCGATGAGATTTTTTTCGTCAATGCCGGAAGGATCACGCAGGCCGGATCTATGCGGCATGCCTTGGAGATGCTTTTGCATGGGGGAAGTCGGAGCTGATATCCGCGGCGTTTTCTTTTTCGGGCTGGTCTTGCGGCATTTGACAATCCGGACAGGCCGGTATATCATTCTAATATAAATTAGAATGATATTTTTTATGGAATTCAAATGTTGCGGCAATAATTCTTCTGAAGCGGAAAATGTCGGCAAGGCATACGCTTTTTTGCGGGCGATCGCCGATCCCAACAGGCTGAAAATACTCTGTGTCCTGCAAGGCGGATCAAAATGCGTGTGTGAAATCGTTCCTGTGATCGGGATTTCAGATAAGTTGGCCTCGCACCATCTCAAACATTTGAAAGCCGCCGGACTGCTCATCGAAAAACGGGAAGGAAAATTCATACGTTACGGATTGGATAAAAAAGCGATCAGGGAATATAAAAAAAATCTTAACCAGGTAATCAAATAGGGAATTATGAATGGATCAAAAAAACACGGCCATAGCCATAATAAAGCGGATAGCGAGGAACCAGCCGGCAATAGGAATATGGTTTTTGCCATAATCCTCAATATCATCATTACGGCCTTTGAAATCGTGATAGGGCTATTGATTGGCAGCCTAGCTTTGATATCAGAAGCGCTGCATAATTTTTCCGATGTCGGATCGCTTTCCTTGAGTTGGTGGGGAGAAAAAATAAAAACGAAGGGCAATACGGCATTTAAAACTTACGGATACAAGCGAGCGGAAATCTTGATCGCTTTTTTCAATTCGCTGGTGCTTTTGGCGGTAGTCGCTTTTATTTTGGTTGAAGCGTCACAGCGTTTGTTCCATCCTTCAGAAATTGCCGGCACTTCGATGATTTGGGCTGCCGTCGTGGCGTTGGTCGGCAATGGCATCGCGACTTATCTTTTGGAAAAAGACGCGCATAAGAATTTGAATATGAAAAGCGCCTGGCTGCACTCATTCCAAGATGCCTTGTTTTCCCTAGGCATCGTCGTCGGTGCCGTGCTGATTTACTATCTGCATTGGTTTATCATCGATCCGATCATTTCTATCGTGTTGTCAGCGTATGTCCTCAAAGAGGTTTATGGACTGATGAAACAAGCAATCGATATTTTGATGGAATCCGTGCCGGATGACATTGATTTTGAAGAAGTAAAAAATACGCTTAATTCGCTGGCGGGTGTTATCAGGGTAAATGATTTGCATATCTGGCAAACCGATAGTAATAGTAAGTTCTTAAGTACCCATCTGGAAATTGAAAATGTGGAAAATGGACAGAGAAATGAATTGCTCTCTCAAGCGCAGGAAATGTTGGCAAGTAAGTTTAGGATTGATCACGCCACCATCCAAATGATGTCGGCTACCGAAACGGAAAAGTTGAAAATGAAATGCGATCATTGTAATTAATTTAATTTTAGATAAACATATGGACATCAAAATTCTCGGCACAGGTTGCCCGAATTGCATCAAGTTGGAAGAGAATACCAAGCAAGCGCTGGCAGAGTTGAAAATGGAAGCGCGTGTGGAAAAGGTGACGGAAATCCAGGAAATTATAAGTTATGGCATTATGAGCACGCCCGCCCTGGTGATTGACGGAGTAGTCGCAATGGCTGGGCAAGTGCCCAATGTGGAAAAAATCAAACAAATCATCACCGATAATAAAACGGAATCCGATCGTGCTGAAAACAAAACAGCTGGTTCGGGCGGATGCGGTTGTGGCGGCAGATGTTAATCCAGAAAATTTATGAATATATTTTATCCGATCCAACTTTTCGCCGATTGGCTGACCTATTCAGTTTTTAGCATCGCTCCAAAAACGTTGCTGGCCGGCGCGGTCAATTTCTTTATTTTCGATACGATCAAAATATTGCTGCTTCTGGTGGTGATAATTTTCGCGGTTTCAATCATCCGTTCCTTTTTGCCTCCGGAAAAAATAAGAAACATCCTTTCTCACGAGAAAAAATATGTCGGCAATATCCTGGCTTCGCTTCTGGGAATCATCACTCCTTTTTGTTCCTGCTCGGCCGTGCCGTTGTTTTTGGGATTCGTGCAAGCCGGGGTTCCTCTCGGCACCACTTTTTCTTTTTTGGTGGCTTCGCCGATGATCAACGAAGTCGCGCTTGTTTTACTTTTGGGAATGTTCGGTTGGAAAATCGCGCTGCTCTATATTGCTAGCGGACTTTTGATCGCGATATTTTCCGGAATGGTGATTGAAAAAATGGACGTGAAGAATCTGGTGGAAGAATTCGCGTTTAATGGTTATGGAAAGAATATCAATCTTCCGGAACTAAGCTGGAAGGAGCGCAGCGGATACGCTAGGAACTATACTGCGGATATCATTAGAAAAGTCTGGCTGTATGTGGTGATCGGAGTCGGACTGGGTGCTTGGATCCACGGTTATGTGCCAGCTGATTTTCTGGCGCAATATGCCGGTAGCGACAAATGGTACGCGGTGCCGGTGGCTGTTCTTATTGGCATTCCGCTCTATTCCAATGCGGCCGGCGTGATTCCGCTCGTGGGAGCGCTGACCGAGAAAGGCGTGGCTATGGGAACCGCTTTGGCTTTTATGATGGCGGTGACCGCCTTGTCGCTGCCGGAATTTATGATCCTTAGAAAAGTGATGAAAGTCAAATTGATTTTGATTTTTGCCGGCATTGTCGGATTGGGAATCGTTTTTACCGGCTATCTTTTCAATATGGCTTTGGCCGGATAGGCGCGCTAATTCCCGATTACACTAAAAACTTCAGCGGCGCATCTTAGGAACCATTTCGTATAACGGCTTGGATTTTTCCGGAGATCCATAATGAGAAATTCACGATCAACCCATTTGCAATCTTCGGCTTCGGTAGGATTGATTTTTGGTTTTCCGTTAAATTTTCCGATCAAGACGTGGTCGAATTCATATTCCCGCATACCATTGTCTAATTTGGCTCTGTAGATGAAGCTGAATATTTCTGTTAATTTGCAATCGAAACCCATTTCTTCCTGGAGTCTTCGATGGGCGGCAGAGATAAGTATTTCTTTGGGATGCGGATGGCCGCAACAAGTATTTGTCCATAGTCCGCCGGAATGGTATTTTCCGATAGCCCGTTGTTGCAAAAGCAGTTTTCCATGCCGGTTGAAGATGAAAATGGAAAAAGCCCGGTGCAATTTGCCTTTCTGGTGGGCTTCCATTTTGGAGGCGGCTCCGGTTACCCAGTCTTTTTTATTGACAAGGATGATTTCTTTCGGCATAAACGAATTTTTAAGGCTTATTTTTTTCGTCGTGATTGCCGGTTGAAATTTTCAACGGTATGTCCGCAAGAAACCGACGGTATCCGCTTGTTCTTTTAAAGCCTTGCGGGCGACGCTTTCTGTGGCGTTGATGATTTTTTCCAGGGGTGACGCATCTTCCAGGACGGTCATTGAGCCAAGGGCTTGCCGCGATTTTTCAGCATAGGAGGCGGCCGCTTGGGCGGCTCTTTTTATCGTTTTGAACCAGAATACTTTTTTTAGTTCTTCCAGGTCGGTTTCTAAATCGATGGAATCGCCCGCCCAGTCCAGGTCTTCCAAAAGCAGGGTGACGACGGTACTCAGGCGTCCCCGCTTCATATCTTCCTCCCAGTCATGCGCGTCATCATTCAATTGCATCGCGACCAGATAGTTTTTGAAATAGGCGATCAGGTTTTCAACTTCCGGAGAATCCAATCTGTGGCCCAGCTTGACCAATATCGCTACGGGTCCCAATATCTGTCCGGAAGCCGGCTGGTATTTGACGTCATAGTCCCCATAATCCGGCAATTTTTCGGGAATGAAAAATTTCGAACCTTCGATTTTCGCGTGGCAATGAATGTTTTCCCATACGTTGGCCGCATCCAGTTTGTCCATAAGTTTGTGGAAAAATTCCTTGAATCCGGCATCTGGCGGCAGGACGGAATTGAAAAAATCGACGTAACTTCTGGCATAGAGATTGGCTATCGGCAGGACGGAAGTGTCAGCCGCTTCATCTTCATCCCAGAAATCATCATAGATGATGAAGGCCGTCCAGAAGAAAATATTAGCCAGGCCCATATCAGCCACCAGGGAATCAGGGATGTTGGCCGCTTTTTCTCCTAGTGATTTTTTCATATAATAAGCCATCAGGGACATTTGGTTGTCGTGATTTCCGCTGATGGTTTTCCGGATTTCCCTCCTGGCTAAATTGGCGACTTCCGCTGGGAGATCGGTGAATCTTTTTTCGGCGGCCGCCAATATTCCGTCCATCATCTTTTTTTCCGGATCGTCCGTATTTTTTTTCAGATTGTTTCCGTCCTGGGATGATTCCAAAGAATCTTTTTTATGGAGAGCTTCCGAATAGAGGGCCGTACTCAAGGCGGAAGTGCTTTTGGTATGAGTCCCGTCGCTATGCGTATAAAAATCGCGATCTGGTTCCGGCTTTGCCAGTGAGTTTTTCAGATAATCCAAACTGTCTTGCAAATCCTTGCCGGAATAGCCGAGATTAAGTAGCGCATTCAGCAAGAAGGCGGTTTCCAGGGGGTTGGCAGTTTCTTTTTCCCGGTTATTTTTCTCCAGGATAAAATCTATGAATTCTTGCTTGAGACCGCCTTGGTATATTTTGGAAATGAAATAGATAGTCGGATGATCGGACGCGAAGAAAGCGGACTTGAAATTTTTTGTTCGGATGGCTTTTTCGAATAATTTCGTCAATTCCGGCAACTCCACCCCTTCCACGTATAAGAAAGCGGCTATGCTGGCGTTGACTGCCAAATCTATGTTTTTGTTGCCGGGTTGTGAAAAATACGGACCGCCCTCTTGGCTTTCCAGGGAAGTCAAACCAATCAATATTTTTGCCAAGGCTTCTCCCGGTATCGAATTTTTGTCGAAGCTGGCCAGGGCTGCCAGGGCGCAAAAATTTATGGTTGTTTCCGGGGAAAAACTCCAATCGGCATCCCTTTTTGATAATAAAAATTCAACGGCTTCCTGTTTTTCCGTATCGGCTGGATTCTGGCTGTATCCGTTCAAGCAGGCGAGGATCAAAGCTGCGTGCAATATTGACGGGGAATTTTCAGAGTCTGGAAAACTCCCGTCTTTTTGCCGCTGGTCGATGGAGTGTTGGCGATGTTTCATTTTATTTATTGAATTTAATAATGAATTTAGTGCCTATTTTTTCTTCGCTTTCAGCCGATATCGTGCCTTTGAAATCTTTTTCAACGATTCTTTTTACCAAAGAAAGGCCGATTCCGGTGCCGGCATTGGAATTTTTGGTGCTGAAAAACGGTTCGAATATCCTGTCCATATTTTCCTTGGAAATGCCAGCGCCGTTATCCCGTACGATCAAAGTTATCGCTCCGTCCCTTTCATTCAAAAAAATCGAGATAACTCCCGTTTTATTCTCTATTCTTGGATTCCCGCAAGCGTCAATCGCGTTGTCCAGGAGATTCAGTGCGATCTGGTTTAGTTTTATCGCGTTGCCAAAAATTTCAATATCGCCGGAAGAATGAAATTTTATTTTGATATTCTTCTGCAGGGCCTTGTATGACAATATGTCAATTACTTGGCTGATTTCTTCATTTAAGGAAATAAGCGCCTTATCATCCGCCTGGCGGGCCATTTGTTTTCTCACTACGGAAACGAAATCCTGCATTTTTCTGACCATCAGGATGGATTTGTCCAAATATGCCTTGGTTTCGTCTATCTCGTTTTTGTAACAATCCCGGCTTTTGACTTTTTCCATATTGAGGGATACGGCATTGAGCGGATTTATCAAATCATGGAAAAGTCCTGAGGAAAGGCGTCCGAATTCCGCGAAGCGATATAGCTGGGACATTTCCGCCAATTGCGCCTCTTTGAGTTCCCGCGTCCTTTTTTCTACGGTAATCTCCAAGGAATCGCGTTCTTTTTTGAGCTCCGATTCCGACTCCCGGGCTCTCCGCAACGATTTTTCAATCTCGCGGTTTGAGAGCCAAGAAACGGTGGCGATGGTGAAAAAAATAACGGAAGTCATCGATATTTCTCCAAAATCCCAAAGTTCTCTGGTTCTCCAAGATCTATCCGGTACGATTATTTGAATTCCATGCAGAAAACCGACAATGATAATAAAAGCGTTGATGCAGCACATAGCCATAAAAGATGCTTGGGAGCCTATCAATATTCCAGACATAACTACGACGAGAACATAGATAAAAAGCTCCACTTCCAAATCCACGCCCCAATAATATCCCATAGCGCTTGCGAACAAAAAAAGCGTAAGCAATAGCAGAAATGAAGATATATGCGCATATCCCTTGCGGGAAATGACATATAACACAATCAAAAAGATAAGCGGTATTAAAATAATTTCCGCAGCCAAAAAAGTTTGCGTGTTTTTAAATTGATATAGCAGATTTACGGTAAAAGCCGCAAAAATCAAAAAAATACTGGATAATAAAAGAATATTGGCGATAAATTCCCTGCGGGCCTTGTCCTCATCCGGTGAAACAGGCGCGACAGCCTTTTTTAAAAAAATAATGATTTTTTCTAACATAAAATCTTCCCGGTATTATTAAAAAAACTAGCCGGCCGACAAATCATATCAGCCGGCCAATATGCGTTTTTTTGGTGGCTAGATTTGAGGCGCGTTCCACGGAGATCCTGCGACCATAACTGTTGCGATCAGGGCGACCAATGCCGCGCTATTCCTGGTCGCTTTCTTGGTTAAGATTTCTTTGATAAGTTTTTCCATTGTTTTTGTATTATCATTTATTGTTTGCAATATCCAAGCCTTTTCGACCTTTATAATAAAGGCTGTAATTACAACACTATTCCAGTATAAATCAAGAGAGTAAATTTAAGTTAAAGAAGGAATAAAGAGCGTGGGAATGTTCATTCAGCGATCATATATCCGCGTCCGGGAAATGTTTTTATGATAGCTTGGTTTTTATTGTCATCCATTTTTTTTCGTAGATTGCGTATATGCATTTCTATAGCATTAGAAAGAACATCGGCATTGGTGTCATAGACTTCTTCAAAAATCATTGAACGGGAAACGATCTGGCCTTTGTTTTTCGCCAAAGTTTCAAGTATCATAGCTTCTTTCCTGGTTAAATATATGGCGTCTCCGCCGCCTTTTTTCAGCGAATAATTCCGGGTATCCAAAATGAAATTTTTGAATTTGATGATGGGCGGCTTGATATCGCGCGACCGCCGGAACAAGACATTTATTCTGGCTAGGACTTCGGAGAAAGAAAACGGCTTGATGATATAATCGTCAGCTCCTATTTCCAAAAGATCGACTTTCGTTTCGACTTCCGATTTGACTGACATCACGATGATATATACGTCGTTTTTTCTTTCGCGTATTTCCAGACAAATTTGGTGCCCGTCTTTTTTCGGCAGGACATAATCCAAAAGTATCAGGTCATAATTGTTGATTTTTGCCAGATAAGCGCCTTTTTCCCCGTCCTTGGCGACATCTACGGCAAAGCAATGTTCTTCCAAGCTCATCTTGAGAGATTCGGATATGTCTTCATTGTCTTCAATGATAAGGATTTTCATAATAAGTTGAACCAATGCCCGGGAGCATTCTATTTAACAAAAAAGATTATTAGACGCAAGACGGTCTTATTAAAAAAACGATGGGATAGTGACGGCGGACGTAGATTAAAAGTAAATCGTGTCTGATAAAAAAATAGCGGATAGAGATGATGGAATAGAGGGAGAAGTCCATATCCGATTACAATGTTATTCTAATTTAATAGCCGGAATAAAGCAAATCTGATTGGTATAAATTTTAAATAAAGTTTTTTTAAATATGAAGGTTATTTTTTCTTTAAGCAAAAAACCAGGGATATATACTATATTTGTATGGGAGATGGCAAGGCATTGAAATCATCTATTTCCAGAACGTTCGTTTGAGGAATGCAGAAGGAAGAATCCCGATTTCCTGGCGGGATTTTTCTTCTGCATTTTTTTTGTAATCCAGAGGGTTTCTTTTGAGAGATATTTTTAAGGTCCGGTTGTAATACTTGATGGACTTATAATGTCGTAATAATAAGCATATGGAAATCACTAGCGCTGTTTTTGAAAGCGATTCGATGATTCCCAAAAAATATACTTGTGACGGACAAAATATCAACCCGCCGCTCGGAATTTCCGATGTGCCGGCTGAGGCCCGTTCGCTGGCTCTTATTATGCATGATTCCGATGCTCCGGTAAGCGGAGGGTGGACACACTGGATCATATTCAATATGGATCCGTCTTTGGCTAGAATCGCTGAAAACGATGTTCCGGAACCTGGCGTCCAAGGATTGAACAGTTCAGGTAGTTTCGGTTATCGCGGTCCTTGTCCGCCAAACGGCACGCATCATTACGAATTCAGGCTGTACGCGCTTGATACGGAATTGTCTTTGGGCGGCCAGGCGGCAAAAAATGATTTGGAACAGGCCATGAAAGGCCATATTTTGCAGCAAGCGATTCTGGTCGGTTTGTACGAACGTTGAGTCTGGATTTTTTTAAAAAGCTATGTTATAATCAAAAAACAATCGAATAAGGTATTTATCAAGAGTGATGGCAGAGCACTGGCTCGACGACCCATCCGGCAACCATCTTGGAGTGACTTCCAAGAAAGGGTGCCCCTTCCAGCTCGGTTTATCGGCGCATCGCGCGTCGGTGGTCTCCGAGAAGAGATAAATGGTCGATTTCTTATCTCTTTTTGGCGAAGGGATTTTTTAATTTAAAAAAATATTCAAAAAATATGTTATACAAACCAAAAACTTATACGGTGGAAAGCGTCACAGCCGGCCATCCGGACAAAGTCTGTGATCAGATTTCCGATGCCATCTTGGACGCTTGTCTCAAAGCGGATCCGATGAGCCGCGTGGCGGTGGAAACTTTCGGCGGACACGGCACTTTGGTTATCGGCGGGGAAGTGACGACTAAAGCGGATGTCGATTTTGAGAAAATAGCGCGGGAGGTCTATAAAAAAATCGGTTATGACCAGGATTTGGATATCTCGGTGCGGATCGTCAAGCAATCGCCGGACATCGCGCAGGGAGTCGATACGGGCGGCGCGGGGGACCAAGGGATAATGTATGGCTACGCGACGGACGAAACGGAGGAGTTTATGCCGGAAGCGGTCGTGAAGGTGCACCGGCTGGCGAAAAAGATGGAAGATCTCAGGAATGATAACGCGGATTTCGCTTGGATGCGGCCGGATGGGAAAACGCAAATCAGCGTCCATAACGGAAAAATATCTTCCGTATTGGTGAGTTGCCAGCACGACAAATCCATTGATAGCGCCCAGATCCGCCAGCAAATCATCGACGGCGTCATCATTCCGGTAATCGGGGATATTTCCGGAATTGAAATTTTGGTGAATCCGACCGGCAATTTCGTCCAGGGCGGATTTGAAGCGGATACGGGACTGACCGGACGCAAGATCATGGTGGACACGTATTGCGGTTTGGTGCCGCACGGGGGAGGGGCTTTTTCCGGCAAGGATTCGACCAAGGTCGATCGCAGCGCCGCCTATATGGCCCGCTATGTGGCTAAACAGATGGTAGCCCAAGGCTTGGCTAAGGAGTGTCTGGTGAGCGTGGCCTATGCTATCGGCAAAGCCGAACCGTTGATGGTGGAAGCTCTCAATGAAAAGGGGGAGAGCCTGTCTGAAATCGTCAAAAAGAATTTCGATTTCCGTCCGCAAGCGATCATTGAAACTCTGGGTCTTCGGTCGCCGATTTTTCAAGAGACGGCTGCCTATGGGCACTTCGGGAAGGAAGGCTTGCCGTGGGAGCGGATTTAGTTCCGCGGAAACGGCATATCAAAACAGGGTCCGTGAGGATCCTGTTTTTGCTTTGGATGTGCGGTCTGGCATCGATGCGGACGAGGCTTTGGAATGCTGTTCCCGCGCTTGACCGGAGCGGTTTTTGCTGGTAGGATAATCAGATGCTTTTTAAAGGATAAATCAATAAAAAATATGATGCGGATAATCGGAGAAAATAGGCGGAAAGTTTTTATTTCCATTTTTTTGCTGGGATTGGTGGCCATTTTGGCTGTTTTCCGGGAAGGCGAAAAAAGTCTGGGAGTTTTTGTCGAGGAAAAAAAGGCGGTCGCGGTGGGTGTTGAAAAAATCGAGCGATTGAAAGAGTCGCGCGACCGGATCAAATATCCGGCGATTGTCGCGGGCGACCAGGAGATACATATCATGGCCGGAGCGGCCGGAACGGCGGCCGCGGTGGATTTCCGTTTGGGCGACCAAGTGGCGCTCGGAAAAATTTTGGTCCGGATCGACGATCCAGCCGGATTGGCCGGAATAGGCAAGGAAGGATTTGCCAGCGGACAGATCCAGCAATTGGAAAACGCGTTCAAGCAAGCCGACGAGGCTTATGACCAGGCCAAGCGGAACTATGACAAAGATGATACGAAAGATAATAAGACCGCCAAGGACATCGCCAAATTGCAAAAACAAAACGCGCAGGTCGCGCTCAGATCGGCGATGGATAACCGCCTGGTAAAGTCGCCGATCGCCGGCTATGTGACCGCTAAAAATATCGCGGTTGGAGATTCGATTTCAGCCGGACAAATTTTGGCGACCATTTCCAGGCCAGAGAAGGTTAAAATCAAGTTTTATGTGAGCCAGGAGGAATTGGCAGATGTGAAAGCGGTGGATACGGTAACCGTCGATAGCGGCGATAAGGAGGTCCAAGCCAAGATTGCCAATGTTTCCATCCAGGCTGACGCGGTGACGAAGAGATTTTTAGTGGAGGCGGTGCCATCCGGGGCCGATACTTTGGTTATCGGGACGGTCGTCGACGTTTTTGTCGATGCGCGGCGGAAAGCCGGAAGGGATGATTCGATGATTTTGCCGCTTTCCGCTGTGACGGTCGGGCAGAACGAAACGTATCTTTTCGTAGCGGAAGACGGGCGAGCTAAGAAAGATCCTGTTGAAATCGTGAAGATTTTCGGAGAGAATGCCGAAGTGCGGACGGGTCTTGCGGCCGGGAGCCTGGTCATCATTGAAGGAAGCCGGCTGGTCCAAGACGGTGATAAGATAACCATACAATAATAATATGTCCGATAGTGGAAAATCTTCCGATTACCAATATCTCGAAAAACTGGAGTTCCGGCCGGAACTCCGGAAGGGTTTTTTGAATTTTTTTATTACCAATTTCCGGGTGGTGATCCTTCTGATGCTATTGTTGGCCGGCGTGGGGATCTATTCATATATCGTTTTGCCGGTCGAATCCGATCCGGAGGTCAAGATCCCGATGGCGGTGGTAACGACGGTTTTTCCCGGAGCGTCGCCGGCCAACGTCGAAGATCTGGTGACGAAAAAATTGGAAACGGAAATCGCAGGACTCAAGGATATCGACAAAATCACGTCCAATTCTTCCAATTCGATTTCTTCCATCACGGTGGAATTCGACGCTGATGCCGATTTGGATGGCAGTATCCGAAAATTGCGGGATGCCGTAGATGACGCCAAAGAAAAAATTCCTGAGGACGCCAATGATCCGGCCGTCACCGAAATATCGGTCGATGACACGCCGATTTTTTCCATTTCAATCGCCGGACCTTATGATGGTTTCGTTTTGCGTGATTTCGCCGAAGATGTCCAGACTGAATTGGAAAAGATTTCCGGCGTGCGCGAGGTGATGGTTTCAGGTGGGGATGAGCGCGAATTTGAAATCGCCTATGATCCGGAAAAGCTGGCCTTCTATGACCTGTCTCCGCTGGAGGCCAACAGGATCGTGGCGGAATCCAACTTGCAGATTCCGGGCGGCAACTTCCAAGGGAGCGAGTATAATTATGCCATCCGGACCGACGCGCGTTTTTTTGATGCGGAAGCTTTGGGGAATATCCCGGTTTTCCACACGGCTGACGGTGCGATAGTCTATCTCAAGGATATGGCGGAAGTGCGCGATCGGGCTATCAAGAAAACCGTTTTTTCCCGTTTTTCCCTCCAGGGAGAAAAGCCGGCGGACAGCGTGAATATTGATATCGTCAAAAAGACCGGAGGCTCGATCATTAAGACGGCTGATGCGTCGAAAGTGAAGCTGGATGAGATGATCAAAGGCGCTCCGGCCGGCATAACTTATGACATCACCATCGATACGGCCAAAGAAATCAGGAAAAATTTCGACCAATTGGTGCATGATTTCACCTTGACGATCATTTTGGTTTTTGCGATCCTGTTTCTGGTCATCGGACTGAAAGAGGCGTTGGTGGCGAGTCTGGCGATTCCGCTGGTTTTTTTCGCGACTTTCGGCGTGATGCTCCAGGTCGGAATCAGTTTGAATTTTCTTTCGATGATTTCGCTCATCCTGGCGCTCGGGCTTCTGGTAGATGATGCGATCGTGGTGGTGAGCGCTACCAAGCAATATCTCCGGACGGGAAAATTCACGCCGGAAGAGGCGGTTCTGCTGGTATTGAATGATTTCAAAATGGTATTATTGACTACGACCCTTACGACCGTTTGGGCTTTCTTACCCCTGCTTTTTGCCAGCGGTATCATAGGGCAATATATCCGCTCCATTCCGATTACGGTTTCAGTGACGCTTTTGGCATCCCTGGCCATAGCCTTGCTTATCAATCATCCATTGGCGGCGGTGCTTGAGCGCGTGCGTTTGACCCGTAAGACATTTTTCGCATATTTAGCCCTTGTGGTGTCCGTGGGAATTTCCAGTTGGTATGTCCAGGGCTTGATTGTCAGGACCGGGCTTTTGTCTGTCAGCGCGATCGCGGCCTACTGGATGCTGGATTGGTATTTCCGGCAAGGGAAAACCGTGTTGCGGGCCAACGCCGAATTGATGGATCGCGAATGGCGCGACGATGGGTTGATCAAGGAAAAATTGCGGACCCAAAGCAATCACGAAGAGGGGGCGTTTTTGTCGCGGCTGATCCATGGTATCATCCGTTTCGACCGGCTGATTCCGGTCTATGAAAAATATTTGAGAAAAATTTTAATTACGAAAAAAAGAAGGATCGCAACGGTGGTTTCGGTGACGTTCCTCCTTTTCGCCGCGGTCGTTTTGCCGATTACGGGAGTGGTCAAGAGTGAATTTTTTCCGGTTGTCGACTCGGAACTGATATTCGTCAATGTTGAAGCGCCGGTCGGATTGCGCCTGGAGGAAACGGAGAAAATCGTTTCGCAAGTGGAAGACAGGCTGACCAAACATCCGGAAATAATCAGTCTTTCCACGGTCGTGGGCAGCGGCGGATTCAGCGGGGGTTTCATAAACAGTTCGGCGAACCCTTCGCACAAGGCTCAGATCACGCTCAAACTCCAAGAAGAGGAAAACCGCGCGATCAAATCATATGATTTCGCGGAAGTTTTGCGGCGGGACATCGCCGATATCCAGGGGGCAGCTATCACCGTCCAGACCTTGAGCGGCGGTCCGCCGTCCGGTTCGGCTTTTGAAGCGCAAATCATAGGCGATGATCTGGATGTTTTGGACGGCATCGCCCAAGATTTGAAACCCATATTGGCTTCCGTCCCAGGAGTCGTGGACGCGGAAATCTCATTGAAAAATTCCCCGGCTGATTATGTTTTTCTGCTGGACCATAACCGGATGGAACTTCTCGGAGTCGACGCGTCGCAAATCGGATCGACGATGCGGATGGCGATTTCCGGAACGGAAGTGACTGACATAATCAAAGGGGGTGACGAGATAAAAGTCATAGCTCGTTTCGGGGAAGAAAAAATTCCTGATTTGGAAGCTTTGCAAAATCTGCAAATAAAAAACAATGCCGGAGAATCGATTTTTTTGCGGGATGTCGCGCAGATCAGATTGGAACCGTCGGTCGATAAGATCACCCGTATCAATCAGCGGCGGACCGTGCTGCTTTCGGCAGGCGTGA
Organism: Parcubacteria group bacterium; assembly: GCA_041674205.1. GTDB lineage: Bacteria > Patescibacteriota > Minisyncoccia > Moranbacterales > UBA2206 > JAUXSK01. Next base: position 145,946 of record JBAYWF010000001.1, read on the forward strand.
GCGGGGAGATTTCTTCCACCGATGCTGTCGCGGAATTCCAAAACAAAATCAAGGATTATGGATTGCCCCAAGGCTATGAGATAGTTTATGGCGGGGAAAACGAGCAGAATGCCGAATCGGTGCAATCGATCATCCGTGCGATGGCCATCGCGTTGGTCCTGATAATTGCGACGCTGGTCATCCAATTCAATTCTTTCAAAAAAACTTTCATCGTGTTGGTGACTATCCCGTTGGCGCTCATCGGCGTCTTTTTCGGCCTGGCGCTGTTCGGGGTCAGTCTGAGTTTTCCGGGCCTCATCGGAATCGTGGCGCTGTTCGGAATCGTGGTTAAAAACGCGATCATCCTGGTGGATAAGATCAACCTCAATGTCCGGACCGGCATCGCTTTTTTCGAATCGGTCATCGACGCCGGGAAATCGCGCTTGGAAGCGATTACCATCACATCCGTTTGCACCATTGCCGGCATCACGCCCGTGACGCTTTCCAATGAAACTTGGCTGGCGATGGGATCGACCATAATTTTCGGATTACTCCTGTCTTCTTTCCTGACGCTTTTCGTCATTCCGACTTTGTATGTGATGTTGATCGATGACGATTCCAGGTGATGATCCGGACCGGAACAATGGCAAATTCCTAGAACGGGCGGACAAAAAAGTCCGTCCGTTCCGTTTTTCGCCGCGTCCGCTTTGACGCCAGGATCGCAACGTGGTATATTTATTGCAACAATGTTGCAATAAACGATATGTTGGAAATCGACGGGATATTCGAAAAAATAAAATCGGACGGCCATCGCCTCACTAAAATACGCAAGGCGATGATCGGGATTTTGTTCGCGGATAAATGTTTGCTTTCCGCTTCGGAAATCCGGGCGCGCCTGTCAGCGTCGGGCTTGGCGGCCGATCGCACCACCGTCTATCGCGAGCTGGGTTTTTTGCTCGGAAAAAACATCATCAAGGAAATCCGGATCGCCGATCGCAAGACCTACTATGAGATAGTGTCGCCGGAGCACCACCATCACTTGGTTTGCACCAAATGCAACCGCGTGCAAGAAATCGCTATGGGAAACCATTTGAAACGGCAGGAGGACAGGATTTATAGGAATGAGAAATTCAAAGTCCTGGCCCATTCTTTGGAATTCTACGGCTTGTGTCGAAATTGCAGATAAAAAATATGGGTAAAAATATCATCATCATTTTGATTATCCTCGGACTGGCCGTTTCCGGATTATTTTTTTTGCGGATGGGAAATGGCGGGCGGCCTTCCGGAGACGTCGCGGCAAAAAAACTCGAGGTAGTCGCCAGTTTTTATCCGCTCTATTTCATAGCCGTTGAAATCGGAGGCGACCGGGCGGCCGTGTCCGATATCGTGCCGGCCGGAGCGGAACCGCACGAATACGAACCGACCGCCCGGGATATGGCGAAAATGGAAAACAGCCGGATTATCATTATGAACGGCGCCGGCTTGGAAGCTTGGGGAGAGAATGTCGAAAAAAATATCGATGCCGGCAAAACGACTATCATTTGGGCGGGAGAGGGCTTGGCTGCTCGGCAGATGGAACGGGATGGGCAGGCGGAAACTGATCCCCATATTTGGCTTGATCCGTCACTGGTCAGGCAGATGGCCGGCAAGATCGCGCAAGCTTTCCAGCAAGCCGATCCGGAAAACGCGGATTACTACGGGTCCAATGCGGCGGCTCTCGAATCCCGGTTGGACGGATTGGATCGGGAATATCGCCAGGGCTTGGCTGGTTGCGCGGAAAAAAATATCATCACCGCCCACAGCGCCTTCGGTTACTTGGCTGATGCCTATGGTTTCAACCAAGTGGCGATCGCCGGTCTGTCTCCCGATGCCGAACCTTCCTTGCGGGATTTGGCTGGGATTTCCCGTTTTGCCAAGGATAACGGGGTGAAATATATATTTTTTGAAAGTCTGGCGAGTCCCAAGCTTTCTGAAACGATCGCCAACGAAGTCGGCGCCAAAACATTGGTGTTGGATCCGATTGAAGGACTCAGCGATGAAGATTTGTCCCGAGGTAAAAATTATCTGACCGTTATGCGGGAAAACCTGGCCAATTTGCGGATCGCGCTGGAGTGCGCGAAATAAAATTTTTTTAAAAGATAAAATGGATAATAACGGATCTATGGCGATAACGGTTTCAAAAATGAAAAAATCCGACAAGGTGGACCATACTAAAAATATCATCGAAGTGGAAGATGTCTCTTTTTCGTATGACGGCCGGGAAGATGTTTTGCAAAACATCACTCTGGCGATCCATCAAGGTGATTATATCGGTTTGGTCGGTCCGAATGGCGCCGGAAAAACGACTTTGCTCAGGCTGATGCTCAATCTGCTTGTTCCGCGCCGGGGATCGGTCAGGCTGTTCGGCTTGGATATGCGTGATTTCAAAGATTGGCACAAAATCGGCTATGTGCCGCAGAAGCTGGCCAATTTCGACGCCAATTTTCCGGCGAGTGTTTTCGAAGTGGTGCTGATGGGGCGGTATGCCGGCAAACGCTTATTCCAACGCACTACGGAAGCGGATAGAAAAGCGGTCTTGGATGCGCTTGACCAAGTCGATATGCGGGAGTTTAAAGACCGGCTGATCGGCGATCTTTCCGGCGGACAACAGCAACGGGTGTTCATCGCCCGGGCGCTGGTCAACCGGCCCGAAGTTATTTTCCTGGATGAGCCGACGGCTGCCGTGGATAGGGATGCCCAGGATAGCTTTTTCGCGCTGTTGCAAAAACTCAACCGGGAAGCGGGGCTGACCTTGGTATTGGTATCCCACGATATCCGGCGTTTGACGCAGGAAGTTATGCACATCGCCTGCGTCGATAAGACGCTGACCTGCCATATTTCCCCGGAAGAATATTTGGCCGAAAGTGAATCGGCGGAAATCGGCGATAAAAAAATAAAAATCTTAACCCATCATCATCATGATCAAGATGTTTGAAAATATTTTCCAATACGGTTTCATAGTGCGGGGGCTGGAAGCGGGCATCATTGTCGCCATAATCGCTCCCCTCATCGGTATTTTCCTGGTGCTCAGGAGATATTCGCTAATCGCGGATACGCTGGCCCATGTTTCCCTGGCGGGCATCGCGATCGGATTGTGGCTGGGAATAAATCCCGTAGTGACGGCCATTATTTCCGCCGTCGCCGCTTCTTTAGGCATTGAAAAACTGCGGACTTCCAAGCGGCTTTTCGGCGAGTCGGCGCTGGCGCTTTTTCTTTCCGGAAGCCTGGCTCTCGCAGTCGTCATTTTGGGCTTGGCCAACGGTTTCAACGCCAGTCTGCTCAACTATCTATTCGGAAGCATCGTGACCGTGTCGGCGGCTGACGTGCGTATGATTTTTATTTTGGCATTCGTGGTGGTTTCGGTCTTGGGCATTTTTTATAAACAATTGGTCTATGTCACTTTCGATGAGGAAGCGGCTAGGATCAGCGGCGTTCCGACGCGCTTGGTGAATTCCATCCTGATCATCCTATCCGCCTTGACCGTGGCGCTGGCCATCCCGATTGTCGGAGTGCTTCTAATCTCGGCCCTCATCGTCATTCCGGTGGTGACGGCGCTCCAGTTCAGGAAAAATTTCACCTGGACGATCATCTATGCCGAAGCCGTTTCACTTTTTTCCGTCATCGCGGGAATCTGGACCTCTTTTTATTTCGATCTCGCGACCGGCGGTTCCATCGTCTTGGTTATGCTGGCGGTTTTCGCCGGCACGCTCGCTGTCCGGCGGCGCTGAAAAAGCCGTCGATTTCCACCGTCCCTGATTTTTTCCGAGGCTGTTTTTCCAATAGCAAGAACCGCTTGAAAAGCGGATTTTGCTTCGTATGCTAATATAAGATATATGGCATCGGCCATAAGAGTTATTTTTAGCGGCGGTCTTTTCTTTAACAACTTGAAAAAAAATGATATATCTATGCGTAATCCAGAAGGAGAGGAATTTTAGCTATGAAAGATGATGATGGGTTTTTAGTGTCGGATGGACAGCTTGAGAAGCTGATGAAAGATGATCGGTTCGTGCATTACGTGGGTATGTTTTTCCCGCCAAGGCCGGATATCGCAAAGTGTATCTTGTTGTCCCAGATGAAGTGCGTCCGTGACGCCCGGTCCCAAGAAGAAATTTTTACGGTACGGACCTCCGAATGGAACGGCGTGATATGGTCCATAGTCAGCGTGCTTGCTAGGTATAAGGATGTTATGGAGGAGGTCGCGGACAATTGCGGTGTCAAAGTTATCAAAGGAATTCCGGTTATGATCGACGCTGGCGATATCCGCTGGATGTTTCCAATTGATAACGGCCGGATTTTCACATTAGTTTGATGGGCTGGCGGCAGTCCCTGCCGGTTTCCGGTATGGATCCCGGCGCACGGATCGCCGGCAAGAACCGACCTATTCCGATCCGCCGGGCAGCAAACCTGTTCCGGCGGATTTTTATTTTTTTTTCAAGCATTTTCCAGCCTTGATTTTTTTTGGTCCGGCTGATATGCTTGCCATAGTCTGAAGTTTAAAAAATATCCAAGGAGGCTATGATCCGCGTATTGGGATGATTTTTTTTTGAAAGGGTCGCTTGGTCGCTTATGTTTGCGCGGGGAGTCGAATGGCGAAACCGGTTTAGGTTGGAAAGTTGCGAAACTTTCCGGTTCTGGCCGGTTTTTTATTTGCGGCAGCTGGATTTTCCAATAAATAAAACCCGATGTATATACGATATCGAAAGGCGCAGACGGCCGGCAACGGTCCGCAAAATTCCTCTCCGGAGAGGATCGGTTTTGAAGAGGGCAAAAAGAAAAAACCCTTGAAAAAACCGATAAATTTCCGCGACTGCGCCTACTCCGGCGCCATCGGCAACGGTATCCGTTACAAAGGGAATTATTTCGTGACTCACAGCGATCTGCCTCACCGGCATAGCGCCATCCAAACTTGCCAGCCTTACCAAAAAATCGTCCTATTGCTGATAGCTGGCCTGGTTTTGGCGGGAGCCCTGATGGATATCAAAAGCGCGCTGATCGTTGTGGTCGCCGTCTTGTCCGCTTTTTATTTTTTGGATCTGCTTTTTAATTTTTTTCTGATCATCAAAAGTTTCCAAAAATCGCGCGAGATAAAAATAACCGCCGCCGAGATAGGGGAGTTGGACGGCGAAAAACTTCCGGTGTATACGATTTTTTGTCCGCTCTATAAAGAGTGGCAAGTCATCCCCCAATTCACCCGGGCCATTTCCAAAATCGATTGGCCGAAAGACAAATTGGATGTGCAGCTTCTTCTGGAAGAGGACGATCCCCAGACGATCGCGGAAGCGGAGAAGATGGATTTACCTGGTTATTTCCGGATTATCGTCGTACCGCATGGCCATCCGAAGACCAAGCCCAAAGCTTGCAATTACGGGCTGTGCCATGCCAAGGGGGAATATGCCGTTATTTTTGACGCGGAAGATATCCCTGATCCGGACCAATTGAAAAAAGCCTATCTGGCCTTCCGGAAACTCAAGGATGAAAAGGTCCTTTGCGTCCAAGCCAAACTTAATTTCTACAATGCCCGCCAAAATATCCTGACACGTTTTTTTTCGGCGGAATATGCCTTGTGGTTCAATCTGGTGCTGGTCGGGCTCCAATCGATCAAGTCGCCGATTCCGCTGGGCGGAACTTCCAACCATTTCCGCACGCGGGATCTGCAGCTGCTGAGCGGCTGGGATCCGTTCAACGTGACGGAGGATTGCGATTTGGGGATCCGGATCGCCAAATTGGGTTATCGCACCGAGATTTTCAATTCCAATACGATGGAAGAAGCGACCAGCAAAGTCGGCAATTGGATGCGCCAGCGTTCGCGCTGGATTAAAGGCTATATGCAGACGTATCTCGTGCATATGCGCCGGCCGTGTGAATTCGCGTCGGATCTCAGGAATCCGCAGGTTCTCACTTTCCAACTGGTAGTGGGCGGAAAAGTCCTTTCGATTTTCATCAATCCGTTGATGTGGCTGCTGGTCATTTCCTATTTCTCTTTCCGCGCGACGATGGGCCCGCTCATCGAACCTTTGTATCCGAAGCCGGTTTTCTATATTTCCATCTTCTCTTTGGTATTCGGGAATTTCCTGCAAGTCTATTATTATATGATCGGTTGCGCGAAGCGGGAACAGTGGGATATGATAAAATATGTTTTTCTGGTGCCGGTGTATTGGCTGATGATGAGCATCGCTTCCTGGAAGGCGCTGTGGCAATTGGTTTTCAAGCCCCACTATTGGGAAAAGACGGTGCACGGTTTCCATTTGGCAGTCAAAAAAAATGCGTAGCGAAACGAACACAATCAAAGCTTTGTTCGCGGATGAATTTGCCAGAAGCAGCTCCATCTTCTTTTTCAGTTCCGCCGCCGCTGCTTTTTTGAATTATCTGTACCATCCTATCCTGGGCCGGCTGATGGATGTGGCGGATTTCGGCGAGGCGCAGGCGGCCATCTCGCTGTTTTTGCAATTCGGCGTCCTAGCGTCCGTCTTTTCTTTTTTCACTATCAGCCTGGCTTCCAATGCCGAGTCCGGCAAGTCAGGGGAAATGTCTTCCGTTATCGCGGAGTTTCGGAAGCTTGCCGTGCTGGCGATTGCGGCGCTGGCCGTCGGTCTGGTTTTTTTCCATCAGGCAGTGAAGGAGTTTTTGAATTTTTCTTCTATCTATCCGCTGCTGATCCTGATGTTGTTGTTATTGGCCAATGTGCTGTTCTCTTTCCGCCGGGCCTATCTGCAAGGAATGCGCAAAATCAAAAGCGTGTCCGCGGCGGATGTGATTTTTTCCGCTTCCCGCTTGTTTCTCGCAATCGCTTTCGTCTATGCCGGCTGGCGGTCGTCCGGAGCGGTCGCCGGTTTGCTGGCCGGACAGCTCATCGCTTTGGCCTATGTTTTTTCCAAAACCAAAGACGTCCTGGTTCCGGAAAATTGGAGCATCCTGCCGCGTTGGCGGCATCCCGCGTTCAGGCGGGAATTCAAATTCGGTTTGTTGGTGGCGGTAGCGGTTTTTTGCGTGACATTCTTTTACGCAAGCGATATCATTTTCGTGCGGCACTACTTTCCGGCGGAAGAAGCCGGTTTGTACGGCGGCATAGCGACGGTAGCCAGGATAATTTTTTTCGCTACCAGCCCGATAGTTATGGTGATGTTGCCGATGGTCAGGCTGAAAAATGTGCCGGAAAAAAACGCGGCGCTTTTCCGGAAAGCGTTCGCGGTAGTGGCCGTGCTCGGACTGGCCATAACGCTGGTCCTGCAGATTTTTCCAGAGTTCGTCATCAAGCTTTTGATTGGCGGGCGTTATGCCGTTTTCGCGCCGATTCTGCCGCGGCTGGGCTGGATGGTTTTTGCCGCCTCGCTGGCCAATCTGTTTTCCGCCTATTTCATCGCGCTTAGAAAATACACGCTGATCCCGATATCCCTCGCGTCCGTTTCGCTTACCGCGGTCCTGGCATTTTTTTTCCATAGCGATCCGATCCAGATAATAAACGATTTCATCTGCGGGCTGGCTCTTGTAATTTTTTTATCCTCCATAATATATGCGCAAAAAGATTTCTATCGTCATACCGGTCTATAATGAAAAAGAAAACATCCGCCCGGTCTATGCCGGAGTGGAGGAGGTTATCCGGTCCGTCCCTGGCTACGAATTCGAAGTCATTTTCGTCAATGACGGCAGTTCAGACGGGACTTGGAAGGAAATAATCAATCTGGCGGGGAGCGGAAAAGGGATCAAAGCTTTGAATTTCAGCCGCAATTTCGGGCATCAAGCCGCGATCGAAGCCGGGATGGCCAATGCCGGGGGAGCGGCGGTGATAACTATGGACGGGGATATGCAACATCCGCCGGAAATGATTCCCGAGCTGATCAGAAAATGGGAGCAAGGCTTTGAGATCGTGAATACCAAGCGGGAGGAAACCGAAGGTATCTCTTTTTTCAAAAAGATCGCTTCCGGCATTTTCTATCGCCTGCTAAACTGCATTTCCGAAGTGCATATCGAAAGCGGTTCGGCCGATTTCAGATTGATCGGCCGGCGGGCGATGGATGAATTGAACAAGCTGACGGAAAAAAACAAATTCTACCGGGGTTTGATCAGCTGGATCGGATTTGAAAGCGCTATCGTGAAATATAAAGCGGGCAAGAGGCGGGGCGGAAAATCATCCTATACTTTCAACAAAATGCTGTCGCTGGCCAGGGTCGGCATAACCTCTTTCAGCATGCTTCCGATGAAAGTGATTTTTTTGTTCGGCGCGCTCCTTTTTTTCGGCGGATTTTTGCTGACGGCCGGGATGGTTTTTTGGCGGTATTGCATCGGGTCGGCGCTGTTCAGCGGGACTGGGATATTGGCGGCTTTCATCATAATGAACAACGGTCTGTTTATGGTGATGCTCGGAATCGTTTCGATGTACCAGATCAATATGTGCAAGGAATTGCAGAACCGGCCGAACTACATCATCACTGAAAAAATAAATCTCAACTAACCATTAACCATCAAGATTAATATTATGGATGAAAAAAAACCGGAAGTTTCCGTCCTGATGTCCGCGTACAATGAGGAAAAATATGTCAGCGCCGCCATCGAAAGCATCTTGGACCAGACCTATCGCGATTTCGAATTGATCGTCATCGATGATTGTAGCCGGGACGCGACTTGGAAGCTGATTGCCGGATATGCCGGGCGCGATCCGCGGGTGCGGGCGTCCAGGAATGAAAAAAATTTGGGGATTTCCAGCACGCTCAACAAGGGACTCGCGCTAGCCCGCGGGAAATATATCGTCAAGATGGACGCGGACGATTGGTCCTACCCGGACCGTTTGGAAAAGCAAGTCAGGTTTATGGAAAAAAATCCCCAGGTCGCCATCAGCGGCGGTACGATGGAAGTGTGTGATGAGGGGATGGTTGTCCTGAATAAGCGGCCGTACAACTTGACTGACCGGGAGATACGCCGGAAAATTTTCCTGTATAATCCGTTCTGCCATCCGGCGGTGATCTACCGGACGGACATCGCCAAAAGGGTCGGCGGCTATTGTTTGATCGATTCGGCCGGCGATTATGAATTGTATTTCAAGCTCGGATTGCACGGGGAGTTCGCTAATTTGCCGGATGTCCTGTTGAAATACCGGGTCAACCGCGGTTCCATTTCCGTCTATAAGGCGAGAAGCCAGGAGCGCGACACGCTGTATGTGCGGCTCAAGGCGGTTTTCGAATACGGCTACAGGATGCGTCCGGTCGATAAACTATATTTCGCCTGCCAGTTTTTGAGTATGTATCTCATCCCGCAACGGACCAAGGCCTGGATATTTAACCGGTTAAGAAGCAATTGATCACTATGGTCGGATTTTTTCAAAAAATCAGCGCGTCCTTCCGCAAAAACATATTGCCGGTCACTTTGGCCTTGGCGGTTTTTTTCAGTCTGGCCAGCTTCCTTTTTTTCTATTTGGACGGACAGCGGAACACCACCTATTTCGACGCGCAATCCCATCTCAATATGGCCCGCAAAATCGTGGACAATTTGAATCCCGGTTTGGGCCAGCTCGGCGGCTTGTGGCTGCCGCTTCTGCATCTTTTGATGGTGCCGTTCATCTGGAATGATTTTATGTGGCATTCCGGTTGGGCGGGAGCTTGCGTTTCGATGCCGGCTTTCGTCCTGTCGGTCTATTTCGTTTTCAAGACCGTCGAACTGCTTTTCCGCGATCGGACGGCGGCCTTTCTCGGCGCTTTGGTATATATGTCCAGTTTCAATATGCTTTTGCTCCAGAGTATGGCGATGATGGAACCGCTATTCAATCTGACGATCATCGGCAGCATCTATTATCTTTCCCGCTGGGCCAGGACGGACAACTTGGTGGATCTGTCCGGCGGGGCTTTCTTTGTTTTTTTGAGCACGCTGACCCGCTATGAAGGCTACGCGGTTTTGGCGGCATCGGCCGCCGCCGTGCCCATCGTCACTTTCATAAAAAATTTCAACGCGTCTCATCGGTATCGGATCGTGGAAGGCAAATTCCTGATTTTTATGACGCTGGCGTCTTTCGGCGTCTTGCTGTGGCTGGCCTACTCGCTGGTGATTTTCGGCGATCCTTTGCATTGGACCCATCCTAATGCCGCGGATGTGGCAACGGTCGCTGAAACTGTCCGGAGCGGAAGCCCGTCCGAAATTATGCGCGGGGATCCTACGGATTATTACCGGCACGATTTGTCCAAGGCACTTCTGACATTTTGGTGGACCGCGGCCATCGGCAACGGTCTGGTGGTTTTTTTCGCGGGCATAGCGGGCTTCCTGTCGCTCTTGTGGTTTTGCGGGAGGAATATCCGCTATGCCTATCTGTTCATTCCGGCCGTGTTGGTTTCTGTCGCGTTTCCGCTGTTCATCCTGGTGCTGATGTATCTGGGCCAGGTTTCGCTCCTGCCGCCGTTCCTCGGTTTCGCCGGCATCTTCGACAAGGGGAATAATCTGGCTGACGAAGCCGGCATCCGTTACACTCTCGCGATGCTGCCGCTCCTTGCGATTTTTATAGGCTGGCTGGCCGCGGGCGGAGCGTACCGTAAAATTACCGTTTTCCTGCTCATCGTTTTCCAAGTCGGCGCATTTTTTTCCGGACCGCTGTTCCTGACCTATGACCTTTCCTTGAAATGGGAAAGCGTGTACGGACAGGAAAACCGTTCGGTGGAATGGTTCAAGGAAAATTATTCCGGCGGACTCATCCTGGCAAGCGCGTTGTCCCACGAGGCGGAAATTTTCCAGAACGGGCTGGCGTACAAGAACTATATCCACGAGGGAACCGGCCATTATTGGGAAGAATCCTTGAAAAACCCGGTGCGTTACGCGACCTGGATAATTATGAACAAAAGCGCCAAGACGGACACGTCCGGCATCTGGGGACAGGACATCCTGACCAACCGTTTCCGCAATTCAAAGGTCCTGCGGAACAATTTCGACTTGGTATATGATGACGGTAAAATTATGATTTACAAAATAAAAGCCAATAAGGAATTGCTCCATTTTTGATTGCGTGGTATATTTATAACATACCAGGGAATCATAGAGCCATGTTTAAAATGTGATGATCCGCGCATCGGAATGATTTTTTGGTGAGTATATATTGGTCGCTTATGTGTGCGCGGGGAGCTGAATGGCGAAACCGGTTTAGACCGAAAAGTTTTTTTAAACTTTTCAGTTTGAGCCGGTTTTTTGTTTTTTGAAAACAACCTCATTTTAATATATTTAAAGGTCGAGGCGGAAACTGCCATAAGTTTCAAAATTTTTATTCCGATTCATAAAATAGGAATAAAAAATAATTTTAATCAGCGCTTAATAAATAATAAAAAAAACTATGAAAAAAATGATCAAAAGCGGGCTCATCGTGCTTGCGGTCGCTGCGATTGCCGGGTATGGAACATACTCGTTCTTCAGCGACACAGAAACATCGACGGGAAACAATTTTACCGCAGGAGAAATCGACCTGACCGTAACCCATACTGACAGCGCTACGGACGGCGCTTGTACGTTTGACAATACATCAGGCGGACCGATTTTTAATTGTACCGATGTAAAACCTGGGGACGCAGGTGAAAGCACGTTGACATTCAACCTTACAAGCAACCCTGCTTGGGCATGTATGTATGTGGATAATGTCGTTGATAGCGATAATGGATGCAATGATCCGGAATTGGCCGCTGAATCAGTTTGTGCGGTAGATGGAAATGGTGAATTGGACGACGCTTTGATGCTTACTGTTTGGGTTGACGATGGGGTTGGAGGTGGAATAGTATGCAATAATATCCGAGACGGATCGGAACAAATAATTATAGAAGATCAGTCATTGAGCTCTTTCGTGTTACCAACAGGAGGCTATGTCCTTCCTATTTCAGACGCGAGTGCCGATTCTATGATGGCTGATCCAGTCCAACCGGGTGACCATTGTGTCGGTGTCGCGTGGAGTGTCGATCCAACGGCAGGAAACGAAGTGCAGACGGATAAATTAGGCGGTGATCTGACCTTCTATGTTGAACAGGCAAGAAACAATGATGGATTCACATGCGCGGCACATTTCACGCCTGCGGAAGGAGTGCAAACATTGACTCTTGAAAATGAGATACAGAATCCGACAGGACCTTGGACACCGATTACCGGTGACGGGATACAAGGAACATTAGCTTGGCAAGGAGATGGAGATACATTTGATTACACTCTAGCTGCGCAAGGATTACCCGCTAATTCATCATACAGTTTGATTTATTATGCTGATCCTTACCCAGGTAATAATCCAGGTAAATTAATCGGAACACACATGACCGATGGAGGTGGCAACATCAATGCTGCTGGAAATCCAGATCTAGGAATGGATTTGCCAGATCCTGCAGATGCTAACTTCGGGACTGGTGCTAAGATTTGGTTGATTCCAAGCAGTGCATATGATGCTGCGAGCAGTAGTATCATTTCTTGGACACCAGATACTACTACCTGGTTGTTCGAAGGTAATGTTTACATCCATTACAACGATACGAATAACTAAACAAGATGTAGTCTTTCACTTCCGCTCATTTTCAAAATGGGCGGGAGAATAAAGATCTAAGGATAATTAATTACTTGCATAAGTAAGTACCTAAGTAAGTATTAAAACAATATGGTGAAAATATTGAAAAGCCTTACAATCGTCATTGCCATCGCGGCCATCGCGGGGGGAGCATCCTATTCGTTTTTCTCCGACACGGAAACGTCGACTGGCAATATGTTCACGGCGGGGGTTATCAATTTAAAAATTGATAATTCAAGTTATGCCATAGATTCTGTTATTCCTGGGTTTGATGATCCGGTGGGAGATTTGGTTGCGAGTCCGCACAATACCTGGTCCTATGACAACCTCACCGATCAACTATTTTTCAATTTTGAAGATTTGAAACCGGGGGATATAGGGGAAGACACGATCGGTTTGCAAGTTTCCAGTAATGACGCTTGGGCGTGCATGAAGGTGGACATAACGGACACTCCTGAAAATGATTTGATAGATCCGGAAGCGGAAGCGGGGGACAAGACGGAAAAGAACGGGGAGCTTCAAGATGAGCTAAGTTTCGCTTTTTGGGCGGATGACGGGGACAATGTATATGAAGATGAGGAAGTCATGCTTGACGACGGCAATCCAGGCATATTTTTAGAAGGAAAAGCCGCGGATATTTTCAAAAATAAATTTATTACGCTGGCTGATTCAACGACTGATGTGTGGCCTGGCGGCAATGGACATCCGATAATTGCAGGCGAAAATTATTATATTGCTAAGGTTTGGTGCTTTGGAGAATTGACCCCGGCACCTGTCTCATCCGGAGATGGAGATCCTCTCCATCGCGGAACCGGATTTTTATGTGATGGAGACTCAGTTTCCAGCGCGTCTCAAACGGATGGGATAAAAGCGGATGTGACGTTTTATTCGGAACAAGCCAGGAACAATCCGCAGTTCGTTTGTTATCAGCAGGAGTGTTCGGCTGATGCTGTCTATACGTCAGAGGTCGTAAGTAATATCCAAGGCACGCTTAATGACGGTAGTCCCGTCATTGATCCGGATCGGACTGACCCGGATGAAGCCAATGGTCCGCCGGATTGGGTTAGCGGAACCGGTACGAACTTTTATAGTCTGGGTAAGGATGGGACGGTGACTTTGAAATTTGCCGATATGGTCGGCAATGGTAATGGAAATGACCTCGCTGTCTATGAAGTGACCAATGGGCGCGATTCATATCCGCTGGAAAGTGCGGATGTGGAAGTGAGTCTCAATGGAAAGACTTGGTATCCTGTCGGCGTAGCTACGAGTGAACCTGGTGGGGATGGCGTTTCATATTTTGACATATCTTCCACCCCTCTTTCAATGTTCAAATATGTAAGACTGGCTGATTCGACTGATTTCTCTTTGCACAACAGTATTTCCGACGGGTTTGACTTGGATGCGGTTGGCGCTATCTACGGGGAATGTGAATAATCATTGCTAAATAGGTGTCCCATTGCGTGTTATAAAAATATATCTCAATGAGTAAAATTCTAACAAGATTTTCTAGAAACCTGATTATAGCCATTTTTATTTTAGCTATGGGGGGATATGAGACGTATGCTTGTGTCGTGCAAGGCAAGGAGCCTTTTTGGCATAACTTTCCCGATAAGAAATTGGATTTGGAGATAAGTTATGCCGGATATTATAATAAGGATGCCGACAACCATCCTAATGCGGGAAGCTGGCGGCAACAGGACCTGACTACGCAGAAATTTTTTGATTTCTATGATATCAAACCGGGCGATTTCGGTGAGGGCACAATCGGTTTGCGCCTCAAACACCAAGACGCTTGGGGTTGTGCTACCATCCGTCCGACCGAAAACGATGATAACGGCTCCACTGAACCGGAATTGCTCGAGGATGCGCAAAATGCGGCAGCTGATAAATGGGATGGCGAGTTGGCGAAAAAAATTAATTTTAAGATCTGGGCCGATGTTTGTTCGAAAAGATATGTGAAAGCGGGCGATAACGTTTTTCAGCCTGATTGCGATCGGCTTATAACCAGCGGTACCGGTCCGTTGCAGGAGCTTAACTTGGTTTTGGCTGACGCTGAAAATCCGAATGTTTTCAATGGGAATATAGGACCGCTCAAAAAAAACAAAAACTATTATATAGGCGTAGATTGGAATATCGATTCGGATGTCGGCAATATCATCCAAACTGATTCATATAAGGCAGACATAACTTTTTTTGTCCAGCAGTCGGACGGCAACCAGGACTTCCGTTGCGCGGATATCCGTAATGATGATCCGGATAAATGCGCGGATGGCGCCATACGCAATTGTTATTCAGGTGATTTCGATAAAATCGATATCGGCATCTGTCGAAGCGGGACTGAAGCTTGCGTTCAAGGAAATTGGGGAAATTGTTCCGGAGAGATTTTACCTGACAAGGAAATCTGCAAAGACAATCTGGATAACGACTGTGACGGGCAAATCAATAAAGGATGCCCGCCGATATGCCAGCGCGTGAGTGATTGCGATGACCACAATTCAAAAACCGATGACAACTGCGTGAACAAAGAATGCGTGCATGCGGAGAAAAAGAACTTAAAGCGGTAACACATAAGATAATATGAAAAGATATGCTAGATAAAATTTTTAAAATTTTAAAAAATCTCATTTGGACTGCAATCGTCGCATTTCTGATTTTGATCGGCATAACATTCATTCCGATCAAAGGAAATTACAAGGTTTATACGGTACAATCAGGTTCGATGGAGCCAGCTATCCATACCGGCAGTTTGATTTTTGTCAAAAGCCAGGAGGATTACAACGTCGGTGACATTGTAACGCGGGCGACCAAAGATCCAAGAGTGACTGTCACGCATCGTATCATTTCTAAAAAAACGGAAGGTAGTAAGGTAGTATTTGAAACCAAAGGAGATGCTAATGAGGATCCAGATAGGGAAAGCGTAAGCCAAGATAGGATTATCGGCAAGGAATTTTTTCAGATACCGTATATCGGTTATCCAGTCGGATATGCTCGGACGATGCCAGGATTCATCATTCTTATAATTATCCCAGCTGTAATTATCGTTTATGAAGAGATTAGGAAAATCAAAGAAGAAATCGTGAATATTTGGAAAAAGAAAAATGGGAAAGAAGATCTGCCTGCGGAAGATCATTTATTGGAAAAGAAATATGTTCGGGTGTCGAGAGAAGATAATATCTCAAATATAAGTTTTGAAACTAAGGAAAATCAGACTAAGAAAGAAAAAATCAGTCGGAAAAAAAGATAATTCTTTTAAGGAGGTTTGCGCGGGCCATATAAAAAACATTCAAATATGAAAGAGATTTACAAATCATTGGCACGGATTTCCATCGTAACCTTTCTGGTTGTTTTTTTCTTTGATATGAATCGTATTATTGGCACTAATTCTTCTTTTGGTGATATGGAATTGTCTTCAGATAATTCGTTTGTTGCTGGAAAGTGGGAGGAAAAAACAGATGCCATACTCAAAATCAAAGATCTTAGTTTGCCTGAAGATAAATTGGACACGGTAATTTTTCCTACGATAAGCGAGCAAGTTGACAGTCCGCTATCTGAGCCGTCCTTGCCTGTGGATGATGATGTTTATGCTCAAGAAGAGGTTCCCAATGAAGAGGTTCAGAGTGTTCTTGATGCTGAAGATCCGGTAGAACAGGAGCAACCTTTGCCATCGGATGAGTCGGACGCTCCGGCTGTGGATGGAGAGGAACAGGAATCATTGTGATAAACACTTGTGATGTAATCCAGGATATTTATTCAATGGGAAGTGGATAGGATGGGACTGCTACAATAATCGGCAATCAATGCCGTTTTTTTGTTTTTTACGCTTTTATTGACAAACCAATCCGGTTGGGATAGCTTGGAAGCAACCAATAAAATCAAAATACAACTTAAATAAGGGAGGAGCCAGATGAAAGGGATCGAAAGGATCTATTGTGATTTTGCGGTTCAGACCGTTTTGGGCGCCGCATTGGATTTGATGCGGACTCCCGTGGCGGAGGTTATCAGCAAGCAAAAAATCGGTAAAAGGGACACTTTAGGAATGGACGCCGTGCCGGAAAACAGCATCCGTGAAGCGGTCGATGGGTTTTTTATCAATCCGGTGTTGGTGACTGAAGAAACGGACCACATCACCCGGACGTATTGGCCGGAAGATTCCGATCCTGACAAACAACCATTGATGTTCTTTGCCGATCCGATGGATCGGTCGACCAAATTCGGGCGTTTTCTGAAACATTTTCCGGCCACTTGCGGAAAAAGCGAAATCGATTTGGTCGGTGATGTGATCGCTTCTCCGGAAGCGGCCGGGTATTGGGAGAGGGAAATCGACAGCATCTCGCCGATTATGATTTCCGGCGCGACTATCGCCCTGACTTGCGTGAACCGGGGTAACATAGTCGTTTCCGCGGTTATGAATATTATGACCCGGACGATTTTCGTCGCTTGTCCTAGCGGAGTATATTCATTCCAAATTTGCGGGGATATGGATCAGATGGGCAAAATCCACTCCGCTATCAACCTGCGGATGGTTGAACGGCGGGGTAAAAAAATCCATTTCGGGTTCAACAAAAACAGATGCAAAATCAGGGATGATTTTATCCGGTTCGTATCCTATGTCGGCAACGCCGATTATGTGGATAATCTGTCCGGTAGCGGCATTTTGCCGGACTACCAGTCCCATTTGTACCACGATTGTCCCGGCGGTCCCTCAAGGATCCTGTTCCTGTCCGATTTCCAGCCTGTTGACTTGCCGATCGGATTTATTTTGGCGAACGGGGAGAAAATCGGCGAGTGGATCCATTGGTTGGCGTACGTCAAATTCGCCAAGGACGCCCAGGGTAGGAACCTCTTCAATATTTATGAAGTCACCCTGGTGCACCCGTGCACGAACAACAGCATCTTAATGTCACCGTTGCCGCCGTATTCGATTTTCCGGCACAAAAGCAATAGTGCCAGAAGTTCGTTTCTGAATCTCAGCCGCCTGCGCGATTTGGATCGGCCGAGCAATTTCCGGTCGACGGTTATCGTGACCAGGGCTGACAACATCCATGTGAAGAACATTATGTATGGCAAAGGCTTCCACGAAATCAGCGCGTCGCTTTGATCGAACGGATCGCTATGCGTAACCCGTCCTGTTTTTTTCTCAGGGCGGGTTATTTTATTTCAAACGAAAAAAGATGGCGGGAAGCCATCTTATTTTTTGCGGAAATTAACTTTTTCTTCTAATCAGTCGGGTCGATCAGTTCCAGATTGCGCGTGTGCCAATTCAGGACGGCCGTTTTTTTGACCATCAACTTGAACATATCAGGATGTTCCTTTTGGATGACCTCGGAAGCATATTGGCTTAAAAATTGCGACTTCAATTCGGCTCGGGCTTTGTCCACGCCGATTTCCGAATAGGGGGCCGAAGTCAGAAGCAGGAAGCCGTCCTTGGGGATCATCCCGCGCTCCATATTTGATTTGATGATGCCGGCCGCGGTCTTGATCGGTCCGCTGATGTCGGGACTGTATGGTCCGATGATGAGCGCGATGTTGGGCACGTGCAAAAAGTCGAAACCGCGTCCGATGCAAATGATCCATTCGCGATGCACCGAATCCAGTTCCAAATTCCGGTGGGCGTTGCGGATGTCGGCGATGTGTTCGATGTTGCCGGTGACCAGCGGCAACAAATCGCGCAACACTTGGTCGGGCATATCCGGATACATCGCGCGCAATTTGTTGGTCAGGAATTCTTTGGATGGGTCCGTGCTTTCAGCCAGATTGAAAATTTCTTTGTTTTCCCCGTCGTGGAGGATTATCGCGTCTTCGTCGGTTTCGATTCCGCAAATCAACGGATAGACAGCCTGGTGGTTTTGGCCGAAAATATATTCCGCTTGCTTTTTGACTTCGAAAACGTGCTTGACGGCGGCAGCGCAATCATATTGGAAGCCGGCGCATCCCCGGTGTCCGTCGCCTTTGGAATAGTGGTAGGTGATGATCATCAGGACCCGGCGGGAATCTTCGATGGCGGCATTGACCGTGTTATAGAGCACTTCGCCCAGATACGGCCAGCCCAAATCGAACATTCCGCCGATATTGCGGAAAGGCTTGATGATACCCAGGGGGGTCTTGGTCGCGTAGGGCAGGTGGATCCGGCCGTCCATACATTTTAAAGCGATTATCATCGTCGGATGTTTGGCGGAATATCTTTTGCGGGAAAGATAGGCATCGGAAGAACAGTAGGCATCGGAATGTTTTTTGCTCAAATCCAAGAGCCAGTCGATCCGTTCCTGGATCGGCATATGGTAGATATCCGCTTCGCGGGCATCGATGTATTTATTGATTTCCTTCATATAGGTGGATTGCAATAATATTAGCGTGCTGTTTCAAAGTATAGTTCTTGGACCGGCAAAGTCAATATTGGACAAGCCGTTCCGGATTATGATAAAATTGCCACTTGATATGGCAGCTTAACAATAAAATCAGACCGGTGGGGTACATATGTTGAAATCGAGACTTGTTAAATTGGGAGCGGATAAAAAAAGTTTCGCGATTGTCAGACGTGATATGGCGGAACTGCCGAATGGCATACTCGAAGCGGAAAGCATATTGTGGAATCTTTGGGATGTCGGGGTGAAATTCGGCCAAGAATATCCCAGTGGCATACGGTTCAATGCCGAACCTTTGATTCTGGATCTGTATGATTTTCGCGGTGCCCGGAATAGCAACTTCGGATTTTCAGTCGGGCGGGCGGATAAGATCGGAACCGTGGCCCGGATACTGATGTTCGAATTGGTGAACGGTATGCAGGTTTTTTGGGATTCGGGGTTGGAAATTCCGGAAGTCCGGCAAGTCATCGAGGAGATCGACGCGTATGCGGACTCGCAAAGCCTGATTAAAAATGACATCCGGCTGATGGATTACAACGGTGCTTTCGGGGTGAGGGACGCGGAATGAATTTTTCCGGAAAAATCGCCTATGTTTCAAAAAAACATAGGCGCAAAAAAGGGTGGCTGGTCATTGACCGATCACCCTTGTTTTATCAGGGCGGGTTTGACAAAAACCGCGAAACGGGCAATCATAGGCGTAACGTAAAACAGCGGCTCTTTGAAATATAGGCGGGCTCCGAAAAATCGGAGGCTTTTTTTGTAGCATTCAAAAAGAAAAGAAAGGAGAAGAAATGAAGACCGTAGTAGAAACAAACTTTGATGATCTGCATCTGCTCCATCGTGGCAAGGTCCGCGATCTCTATGAAGTAGAAGATAAATTGCTTATGGTGGCGACCGACCGCATCTCCGCCTTTGACGTGGTGATGAATGAGCCTATCCCCAACAAGGGGGTGGTGCTGACCAGCCTTTCCTTGTTCTGGTTCGATTATCTGCGGGATATCGTGCCCAACCATCTCATCTCCGCTGATCCGGCTCAATATCCCGCCGTCTGCGCCTCCTACTGCGAACAGCTTGAAGGGCGGAGTATGTTGGTGAAAAAAGCCAAACCCCTGCCCGTGGAATGCATTGTCCGGGGCTATCTGTCCGGTTCATTCTGGAAGTCCTACCGGGAGAACCCCACGGTCTGTGGTTTTGCCCTGCCGGCCGGCCTGCAAGAATCGGAAAAACTGCCGGAAATCCTCTTCACCCCCTCCACCAAAGCGGAGCTGGGGACCCATGATGAGAACATCTCGCTTGATCGGATGGCGGAGATGGTTGGGCGGCAGGAAACGGAAAAAATCGCTTCCATTTGCAAGCGGTTATACAGTAAGGCCGCCGATTATGCCCGCAAGCGTGGCATCATCATCGCCGATACGAAATTCGAACTGGGTTGGTATGAGGGCGAGCTGATCCTCATCGATGAGGTGCTCACCCCGGACTCATCCCGCTTTTGGCCGGCATATGATTATGTGGTCGGCCGGGGGCAGGCTAGTTTCGACAAACAGTTCTTGCGGGACTATCTCCTCACTCTTGATTGGTGGCCGCAGACCCCGCCGGCTCCACCTCTCCCATTTGATGTGATTGAGAGAACCATGGAATGTTACAGTGACGCCTGTGAATGGTTGACGGGCCGAACTATGTAGTTTTCTGTGCGGCTTCCTTGGCCTCGTTGCGACATTATGTCCTTACACTAGCGTGTGTATGGACGTCGCGGCGAGGCTTTTTTTAATCTTTTTCATAATTAA
Source organism: Parcubacteria group bacterium (assembly GCA_041674205.1). Lineage (GTDB taxonomy): Bacteria > Patescibacteriota > Minisyncoccia > Moranbacterales > UBA2206 > JAUXSK01. The sequence goes on from JBAYWF010000001.1 coordinate 166,612, forward strand.
GCCGGTTATGGCACAAAAAACGATCCAAGCTTGTACTAAGGCAATGGAACTAGGGCGGCCGGTTTTTGAAAAGGCGGCCAAAGTTTGTGATTATGATAAATATAAATATGAAAAAAGGACATATCTGGGGAATAATTTTTATTTTAGCCGGCTTGGGAGGAGGTTATTTTTTGGCGGCGCTAAATGACAACGGATCAAGGCGGATAAGCGTGCCGGCCGATTTCCGGAACGAAGACATTTCAAGGGTCAAAAATAATTTGCAGACGGTCGAAATGGGTATGGGCGGACAGGCGCCTTTGGAAAGCGCTCCGGACAAACTGGTGGAATTCGACGTTCCTTTCGTCGTCCAGGCTCCGACCGCGAATTGGGACGATCCTGTTTTCCAGAACGCTTGCGAAGAAGCGTCGATCATTATGGCGATGGGATGGGTCAGAGGGACTAAATCCATATCTTCGGCTGACGCGCAAAAGCAGATATTGGATCTGGATGGTTTTGAAATGAGGACTTTCGGTTATAGCTATGACACCGATGTTTCCGACGTCAAACGCATCTTCGAGGAATATTACCACCATCCCGGCGTTTCGGTCCGCGAGGATATAGCGGCTCCCGATATCATAAAAGAATTGCAAGCCGGCAACCTTGTCCTGGTTCCGGCTTTCGGCCAGGCGCTCGGAAATCCCAATTATACCTATCCCGGTCCGGTCGTACATATGCTGGTCGTCCGGGGATATGATCCCGATAGAAGGGAATTCATCACCAATGATCCCGGAACGAAACGGGGTGCCGGGTATCGGTATGGCGAAAAAATTTTGTTGGACGCGATCTGGCGATATCCGAGCGGGCAAGGTGTTCCGCCGGTCCCTGTAGGAAATTTTAAAAAAGCGATGGTGGTCGTTGCGAAATGACCCGTCATCGCGATACCCGAAGATGTTTTTTAGCTGCATTTATGCTATGATGGAGCTACTAAATATCGGGAAATATGCCTAAACATAAAAAAAACCAGCAACGGGGCGGAGCCGATCGGCAAGCCGCAAACGCATCGGGATCCTTGCGTTTTTTTCCCGGATCTCAGATTGAAAAAACGGTCAAACTGCTGCTTTGGTTGCTTCCGTTCGTTCCCCTGGCCAGCTGGAAATATTTTTTCTTTCCGTATATTTCAATCAAACTTTTCATAGTCTATATCCTGAGCGAGGCGGTCTTCGGTTTGTATCTGATTTTGTGTTTTTCGGATAGGAGTTATCTGCCGGATTTCCATTGCAAAGATGGGCAGGGCGGAAAAAGTAAAAATTGGATTTTGATCAGTCTGGCGTCCTATATGGCGGTTTTGGTCCTGACTACCTTTTTTTCCGTGGACATTTCCAAAAGCTTTTTCGGCAGTATCAGTTCTATGAACGGACTGCTGACCGTGCTGCATTTTTTCCTGCTGTTCGTGGTTTTTTCCCGGGCATTCATCGATCGGAAATTCTGGATTATTTTCTTTCGCGCCAATATGCTCGTCGGAATTTTTATCTCCGTTTGCGCGCTGTTCCAAAAGATGGGCGGTTCGGCATCGCCGATGGTGACCTTTGGAAATCCGGCCTATCTTTCCGGTTATCTTGTTTTGATCATCTTCCAGGCGATGGCTTTGTTCTGGTGGGATAACCGGAATAATTGGAAAATAGCGCATCTGATCGCCGGAATCATCAGTATGTCGGTGGTATTCTTAGCTGTCGATATCCGCGGTTCGCAACTAGGTGTCGCAACCGGCTTGCTCGCGGCGGTTTTGCTATACGGCTTGGCGAATGAAAAAGAAATAATCAGGAAGGTTTTCCGCTGGACATTCCTGGCCGGATTGGTGATGGCGGTGGCGATTTCCTTTTATGCGATAAGTTCAGGCAAGATTTATTCTTTTTTTGGGCGGTCATATACCGTTAAAACCCGTCTGGTAGCTTGGGAATCAGGACTGCGCGGATTCGGCGACAAATTTTTGACCGGCTACGGCTTGGAAAATTATACGGTGCCGTTTGAAAAATATTTCCAGCCGACCTATTACAACCAAGGCAGGGGCAGTGCCACGGAATTCGGTGCGGATTCCCCGCATAATAAGGTTATCGAGGTGGCGGTTTCTAATGGGATTTTCGGCGTAGCGGCTTATTTAGGGATATTCGCGGCTGTTTTCCATCTGATTTATGCGCGATATCTGGTTTCGCGCCGGAAAATTTTTCTGGGCCTGGCCGGACTTTTCAGCGCTTATTTCGTGCATCTGCTCTTTATTTTTGATACGGTGTCCGCTTCCTTGCTATTTTTCCCATCCCTGGCCTTTTTGATTTTCGTATCGTGCGGGGACGGGATCGGTTCGGCGGGAAAAGAAAAACAGACCGGACTGTCTTTCGGCAAAATGGCTTCTGTCGCTGGAGCCGTCGCGATAATTTTCTGTGTCGCGGCTTTCTATTTCGTCTGGAAACCGGCCAAGGCGGTCCGGTATGCCAACATTGCCATAAACTCAGCCAAGGCTGGAAAATATGCTGAAGCTGCGGATGGATTGGACAGCCTGCGTCGGGAAAATGTCTATGCGGTGGAAGAAAGCGCTATTTTGGAAATCGGCAAAATAACCCAGATCAATTTTTTCAACAAAACCGATTTCACCGGGGATGACAAAAAATATTTTGAAAAAATAATCGGACTGGCGGAATATAATCTGCGGCGCAATCCGGACAATCTGCATTATTACATCGAATTGGCTTCGTTGTATGACCGGGCCGGCCGCTATGACCAGAGCTATTACGGGAAAAATATCGAGCTTTTGGAAAAGGACCTGCAAAAAGGCACTAAAAGGGTGGAGGCCTATATGATGTTGGCCGATGCTTATGGCGCGACCGGCAACCGGGCCAGGGCGGAAGAATTGGGCCGGGCCGGAGTGGCGCTGGATCCGACCTACGGCTACGGCTATTTCTTGCTGGGCAATATTTATTTTTACAGGCTGGATGACGCGGGCAAGGCCGATGAGAATTTCGAAAAAGCTTTCGAATACGGATATAAAAACGTGAATTCTTTGAAATCCTACGCGGATGTGAACGTGAAGACCGGCAACCTGCCTAAAGCTATTTTCGCTTTTGAAGAACTCATCAAGCTCAATCCAAAAGATCCGCAACAGTATGCCAATCTGGCCATGCTCTATCTGAGCAACAAAGACTACCAAAAGGCGCGGGATATGGCGGAGAAAACCAAGCGGAAATTTCCCGGCACCCAGGCCCAGATCGACGCATTCCTAAAAATAATTCCCAAATAATGTTTTATAACGATCGTTTGCTGATGCGGAAAATAATCTTATTGGCAGGGGATGTTGCACTGTTTTTCTTCGCGCTTTTTTTAGCGCTTTCCATCAGGCAGCTGCGGCTGGTTCCGGCGGACTATTATCAGATAAATCTGCAGGTTTTTTGGCCGATTTTCGCCATATCGGTCATCGTCTATTTCCTTTTTGATTTGTACAATATTAAAATGTTGCAGAAAATTTACCGCTCGGTCTATTTTCTTTTTTTAGCGGTGGCAACCAATATTTTGCTAGCCGTTTCATTTTGGTATGCTTTCTATTCGGAAGCCGAAGTGACGCCGAAGACCGTGCTGTTGCTCTATGGGGTCTTGGTGTTTCTGTTGACGGTCGTCTGGCGCTTCCTCTATCACGACCTATTTTTCAATAACAGCAGATATCAAAAAAGGATCGTGATAGTCGGCGGGGAAGATCAAAGCGAAGAATTGCTGAAAATCGCCAATCCGCCGCAAGGCGCGGACTATAAAATCGTCGGCTATATCTCCCAAGCGGCCGGCCAAGACCAGGTGGCTTTCCAAAACATACCATGCCTGGGGAATTTCCATGATATCCAGAAAATCATCCGGGAGCATAAAGTGGGGGAATTGATCGTGGCTTTCGACTATCGCCGCAACCGCGAATGTGTGAAAGAATTGTCCGACTCTTTGAATTTCGGAATTAAGATTTTTGAATGGCCGGTTTTTTTCGAACAGGTTTTTCAAAAAGTCCCCACCAATCAGATAGACCATTTTTGGTTCATCTATGGTTTGGGCGATGCGGATAGGAAGCTCTATGAAAGAATAAAGAGGTTGCTGGATATGCTGGTCGCGGCAGCCGGCCTGGTTTTTTTAGCGTGCGTTTTGCCTTTGATCGCGATTGCGGTAAAATCAACGTCGCCAGGCCCGATTTTCTACCGGCAAAAAAGGATGGGATTCAACGGCCAGCTGTTCACTTTGATAAAATTCCGCACGATGGAAAATGGAGCCGAGAAAAATGGCGCGCAGTGGGCTTCCAAGAATGACGCCAGGGTGACGAAAATCGGCTGGTTCTTGCGCCGGACGCGCTTGGATGAAATCCCGCAGTTCGTGAACATCCTGAAAGGGGAGATGAGTTTGGTCGGACCGCGGCCGGAACGCCCTGAATTTTTAGAAACGTTGTCGGAAAAAATCCCGTTCTATTACAAAAGGAATATGGTCTTGCCGGGGCTGACCGGATTCGCCCAGATAATGTATCCCTATGCGGCGACCGTCGAAGACTCATTGGAAAAAGTCGGCTACGACCTCTACTACATCAAAAATCGCTCCTTTTTCCTGTATTTGAAAATAGTCTTGCTGACGGTGAGGACGGCGTTGTCTTTCAGCGGCCGGTAATCCTATCTGAAAAATAATTCACCTAAAGAGATGTTTTGTTTTTGATTCAGTATCACCGAATATCTTAAATTAAAAAAGACGAAAAGCGATAAGGATAAGGCGATTCCGGTAAAAATAAATTTCCTCAAGACGGGGGATTTTATTTTTTCCTGGACGAACTTCACGCCATAAAAAGTGAAAAAAGCGGCGATGAGGTAGGTCAGCGGCCAGAGCAAAATAAGCGAACGAAAAGCGTAATAATTGACTGAAGAAAGCATTGTAAAGGTGAAGGCGGCTAAGAAGGCGGCTAATATCTTGTATTGCCCGTAGTATGCCAGCAGCAACATAAGCATCGGGAAAACGGCGACCGCCGACCAATGGGGGAATATGAATTTGAAATAATCCCTTTCAAGAAAAACTATTCCCGGAAAGATGCCTGGTCCGGCTACGTTCTCCCTTTGGTCTTGGAACGCATAACTCTCGCTTTTGATTATCTGGGCAGTCGATTCATTGGAAAGACGCGATGGTCCGTATGGATTATTTTTGTAATACATCGATGGGATGATGTAGGCTAAAAATAACAAAAACAAGACGAACGCGGTTTTTTTGATGATTGTCCAGTCTATCTTTTTGGACAATAGGCTGTAAAAAAAACAAAAAGCGGCTAGGACAAAGGAGAAATATATCCCGATGGTATGCGAATAAACCATCGCGGGGACGGCTAATAGTGAAATTACTCCCCAATATTTGTTATCATCGAGTATCAATGCGAACAGGAGCAGGAAAAGCAGCAATGCGAAGAAACTTGGAACGACCCAAAAAAAACCGTGATAAGTGCCGGCACCGTTAAACAGCGCCAGGAAAAATATCGATAGCGCCGTTAGATTTTTATTGTCGCTGAATTGTTTTACGAAATAAACCAAAACCGGTAGCAGTAGGATCGTTCCGATGTAAAAATTCAGCTTGAATGCCTGGTAAGACGTTATATCGAGAATTTTTGCCAGCAAACCCAGCGGCAGCCTGTATGTCAGATGTTCCCAGAAAGCATATCTATCCGGCGTAAAGTTGCCTGTGCTGCAAAAAATTAAGCTGGGGCAATTTCTTACGGATTCGATGTGCCGTACATATGATGCGATGTCATCTGCCGATCCAGGGACATTCAAGCCGTTGTTTAAAAAAATACCTATTAAAAAAAATTTCCAGGCGATGAAAAATATGACGGCCAGTATGATCCATTTGTTTCCATTGATAAACGATCCCAGTTTCCCTTTTTCAAAATAAGTGTTCATAGTTTCTGTTTATTATAAATTTCGATGTATTGGGCGGTTATTCCGGTCCAAGAAAAATTTTGAGCAAGCTGGATGGCTTCCGCCCCGCCCCGCTCCCTTTCTTCCTTTGAGGCGATGAATTTTTTCAGGATTGCCTGGTAATCCGCATCGGTGCGGGCGATGTATCCCTCCGTCCGTCCGGTCAATATCTCTTCGATCGATCCGACGACATTGCTCACGACCGGCAAGCCGGAAGCCATCGCCTCAAGCACGGCCAGCGGTTGGTTATCAAGCATCGAATAATAAGCGAATATGTCGATCCGGTTGAAAAGATCTTCTTTTTCGCAATAGCCTAAAAATTCAGTGTCGGCATGGATTTCCAAGATAGTTTTTTTATAGGCTTCAAAAAAAACCCCGTTGCCTCCGATGACGAGCGTCGCTTCGGGAAAAACGGCCTCGACTATCCGGGCGAGCCGTACGGTTCCGTCAGCTTTTTTTGGGAAATTGAAATTGGTCAGGATCCCTAGTTTGGGATTTTTCGGATCAAGGTCGTGGATCGCTTTGGGCGTTTCAGGAATATCTACGCCGTTGGGAATGACGATAGCTTTTTTAATGCCTAAGGTTTTTTTGAGGAAATTTGAAGGCGTGGTGACAAAATCGGCTTGCTTGATGATCAATGGAAAGAAAAATCGGCCCAAATGTTTTTCGGCCTTGAAATTGCCATGGATAGTCAGGATATATTTTTTGCAAAGCAAGTTCGGCACCGGCACGCAAGAATGGACGATGTCGTAACGTCGGAACATCTGTTTGAAGTAGGCTTTCCTGCCCCAAATCACCGTGACGGCATAGCCGTTTTTTTGCAAATGCTTGGCTAAATTTTGCGCCCAAACAAATGGTCCGCCTTGGGAGAATGTCACGATGAGGACGGTTTTTTTTGGGGATGGCATAAAAAGCTCGGTTACTTCATAATTACTTACTATTATACACTTTTTCGCTTTTTTCCGCCTCTGTTTCGTGATATATTTAGGATAGCTTATGGAAAATCGGCTTAAATCCTATGAAAAAGGCAAAAATCCTCTATATCATCACCCAATCCAGCTGGGGCGGGGCTCAGAAGTATGTTTTTGACTTGGCGAACGGCCTCAGGGGCGAATTTGAGGTGGCAGCGGCCTTCGGCGGCGAGGGAAGGCTGGCGGAGCGGTTGCGGTTGGCGGGTATCAGGACATATGGATTGAAAAACTTGGTGCGTGAGATATCTCCTTGGCGGGACTTTTTGGGATTGTGGGAGATTTACCGCTTAATCAAAAAAGAACGGCCGGACATCGTGCACACCAATTCTTCCAAGGCGGAAATCTTGGGCAACATCGCGGCCTGGTTGGCCGGAGTCGAAAAAATCGTTTTCACGGCGCACGGTTTCGTTTTTAACGAGGATCTCGGTTTTTGGAAAAAGACCTTTTTTATTTTCTGGGAAAAGTTGGCCGGACTTTTCGCGGACAGGATAATTTGCGTGTCGGATTTCGATCGTGAATCAGCTTTGGAAAATAAAATAGCCTCGGCTGGAAAATTGCGTGTCATCCGCAACGGCATTGGGATCCCAGCGGAAAATCCAGCGCGTGTTGGAAGGGAAGATGGCAAAATCATCATCGGCACCATTGCCAATTTCTATCGCAACAAAGGCTTGGAATTTTTGGTCCAAGCGGCGGCGGAATTGAATGGAAAAATTCCCAATCTGGAATTTTGGGTGGCAGGCGATGGGGGTGAAAGGCGGAATATTGAAAAGGCCATAGAAAAACAACGATTGCCAAACTTCCAGTTGCTGGGTTTTCAAGAAAAACAATATGATTTTTTGCGGCAGTTGGACGTTTTTGTTTTGCCGTCGCTCAAGGAAGGTTTGCCATATGCGCTTCTGGAAGCGCTGTCGCTGGGCGTGCCGGCGGTAGCCAGCAAAGTCGGCGGGATTCCGGAGATAATAACTGATGGAGAAAACGGCTTTTTGGTGGAACCGAAAAATTCCAAGATGCTGGCGGAAAAAATCGGCCTTTTGCTCGGTAATGAAAGGCTGAAGACGGAATTTTCCCGGTTAGGACAGGAAAAAATCCGCACGGAATTCTCATTGGAGCGGATGTTGGAAAGGACCAAAAGGGTGTATAGAGAGTGTCGTGAAGAAGGCCAGTCGTGATTTTGCGAATGAACGGGCGTTTGTCCTCCTGGCTTTTTAGTGGTTAAATGGGAGAATAGGTTGTTTTACAAAATAGGCATAGCGAGATTCAAATTCAAAAAAACGGAGGTCGCGGGATGTTTAACTTCAATATCGAAGTACATGGTCACTCGAAGGGCATCGGGGACCAAATCAGGGATGAGATTCTCGATCTTTTCTCGGGTTGGCAGCTTGATGAGTTGGCGGTCACTTTCTATGACAATGAAAGCAACCGCCAAAGATTGATCACCACCCCTTTTCTCAGGGTGTATTATGACAACGGGGATAAATTACAAGAAGTCATCGATAAGCTCGGAAAGTTCAAATACAGGATCGAGCTTATCCGGGTTGGATTCATTCTCCCTGCCTGAATAATGCAAACCGGGAGCATCTGTCGCAAGCGCGCGGCGGAGGCTCCTTTTTATTTTTTTAGTTTTTTCCCGGACTGGGATGATCAAGCCGGCATCGGCCTGGCGGATGTCCCTAGGCCTGATAACGCTTCATTTCCTCAATGAGCATTTCGATATGCTGTTCGGTTTCGTCGTTCAATTTTTGAAGCAAGGCCCGCATGGTCGTATTCGCGGGCGTGAATATGTCGAAGCATTTTTTTTCCAGCATAGAACGCTCGACGCGCAAGGCGGTATGCAAGGCGTCGTGGTGTGACAGCGTTTCTTTTTCCGCTCGGCGGGTTTCTTCCAGCACGAAATCCATCACATATCGGATGACGCCGCGGGAAAATTTGTTTTCGATGATGGATTGCGCCGAATCGATATCTGAGCCGTCATTGCTCAGGGAAGCGGCGTGTGAAATTTCTTCGCGGGAAAGCCGGTCCCAAAAAGCTTTTTTGCGGGGGATTTTTCGCGCATAAATCGAATAAAGCGAAGAAATATTGAGTTCGTTTTCTTCGAGCAATAGGAGGATAGGTTTATTATCCATAGTCGGATGCCGTTAAATTGTTTAATCGTGGCGATGTTATTTTAGCGGATTTTTTAGGGATTGGCAACGTTCCGGATCGCCGGTTTATTCCGGTTTTCGATGTCGCGCCGGTTTTGCTATAATAGAAGGGATATAGCGGCTATTAATTTTTAAATCTATAAATTTATGTTGGACATCAAACCTTATCGCCAAAAGCCTGGATTTTGCGGTCCGTCTGCCTTGAAGATGGTGTTGGGTTTCTATGGTGTGGAGAAAAGCGAGGATGAATTGGGCTGTCTTACCAAGTGCGATCCGGACAAAGGCATTACCGGGTCAGCCATTGTCAAAGCGGCCGGGGAATTGGGTTTTGCCGGGTTTGTGAAAGATTCTGCCGAGCTGGAGGATATCCAGAAATTTTTAGACCAAAAGATACCTGTCATCGTGGAGTGGTTTTCGGAGGATGACGGGCACTATTCGGTGGTGGTGGAGATGGATAAGGAAAATATTTATTTGCAAGATCCGGAATTGGCCGGATTGCGGAAATTTGATTTGGAAACTTTCAGGAGGGTCTGGTTCACCTTCGGCGGTGAATTTATGCGGACTAAAGACGACCTGATCTTGCGCCGGATGGTCGTAATTGAAAAGAAAGGTTAAAATCCGTTGTTTTTGGGATAGCGTCCGAAGTTGTCGTTCCTGTGAGCGGCTTTTTCGTATTGGTTGGCGCATCCCTTCCGGGTCGATCGGATAGATCCGTGGTATTTTACCGCGACAGGCGAAAAATCGGCAAAATTCTTCGGTTTATTTCCATTATCTTTAAATTATGGGATAATTGTTTATGCTGTTTGTAATATGTTAAAACGGAACGGATCGAATGTTGTTTAAAAATCAACCAAGTTGAAGGTAGGAGGCAGTATGGTGTTTATGGAGATTGTCTATCGGAAACCGCAAAGCGGGAAGAAAAGATCGGGAAAAAAACGTGGTCCGGTAACGAAGTGGGGAGTTAATCCTTGCCTCCTGTGCCAGATAAAACTGACGCAGGAGGAGGAGCGTACAAGGATAACGGCGCATCCTTATTGCGCCCTCCTGAGATGTAAGGAAGTTTTTGAAGCGCATGGGATGAGGATCCCGTCGCAGAGAAACGCGGACGCTTTCCTGAAATATGTTCTTTTTCAAATCGATATTTCGGAAGAAACCGAAGAGATATTGGAGGCGGCCTTTTTCTTCTTGAGCGCTGCGCGTCCGTTTTTCGCCTTCAACCGTCTTCGCCGAGAAGCGGAGGCGTTCGGATAGGGTTATATCCGCGCCGAGTCTGTCCATTCAACCGCAATGGACAGGCTCGCTTTTTTATGGCGCGTAAGTAGTGTTTTTTTCAAAAACCAGATATCTCACGTCGGCGTCTTTTTGTGATTTGTCCTGGAAGTAGCGGGTGGCGACGTATTTGTTTTCCAAGTTTTGGTTGCCGATGATTTTTCCGCCAGAATCTTTTTCGGGAAGCAGTTTTTTCAGCGCTTCCTGGAATCCGAAGAAGTCTTTTTGCACATCGAAACGCAGGACAATCGTTTCGTCGCCGATCAGCGCGTCGAGATTTCCATAGTCTTGCGCCATCGCCGCAAGCTCCGGATAACTTCTGGCGTCTTCTTTTTCTTTGCCTTCATCGCGGAAAGAATAATCCTTGTTGGCTTTTTGATCAAGCGTTATGTTGATGACCGGTTCGCCGGTTCCTTGCAAATCCGGCACGATTCCGTCGATGACGAACCCGTATTTTTCCACATAAGCCGTTCCGACCGCGATGCGCGGGGAAGTGGTGGCGCGGATGACGTTCTTTTTCGCTTTGTCTTGGATGATTTTTTCAAGCATTTCAGTCCCGATTTTGAGACCGTGCAGATCCTTGGAAACCCCGAAGGAACTGGCGAAAAGTTCGTTCTCGCCGAGCCGCGCGAATTTCATAAACGCGATCAATTCGCCTTGGTATTTGAGCGCGTAGCATTCGAACCGTTCCGGATTTTCCAACAGATCCGCTTCCAGTTTTTCTCCGGCATAAACGCCGGCGAGGGCGGGGACTTGCCCGAGCCAATTTTCCCGCGTCATCGCGACCGCTTTGCGCGCGTCCTCCTCGTCCAACCCCTCTCCGAACCCCGAAACCTCCAAATCCAAATCCCGGATCATCTCAAAATCGATTTCCTGTCCGGATTGTTTGAGGGATTTGAGGAAAGAAGAAAGCAGAATTATTTCCGTCCGTTTTGATTTGAGCTTTTCAATCAGTTCCGCTATGTCGTTTTCGCTCGCACCGCTCCGGATGTTTTCCGAAAATTCAATGATTATGGTGCGGGCTTCTTCGAGTAGTTGCAACTTTAGCAGATGCCCCATATCGGAATCAACGTCTTTCGTGATGATTTTTTCCAGAGATCCAGCTTCTTTTTCAGATAGATCGATTATCTGGGAAACTCTTTCAAAAATTTCGGCGGCCTTATCGGGAGAAATTTTTTCTCCTATGTTCAAAATTTTCCGGCTGTCTTGCAAATCGAATTCACAGATTAAAAATGCTTTCAATCCGTCCAGCTTATAATTTTCCGCGAATGAATATAACCTATCTAGCTCGCCGGAAAAACCCAAGTCATACGCGGCAGCGGCCAACCATTGTTGTTCATGCCAAGTGATATTATGTATGCCTGTTCCGGTTTTTGCCGCAAAATCTCGGGAAATTTTTTGGATAAAGTCATAATTCGTAATAGATCTCAATCTTTTCGCATAATCTTCCGGGCTTTCTTCTTTTCTTTGCGGATTTTCTTGTGTGATGTCCCATGGCGCAGTCCGGGATAATGTTTCGTCCCTGTCTAATAGCATATAGGCAGTTACCCTGAAGTTGTCCGGCATTTTTTTCTCCGCCATAATCTTTTGCCTTCTTTGCGTTTTTTCTTCATCGTCCAAAAGGTCGATGACATATTTCACTTCCTTGTAGTTTCCATTATTGGCTATGATTCCCGCTTTGCCTTTTTCCAATATAACTATCGTTATGTTTTCCGCAGGTATTCCTTTAAGAAGTGGCAATCCCAGCGCCTTTTTGCCGATAGGATAGCGCACGCCTTCAAGCCGGACATCGTAATCTATTTCGGACAAGTAAATTTCTTTCCTTTGGACTTCACTGCCTTTTTTCGTCGTCGCCAAATTGAAATCTTCAAGCTGGACAAGTCCGCTAGCCAGAAGGTTTTTGCATTGGGATGCGAGCGTTTTGTGCGGATTCTGGCTGAAAGACTCTTTGCCTTCGCCAAGATTGCCGATGAGTTTCTTTGTCCGTTGGGCAGTTAACTTTACAAAACTATTTTTTTCTTCGTCAAAGATCATTAGATTCCCATTTTCATCCCTATATCCTTGATGGGTTCTGAGTATTTCAGTCGCCAGGGCCATTTCTTTTGCTCCGATTTCTTCACCGTTTTTCGTTTTGATTTTGTAATCCCACTTGCCTTTAATACTTGTTTTGCCGGGAGCATCATATTGATTCCAATAATTCAAATAATATTTTTTGTCTTTTACAGAATCAATATCGAAAGCCTCTTCCTTGTTTGCAGGAATATTAAACAAGGGGATTGCTTCCGGAATAGGAAGATTGTTTTGTATGGCGTTATCAAAGTCTTTTTTTGATACGATAGGAAATTCTCCCAATTGTTCAAAAAACAATTGATAAACATTAGAGCATTTATTTTTTTCCAACGAAATCCCTTTTTCCGCATAACTATTTTTGGAAACAAGGAGGGCGGAAAATTTTTCCAAATCCAAAATAGGAATCCCTTCATGGAATTCCATTATCCCATTTTCTTGCAGGATTTCCAGAACCTTCTCCTTTGTCTCCTCACGCTCCTGATTTTTTTCCGGGGTAAGTATTTTCGGATCGGAAGTCCCGGGATTTGGCATAAAAGGCTCGCGCATCATATATTTCATTTGGAAAATTATGCTCTCATTCTACCATCTTCATAGCAAAAAAACCAACAAAATCCGCAGAACATCCAATGAGGGATCTGAATGATCCTCAAGAGAGAGATTTGAAAAATCGCCCAAAATCCCTCTTTGCTCCGCGAAATTCTATCGGTTTTTTGCAAGTTTATTTGTAAAAATAGCTACTATGAAATTTCAATATATTAAAATATCAATAATAGAGCGAACCCGTGAAATTACAACGAGTTCGCTTATGGATTGTCACCACTCAAGAATAAATTTTGATGGTGCCAACTTTTCGTCCGCCAGGGAGTTTTTGATTAGGAATTCTTTTTTTCCGTCATGAGACCGGATCGTATAAAGTCCCAACCAAACCAACTCAAAAACTTCCTGGTGTTGGTTTTCTGGAACCACCTCCTTCAGTTTGTTTTTGAAAACACTTTCAGTAATGCCGAGACAGGGTATCATGGGATCGATACTATCAGTCTCTTCGAGGGCTTTTTTATAAAAACTCTCGAAAAGTTGCAGATCTGCCCACTCATAGTTTGTCTCCGCTGGAGTGTCAGCGTCAAAAGGCTCAAATACTCCGAGGGCTTGCACTACCTCTTTTCTGCCACAAAATTTCCTTCTTCTCTTAAAATATAAATACCAAGAAGAAGGATTTTCCGGAGCCTGCTCAAGCCTTGCTGAAACAAATGCCCTTCGTTTTGGCATATTATTAAATGCCTTGACTGCTTCAAGAATAGCCTCTTCATAGTTTTTCATGGCTGCACCCTCCTTGTTCTTGTTTTTAAGAGTACTTCTGAAAATTTATATTTCAATAATATAAACTTTATTGAAGGGGCAAGCGGTCGGATGACGCGCTTGCCCATAGCTAGATGATTTCACTAACTATATCAACATGTTCAAAATCATACTCCCAAGTTAATCTGCAGTCATTGCATACACAGCTCATTTTTCTAAAAGTGGACTGTATTTTTTTGAGCAGTTTTTTTCCGATTTTACTTTGTGCGTCGATAAAGACACCTGCCTTGGCTTCAACTTCTATCTCGTGATATATGTGAGATATAGTCAATCCGCTCATTAGTGTGCATTCCTCCGGATCATCGCTGATCTTACAACTCTCTCTGCACACTCTGCAGGTGAGGGTGGGGTCATCAAAGACACGCTCTTCGATGCAAATTGGCACCGAGTAGAGGGTTTTCCCAACTTTGATTCCCACCACCCTGTTTATGGAGTGATATTGCTCTGTTATAATAGGGGATATCTCTGTTTTATTCATGGTTCCTCCTAGGTTTTTTTGAAGGTACTTCTAAGAGTTTATATTTCAATAATATAAACTTTATTGAAGGGGCAAGCGATCAAATGACACGCTTGCCCATACCCTCTAGCCTAGTGACCAGTAAGACAAGAAGTCCTTATCGGCTGTGGCATCAGCATACCAAGCCGATAGTTCCGGAATGGTGACTTTTTTCTCGTCATACTCTTCAGACGAGAAAAAAACATACCAAGGAAAAAGATATTGTTCGTCCTCTTTGATGGAGGATAAACAACGTCTACGCTCTTTGTTAAGCGGGGTCAACCTATGATAGGGAATTTTTTCAATTATTCCCTCATATGCTGAAGGCATCTCAATTCCACTTTCATGCGCGCCAATTACAATCATCGCGTAGCAATCAAGTATAAAAAATGCCATTGACACCAGTAATTGGTTTTTTTGTTCGAGACTTTTAACCATCTCGACCACGATTTTTGCGTTTTCATCATCGCGGTCAAAATTGCATCCCAGTTCGTTTCCACTAAGATCGAATGTCACGCCTGATCCTAAAACCTCAACTGCCATTTCGACTCCGCGAATAATTCGCGGGGTGATTTTTGCGGGCATTATTGAAGATACCTCATTAAATCTGGCTTCGTCGCACGCCCCTATAATGTGTTCAAAACCTATTGAACACAAAAAGGATTCTTGTTTGGACATTTTGTTTAAAAATGACACCAACCGTTTGATTCTTCTCTTATTCATGGTTTTCTCCTGTCAGGGATTGATTTTAAAAGAACTTTTGTCAAGTCTGCCCGCCTTGGGAGGAATCTATCTTTTTTGCTCTCTCATCTTGACTTGGCAGTATAGCATAATGGGAGCGGAATGTCAATAACAAAAAGCACAAAAATGGCTAATTTGTCATAATTTTGCTAACAAAAAGAAATAATTTGGCTTGGTTTCGTTTGCAAAGTGTCATATCCAAAATTGACACAATCTTCAAAATCTGCTAAAATAACAGCAGGATTAACTTTGTAAAGACAGCGGATATGGAAAATAGCATATTTTTAGCAGCCGGATTGACCCAGGCGCAAGGGGAAGTGCTGGACTTCCTGTTGGAAAACGGGGAGTGCCGGGCCAGTTTCATCACCCGCCGGATCAACCGTCCCCGGGGCGTGGTCTATAAAGTGCTGGATGATTTGGAAAAGATGGGGCTGGCGAAGCGCAAGGATCTGGCGGACAGCGTGGGCGTCTATGTTTCCGAACATCCGGCGAAAATCGAGGAATTGTTCGAACGGAAAGCGCGGGAATTGGAGCGGCAGAGGCGGATTTTTTCCCAGGTGTTGCCGGATTTGGTTTCTTCCTACAACCTGTCCAGCGACAAACCGGACATCAGGTTTCTGGAAGGCAATGAGGGGATCAGGACCGTAATCGAGGATACCCTCAAAAGCCAGGGGGAGATCCGCACGTTCATCGATATGGAGGCGCTCGAATCGGATCCGGAACTGGTGGAGATAAACCGGGAATATGTCAAAAAAAGGGTGAAGACCAACACCCGGAAAAAGATGATCGTCCCGGAATCGGACCGGAAATATTTCAAGGATTACGACACCTCTATGACCGAAGTGCGGTTTTTGAAAGGGGACGCCTATCCGTTCAAGTCCGGTATGCAGATATATGGCAACAAGGTGTCTTTCCAAACCATCGACAAGGGCAAGCGGATCGCGGTCATCATCGAAGACAAAAATATCTGCGAAATGCACAAATTGCTTTTCGAATATATCTGGAAAACGCTGGAAACGTAGTTTTTGTCCGGCTGTTGACTTTTTCTGGAAGGTGTGTTATAAAAAACAATTAAATATTAAATATCAGAAAAATGAATAACGTTAATAAATTAAAGGTAGCCTACCTATTGGCAGTGCTTGTGCTTTCAACCGATTTGATCCTGTATCTTGTAAACAATGAAGAAGGATTGGGTATCTTTGATTTCGTAATGCCATTGTTCGTATTTTTCTTTGTTTCAATTTTCCTATCATTTTTTTATGCCCTGGGATTTGAAGGCATAAAAAGGAGCTCCATTGTTTCTAAATCTATCGGAATTAGTTTTATTGTCTGGATCATTACGCTTAGTGCGCCCAGATTGTTATTTCAAATATTGGGAGTCGATACTGACAAAACAATCCTTATTTGGGATTATATGATTCAATTGGGCGTAGGATTGTTCCTGATTAAGCGTTTTAGATTGGTGAAATCATCGGTCATCCTGGCTATTTTGTTCCCGCCGTTGTCCAATTTGTATTTCTTATTATATGGGTTGTATAAGGATAACTTAGGATACGGAGGTGCAAAAAAAGATGTTATTAAGGAAAATTCACCAGGGCTTGAATCGACAGAGGAAATTGAAAATAAGGATAACGGCAAATACAAAGGATTGTGGGGGTGGGTAATTATGATTTTGTGGTCGTTGATTTTTGTAATAACCATGAATGCATATGGTTTTTTAAAAGGGGTCCGCACCTTTGAAACTATTGGTTATTCCGAAGCATATCTATTCGTATTAAATGGGGGCTATGATATGTTTTTAGTATTTTTTGTCGTATTAAAGACATTGGCTTTGTTTGTATTCGCGATTATGTTCATATATTCAGCGTGGCTTTTTTTTAGGGGAAAACGGGATTTTGTAGCATTTGTTTCCAGAATTTTAATGATAGAGTTGTTATTCCTGGTTGCAGTATCTGTCTATGGATGGTTCCATCATAATGATTCGGCATATTTGGGTAATGGCGCAGATTATATCTGGTTTTTAGCGGTATTTTTGATATGGAAGATTTTTGTGTCAAAATCTAAACGAGCTAAAGCAATTTTTATAAATTGACGCTTTTCTTCACAAAATTTAGAATCTATATTATAATGGTATCTCGATAGTAATCATATTTTTTTATGGCCAACGATAACGTAGCGGTCAGATTCAATAAAGTGTCCTTTGATTTCGGACGCGACAAGCCTATTTTGGACGAGGCGTCTTTCGCTTTGCGCCGCGGCTCCAAAATCACTTTGATGGGCCAGAACGGGGCCGGCAAGAGCACGATTCTCAATATGATCACCGGGGAATTGAAAGCGCACGACGGTTCCATCTATGTCGATCCGGACCTGAAGATCGCCTATGCCAAGCAAGTCATTCCGAGGCAACAGTTGACGCTGACTATGCGGGAATTTTTCGCGGCTTGTTTTTCCGGGAAAGATTATGAACTTGACCGGCGGATCGAAGAGGTTTTGGAGGTGGTCAATTTGAAGGCGCCGTCCGACCGGCTGATCAAGGACTTTTCCGGCGGGCAACAGGCGCGCTTGCTTTTGGCTTCCGCTTTGATCCAGAATCCGGACATTTTGATTTTGGACGAGCCGACCAACAACTTGGACCGGGCTGGCATCGAACACCTGACCCAATTTTTGATAATGTATGACAAGACTTGCATCGTCATTTCCCATGACGCGGACTTTTTGAATATGTTCACCGACGGCGTGCTGTATCTGGATGTTTTCACGAAAAAAATCGACCAATATATCGGCGACTACTATGTGGTGGTGGCGGAAATCGCGGCCCGCATTGAAAAGGAAGAGCGCAAGAACGCGCAATATGAAAAAGAAATCATCGCCAACAAGGAAAAAGCTAATTTTTTCGCCAACAAGGGCGGCGGTATGCGTTTGGTAGCCAAGAAAATGCGTGAAAAAGCGGCGGCGATGGAGGAAGCCAAAGTGGACGTGCGGCGGGAAGACAAAGCGATCCGGGAATTTGAGATTCCGGTCCAAGAGGGATTGGGCGGGGAAATTTTGAACATCTCGTCTTTTACGATTATGCAGGAGCATAAACTGGTGGAGAAAAAAGCTAACATTTCCTTGAAGAAAAAGAACCACCTTTTGATTTCCGGACCCAACGGCATCGGCAAAAGCACTTTGATCGAGGCGATGGCGCGAGGCAAGGCCAAGGGAGCGCAAATCACCGAGGGTGTGCGGGTGGGCTATTACCGCCAAGATTTTTCGACTTTGAATTTCGAGCACACCGTGCGCGAATCGTTGTTTTCCGTTATGCGCAGTGAAGATGAAGAGCGTATGCGCAGCGTAGCCTCCGGATTTTTGCTGACCAAAGAAGTCATCAATTCCAAAATCGGCACTCTGTCGGAAGGTCAAAAAGGTTTGGTGGCTTTCGCGCAGCTGGTGCTTTTGGAACCGGGGCTTCTGATTCTGGACGAGCCGACCAACCACATCAATTTCCGCCACTTGCCGATCATCGCCAAAGCCTTGGATCAGTTCGAAGGCGCGATGATTTTGGTGAGCCATGTGCCGGAATTCGTGGAACAGATCCGGATCGACGAAACGCTGGATTTGGAGAAATAGCCTTTTGGAAGCCGATGTGATTTTCAATATGCCGGGCGCAGTTTTTTTATTTTTTAATATTATGCCGTTAACTTTCCATAAGGGGGAAATATGAGGAAAAAATTAGAGCTGTTTCTTTGGGCGGTAATCTGGCTCTCGCTAGGGGGCATACTGGAAAAGATGGGGAATGGGCCGAGAGTGATCCCGTTCCAAATCAGTCCGAATTCGGTTTGCTTCATTCCATCGGATGCGGAAGTGGTCGAAGTGGAACATTCCCTGGACGGTTGCTACTATTATAGCGACGGAAAGCGGTATTTTTCCGCTGGTTATGGCGATGCGGAAACATCCGGTCGCGGCAAAGGGTTCGATATCGCGCTAAGGAGGTGAATGAAGCGGTATCGCAGCGGCAATTTTGGGCCTATGGATTTGATCCCGAATCCATAGGCTTTTTCTATATATACCTCTGCCCCTTTACAAAAAGCAAGGGGTATGCTATACTGGTTTTAATCACAGTAGCGTGCAGCAGTAGCGTAGTCGAACTTTCTTTGCATTGCGGTATGTGTATTTAATCAATTTGTACTATATCAAAATGGCACAAGGAACAATCAAACGATTGACTGATCGTGGATTCGGATTCATCACACAAGATGGTGAAGACAAGGATCTATTCTTTCATGCAAAAGAACTACAAGGTGTAGAATTCAATGACTTGAAGGAAGGCGACCGTGTTCAATTCGAAGTTAGCGAAAGCCCGAAAGGACCGAACGCTACCAACGTATCAAGAGCATAGTTCGATTCGCGAACAGAAAAAGCTCCGCTTCACGCGGAGCTTTTTTGTTTGCCAGGGAGCCATTGATTAATCTGATAAAAAGGAGTAGGATGCTAGGATGACAATTCTAGATAATATCATTATGAAAAGTAAAATTGAAAAATTCGATATCGCGGTAATCGGCGGCGGACCGGCCGGAATGATGGCGGCGGGACGGGCAGCCGGACTCGGCGCGCGCGTGGCTCTGCTTGAGAAAAATTCCAGCCTCGGCCGGAAGCTTTTGATTACGGGCAAGGGGCGTTGCAACCTGACGCAAGCGGAATTTGATGACAAGGAAATTATCAAGAAATTCGGCAAGAACGGAAAATTTTTATTTTCCGCCTTGGATGCTTTCGGTCCGGAAGAGGTGATCAGGTTTTTCGAAGACCGGACGGTGCCGGTCAAAATCGAAAGGGGCGGACGGGTTTTTCCGAAATCCGATCGGGCGCAGGATGTGTTGCGGGCGCTGGAAAAATATTTGGAAAAAAACAATGTCGAAATAATTTATGACGCCCAAGTCGCCGGATTCGATGTGGCGCCGATCGCCAGCGGGGGAAAAATCGCTAGCGTGAAATTGGCCGAGAAGGGGTATGTGTCGGCGGAAAAACAAGCTATGATGCCGGCAAGAAGGATTTATGCGGATAAGTTCATCATCTGTACCGGTGGAAAATCCTATCCGGCGACCGGTTCGACGGGGGACGGCTATCAGTGGGCTAAGGATTTGGGGCACAAGATAATCCCGCCAGCTCCGGCTTTGGTGCCGATCAAAACCAAAGAAACTTGGGTCAAAGACGTGCAGGGCCTGAGCTTGAAAAACGTGACGGTCAATCTTTTGCAAAACAATAAAAAACCTGCCTACCGGACAGGCAAGCAGGATTCGCGATTCGGCGAGATGATGTTCGCGCATTTCGGCCTGACCGGTCCGATCGTGCTCGATCTCAGTAAGAAAGCTGGAGAATTGATGGCGCAGGGCGAGGTGGCTATTTCCATCGATCTGAAACCGGCCTTGGATCTCGATCAATTGGACGCGCGCCTGCAGCGGGATTTCAAAGAGAATAGCAATAAGGATTTCATCAACTATCTGCCGGAACTTCTGCCGCAAAAAATCATCGCCAGCATCGTAAACTTGTCCGGCATTGATCCGCGCAAAAAAATAAATTTAGTCACCAAAGAAGAACGGAAAAGACTGGCCGGTTTGCTCAAAGACTTGCGGCTGACAGCCGACGGTACGACCGGCTATAACCAAGCCATCGTCACCAGCGGCGGCGTGGACACTAGGGAAGTGGATTCCAAAACGATGCGTTCGCGGATCGTCGGCAATCTTTTTTTGGCCGGGGAAATCCTGGATTTGGATGGTCCGACCGGCGGGTATAATCTGCAGATGTGCTGGAGCACGGGTTACGCGGCCGGGACATACGCGGCGAAGCTTTGAAACGGTTTCGCGCCATAGGCAGCTGATCCCTGGACGCTGATCCGGCATTGTGTTTTTTTTGCGGAAGTGGTAGATTGGATAGGTTGTTTTTCTTTTAATATCTTAAACGGAGGGGTGGAATATCCTCTTGTGTTTGCCGGTATCGATAAATCATATGAAAAAAAATGCTAGAAATTATTTAGTGGCCGCTTTGGGAATTTCAGCGGTCTGGTCCGTTTCCAACTTCGGAGGAAGGATCTATCAAGCCTTGGAACATAACCATGAGCATGGGATGCTGGTAGCCTTTTTCGTTTTGGCGGCCTTGTTTATGTTGAGTTTCGTGGTCTTCTACCTGTCGCATCTGGTCAAGCTACCCTCTTTTATCTTGGCGATTTTTTTAGGCTTGGCAGCCAAGCCATTACTGACTCCCATACTCGGCAATGATGAATTATTGGGCGTAATCGTAAGTTTCGGAGCCACTTTGATATTGTTCGCAGGCGGATTGGAAACGCCTTTCGCCAATTTCAAGAAACTGATTTGGAAAATATTTTCCGTTTCTTTCGCCGGCCTGTTCATTACGGCTTTCCTATTTTCCTGGACCATCTGGCTCTTAAGCGTGATTTTCGGCTTGGAAATCTCGGTCCTGGCGGCGGTTTTGCTGGGAGCCTTGCTGGCTTCGACCGATCCGGCGGCGATTATTCCGGTCTTGAAAAGGCTGCGCTTCCATAACCGTTCCATAAAAGACATCATCATTTCGGAAAGCGCCGTTACGGATGTGGTCGGTACTTTATTGACGGTAGTTTTTTTGGCGTTGGCAGTGGGTGGAAATTTTTCCGGCGGCATCAACCAGTGGTATCAGTCTATTTTCAGCTATGGGAGTATGGCGGTATTGGCGACCCAGCTGTTTTTCGGAACCTTGCTGGGTTTGGCAGGCTATTTCTTCCTGGAGCTTCTTTTGCGTGCCAAGCATCTGTATGGGGAGGAATTTGAAGCCGATGCCGCTTTTTTCATTTCGGTGCCGGTCATCATTTTCACCGGTGCCATCTTTTTCGGCGGCAGCGGATATTTGGCCGCTTTCGTGGCCGGGTTGATTTTCCACATCACCGAACATTTGAGCGAGACTGAAAGATTTTTCAATAATCTGGTGGACGGCTTCCTGAAGCCGATCATATTCGTCCTGTTGGGCGCTTTGGTCGATCCGGCGCAGCTGCTGACCTATGCGCCGATCGGTATCGTGGCCGCCCTAATATTTATGTTTATCATCCGTCCTGTCGCGGTATTCGTATCCTTGGGCGGTTTCCATTTTTTCGGACAGGAAAAATTGAGTTGGCGCGATTTGTTGTTCATCTCGTTCGTGCGCGAGACCGGCGCTATCCCGGCCGTGTTGATGGTGACCATCATCAGCCTGGGGCTGGCAGGGATGGAAGGTTTGGTTGAGATAGGTATGTGGACGATCTTGCTGACTTTGATCATCGAACCGTTGCTGACGCCGTTCGTCGCCAAATATCTCCAGGTAGCTGAAGAAATGCAAGACCGGAGCAAGGCGCCTTTGAATAAGAAATCCACGATTGTCCTGGTGACGCGGGGCGAATCTTTTCTAGACAGGATGCCGTATGTGGTCAAATGGGCTTCGAAACATTCTATCAGCGATGTCGCGGTTATGCTATGCTTGGAAAATAAATATACTGCCACGCTGGAAAAGGATATTAAGGCGAAGGCCCAGGCGGCTTTCGCGCGGGAGGCCGGGGAGCTCAAGATAAAATCCCTATCCCATATCGATTTTACTTTCATAAGCCGCAAAGGTTCATTACATGAGAATATCGACACCCTGGCGAAGACTGACAATAAAGTCGTGGCCATATTCGTCGGCAAAAAGATGCTTGACTACCGTTTGTCCGAGATAAAACAATTGGCCGTCCCTTTTTACTTTATGGACTAGTCCGTCCAAATTCTTGGTTGACACTCCTTGGCGCGATAACTATACTTGACCGTTGTAACCGTCAGGCTGGCCTTGGCAGGGCCGAGCCGGCAAGTTTTCGGCCATAATTCGCAAAAACAATGGAAAAAGCAGATCGACAATTGATTGAAGAATTTTTGGACGGATCGGATGATTCCTTTGAATATCTGGTGGGGCGGTATTTGAAACCGGTTTATAACTTCCTATACCAATTCACCCAAGACCGGGATTCCCTGGACGATCTGACGCAGGAAACTTTCATCAAGGCTTGGAAGAATATCAAAAAATTCGACCCGGAAAAAAATTTCCGGACTTGGCTTTTTACGATCGCCAAAAACACGGCCTATGATTTTTTGAAAAAGAAAAAAACCCTGCCCTTTTCCGATTTTCTTGATGAAGCGGGGAATAACAGGCTGGAAAACGTAGTCGAGGACGGTCCTCGGCTGGAAGAGGTCTTGGCCGGAAAAGATCTGGCGCGAGAGTTGGAAAAGAAATTGCAAGAGATTCCCGATAGCTACCGCATCCTCCTGCTGATGCGCTACAAAGATGGTTTTTCACTCCAAGAAATCGCCCAAATTCTCGACCTGCCCTACAACACCGTCAAAAGCCAGCACGCACGGGCTCTGGCCAGCCTGAAAAAAACCTGGCTGGCCTGAATTTTCAGAAGGCGCTAGTTTTCCTTGGGCCATCTTTTCTTGGCCACGGGAAGATGATGTATTGCGTGAAAAAGAATCATAGGCTATTATTTGTATATGGAGGTCAGGTTTGATAAAAAGAGGTTGGGGCGGAAGCTTATCCGGGAAGACCATCCGAATATTTTTAATAGTTGCCAGGCAAAGTCATAAATCGAGAATATATCTCGATTTTTTAATTGCTAAATACATACCCCAACAAAAACAAAAAAACGATTCCGGCAAAATTTTTGCGGAAATCGCGGAAACAAAAACGTGCCAAAAACAAATAAAAACATACTGCTGGTATTTTGTCTGGCCCTTGGTTTGGTTTTTTCTTGCGAGGGAGCCAGTGCCAGAGAAACCATAAATATCAATACCGACACGACCTGGACCAAGGAAACTTCTGATCTGGTTTTTGACAAGCCGATTGCCATTGGAAATGGTGCGACCTTGACCATCGAGAAAGGTACGAGGGTGGTTTTCCAAGTTAATCCCAACCAGCCTTTCAACTCTGCGGGGTTCGAGGTACTTGACGGGAAACTGGTCGCGAACGGGACGCGCGAGGAAAATATCGTATTCACTTCGCCGGACGACGGTTTCAAGCTGCTTTTTAGCGATAATGATCAGCCTTCTTTTTTGCTCTATGTGACCCTGGAAAACGGCGGTTTCATTCCGACTATGGAAGGCAGCGGCGATTTCGTGCCGAAATTTCCGGTTTTTGAAATCAACGGTGGCAAGGTCCATATCGAGAATTCCCAGTTTGCCAATAGCCGGTTCAGGGAAATAAGTATTTCAGATGTTCCAATCCAGGATGCGGAAGGCAACGATGTGTATGATGAAAATGATAATCTTGTGCAAAACAAAGCCCAAGTGGATGTCATAAATTCCAATTTTTCCAACCAAAATGCCGTGGATTCCCAACTGGATTGCTGGGCGTATGATGAAGAAGCGGATGAAGATTATGTGGATCAGGATTGTCTCAAACGGGTGAATTTGAAAGATGATTGGTTTGGGAATCCGGCCGGACCGACGACTGATGAGGATGAAGAACAAGGGATTGTAAAAGGCTATCGGGTAACCGGACAATTTTATCTGGATTCTTGGCGGACGGCTGATGAGATAATTGATGCCAGTCAAAATTGCATGGAAAATTGTTTTTCCAACGTGCTTTTTTTGCCAGGCATCAAAACCAGCCGGCTGTATAGAGATGGAGATGATGGAAAGAAGGATAAATTGTGGTTGCCTGATTATTTTGAGGATGATCTGGAAAAATTAGCACTGGATGAAAACGGGAAAAGCGTTAATGAAGTATATACACAGGACGTTTTGGATAGCATCGGTATTTGGGGGATTGGCGGTGATATTTACAAAAATTTCATAGATATTCTGGCTGAATTGAAAACTAAGAATACGATCAATGATTATGAATCCTTTGCTTATGACTGGCGTCAAAGTGTGGAAGATGTGGCACAGAACGGAACTCCGTATGAAAATATAACGAAATCGGCGATAGTCGATTTGCAGGCGCTGGCAGAGAATTCTAAAAGTAAAAAAGTGACCATCGTGGCCCATTCCAATGGCGGCTTGGTAGCTAAAGCAGTGATGATGGAGCTGGAAAAATTAGGAATGGCTGACAAGGTGGACAAGGTTATCCTTGTTGGCACTCCGCAGATGGGGACGCCAATCTCGATCCTTTCGCTTCTGTATGGCTATGATGAAGAATCAACCTTTCTGCAAGTGTTGATTTCGCGGGAAGATGCCCGCGCTTTAGCGGAAAATATGCCTGGAGCCTACGGGCTTTTGCCGGGTGAAAAATATTTTGAGCGTATGGAAAGTCCGTTCATCAAATTTTCATCCGAAAATACCCGATACAAAAGTTTCAAGGACGCATATGGTGAAAACATCGACAATTTTGATGAATTCAGGAAATTTTTGCTTGGGAAAGATGATGGCCGAGAAGACCCCGACAAAAGCGATGTTGAAATGGAGAATGTGTTAAATGAAAAAATATTGAACCAGGCTAGGGAAATCCATCAGCATTTGGATAATTGGGTGCCACCATCAACAGTCGAAGTTATTCAAATTGCCGGTTGGGGGTTGGATACGATAAGCGGAGTGGAATATACAGAAAAAGAAAAAACCCAATGTTATATCGCTCCCGGAGCTAAAATCCCATCTTGTTCCGGTATGGGAGAATATGAGTCGGTTTATGAACCGAAATTCACCGTGGATGGCGACAGGGTGGTGGTGGCGCCAAGCGCTTTGATGTTGGCCGAGTCAGAAAATGTAAAGAGATATTGGGTGGATTTATATGGGTATAATGATAATAATGTTCCAGATAGAGAACATAAAAATATTACAGAGATAGAATCAGTAAGAAATGTATTGGATATGTTGATTAGAAATTTAGATTTATCTTCAAATTTGCCTGAGTTTATTAAGTCTTCACGTCCAGATGATTATGCCTATGCCCAACCTCGTTTAAGGATGTCCCTGTATTCACCTTTGGACATCCATCTATATGATGATTTCGGTCATCATACCGGACCTAAAAAAAACACGGATGAAAACGGGCAAGAATACGTGATTTTTGAAAAAGAAATTCCGAATAGCTATTATTATCAGTTCGGAGAACGGAAATATGCCGGCTTCCCTAAAGGTGAACATATCCGCGTAGAAATGGATGGCTATGCCCTGGGTTCATACACTCTAAAATTAGAAGAAGCGAAAGTGACTGAAGCAGGCGAAGAAACAATCGCACAAACGGCTTTTGAAAATCTTCCAACTACGGCTGACACGACCGTAAAGCTGGAGATTCCGGAAACCGGCATCGAAAATCCATTGTCTTTGCAGGCCGACATCGACAGCGATGGCGCGGTTGAATATGAATTGGCTTCTGTTCAAGATGGCGCAGTTACCTTGGATGTGATCGCTCCCGTTGCAGAAATTTCCATAGCTGGCACAAAGAGTAATAAAGAAGAATCAAAAACCGAAACGATCAGAATTGACAAAGCCACGTTGGAAGCCAACGTGCAGTTTAATCCGGATACGCAAAAAACGGATATCAGCGGTGCTGATAACCTGACCCAGGTTTCGGTTGTGCCAGAAGAACAAATAGGTGATAATAGCCATAAGTCAAAAAACAAAATATATTCCTGGCTTTCAAAATTGTTCTTGGGAAAACAGGATAGGATCACTACGGTAGTCGCTACTTTAATGATGGCAACGATGACAGTGATCGGCGTCCGGTTCGTAAAAAAATGGATGGGATGGTGATTTCGTTTATTATGACTGAAAATGGATCGGTAAATATTCAATATTAATCAATTTTAAATTTAATTTTATGCGAAAAAAAACTTATTGGTGGAAAATTAGTTTATTTGTGGCAGCTTTAACTATGTTAATTTTAGAATATGTCGGTGTTTGTGATTTCAAGTTTGGAAGATGTATAGGTGGAAATAGTATTCCAGTGATAAGAACATCCTTTCATTTATTTCTAGCTATATTTATAATTTCAATATTTTTATTTTTCACATCTGACAAGATTTTTCTCAAATGGCTGCGCTTTGCTTTTATTTGGATCGTATTAGCAGTAATTGTAATTATTGTGACTCCAGAATATGCCAGTACTGGAATTGTGAGTGGTCCAAATAGGGAAATAGTTTCTATCTGTATGAGCTCACTTTTTGTCATTATCAGTCTGATAAAAATAATTTGGGACAGTAAAAAAACAAAATAAAGAATTTTAATTTTATAAAACGGCAATGTCACGCGGTAGATAGTTCCCATCAAATGGAAATTATTGGAAGCGTGGCCATAGACCGCACAAAAAAATGAATTTGCAAAATGAAAAACAACCGGAGGAGAAGATGGGGAAAAGCGATCAAAATTCCTACGAAGAGATAAGCGAAAAAAGGACTTCGAAATTGGGCTATATCCTCCTGGTATTGATGGTGGCTTTTGTGATCGGCGTCGGAGAAACGGTTTTTTCGGACTTGGCGAAAATTCCTGAAAAACCGGTCGCTCCTTCCGGTTGCATCCTGAATTCCGTACGAAATCTCAAAAGCCTGACAAAATATTCAACCTGTCAAAATTATGGGAATTCGCTCAATGCTGTGGATAAAAAATTCGGATTGGATAAAAAGTATGATGGCATAAAGCCGCAACTGCAAGAGATAGTTTCATTGAATGCCGGCATAGAATCGAATAACAGTGAAATCAGAAGCCTGGAAAGCAATATCCAAAAATTGAATAGGGAATATGGTTTGAGCTTGCAAGAAAAGATGGCTGGCGAAAAGGCGATAGCGGACAAGGAAAATATCAAAAATGAAATCACGGGCACAAAAGCTAAAATCAGCAGCCTTCAAGAAGAGAATGGTTCTTTGGAGAATAAAAAAAATCTTGCCATTTCCCAAATAAGTTCTTCCGCGCAATCAATCGAGCAGAGCCATAAAGAGGCGACGGACTATTTTTTGAATAAGGCGGCCTGGTTCAAATTCAAGGTATTTCTGCTGACACTGGTTTTTGTCCTCCCGTTCTTCGCATTTTCCGTGTTTTTTTATTTCAAACTGAAAAGAAAAAATAGCCCCTATACTATCATATTTACCGCGACAACGACGGCATTTTCAATTTTGTTCCTGCAGGTGGCTGGTGTTTTTCTCTATGATATCCTTCCGAAAGAATGGCTGGGAAGGATTTTTAGCTTCTTTATGGAGGTGCCGT
Source organism: Parcubacteria group bacterium (assembly GCA_041674205.1). Classification (GTDB taxonomy): domain Bacteria; phylum Patescibacteriota; class Minisyncoccia; order Moranbacterales; family UBA2206; genus JAUXSK01. The sequence goes on from JBAYWF010000001.1 coordinate 194,758, forward strand.
TTTTGCGGTATGTGGTTTATTACGGCTCCATAATCCTTGTTATCGGGATTTTCGGCGGAATCGTTTATTATATCCAAAAGAAAGTGTTCAGTCCCGCCAAGGTCGCGATCAGAAGGCTGAAGGATAAAAAATGTCCCGGATGTTCTTTTGCGCTGGATCCGCAACATATCTTTTGCCCTAATTGCGGACTCCGCTTGAAAGAAAAATGCCAATACTGCGGAGAACCTAGGAATAAATATCTATCCCATTGTCATAATTGCGGAAGAGAGGAAGTTGGAATGTTCGAGGCTTGAACTGTGTTTTGAAAAAATTTTACAATGTCCCCGGTTCGGAAATAAACCAGGGCGCCGGGTTGTTTTAGGTGTAATAATGATTAATCGAAAATTTATGAAAAAAAATTTACGCGTCACGGTGCACGGCCGGGTGCACGGCGTGTTTTTCCGGCGGACCGCTATGGAAGAAGCCGTGAAGCTGGGCCTTTCCGGTTATGCGGACAGATTGGAAAACGGCAGAGTCATTATCGAAGCCGAGGGGGATATGCGCTCTTTGGAAATCTTTTTGCGGTGGTGCCGCCGCGGTCCGTTTCTGGCCAAAGTCAATTTGCTGATATTCGAATATTCTTCGAACTTGAAAAATTTTAATGTTTTTATAATCAAAGAAAACACGGTCAGGTATGTCAGCCAGGGTCCGTACGCCTGTTATTGAAAAATAGCGGGGTGAAATTGATGCGTCCGTCCGCGCCAGACGGTCGTATTAATAGATATGGACCAAAATTTACACGAAATTTTTAAGGACATCGCGGAAATCCAACCGGCTTCAGGGCTTGAAAATCGGATTTTTCAAGCTGTCGCGGTGGAAAAAGATAGGGCCATCAGACGCAAGCTGCTGTTTTCCCGCCTGGGACTGGGCGCATCAACAGCGGTTTTTTTGGCGGCCATTTCCACTTATGGCAACGCGATTTTACAATCTGAATTTTGGAGCATGCTGTCGCTGGCCGCTTCCGATATGTGGGTGGTGGCGCAAAACTGGCAGGACTTCGCGTATTCTCTGATGGAAACTTTCCCGACGGTCAGCGTGGTCGCCATTCTGGCTCCGGTAATGACGCTGTTGTTTTCATTCGGTATTTATTTGGAAGCTGATAACAAGCATAAACATAAGTATATTTAATCGACCTGTGGTCGTCCTGAACTTGATTCAGGATCTCTAACAATTAATTAGATTCCGGGTCAAGCCCGGAATGACAACAATAATATGAAAGAGTTCATCCAATCCAGGACATTTAAAATCATAGCGTCCGTCATCGGCGTATTTCTGATCGCGGTCGCCAGTTTCGGAACCGGCGTGGCGGTCGGTTTGCACAAAGCCAGGTTTTCATCCGACTTCGGCCGGAATTACGAACGCAATTTTATGGGCGGGCGCTTTGATGGCGTACCTGGGCCGATGGGCGGGCCTGGATTTTTTGACGGATCAAAATATCCGGATAAGATGATGCGCCAATTGGAAGGACGCGATTTGCGCAATGGCCATGGATTGGCCGGAACCGTCATTTCCGTCATTGATAATAATATAATCGTCAAAGATAAGGACAATAAGGAAAGCACCGTGGCGGTCAACGATAAGACCTTGATCAAATCCCGCCAGGATGATTTGAAAGTGGGCGATCTGAAAACGGATGACCAAATCGTAGTCATAGGGAGTCCCGATGACAACGGGGTTATAAATGCCAGCTTGATCCGGGTATTTAATAATAATCAAACCAACTGATATGGTAAAAAAACATTATCTCTGGATTTTGGGCGCGCTTGTGATAGCCGGGGGAAGCTATTATTGGTATGTCAAAACGCATCCGCAAACCGAAGCGGCGCAGTATAAGACGGCTACCGTGGAGAAAGGCTCTTTGATAAGTTCGGTTTCCGGCAGCGGACAGGCGGAAGCGGTAAGCCAGGTCGATTTGAAACCGGTCGTAGCCGGTGACGCGATCGATGTCATAAATGTCTATGTGAAGAATGAACAGCCGGTAAAGAAGGGTGAATTGATCGCCCTGTTGGATAATGAAGACGCGCAAAAAACCGTGCGGAATGCGAAGTTGAATCTGGAGAGCGCCAAGGCTAAATACACCCAAGCCAAAAGGGATTTCGATCACGAATCTATAAATAGGCTCAGCTTGGATGGGCAACGGGTGTCTTTGGAACAAAGCAGGAATTCTTTAGCGGACGCGCAGGAAAAATTGAACGATTACTATATCCGGGCGCCGTTTGACGGGATAGTCACGGGACTCAGCGTCGAAGCCGGTGATTCGGTTTCCCGTTCGGATGTTTTGGCTTCGGTCATCACTAGGGATGTCCAAGCTAATGTTTCCATCAATGAAATCGATGCGGCCCAGGTGAAAGTCGGCAATAAGGTCATTGTAAAGATAAGCGCGCTTTCCGACGCGACGATTGCCGGAAAAGTGACCAAGATAGATACGATCGGCCAGATATCCCAGAATGTCGTTTCTTATGACGCCGTAATTTCTTTGGATAACCAAAACGAGCTGTTGAAGCCGGGAATGAGCGTTTCAGCTTCCGTCATCATAGGCGTCAAGCAGGATGTTATTACGGTGCCGAACAGCGCCATAAAAACGCAAAATGGCAGCAGTTATGTGGAAGTTTTGAATAGCGGTACGACCCCGCAACAAGTGCCGGTAGAAACCGGGTTGGCTAATAATTCCGATACGGAGATAATCAGCGGCTTGGCTGAAGGCGACAAAGTGGTGACGCAGACCGTCAACCCGAGCGCGACCGGTACGGCGGCTACGGGAGGAAGCAGCAGCGTAAGATTGCCCGGATTGGGAGGATTGCATTAATCTTAAAAAAAATAAATGATCGAATGCAGGAATTTGGTAAAAATTTATCGTAATGGCGATATGGAAACGATCGCCCTGAAGGGAGTCTCCCTTAAAATCGGAAAAGGCGAGTTCGTGTCGATCATCGGGCCGTCCGGTTCTGGAAAATCAACCTTGATGCATATTTTGGGCGCGCTTGATTCGCCGACTAGCGGAGAATATTTTTTAGATGGTTCGGAAGTTTCCAAGCTTGGTGACGACGAATTGTCCGATATGCGGAGAAACAAAATCGGTTTCGTATTCCAAGCTTTCAATTTGTTGCCCCGGGCCACGGTTTTGCGCAATGTGATGCTGCCTCTGGTATATTCGAACATATCTTCCAAGGAGCGGGAAGAACGGGCCAGGGAATGTTTGCGTTATGCCGGGATGGAAGAAAGCAAATTCCACAACCTATCCAACCAATTATCCGGAGGACAGATGCAACGCGTAGCGATCGCGCGCGCTCTCATCAATAATCCCTCGATCATCCTGGCGGATGAACCGACGGGAAACTTGGATACGAAGACCAGCCAGATCGTTATGGAAACGTTGCGCGAGTTGAATGACAAGGGGCATACGATCATAATCATCACCCATGAAAAAGAAATAGCCGATCTGACTGACCGCATAATTTCAGTGCGGGACGGGATAATCGAGTCGGATGCCGTCGTGGACCATAACCTAGCATAATAAAAAAATCCTGATTACTATCGCGGATCATCATCCGCTAATCGCAAAAAAATATGTTTGTAGATTTATTCAAGGAAACGCTCTGGTCACTGGCTGGCAACAAGGTCCGGTCCGGCTTGACGATGTTAGGCATCATAATAGGCATCGCTTCGGTGATCGCTTTGGTGGCGATCGGGCAGGGCGCGCAGAATTCGATCGAGGCCAATATCCAGGCGATCGGATCGAACTTGATCGTGGTTACGCCCGGAGCCCAAAAAAGCGGCAGCGGTTTGAGCGGCGGACGGGGCAGCGCGCAGACGCTGACTTTCGAAGATGCCAACGCGATCGCCGACGGGATAACCGATTTGAAGGGCGTGGCGCCGGAAGTTTCCCGGAGATATCAAGTGACAGCCAAAAGCAATAACACCAATACCCAAATTATCGGAACCGTGCCGGCCTATCCGGCAGTGCGCAATATCAGCGTCGATCTGGGAACGTTCATAACCGGACAGCAGGTCAAGACATCGGCCAAGGTCGCGGTTTTGGGTTCGACGGCGCGGGACGATCTGTTCGGTGCGGAAGTCGATCCGACCGGCAAGACGATCCGCATCCAGGATATCGATTTCGATGTCATCGGTGTGATGCTTTCCAAAGGCGGTTCGGGTTTTTCCAATCCGGACGACGCGATTTATATCCCGCTGACCTCCGCCCAACATTTCCTCTCCGGCGATGATTACGTATCATCCATCAGCGTGGCGGCTGCGGATCAAAATTCCATCTCGTCCGCCCAACAACAGATCACTGACCTGTTGCTTGCGCGCCACAAAATTTCCGATCCGAACCAGGCGGATTTCAGTACTATAAACCAATCGGATATCGTAGCTACCGCTTCCAGTATCACGGGCACCTTTACGATGCTGCTTTCTTCGATCGCCGGCATCTCGCTGGTGGTCGGCGGAATCGGGATTATGAATATGATGCTGACGACCGTTACGGAACGGACGCGTGAAATCGGTTTGCGCAAAGCGGTCGGCATCCGCAAAATTTACATCAATCTGCAATTTTTAGCTGAAGCTATCGTGCTGACTTTCTTGGGCGGGGCCGTGGGGATAGCGCTGGGCTGGGCCGCTTCTTTGATAATTTCCAATCTCATAAGCTTGCAGGCGGAAGTTTCATTGTCTTCGATCTTGTTAGCCTTCGGCGTCTCAGCCGGGGTGGGAATCATCTTCGGATTTTATCCTGCCCGCAAAGCGGCGGCGATGAGTCCGATCGAGGCATTGCGGTATGAATAATTTTTTAAATTTAACAAATATGGACAACAAAAAAATAATCACCATCGCGATCGTGGCTGTCATCGCGGTCGGAGCGGGAGCGTTTTATGGCGGAACCGCCTATGAAAAAAACAGTCTTTCCTCCCAGGGCTTGTTGCGTAACTCTAATCCTTCGCAATTCGGCAACCGCGGAGGACAACAGCCGGGGCAGCCTAGGCAAAGCGGGGCGATGGGATCTAATGGTACAGGCCGGGGAGGGGACCTCGTGACAGGACAGATCATATCCAAGGATGACAAAAGCATTACCGTCAAATCCCAGGACGGGAGTTCCAAGATAGTTTTTTTCTCCGATTCGACGGCTATCGGCAAAGCTACCCAGGGTTCATCCGCCGATTTGGCCGTTGGTGAAAACGTATTGGCTAATGGCAAGAGCAGCGCGGACGGCAGCTTGAGCGCGCAAAACATCCAAATCAGGCCGGCTACGAATTGATCCGGATAAAAATGATGCGGCGCAAAACGGCCGCATCATTTTTTTATGGCATTAGACACTGATTTTAAGAAAAGCTATTATGTATGTAGGTTAATTCCGATATATGCTTATTGATTTTACGAATTTCCAACAGGCATCCGACTGGGCTATGGGCCATAGTTATTTTTTTATTTTCCTGATTATGTGTGCGGAAGGACCGATAACCACGGCGGCCGCCGGATTCGCTGCGGCGTTGGGTTATTTCAATCCCTGGGCGATTTTAGCGATTTCTGTTTTGGGCGATTTGGTGCCGGACTCGATTTACTATCTTTTCGGTTATTTGAGCCGTCTGACTCTGATAGAAAAAATAGGTTTCCGCTTGGGGCTGACGCAAAGCAGAATAGATAGTCTTGAGGATAAGCTTAAAAAACATTTTGGGAAATCGATGGTTATTTTAAAACTTACTCCGGTATTGCCCACTTTCGGTTTTATGCTGGTAGGTTATTTGAAATTATCATTCATAGCGTTCACTAAATTCTCAGCGGCCGTAACCGTGCCTAAGTCCATCCTTTTTCTGGCATTGGGTTATTTTTTCGGCCGGCTCTATGATATCAACCAATATTTGCATTATGCCGAAATATTTTTCCCAGCGGTCATCGCGGGCGGTATGGTTGTTTTCGCTATTTATAAAAAAATGATAAACGCGGTCGCTAAAAAAATAGAAAAATTATGAAAATAGCGATGTTTTCCGACAATTTTTATCCTGAAATCAGCGGCATTTCCGATTCGATAATCGCGACAGGGAAGGAGCTAGGAAAACTGGGGCACGAGGTGGCTTTTTTCGTACCGAGCTATTCAAAAAAAAATTATCTTAGAGTTGGAATCCCGTCAAAGCGGGAAATCGATTTGGGCCATAGCATCGAAGTCCATCGGCTTTTCTCTTTGCCATATCCGGCGCCTACCCAGCAAGCCAGAATGGTGATTCCGACCGGTTCGTGCCTATTGAAAATCAGGGATTTCAAACCGGACATTATCCATTCGCAGCTTTTCTTCGGTGCCGGGCTGGAAGCTTTGTTGGCCGCTAAAATTTTCAAGGTTCCGTTCGTCGGCACCAATCATACCGCGATTACGGAGTTCGTCAGATATGCCCCCATAAAGGCCAGGTGGTTGGAAAAACTCAGCCTGGATTATGTCAATTGGTACTATGGAGAATGTGAAATTACCAGCGCTCCATCCGGATCGGTTTTCGCAGAAATGGAAAAAAGCGGTTTCAAAGGCGTGCGCAAAGTGGTTTCCAATCCGGTGGATATGGAAGCTTTCAACGTCGTCGCGGATTATGACAAGGATGGGTTGAAAAGAAAGTTCAATTTGAGCGGCAACGCGGTGGTTTACGCCGGCCGGTTCGCGCCGGAAAAAAACATCGATATCATAGTGCGCGCCATAGCGCTGGCAAAAGGACAAATCCCGGATATTACATTGGCGATGGCTGGACATGGCGCATCTTTTGATGATATAAAAAAGCTAGTAACTGATTTAGGGATAGAGGAGAACGTCAGATTTGTCGGTACGTTGAATCGTTTCGAGCTGGCTGATTTGTACCGGGCTTCGGAAGTTTTTGCCATCACCAGCACTTCCGAAACGCAAAGTATGACGCTTATCCAAGCAATGGCTTGCGGTTTGCCGGCGGTCGGAGTGAGGGCGCGGGCCTTGCCGGAATATATCGAGGGCAACGGGCTCTTGGTGGATCCGGGCGATTCAGAATCGCTGGCGGAAAAAATAGTCGAGCTGCTGCGTAACCATAAGTTGAGAGGTGAATTGTCGGAAAAATCCCTTGGATCAGTGCAAAAATTTTCGGATAGGAATGTCGCCTTGCAATGGGAAGGGATTTATAAAAAAGTATTAAATGAACGCAAATGAAACTGAGTATAATCATACCGGCTTACAATGAAGAGAATTATATCGGGGAATGTTTGGAATCAATCCAATCTGAAATGGAGGGAAAGACTTATGCCGTTGAAACCATAGTGGTGGACAATGCCAGCACTGACAAGACTGCGGAAACGGCGCGTGCTTTTCCGGGGGTGAAGGTCGTATATGAGCCGGCCAAAGGATTGACCAGCGCGAGGCGGGCCGGCTATTTGGCGTCCGTCGGCGATTTGGTCGCCAATATCGATGCCGACACGAAGCTTCCGGCAGGCTGGATCGACAAGGTTTTCAGCGAGTTTTCCCACAATGGCAAGCTTGTCGCTTTAAGCGGCCCATATATCTATTATGATCTTTCGTATCTGCAACGTGGCGCCGTGAAATTTTTTTATTTTTTAGGCTATCTGACGCATATAATCAACCATAAGATTTTGAAAAAAGGGGCGATGCTCCAAGGAGGAAATTTCATCATCAGAAGATCGGCGTTGGAACGGATCCATGGGTATAATACAAAAATAGATTTTTACGGGGAAGATACGGATGTGGCAAGAAGGATACAGAAGGTGGGAGAGGTGAAATTCACTTTCGATCTGCCGATGTATACGTCCGGCCGGCGTTTGCGCGCGGAAGGCATCCTAACGATGGCCGTGCGTTATTTAATCAATTATTTTTGGGTGCTGGTTTTTAAAAAACCATTTACAAAAAAATACAAAGACATAAGAAATGCATAATATAAAAAACATATTTTTAAAGCATAGGAATTTGTGGAAGAATAAAGAATTTTTGAATTCAGTCTCGACGAGTTTTTTGTTCGTAGCTACCAGCCTGCTGCTGAACCATTTTACGAGCATATATGCGACTGGGAGGGCCGGAAACGCGGTGGAGGATATTTTCCTGAGTAATTTGCCGGTATTCAATGTCGATTTGATCGTGAATGAAGGGACTCTCGCGTTCGTTTTTTTCGTCGCTTGGATGCTTTTTTTAGAGCCGAAAAAAATCCCTTTCACTTTGAAAAGCGTGGCGCTATTATACATAGTCCGTTCGATTTTTGTGACTATGACCCATTTGGGACCGTTTCCGGAGCGGTCATATCTGGACCCGAACGATTTGCTGTATTCTTTCAATATCGGAGGCGACTATTTTTTCTCAGGCCATACCAGCTTTCCTTTTTTGGTCGCTTTGGTGTTCTGGGAAAATAAGCGGATCAGATGGATAGCCCTAGGCACTTCAATCATTTTCGGCACGAGTGTGATCCTGGGCCATCTGCACTATTCAATCGATGTTTTCTCGGCTTTCTTCATTTCCTACGGGGTGTATCATCTGGCGCAGAAATTCTTTGCTAAAGATTTCGAGATATTCCATCGGGAAGAGAAATAATCCTTCAAGCGAAGCGGTATGAATTTATAAGCGGGATAATTTATAACCGTATGCGATCAATCCATAAGATGTGGGCGATTATCATGGTTATCGGCTTGGGAGCCGGACTTTTTTGGGTGAGGAATTTTTACAATCGAAGTCCTGGCACTGTCCCTTCCGGCAATCAATCGCAAAGCGCGGATACTAATATGTCAGCCGATCAGAATAATGGCGCCAGCGCGCCAGCAAGGCAAGATGTGAATCCGCAAAACCCATATGGTTTCCAGTCGCCATTGGATAGGGCTGGGGAGCGGGTCACTAAAAAACCGTTCGGGATATTCATCACTCCGCAAAATTCACCGGTCCAGCCGGAGAAATTCCGCGGCTACCATACCGGTGCGGATTTTGAAATCTTCCCGGAAGAATTGAATTTGGACGTTCCGGTGCGCGCGGTATGTCCAGGACGACTGAAAGTCAAAAAATACGCCGACGGTTATGGCGGAGTGGTTGTTGAAAGTTGCAGTTTGGACGGACAGCTGATTACAGTGGTTTATGGCCACCTTAGGTTGGCAAGCGTGGATTTGGCGGTCGGATCCGATTTGAAGGCCGGAGACGTCATCGGGGTTTTGGGAAACGCCTACAGTTCTGAGACCAGCGGGGAGCGCAAGCACCTGCATTTGGGATTCCATAAGGGATCCGGCATGAATATTTTGGGTTATGTGCAAAACCAATCGGAGCTTTCGGGTTGGATCGATCCATGCTTGTATGTTTGCCATAATTGAAAGACAAAAACCAACAAACCGTCCCTGGTTCAAGCCGGTTTATCGGTCAATATGTAGTTTTGGATTATTAAGCAGGAAAGAACTTGGGTTTTAAGACTTATTTTTCACTTTCAGGGCGCTCATCGTCTTACCGGAAATTTTTCCAGTAGCTTTAACTACGTCATCGCTCCGGATGTCGGTGATTTTTATCGCTTTTCCGGTCTTGCTTAGAAGATCGGTGTCCGGGTTTATCTTGACCGTGTAGGTCGTCTTCTTGGTTTTCAAGCTGAATGATCCGTTTGAAACCGAAATCACCGTGCCTGATATGACGCTGCTATATTTGCTGGTTTTGGCGCCGGCTTCGGTAGCTATGCCTGAAATAAGCATCGCGACCGCCAAGGTGGAGAATATTAATTTTTTTGAATTTTGCATAGTGTCCGTTTAATTTTTAAAGTCTATTTGGTTTTGTCTGCAGCCCTTTCCGTTTAGCTGGCAATTTATTGCGATGTTTTTCAAATTTTGAAAAACCTTATGGATAAATCGGAAATTGGAACCATCTTTCTGATTTCCGTGGCTGTCGCGCGAATAAGGCCTTTTTTCTTGCCTGATATATATTTTCTGGCGTATGGTCGGGCGAATAGCGCTTGTCACAGCGGATTTTCCCCGGCCTGCTTATTTAATAAAAAAAGAAAAATTATAGGCAAAAAATCGTACTATGCGCACGCATAATAAATACAACAGGCGGGATAGTTTATTGCAAAAAAACATCCTGCGTCCGCTCTTTGGCTTAAACGCGGGCATAGGTGGGATGCTTCTCTTGAGGTGGGTAGTATGCTAAAATAAAATAAGATTTTTTAATATTTTTAAGCTGTATATTTTTATGCAAGACATGCAAACCGTATTCAATGAGATCCGCGAAATGAAGAAGGAGATGAAGGGGATCCGCGAAATGTATAAGGACGCGTTGGCCCAGACGGATGATTACTCCGAAATCGTGGAAAAGGCCAAGGAATTGCGCGACAAGAAAAAACAGATCGAAACCCGGGTGCAAAACGCGATGGGCAAATCCTATGAGAAATATGAAGATTTGAAGAGCGAAGTGGCTGCCAACGAGGAACTGTTGAACGATATCGCGATGACGACTTTGATGGACGGCAAGACCGTCGAAGTGGTGGATGAGTTCAGTAATAAATATGAGCCTACGTATGTAGTACGTTTCAAGAAGACCAATGAAATCAAAACTGAGGAAAATAAATAAATAATTTTTCAAAAATATGGTAAAAAATGAAAGCGGCATTGACCGGATCGTCCGGGCGATCGCGGGAATCGCGTTGGTTGCGGCAGCTTTCCTGTTGGACGCCAATAGGTTTACCGTAGCTTTCTATGTGGTGGGCGTGGTTTTGATCATAACCGCCATTACCGGCTTCTGTGCCTTGTACAAGGTTTTCGGGATCGACACAAGCAAGAGATAACTGCCGGGAAATGAAAAAGACGGGCCAGTGAGGTCCGTCTTTTTTGATTTTCCCCGGTTCCGTGGTAGAGTGTGTATGGCAAGCACCGCGATCCGCTACGCGTAGCGGTCCAGCTGGCTGGCGTTCTCCCATCAAGATGGGTTTCTCGAGGAATGTTGGTGTGTCCATAGGGCCGAAAAAATCCAACGGATTTCCTTGAGGCGGTTAGGACGCCTAATGCACGGTCACCGACGTTATGCCCGGCGTCTTTTGGCCCCGGCACAATATGGGCTTATTGAGGATCGGGTGGATATCGTCCGCCTTCCAACCGGAAGCAGCCTTAATGCTCTTCCCGGTTCCGATCCTCAATTTTTTTATTGACAAATCCCGCCCGGAGGAGTATGATTTCCGAAGTGGATTAACTCGTTTCTGCTGGCTAACGGCAGTTTTTTAATTCCTACGGAAGTACAAATTATTACAAAAGTACGAAAAATTTTGTAAATTCGTGTTTTTGTAAATATTTGTAATTTTGTAGATACATAAATTTTATGGAAATCAGAAATATCGCGATTATCGCCCATGTGGATCATGGCAAAACTACCCTGACTGACGCGATTTTGCGCCAGACCGGGATGGTGACCGACGAGTCCGTCAGTATGGACTCCAATACGTTGGAAAAAGAGCGTGGCATCACGATTTATGCCAAGAACACCTCGATTTTTTATAAGGATACGAAAATCAATATCGTGGATACGCCGGGCCATGCCGACTTCGGTTCGGAAGTGGAACGGGTTTTGCGTTCGATCGACTCGGTGGTTTTGGTGGTGGACGCGCAGGAAGGGCCGATGCCGCAAACCCGGTTCGTCTTGAAAAAATCTTTGGAATTGGGACTGAAACCGATCGTGGTCATCAACAAAATCGACAAGCCGGCTGCCCAGCCGGATATCGTGCAAGAAGAAGTATTTGAATTGTTTTTGGATTTGGGAGCTAATGATGAACAATTGGATTTCCCAGTGGTCTATGCGATCGGCCGCGAAGGCATCGCTAAATTGCATATGGAGGATGAGGGGCATGATTTGACCCCGCTTTTGGAAACCATCATCGCTAAAGTAAAGCACGCCGATGGCGACGTGGCCGCTCCGCTCCGGATGCAAGCTTTCAATCTGGGTTATGACAATTTCCTGGGCCGGATGGCGGTGGGCCGCATCTATGAGGGGACCTTGAAAGACGGGCAAGCCGTGATAGCCAAAAAGCCGACTGGTGAAACCAGGACCGGCCGGATCACTAAGCTTTATACTTTCCATGGCACCGTGCGTAAAGAAGTGAAAGAAGCCGTGGCTGGCGACATCGTGATGATCGCGGGCTTGGCGGATATTTTTATCGGTGAGACGATTTGTGAAAATCCCGAGCAGGAAGCTTTGCCGGCTATCCACATCGACGAGCCGACCATTTCCCTGAACTTCATCGTCAATGATTCGCCGTTCGCCGGACGGGAAGGAAAATTCGTGACCAACAAGCAGATCCGTGAAAGGTTGGAAAAGGAATTGGAAATCAACGTCGGACTCCATATTGATTTTGAAGGCGATCACTATAAAGTCTACGGCCGTGGTGAATTGCATATCGCGATTTTGCTGGAAAATATGCGCCGCGAAGGTTATGAATTGCAAGTGTCGCAACCGCAAGTCATCATCAAGGAAATTGAGGGCGTGAAGTCCGAGCCGTTCGAGGAAGTGACGATCGACGTGCCGGATGTTTCGGCCGGAACGATTATCGAGAAGATGGGTCGGCGGAAATCGATTATGACCAATATGAAACAAGCCAACGGGCAAAGCCGTTTGATATTCGAAGGTCCGACCCGCGGACTTCTGGGGTATCGCGGCGAGTTCGTGATCGACACCAAGGGCGAAGGCATTATGTCTTCCCGGGTGATCGGTTTCCGGCCATACGCCGGGGAAATCCAAAGAAGATCGGCTGGGGCGATGGTTTCGATGACCAGTGGCAAAGCCTTGGGATTCTCTTTGGCTAATTTACAAGACAGGGGCTCTTTATATATCGCTCCGGCTACGGAGGTCTATGAGGGAATGGTTATCGGTGACACGTCCAAAGGCTTGGATATGGCGGTTAATCCGACCAAAGGCAAGCAATTGTCCAATATGCGTTCTTCGGGCGCGGATGAAGCCTTGCAGTTGGTGCCGCACCATGAGATTTCCATCGAAATAGGTTTGGAAATTATGGGTGCCGACGAATATCTGGAAATCACTCCGAAATCAGTCCGTCTTCGCAAGCAATATCTGACCGAAGTAGAAAGGCGGAGACACGAAAGAAAACAATAAACTTGATCAAAAAAACTATCCGGCAGCGGATAGTTTTTTAATAGGGGTGTGCTATAATGCGAGAATAACAGTATCGAAATTACTATGCAAAAATTCAAAGAAGAACTGCGCAATAAATCATTCGGCTATATCACGACCGCTTTCGGGCTGGTGGCCGGCTTGGCTTGGAACGAGGCGATCAAATCCGTAATCGACGGATTTTTTCCGGTGAGCGATGGCGGCGGGATGATCGCCAAATTTATCTATGCGATTTTTATCACTATCGTGTTGGTTTTTATCAGCGTGTATATTTTGAAAACTAACGAAGATAATGAAAGAAAATCTTCCAAGGAGGTAGATGGTAAGAAAACCAAGAAGTAGTCTTTAGAAGAATACCGTCGGTTAAAAATATTTTTTAACCGATTCGAATTCTTCCAATCGTTCCGGATGGCAGACGATTTCGATGGTGCCTTCCGGCAAGCGAGCCAGGGTTTCCTGGATGTTTTCCGGCCAATCCAAACTGAACATATGGTCGGAAGATTCCAAGCGGGAGGCGCGGAAAAGTCCCAGATCCATTTTCCGCAACCAATACAGAATCAGATAGACCTTGCCGCGATGCCGGACAAGGCTTTTTTTGCCGAAGCGGATGAACGGAATGCCGTTTTCCTGGGCCAGGCGCGCGACGGCTTTGAAGTAGGTGGGAAAAAAATGGATATGGTGGTGGGAATTGATGCCGTCGGGATCGCGTCCGAAAAGGGAATGGAATTTTTCCAATTGATTCTCCCAGTGTAATTTTTTCGAACCGGCATCCAGGAGGCTTAGGAAATTTTTGGAGAAAAATACCAAGATCCGCAAAAGCACGCTTTCTTTTAATTTGCGAGTGGAAGAGGGGGAATGGGTGGAATCAAGATGGATGTCCAGTTTAACGCCGGATTTTTTGAGTCTTGTGATGTCATTCGGGCCGAAAGTGCCGTCAGCCATCACTGCCACGCGATCAAGTTTCCCGGTTTCGGCCAGCGTCAAAATGTTGTCGTTGGCTGCCGGGCTGATGCCGAAATCATCGGCGGAAATAATCATTTTTTTGCGGTTTTTTGTCATTTCCATCGATATATACCCCTTATGTCATTATGGCGTATTTCCAAAAGCGCGATAAACATATTGAGCGGGTCGAAAAATATCCGGATATGGGTCGTTCGGGGGTTTTGCAGAGTGATGGGCAGTTCTTTGATCGCGTAGCCGAGTTTTTTGGCGATGAAGATGATTTCCGCGTCGAAAGCGAAGCGGTTGACGGTGGCCCTGGAGAATATTTTTTGCGCGACGTCCCGGCGGAAAACTTTGAATCCGCATTGTGTGTCCTCGATTTTCCAACTGTTATGGATGATTTTGCGGAGCATCCGGAAAGCCCTTTCCATTATTTTCCGGTACCACAGGACCGGAGTAAGGACTTTGAGGCCTGGAACGAAACGCGAGGCGATCGCGATGTCGCATCCTTGGGATATGGCCATCGCGAATTTCTCCAGTTCCTCGATCGGAATCGCCAGATCGGCGTCCAAGAACATCACCAATCCGTAACGGCTGCGCATAATCCCGTCGCGCACCGCTTTGCCTTTGCCGGCATTGGTCGAATTGTCGATTATTTCTATGGAGAAATCCCGTCGCGCCCGTTTGAGTTCGTCCAGAGTGTCGTCCGTACTGCCGTCATTGACAGCGATTATTTCAAAAATCCGGAAAGAGTTTTTCAAGTAGGAGTTTATTTTTTCTATGTTCCGATGGATGGTTTCACCCTCGTTGAAACAGGGGATGACTACCGATATTTGATCATACATACTTGTTTATTTCGCTAAGATATAATAATATTATCAAATTACGGATGTTATAACAATAAGTAGAATTTTTATGGAAGTATTCAAGGAATTTTCCGGCAGCTTGGCGGAAATCATAAAAAACGGCGGAGTGGGCGTCTTGCCGACGGACACTGTGTATGGCTTGGTGGCCTCAGCTTTGCAACCGGCAAGCGTTGAGAGGATATATCGCTTGCGAAAAAGAAATCCGGATAAGCCGATGATAATCTTGATCAGTTCATTGGAAGATTTGAAATTATTCGATATTAAGCTTGATGAGGAAAGTAAGAAAATACTCATGACTTTTTGGCCAGGCCAAGTGAGTGCTATTTTGCCTTGTCCAAGCGAAAAATTTGTTTATTTGCATCGCGGACAAGACAGCCTGGCTTTCCGCTGGCCGGACAAAAAAGATTTACTGGAGCTATTGCGAAAAACCGGACCGCTAGTGGCGCCCAGCGCCAATCAAGAAGGGAAAGAGGCGGCCAAGACTATCGCGGAAGCCTGGAAATGTTTCGGTGAAAAGGCGGATTTCTATGTGGATGGTGGCCTGCTGGATTCACCGCCCTCGACGCTGGTGGCGATTGAAAACGGCAAATTGGCAATCAAAAGAAAAGGCGCAGTTGACGGAGGGTTATTATAGTGATATCATATCATCATAATAATTCCAATAAAAAAATATGCAAAATAAAAATACCCTTGCGATTTTTGAAGGACATAAAATCCGTCGGCAATATGATGAAAAAACGGAAACTTGGTATTTTTCAGTGATTGATATTGTGGCCGCACTATTAGATCAAGCTGATTACAACAGAGCAAAGAGTTATTGGACAACCTTAAAAAATCGCTTGAAAGAGGAGGGAAGTGAAGTGGTCACAAGATGTGACCAGTTGAAAATGTTAGCTCAAGATGGAAAAATGCGAGAAACTGATGTGGCTAATCCAGAAACGATATTACGTCTCATCCAATCCGTGCCAAGCAAAAAAGCGGAGCCAATCAAATTGTGGCTAGCTAAAGTCGGATATGAGCGGATGCAAGAAATCGCCGATCCGGAAAGGGGTCTGAATCGTGCGCGGGAGAATTGGCAAAAACTCGGCCGAAGCAATGAATGGATCCAGCAACGTATGATGGGGCAAGAAATCCGAAACAAACTGACGGATTACTGGAGTGATAATGAGGTGAAAAAGGGAGAAGAGTTTGCCATTCTGACTAATATCATCCACGAAGAATGGACGGACTTGTCGGTCAAAGAGCACAAAAATTTGAAAGGTCTGAAAGCGCAAAATTTGCGCGATCATATGACGGATGCGGAACTGGTTTTCACCGCCCTAGCGGAACTATCCACTAAACAAATCGCGGAAAGTTTGGAAGCGAAAGGCTTGATAGAAAACAAAGTCGCCGGCCGGAAAGGCGGCCGGGTTGCAAAAAACGCGCGGGTTGAGTTGGAAAAGAAAACCGGCCGGAAAATCGTGTCAGGCAGAAATTTTCTGGACGCAAAGTCGCAAAAGAGGCTGGGGAAATAAAAAGCTGCATTCGTATGACAGAGTTCTTATAACATAATAAATAGCATGTCTTTTTATAATTAGCTATATATTGTTTCAACCCTGGTTTGAGCCTCGACAGAAATGTTTGAGGTTTTTTGAAATATTTGACAGGAGGCCGATGTAGTATATGATGTTACCTAGGGGGGAGGTTGGGGCCTGAGGGCGAATTTTCAATTAAAGCGGAATATTAATTTTAAATTTTAAAATAAACATGGAGGACAAAGAAATTTTGACGGCGCTCCGGAAGGCGCAAAGCCATCTGGGCAACGTGATCAAGATGGTGGAAAACAAGGAATATTGCATCGATATTTTGCAGCAAAATCTGGCCGTGATCGGCCTTTTGAAGTCTGGCAATAACAAACTGATGGCAAGGCATCTCAACAGCTGTTTCGTCAACGCGATGAGGGGAACGAATGAAAAGAGGAAGCAAGAGATGATTGAGGAAATTTTGAAAATCAATTCATTATCTAAATAATTTTGTAATTTTTAATTTTATAAATACCTTGCCTGCCGGCAGGAATCTTAATTTTTAATGTTTAAAGCATTTAGGAATTAGAAAATTATTTAAAAATTAAAAATTGGAAATTAAAAATTTAAATTACGAAGCTTAATTATGAAAACCAAAAAATTCCATATACGGGGTATGCACTGCGTCAGTTGTGAGAAACTGCTGGATGATGAATTCCGGCAAGTCGCGGGCGTCAAAGACGTGCGGGTCGACCGCCTGAAAAATACCGGGGAAGTGGATTATGAAAACCAAGAACCGGATTTCGCGGAAATCAAAAAAGTCGCTAAAAAATTCGGTTACGAGGCATCTGAATCCCAAGACGGTTTTGGGCGCTTAGATTCCAAGGAGGTTCCGAGTGCCTCCAAGTGGCTGGATTGGGCCAAGGCGATTTTGACGGTTATCGCGATTTTATTCCTGTTTCGAATTTTTCAAAATACGGGCTTGATTGATCGCATAAATTTGCAAAGTTCCAATGTGACTTTGGGATTAGCCTTGTTAATCGGACTAGTGGCTTCAGTTTCTTCTTGTTTGGCGGTCGTCGGAGCGGTGATTATCGCTTTCGGGGAAAAATATAGAAGTGAAGGCAAAGGTTTTTATAATAATGCCGTCAAACCAAATTTGCTTTTCCATGCCGGCCGGCTGGCGACATTTTTTATCCTGGGAGGATTATTGGGGCTTATCGGAGGAGAGTTGAATATCAGCGGGAATTTCATTTCCATTTTTACGATCATAATCGCGATTGTGATGGGCTGGCTGGGGTTGAATATCTTAGGTCTTGTACCGTCTATTTCCAATTTCGGAATCCGGATGCCCAAACGGCTGACAAAAAAATGGTCGGCGCTCAAAGGCTCGGAACATAAGGCGGCGCCGTTCCTGCTGGGCGGACTGAGTTTCTTTTTGCCCTGCGGTTTCACGCAAAGTATGCAGATTTTCGCTTTGACTTCCGGCAGTTTTTGGACCGGCGGGCTGACGCTGTTTATTTTCGCTCTTGGCACGGTGCCATCTTTGATGGTTTTGGGAATCACGGCTTCGTGGACCAGAAACAACAAGATGGCGGTTTTTCAAAAAGTCGCCGGCATATTGGTGGTAATGTTTGCAATTTTCACTTTGCAATCCGGCTTGGCGTTGCGGGGCGTGGGCGCGAACGTATTGAGCACGGACGATGTGAAAAAGACGGAACAAAAAAACGTTCCCAGTCCATCTGCCATCGGATCACAAAGCGGCCAACAAATCGTGGAGATGCACGTCAATAGTTCCGGCTTTTCTCCAGCTACGCTGAAAGTTAAAAAAGGCGTGCCGGTGCGGTGGGTGGTGAAAGGCGATCAAATCTCCGGTTGTACTAGTAAAATAATCGTGCCAAGCCTGAATATCACCAAAACGCTCGTGGCGGGCGATAATATCATAGAATTCACTCCGGAAAAATCCGGCACGATCCCTTTCAGTTGTTGGATGGGAATGGTACAAGGAAAATTCATCGTGGAATGATGGCGCGGAACCGATCGATAAATTTAGTTAATTATTTAATAATAAACATATGATGTATGGTAATTGGGGATATGGCTCAGGTTTCGGCTTTGGCTGGATTTTTATGGTCATATTCTGGGGTCTGATAATTTGGGGGATCATCGCTTTGATCCACGGCTTTAACCGCGGCAGCCATAGCGGATGTTGCGGCAGTGATAATGGCGGGCAAGAAAATATGCCGTCCGGAAAAAAATCAGCGATGGATATCCTGGACGAGCGGTATGCCAAGGGTGAGATAAACAAAGAAGAATATGAGGCCAAGAAGAAAGATATAAAAGGATAAAGGAAAAAACTATTATGGCAGAAAAAAAGATCGTTTTACGGGTCACCGGTATGACCTGTGCCAGTTGCGCGCTCAATAATGAAAAAGCGTTGACGAAAACCGCCGGTATCATAAGCGCCAACGTCAATTTCGCTTCCAAAAAAGCGCTGGTGGGATATGATGATGCGGTTTTGGATGCGGAGCAAGTCAAAAAAATCATTATCGATAACGGTTACAATATCGAAGATGATATGCCTGATAATGACGGGCCGCATCCGCATAATGGCGGCGGGCATATGCACGGCAATGAAGATGTGCGCAAAAGTTGGTATGCTTTTTTAGGGTCGGCCGTTTTTAGCGCGCCTTTGCTTCTGGAAATGATATATGGATTCAGATCCGGAGTGGAAATTTGGGGCATTGATCTGGTGATGTACGCGCATTTGGTGCTGGCGACGATCGTGGTTTTCTATTTCGGCTGGCGGTTCCACAAAATGGCGTGGAAACAAGCGCGGCATCTGCAAGCCAATATGGACACTTTGGTTTCGATGGGAACATTGGTCGCGTATTTCTATAGCCTATGGGCTTTGCTGGCGGGCCGGATGGGCTATTTCGAATCGGCGGCGCTGATCGTGACGCTTATACTGCTAGGCAAATATTTCGAAGCTAAAAGCACGGGGCAGGCCGGCGAAGCTATGCGGAAACTTATGGAACTAGGCGCGAAGAAAGCGCGCCTGCTAATTGATGGACAAGAGCGGGAGATGGACATTGCGGAAATAAAAATCGGAGATATTATCCTTGTGAAGCCGAGTGAGAAAATTCCGTTGGACGGCGAGGTGATTGAAGGACAATCGGATGTGGATGAATCGATGTTGACCGGCGAGTCGATGCCGATGGAAAAAAAAATCGGTTCCAGCGTCTATGGCGCGACTTTGAACCAGGATGGGATCTTGCGGATCCGCGTCACGCAAACCGGCGAGGGGACGGTGTTGGCGCAAATCATCCGGACCGTGGAAGAAGCCCAGGGTTCCAAAGCTCCGATCCAGAAATTGGCCGATCGGATTTCGGGGATTTTCGTGCCGGCCATCATCGGCATCGCCGCCCTCACTTTCTTGGGTTGGTATGTCGGGACAAATAATATTTCCTTGGCGATCGTGAACGCCGTAGCGGTTTTGGTGATCGCGTGCCCGTGCGCTTTGGGCTTGGCGACTCCGACGGCCATTATGGTAGGTACTGGTAAAGGCGCCAAAAACGGCATCCTGTTCAAAAGCGGGGAAAGTTTCGAACGGGCCAAGGAAATTTCGATGGTGGTTTTCGATAAGACTGGCACATTGACCAAAGGTACACCGGAGGTCGCGAAGATAATTTCCAATCCGGCCTATGGTTTTACGGAAGAAAAAATCATAAAGATCGCCGCGTCGGTGGCCAAGAATTCGGAACATCCTCTGTCGCGGGCCGTGGCCGGATACGCTAAAAAGAAAAATATAGAAACAGTCGATTTTGTCGATTTCAAAGAAGTGCGCGGCAAAGGCGTGTCGGCGGTTTGCGCGACCCATCGCGCGGTCGTGATGTTGGGCAATAAAAAATTATTGGAAGACAATGGTTTGGATACGGCTTGGGCCCAGGATATTTTGGACGATGAAGGTTTGGGAATCGGCACGCGCTTGTTTGTGGTGCACAATGGCAATGATGTGGTCGGTGCGCTGATTGTGGCGGATGAAGCGCGTGATGAAGCGCGGGATATCGTGGAGCGATTGCAACAAATGGGATTGAAGGTCGCGATGTTAAGCGGAGACAACCAAAAGACAGCGGAAGCGATGGCCGCGGAACTGGGCATTAAAAACGTCTTGGCGGAGGTCTTGCCAAGCGGGAAAGCGGCGGAAATCAAGAAATTGCAGGAACAAGGCGAAAAGATCGTGTTCGTGGGCGACGGAATCAATGACGCGCCGAGCCTGGTGCAGGCCGATTTGGGCATCGCGATGGGTAGCGCGACCGACATCGCCAAAGAAGCCGGACAGATAATCCTGATGCGAAACGATTTGGAGAAAGTGGTCGAAGCGATCCAGCTTTCCAAACAGACTTTCAGGACCATACAGCAGAATTTATTCTGGGCTTTTTTCTATAATGTCATCGCGATTCCGCTGGCCATCTCCGGCATCTTGAGTCCGGCTATCGCCGCCGCCGCGATGTCGTTCAGTTCGGTCTCAGTGGTGATGAACAGCTTGCGGATCTATCGGAAATAAAAAAATATTTATGCCGCAAAAATTCCCGTCTAGGCGGGAATTTTTTGTGGTATAATATAAAAAGTAATCCTCTGAATAAAAACAAAAGATGAACAAAATTGACAACAAAAAAATCCCGACAGTTTTGGGAACGATAATAATCATTATAATCGCAATCACTGTGGGCTCATTGGTGTGGAAATATGAAAAAATCAAAAGCCAGGATGAGGCGGGGATGCAAAATAGTGTTGTTGAATTTGCAAAGCCTACGGAAGAAAAACAAGAACAACAAAATCAATCGCAACAACAAGAAAAGCCTGATTCTTCAGAAAATGCCATAGTACAACAAATAAGTTTTTGTGGTATAAATTATCAATCTAATAAATTTGAAATCGAAGGAATTGATGTTATTCAAAAAATATCTAAACTTTTGATTGCAAAAGACCTTTGTAAAAATTATAAAATAAATACCAAAAACGGTGATACACTAAAAGTGGAACCCAATATAAATAAAGACGGAAGTACATACTTTTATATTTTTTTTGATGGGTATAAAATTGACAAAGATTATAATATTTATATCATAAACGGTTTTACGGGCAATCCAGACTTGCTTGGAAAATTGAAGTAGTCTTAGAAAACTTCGAAAAAAACAGCCCTGACAAAAAGTTTCTTTGTCGGGGCTGTTTACATTACGAATGAGATTATTCGTATGTAAGAAGTGATGGATCAATAAAGAGTTCCGGATAAGCAGGATAGATACCACAATCATCAACCGGTAGCGCACCTGCATTTGGGATATTGTCATTGGTGTAAGTATGATTTCTTATCCCAAAATGAAAGTGCGTGTTGTTGGGTAGATATTTAACGGTGCCTATATTCTGACCTTTTATTACTGTGGCACCAGTGTATATGCCATCGTTTCTTGGATCATTAAGATGCCAATATGTTGTAGTATATTGACCATGATCGATAACAATGCACCAACCCCAGCTGTTTTCGGATAAATCTTCAAATATGAGCATGATTTTTCCTGAGCCAGCTGCCTTGATTACTTCATTTGCCGTGGCACTGATATCAATACCTATATGAATTTTGTCGACTCCAACAGGACATTCTCCATATGACCAGTTTGCGCCAAAATCCATGGATAGAGTTCTATCAGAAAATGTTCCATCCCCGATAGGAAATCTCAGTCGCTCAAACACCGGCACCAACTCCCGCGACCCTTCCGCCAGGAAACAATACTCCCGCTCGGTGGAAACTATGATTCCGTTTTCTTCCCAATGGGAGAAGGCGTAACCCGGTTCCGGTCGGGCGGACAGGGTGATGGCGGTATCCCAGGCGTAGCCGTAACTGCAGATACTGTTTTCACTA
>JBAYWF010000002.1:0-144323 GCA_041674205.1 Parcubacteria group bacterium
AGCGCTGAATGCTCGCTCGCTCGCATCCATCGGCGTTCGACTGCGCCGAGGCGGCTTGTCTCACTGCTGCCCGTTCGAATCCTCTTGGCGCAAATGAAAAAACCTAGTACCGCCAAGGGGATTCGAACCCCTGATTTCCAGGATGAGAACCTGGCGTCCTAGACCGGGCTAGACGATGACGGCATATGTCTTGTCCTAATTTAAACGTAAAATCAGTCTACACCACTTCAGGCAGAAAATCAATAAGCCCTGCAAAAACGGCATCACGCCGATTTCCAGGGAATCTCCCGCCAATGCTGGCTCTGACGGCATAAGAGCTTTCCAGCCTCCCCCGGATCGGCCATGATAGCTTCCACGACTTTTTCCATCCGCATACCCTGCGAACCTTTGACCAAGACCAGGTCGCCTTCCTGGATGATTTCCCGTAATTTTTCCCCAGCCTCAACCTGGTTTTCAAAATGGAAAATATTTTCTTGGGAAAAACCATTTCCACGCAATTCATCGACAGCCGCCCGCATCCTTTTCCCAACCGCGAAAAATAAGTCGCCTTTGATTTCCAAAAATTTCCGGCCCACAATCCCGTGCTTTTCTACCGATTCCTCCCCTAATTCCAGCATATCCCCCAGCACGGCGATTTTTCTGGAATACTTTCCGCCAGAAGCGGCTATTTCACCCAACGCATCCAAAGCCGCCAAAGCTGAAGTAGGCGAAGAATTATACGTATCATCGATTATCAAACTGTTTTTTATGCCAGTTATCAGATTCATCCGGCCGCATGGCAAGGAAAAATTTTCCAAAGCCGCCCCCGCTTCCACCAAATTTATGCCGAATCCCGTTCCTACAGCCACAGCTGCCAGCGCCGAATAGATTTGATGCCTGGCCAGGATATTATTCAGCCGCAACGGAATCGTAGTGCCCTTGTAATTCAACTTGAAACTCAAACCTTTCAAAGCCCCGCTATAGTCATCCGCATAGCTGAAAGATATGTCGGTAGCCCGCATCTCAGCCTCTTCGGAAAATCCGAAAGTCACCGCATCGCACGGCGGATTTATTTTGGCTACATACGGATTGTCCACATTGGTTACCGCCAATCCCTTCGGACCCAATTCTTTCACTAAGACGCTTTTTTCCTTCGCGACACCTTCTATGTTCTTGAAAAATTCCATATGGCTCGATGAAACATCGGTTATCACGGCTACGTCAGGCCGGATAAAACCGGTCAGATATTTCATATCCCCAGGCCGGTCAGCCCCCATTTCCAAAACTAACACCTCCGGGTATTTGATCGGTGCCAGCACAACCCAAAACCACTTTAAAAAAACCGCCAGCCATTTCCAAAAGGAATCCTCCCCACTATCCGCACCGATAATCGTCAAAGGCAACCCGATTTCATTATTATAATTTTTATCCGTCCTTCTGACGCGGAATTTGCTTTTCAAAACGGAAAAGATGGCTTCCTTAGCCGAAGTCTTGCCTACCGAACCGGTGATGCCTACGATTTTCGGATTATATTTTTTCAGCACCAAGCCAGCCATCATACGAAGGATTTTTTGCAGTATCAATATTTTATATGATTTGTTATTCACCATCACTTTTGTTTCTTTTTAGGTTCTTTAACTTCGGACAGAGGCGCATCCGCGCTATCAGCCACCGCTTCAGCGCCATCCTCTTCCTCCGAAAGCCGGCTTAGCGTATGGTATCTATTGAATTCATCCAATTCCTTTTGCGTATATTCCTCCGTCGGCTCGACATTATAATATTCCAACAAAAACTTCATCAATTCGCCGAAAGCCGGCGCCGCGCTCGACTCGGCCCATTCCACGTTTTTCGGATTATCCAGCTTCACGACGATGACGAATTTCGGATCATTGATCGGAGCGAATCCGGCAAAAGATCCCGTTGATTTTCCTTCCGCATATTTTCCGGTTTCAGGATCGACCAATTGCGCCGTGCCCGTTTTGCCGCCTACCAGAAAACCCGGCACATCCGCACGCTTGCCATGTCCGTCCGTCACCACGCTGCGCAACATCTCAGCGGTCTGCATAGCGGCCTGGGGAGAAATGACCCGGCGGACTTCCTGCGCACCCACAGTATCCTCACTGCCATCCGCATGGATTATACTATCGATTATTTGCGGTTTCATCAAGGTGCCGCCATTGGCGATGGCGCTATAAGCTGCCGCCAATTGGATCGGGGTGACCGTAATACCCTGTCCGAATGAGGCCGTAAAGAATTGGATATTACTTTTTAGATTTTTCAAATTATTGACATTGCCTTTAGCTTCTCCGACCAATTCTATCCCTGTCTGGCTCCCAAAGCCGAACCGCTCGACATAGTCGGCAAAATTTTTATTGCCTAACAATTTTTCCACATATATGACCCCGGTATTCAAGGATTTTTCCAATACTTGGGTCATAGTCTGTTTGCCATTGGATTTCAAATCGGAATTGCGGATGTTATAGCCAGCTTCTTTGACCGATCCCGTATCGACATAGGTCGTATCCGGAGAAATCTTGCCGCTATCCAAACCGGCCGCGATCGTAATCGGTTTGAAAACGCTTCCTGATTCATAAGCGTCATTCACCGCCGGATTGCGGAACGAGTTCAGGTCCTCGGTCTTGGCATAATCATTCGGGTTGAAAGTCGGATAGCTTGCCAGCGTCAATATTTTTCCGGTATCAGGCTCCATGATAACGATTTGGCCTCCCTCTGCCGCATACCGTTCAGTCGCGCTCTTCAGGATTTTTTCAGCTTGGTATTGCGCGATATGGTCCAGTGTCAGGATAAGCGTATCGCCATTCTTAGCTTGTGAAATCTCCTTTTGCCCGCCGCCTATCCAGCCGCCGGACGCGTCGCGTTCATGGAAAAGCGACCCCTCGGTCCCTTTCAATTGATCGTCAAAATAAGCTTCCAATCCATAGCGCCCTCCCAAAGCATCACCCTTCCAGCCTACGAATCCCAGCGCATTAGCTGCCAATTCAGAAGAAGGATAATACCGATAATTCTCATCGGCCAATCTGATGCCCTTCAAGTCCAAATCCTTGATTTTTCCGATTTCTTCCTCATTCAAACGATGTTTCAACAATTCATACATATCGTCCTTATTTTCAAACCTGGTTTTTAAATCCCCAGCGTCCATTTGCAAGATTGATGCCACGGAAATGGCCGCTTCGGAAGAGTTCTCGATTTCCTTCGGCACGGCATACGCCATTTTGGTTTCGCGATTAACGGCCGCCGGATACAGCCCAGCCCGATCCTTCATAAATATCTCTCCGCGCTTCGGAACCAGGTTCTTGAAAAAGGAATGCTGGCCCTCAGCCAAAGCTCGGTACTGGGCGCATTGGAGAACCTGCAAATCATAGAAACGCAACAAAAGCACAAGCGCAAGCGCAAAAAACAAAAAGGCCAGCGCATTTATCCTCCAGTTGGAAATCCCCTCGGATTTTTTCTTATTTATAACTGATACTGACATATAGTAAATAAAAAGTCCTGCTTAAAAACCAACAAGTCCAAAATCTCCATCGGATCACTTCATTGCCACAGGCCCATTTATTTCCACATAAGTCACCTCGCCCGAATTTACCAAATTCAAATCCTGCGAAGCTTTTTCAATATTATACATCGAGCGCAGTTCGACCTCATGGATTTCCATCTGCTTGCTTTCTTTATTCAATTCTTGGATCTTTCCTTCCAACTCCCGGATCTCATAACCTTTGGTCGCGATATCATTGACCTGGTACAAATAGAACGCCCCGCAGACACAAGTGCCCAGCGCTATGGTGAAAACCAGCGACATCAAATTGATTTCAGCCCGTCCGGCCGCGCCGATCTTCCCGCTTGCGGAAAAAACGCCGCCCAAAAAAGCAGAAGTTTTTCGCATCCGAGTCCGATCAGGACCCTTGGCTGATTTGTTCAGAATCAAAACTCGCGACATTTATTTTCAGTCCCCCTGAAAATTTTTTTATTTATTTTTATATTTTGCCGATGCTTTCGCATTTCCCGCCCTACCCTTGTATTTTTTCGCAAACTCTCAGCTTGGCGCTCCGTGACCGAGGATTGGCCCCTATTTCATCCTCCGTCGGAATAACCGGCTTTTTTGTGATTATCCTGATTTTCGCCTTCTGGCCGCACTGGCAGACTGGGAAATCCGGCGGGCAAATGCATCCCCTAGCATTTTCCCGATATATATTTTTAACTATCCTATCTTCTAATGAATGGAATGCTATGATGGCCAGCCGTCCTCCGATCTTCAAGGCATCAATCGCTTGCGGTATGAATTTTTCCAGAACATCTAGTTCCTTATTAGTCTCGATCCGCAAAGCCTGGAAGGTTTTCGTCGCCGGATGGATCTTGCCATGATGGAATCTTTCCGGTATCGCGTCATTTATGATTCCGACCAGTTCGCGCGTCGTCTCGATAGGTTTTGTTTTCCGCCGGTCGGCGATCCTCTTGGCGATGATGCCAGCGAATCTTTCTTCCCCGTAATTTTTCAGGATTCTGGCAATTTCTCCTTGCGTATATCCGTTCACCACCATCTTAGCCGTCAGTCCGCCTTCGCGGTCAAGCCGCATATCCAGCGGCGCGTCCTGTAAAAAACTCATCCCGACTGCCGGATCCTCCAGTTGTATCGAGGAATATCCAAGGTCCGCCA
Source organism: Parcubacteria group bacterium (assembly GCA_041674205.1). GTDB lineage: Bacteria > Patescibacteriota > Minisyncoccia > Moranbacterales > UBA2206 > JAUXSK01. Next base: position 4,652 of record JBAYWF010000002.1, read on the forward strand.
GAATCGCATCCACTTTCCCAATCTCCAACTCCTCCAAGATATTTTGCAGATTCACAAAATTATCTTTGACCATGATCACGTTCCCATTTTCGTCAAGCAATCGCTTACGGAAAGCATCAATCGCCTGTGAATCTTGGTCGATGACAATGAGCTTCCCTTCTTTGCCTATAATTGTCAAGATCTCACTGCTGTGTCCGCCTCCCCCCAGAGTGGCGTCCACAGCAACGGATCCTTCTTTCAAATTGAGACCTTCGATGCTTTCTTTTAGTAAAACTGATTTATGAATTGTCATCCGATAACTTCAAATTTATAAATTTCTTAGTACACTCCCAACTTCCCTAACTGCTCCGCTATTTCATCGGAATCTTTCTCGGCTTTAGTTTTATATTCATTCCATTTCTTTTCATCCCAGATTTCCAAGCGGTTATACAATCCGGCAATCACTACGTTTTTATCCAATCCTGCATAATTTTTCAAATAATCCGGAATCAAAATCCTTCCTTGCTTGTCCACATCCACATCCACCGCTCCGGCCAGCATCAGACGGGTGAAACTCCGCGTACCGGCTTCTCCGACCGGCAGATTTCCGAGTTTTCCGGCCAATTCTTCCCAGGCTTTCATAGTGTAGATGAACAAACATTTGTCCAATCCGCGCGTGACCACGACTTTATTTTTCAGTTCCGCACGAAATTTGCTTGGCACCGCCAATCTTTTCTTCTCATCAACCGAATGTGAATATTCTCCTATAAACAAAGTTTTTCAATTATGTATTATCCACTTTGCCCCACTTTATATCCCTATAGCCCTATTTTACTCCACTTATCCACAATGTCAAAGCCGAGTTATCCACAGGCTGGCACGAAAACGGGCCTGATCGTTTTCGATCAGGCCCGATGGGATATTCAGGATTTTACACTCAGTGGGAATATCTTTTATTTTTTTTACGATGTGCTATGATCGCCAGCCAGGTTATGCCAGCCAGGGCGGTTATGATCGCCAAAAAAAGCAAATTTATCTGGTTCAGGTAGGCCGAGACGGACGATTCGCCGAAAAAATCTTTTTTAATCCGCGGAACGGCCGCGATCGCCTCCACTGCCCCGCCTATCGTAAAGGATTCCGTTTCGCCGACAGCCAAAGCATACTTGCCGGCATTGCCAGGATTGGAAACCTTGATTTCATATTCCCCCGACCCGACCCGCATCCTATATTCAGGACCTTTGAAATAATTGTCGCCTGCGAAAGGTTCATAAAAATTCGTCCATCGGAAATCCGCGCCATCCGACGCTTCCAATAATTTCCCATCTTTCCTGATTTCAAAAGAAATGTCTTTCCGCACACCTGGCACATCCGGCACCAAAACATTGACATACAGGTTGAACGGCTCGCCGCTGCGGATCAGAAAAAGATCGGGTCGCCCTTCCAGTTCACCATAATAAGCTTTGGAAATTTCCGGTCCATCCACGCGGACATCGGCTTCGCCGAAAACGGCCTGCGGCTGATGCGCTTGCGAAACCCCAGTGCCGAAAAAAAATCCTGCGAAAAAAACCGCGACTACTAAAAATCCATATTTCATTTTTTCATTATACCACTAAGTAGCGGTTTCCTGAACTGAACCGGAACGCTCCGTTTGTTTCCGTAACCCGGCTATCCGCCATCCGCCGACTTGCCCTTGTCGTGTTTGATCATATAATCGACATAGGAGAAGATCGTCATCCCGCTCGGATATTCCTTCTTGAGTTGCAGATAAAATTCGCATTTACCGCAGAGCTTTTCCTTGCTCGCAAAGGCCTGCCGGCACTCCCCGTCACACAAGGTTCCGATCACATAGATGCAGGCCCGGCCCCCGTTTTTCCCGTCGCAAAAACCGTCCGCTTCGGCATTGCAAGCGGCCGGACAAACCCCGTCTTTGGCCGCATTGAATCCGCCGATTTCCCGGCCGCATTTTTTGAATTCCCAACAATTTTTCTTCGGCATATCCATTTGCGTTATTTAACCAGCTTAGGCCAAAATCCCCGATCAGCAGGCCTTTTTCCCATACTTAGAAAATTCGACCAGAAGTGATCGAAGTTCAATATCCTGATATTTTTTTTATTGCCGGCAATATGCGAAAACCTTGATTTTTATTAATACAATATAACGCTTGCGTTTATTGCGCCTCCATGTCTTGCGCCATTTGCAATATAATTATATAATATTTGTATAGACTCATAGAGGTTTTATATAACGTAGTGGCGGAAGCCGCGCTGCGAACCGACTATGGGTATAAAACAAAAACAAACTAATAAAAACAAATGGACGATAAAGATCAAATTGAAAACCAAGCGGAAAAAATCAACGCCTTGCGCGAGATGATTTATAATTCCGAAAAAAGCTTGCAAGCCGCCAAGGCTATGTTGCTCCAACTGGAAGGGAAAAAGAAAGTCGGCCGGAAAAGGAAAATCGAGGAGGATGGCGACGGACGGATCATCGAAGGGACTTTCGATGGACAGATTATGATCGGCTTGGACGGCAAGCAATACCCCGTTCCCGCCAACTACGCTTCCAAGTCAAAATTAATCGAGGGCGATATGCTCAAACTGACCATCACTTCCGAGGGTTCTTTTATGTACAAACAGATCGGACCGGTCGAAAGGAAGCGGTTGATCGGAATCGTCAACCAAGATGCCGATGGAAACTATTTCATAACCGCTGACGGCCAGCCTTATCGCGTCCTTTTAGCCTCAATCACCTATTTCAAAGTGGAACCGGGCGATGAAGTCACGATTGTAACGCCCCGCGACATCGAATCGGATTGGGCTTCCATCGAAAACGTGATCCAAACCGGCAGCGCTATGCGCAATTTCGCGGCGATGAACAGCAAGAAAAACCATGCCGATATCGATGACATCATCAACGACAAAAAACCTGCCAGCTATGATACCCGGAAAACACAGATAGAAGAATCAGCCCCTGAAGATAGGACCGGAACAAAAAATGATTCCTCAATCATCGACGAATGGATGCCGGACCTGGAAAAACTCCGGGAAGAACTTAACAAACCTCTCAACGAATAACCGATGCAAACAGAAAAAATATTCACCCGTTTCCCCTTCATCAAACAATTCGCAAAATTTTTCGTAGTCGGGATAATGAACACAGGCGTAGACCTGGTCATTTTGAATATCCTGATGTTTTCAACCCGGCAAACCGAAGGGATATTCTATTCCTTCTTCAAGACGCTATCCTTCCTGGCCGCGGTCATTTTCAGCTATTTCATAAACAAACATTGGACCTTCCAGGATAAGTCCGATACCGATGCGCACAAGAAATTCTACCAATTCATCGGAATCAGCATCATCGGCGCCTTTATAAACGTAACTGTAGCCACGCTGGTCGTGGGCATAGCCAGACCGATGATCGGGACGGATTTGATTTCCGGACAACTCTGGGGAAACATCGGCGCGCTTTCCGGAACCGCCGTCGGCCTGTTTTGGAACTTTATCGGCTACAAATTCTGGGTTTTCAAGAAATAGTCCGGCTATGACAGGAAACTTCCTTTTTGGGAAGTTTTAATTTTGTCCGACTAGTGCTAGAATACCCACATCGACCGGAAGGTTCCGCGAAGCTTATTTTTTGATCCATAAAGAACATATTATGTCCCAGACTTTATATAGGAAATACCGTCCGAAAAATTTTTCGGAAGTGATCGGGCAGAAACATATCGTCCAAACCCTTTCCAACGCCGTCAAAAATAACCGCATCGGCCAAGCCTACCTTTTCACCGGACCGCGCGGCACCGGCAAGACTTCCATCGCCCGGATTTTAGCCAAAACCGTCAATTGCACCGATTTGCAAAATTCCGTGACTTGCGAAAAATGCCGCAATTGCCAGCTCATCAATGACAACAAATCCCTTGACATCATCGAAATTGATGCGGCTTCCAATACCGGTGTGGACAATATCCGGGAGCTTCGCGAAACAGTCGGGATGCCTCCGACCGCCCTCAAATACAAAGTCTACATCATCGACGAAGTACATATGCTATCCACCGGCGCCTTCAACGCGCTCCTGAAAACCTTGGAAGAGCCGCCGGCCCATGTCATTTTCATCCTAGCCACCACCGAAATCCACAAGGTTCCAGCTACGATCATTTCGCGCTGCCAACGGTTCGATTTCACCCGTCTGCCGATCGAAAACATCATTGAAAAATTATCCCTCATCGCCGCGGCGGAAAAGATAACCATTGACGCTGATTCATTAGAAATGATCGCTATTGCGGCGGAAGGCGGTATGCGCGATGCGGAAAGTCTGTTCGGACAAATTATCGCTTTGGAAGATAAAAATATCACAGCCAAAGAAGTCGAGGAAATCCTCGGAACTGCTGATCGGAAATTTTCCGCTGAAATCGCCGGGATGATATTGGAAAAAAACGCGACTGGCGCCATCGATAAAATCAACGGTCTTCTTAATGACGGTTACGATTTGCAAATTTTCACCAAATCCCTCATAAACTATATCCGCCAACTGATGCTTTTGAAAGTCAATCCGGAACTCAAAAACCACTTCGCCTATGAAGCCACCCAGGAACAATTAGGCATGATGGTGCAACAGTTGGAAAAAGCGGACTTAGCCGCGATAGTCCTAGCCCTGAACTTGCTGCTTGAAGCGCAGAACAAAATCGCCGCTTCAATGCTGCCGCAACTGCCGTTGGAAATCGCCATCATCCGCGCCACCCACACTTTCCCCAATAATCCGACCGGCTATGTGTTGCAAGAAACCGGAGGCGACATCAATCTGAAATCTTCACCATCCGGAACGGCTGCGCCTGCTGTAAATATCAAAAAAACCGCACTTGAAACAACGGCCGTGAAAGAAGACGCCCCCGCTATAAAAAATCTTGACCCGGCATTGCCCGAAGGCGACATCGACCTATACGCAGTCCGGAATAGCTGGAAAAAACTCCTGGTCGAAATCAAAAACCACAACCATTCCCTGGCCGCCCTGCTCTCTTCCAATTGCCAGGCTATCGAAGCCGACGGCAACGAAATCACCCTGGCCACACCCTATGATTTCTACAAGGAAAAACTCAATGACCACGCCAATAAATTGACAGTTGAGTCGGTTTTTGGTAAGATTCTAGGGTTGAAAATCCGCCTGAAAATAGTTACCAACAAAGAAGCTGGCATCGTTGATGCACCCAAAATAACCGAAAACCAGCCAATCGAGGATGCCCCCGGCGAACAAAATTCCCTCCTTAGCTCCGCTATGGAAATTATGGGCGCGAAGGTCGTGGAAGAATAGGCGGAAATTTTAAATTATAAATTTAAAATAAAATTCCAATGTCTAAATTTTTAAAATTTATTCATTTGGTCATTTGAAATTGATTTAAAATTTAAAATTGGTAATTGAAAAATTAATTCTGGGGATTAGCCAAGTGGTAAGGCACATGGTTTTGGTCCATGCATCCGGGGGTTCGAATCCCTCATCCCCAACATTTCAGAAAAATCGCCACTTTTAGGTGATTTTTTTAATGCCTCGTATGGCATTTTATAACTTACTTGTGCGATTTTCTTGTCATTGATTTCAAGGTTCCAAAGTATGTTTTCCAGCATTTTTCTTTTTTTGAATTTATCCAACTCCAGAAAGTCTTTCTTGGCTCTACTAGCCTTTAAATAGATTTCTTTAGTGCGTTCCAAAGCTACCATCCCCCCTCCAAATGTTTTTTCTATCTTCTGTAACTGTTGCTCCAATGCTACTTTTTGATTATGTAATTCTTTAAATTTTGACCTGTAAACCTCGTCCGTGATTATTTCGTCCAACTGGTTATCCAAAAGCTTAGCCTGTCTCTTAGCGATTGATTCTAGCTGTGTGAGGACGCTTTGTCTTGCACTGTCTTTGTATTTTTCATTGTTTTTGACTTTTTCCTTGCTGGCCTGATACATAGTTTCGATAGTTTCCTCATCAAATTGTATGTCTTCAAGCTCGGTCGCCACGATGCCCTCCAAGTCCTCAGAACGCAAATAGGCTTTGTGTTCCACACAAAGCCCCTTCCCATTCGTACAGTAATAGTAGTCGTACCCCTTATGGACGCTGGCGGTAACAGTGCATCCGCAGACTTCGCAACGGAGAAAACCTCTAAAGGTGAAAAAGAGCCTCTGCCGTTTACTATGGATTCTGCCCAATTTAACACCTTGTGCGATATCAAAGACTTGCCTGGAAATTACAGGTTCGTGGCTCCCTAGATAATCCATTCCATCTCTGGTCATAATTCCACAATAAAAAGAATTGGAAAGCATATCTTGGATTTTACTTTTATGGACTTTATTTCCTCCACGACTACGAAAGCCTTGCGCGTATAAGATATCAGCAATATCTTTGAGACTATGCGTGCCTATGTTGTAGAGGTCAAACATCTTCGGAATAAATGGGGCACACTTAGGATCAATGATGATAGTTTTTTCTGCTTTGTCATTGAGATAGCCCAAAGGAGCAAATCCAGGCCAACCGCCTTTTTCCAGTTTGGTCTTATTACCACGCTTAACATTTTTACTAAGGTCTCGGATATACTGATTCGCCATTCCACTTTCCACGTTGAAAATAATGGCATTGTCCTCTGGCAAATATTTTCTTTCGCTGGCTTGGATTTCTTTGATGATTCCTTGTTGTAGCATCCATTGGATTTTTCCGCTATCAACTGGATTTCTTGAAAGCCTGTCCAGTTTCCAGCAAATGATAGCATCTGCTTTACCTTGCTCAAGTAACTTCATCATCTCAGAAAACTTCGGTCGGTTATCTGGCCTCTTGGCGGATTTTTCTTCCTCGAATATTTTGACAATGTTTAAATCTAAATCCTTAGCCATTATTTTCATAGTGCTAATCTGCGAATCAAGCGACAACATTTGCCGTCCTTTGTCCTCTGATGATTTTCTAGCGTAAAGGATATATTTCATAACTCATAATTTACTAGAATTACTTAATCAATGCAAGCAGTATGATCTTCCATCTTATAAGTCTTGTGCACTACCTTGCCCGTATACATATTATTGAAAGTCTTTTCTTTTATCAATTTTGCGGTGTTTCCCTGCATAAATGACTGGGCATTTCCTCCGATTATTTCAAGTGGCTTTATAAGGTCTTGTGAATAAAAATACTTTCTTTTTCTAAACATTCTATTATCCAACATATCTTTGTTTAAATATTTGGACATATAGGCTCCGAGATTAGTGTTTTTGGCTAGTTTTTTTATATTAATAAATCCAATAGCCCATATATCCGCAAGTTCCTTGCTTTTCACATAGCGGAGATTACACAGTAAATGATAATGTACCTCCCCACCATCAGGCTTTACTTTGCCAAAAAAATCAATATCTTTTTGAAATTCCGGGACAGCAATATACCTAAATTCTGGAAAGCGATTTTTCATTCTCGAAACAAAAAGATTGAAAAGATTATTCGTTTTTGATATATCAGTCATAGTCGTTGTAAGGGTTAAAAATTTATTCAAATCCGGATTTGCATAAATCATTCTTCTAATTCGTGTTCGAGTACGATTTACGGAATACATTGTTTTTTGCGGATTTTCTTTTTTCTCAACTTTTTCATTTTCATCAACTATACTTTTTTTACGCGGTTTTCTTTTATACCCCCTGATTTGTATCCTGTCTTTATACTCATAATGTTCTATTTCGGTACCAGAAATAATTACTTTATGACTATATGCTTCAATTTTTCTGTCCATAGATGTGTGTTTAAATTCAAGTTAAAGATACGGCAGTGCTCGCTTTTGCCTGACGGCAAAAGCTGATCACTCCCGTAAACTGCTTAACAAGATAAATAAATCAGCATATCTATCCAGATACTCATCCGCTTCTTCTTGGGAAATCACTAAGCCGTGCTTTCTCCAAAAGTACTCGATGAACTTATCTATTGAATTTTGACTAAATTTTCTTTGCATTCTCGGTGATTTATTAATTCCGAGAAACAAAAAAACCAACCTCAGATTGAAGTTGGTTTCTTGGCGCAAAAGAATCTAAATTACTTAAGAATACACAAGGTTACGTTCAATCTGAACGAGGCTTTCCCTATTTTTTCTAATTTGTGTAGCCTTAAGTAATTTTGATGGTGGATCTATCTTTTCTTTTTTTATGCTTAGCTCTTTAAATGATTATATGTTTCTATAATCTCCTAAGTCTTAATATTTTTTTATATATGATCCTTGAATAATAATATATGGTGGCTTTTTATATATTTTTTTAATTCGTGGGATTTAGGTTTTTAAGTTTCTAACAATAGCCTATAGCAATAATTGAATTTTGTCAACATTCTAATGCTTGCCTTGTTTCTTTTTAATCTCTAACTCAAAATCCATTTGTAAAATTTCACGAATCCAAACCAAAATAGAGCAGACATAATTAATAAAAATATAGGGAATCCAGAATTCAACATTATAGCCATAGGAATAAGGAATATGGCAGCAATAAACACTGCAAAAAATGCGATTACTGTAATAGCTGTGATTGTTTTAGAAAAGAATTTTTTTAAAGGATGTACTTCGGCCACGTTAACGGTGGGAATTTTTTCATTTAAAAAACTATTACAATAGCGACATTTTATAGCTTCGCTATTAATTTCTTCAGCACAGAATGGACATTTTTTAGTTTGCTCCTTGTTCATTTTTTATTAGTTACGAAATTAGATTATTGAAAAATAAATAATTTTTGGATACAAAAAAGGTCTCCCGATGGCGGAACCCTTACGAGCCCCCATATCCCTTTCGAGATATGACCATGAACATGATACCGATCAGAAGACCGTTACTATGTTCATGGATTTCTGGCCATGCCCAGCAGAGCTGAGTTTAGGCCAATTAAGTTGTATTTATATTTTGCCTTATTTTTGAATAAAAATCAATGCTTTAATATTTATCACACAAAAAAACTGATTTTTAGATCAGTTTGATGTAGTATTATTTACAACAAGATTCAAAACATACAATTATTTCTTGATTTCATCTTGTTTTTCTATTTTTCTGACATGCTCTTTAAATCTTCTAATTTCCTCGGCATTTTCATTTAATTTACGAACCTCTTCTCTCGCAAATTTTTCAGAAGATCCGGCAGGAACATCATTAGAATCATCAATCTTAATGTTATTATCCTTATTTAATTCTGCTATAAAAAAGTTATTGTGCATCATAATATCCATAAATAATTACTGAATGAATTTAATAATTTTCCCCCTATTGGCATCAACATTTTGCTTAAATTCTTTCCAAAGCTCATCCCAATAATCAACATCTTCTGCATCCTCAACATTGAAAAACCATTCTTTTAGCTCACCTCTCCTTATAGCAAATCCATGGTCAGGATAGAGCCAAACTAAGCGCCTGATAATCGTACCAGACATTCGCTTTCTAAACTTTTCATTTGTTACATACTTTAACATATGTGATTGTAATAACTCCGATCCATATGTATCAGCAATCATCAATAATCTCGTCGCCTGATTATAAATTTTTACATCCTCTTTACAAAGCATCGGGGAAATCAATTTCGAAACAAAGTCGCCAGCTATCTCAAAACTTTTCTGCAATGGTATTCCTTTTTCTGAATTAATTTCTGTTGCTAATGTTTTTTGCCTATCGGTCGCAGTATCAATTATGCCATCAATAGACTTAACTATATCCAAAGCGGAAATTCTTGATGTTTCATTATCTGGATGAACCATTGGCTTATCCAATGGCCCTAGCTCGGAAATTGGACACATGATTAATTTATCCGCTCCGCAACACATCATAGTTCCAGAACTTTTCGCTTCCTGTGGTATTGCTATTGATATATCATCATATTTAGTTCTCAATGTATCCATTATTTTAACAGCTGAATACACATTACCTCCGCCAGTATCTAAAAGCATGACCAAAGATTTCTTGGCAACCGCCTTTTCTTTCAATAATTCATAAATTGTGATTTCATCTTCTGGCTCAATACTGGCATAAAAATTACCATTTATATCCTTAGGATAAAGCATTAATAAAACATCGCTTTTCTTAAGAAGCTTCTGCAATGGACTGTCTTCCACAATCAATGATTCCTGCGGTACCGCAGGTTCTTGATCAGATTCTTGCTTAATTGATTCTTCAGCCATAATTTGCACATTTTAGAGCACTTTACCTACTAATAATAGCCGATTAAATGATTATGGTCAATTGCGCATCATAACTAGCAAATCTCCGCCCTAGTGCCGTCAAGGTCGCTCCGCAGAGCTCCGCTTCCCTGACGGCGGGCGGATCGATTTGCAAAAGGCCAGCTAAGCAAAAAATGAATTTTTTGCTACCGCCAACGAGACAACAAACGCAGGATAGCAATCCTAGTGGTAGCAATAAGATTCAATGATACAGGTTCCAACTTCGTCCCACCTCCCCAACAAAGCAAAAGGCCATCCCCTAAGGATGGCTTTTTGATTTGTCGAAGAACGGATTCGAACGGGCAGAAGTGAGGCAAGCCGCCGCGGCGCAGTCGAACGCCGATGGATGCGAGCGAGCGAGCATTCAGCGCTGCCCAGGACAAGGAGTCCGCCGCGGACGACGCGAAAATCCCTCATCCCCAACAAATTAAATTTAAAGGCGCTCCTCAGAGGGCGTTTTTAAATTGGTTTCATCTAGAGCGACTGCAGAAAAAGACACGTGCGGCGGAATTGACAGGGGGTATGCACCCGTATTATCATTAATCATCACTTGTACATTTTATCCACACAGTAAACGGCGATTTATCGCCAAAACACAGGCAAAGGAGCGCAGAATGTTAGGGATTTGCAAGGGACAAAAGTCCCGGAAAATTGTGAATGGAAAGTCGTTTCGAGTAACCCCATATGTTTGCGCAAGCGAAGGAGGATCATTCGCCCAGATGGGCCTCGGAATGATGTTCGAGGACGGCACGAGTTTTATGTGGGGAGTCTCCGTTCCACGTTGCCTCGTCCAGTGCTGGCGGGGAATGAAAATATTGGAGACACTCCCGCAAGTGAACGGTCAGCGGACATTGGCCAATTGCTGGCATGCCGGCGCCAGGGAAATTGATTATTTACGGCGACCTCACATTGACGAACTTGCCGAACAGTTCGCAAACAGGCAAAAATTCGATAATCTCAGGACCGAGATCCTCAGCAAGATGCCGCCGGAAATAAATGAGATGATCAAGATTTGCCAATCGAAAGGTATCATAATCGATATCAACGAGCTTCAGTCTGAAGCTCGTTTGGGCAACCTCAGGGTTGACATCGACGGACTCCTGAAGGAGGAAAGGCGTAAACAACAAAGACGCAAATCCGCATAGCGGTTTTAGTGATGGTCGGCTCATTCCAGGGGCCACAACGCAGCAGCGCAAAAACAAAGGGGTGCCGCAAAAAGTTATGGACACTATTGACCATAACACCCAGCGCGCACCCCTCTTTTTTATATCCATCCTTGACGCCCAGGGATTTTTTATTTTATAGACACAGGGAAAACAAGATATGGTCGTACATAAAACTACGCGAAGAATGTAGTATAATTTAATTGGGGGATTTCCAACCAAGGCTTATTTTTAATTTTTATCCATATGGCAAAAAATAAATCCCGCGCTATCATCGAAAAGCTCCTGGCCGCGGCCGACATCAAGATTGACGGCACACGTCCCTGGGACATCCAGGTCAAAGATGACAGATTATTCGACCGGGTCTTGCGGCAAGGCTCCTTAGGCCTAGGCGAGGCCTATATGGAAGGCTGGTGGGATGCGCCAAAACTGGATATTTTTTTTTGAACGCCTGTTGCAAGCCAAAGTAGATGAAAAAGTCAAAGGCGACTGGCGTATGCTCTTCCAAATCGCCACCCATATATTATTAAATCCCCAAAGAAAATCCAAGAGCTTCGAAGTCGGAAAACAACATTACGACCTTGGCAACGACCTTTATGACGCGATGTTGGACGCACGCAAAACATATACCTGCGGCTATTGGAAAGAAGCTTGCAATCTGGATGAAGCCCAAGAAGCCAAACTTGATTTGGTCTGCAAAAAAATCGGCCTGAAACCGGGGCAAAAAGTGTTGGATATCGGTTGCGGCTGGGGAAGTTTTGCCAAATTCGCCGCTGAAAAATATGGCGCGAGCGTGGTAGGCATAACCATATCGGAAGAACAGATCAAGTTGGCCAAAGAATTATGCGCCGGACTGCCAGTCGAATTCATTTTGCAAGATTACCGCGATATCCAAGGTTCATTCGACCATATCGTTTCACTGGGGATGTTCGAGCACGTGGGATACAAAAACTACCGGACCTATATGCAAGTGGTCCACGATCATCTGAAAGACGATGGCCTGTTCCTGCTGCACACCATCGGCACCAACGAATCCGTCACCGCCAACGATCCCTGGATAGAAAAATATATATTCGCCAATTCTATGCTGCCATCGATAAAATATATCGGCGGATCCATTGAAAAACTCTTCCGGATGGAAGACTGGCATAATTTCGGAACTGATTATGACAAGACCCTCTTAGCCTGGTTTGAAAACTTCGAGCGGAGTTGGAAAAAACTCGAGCCTAGCTATGGAAAAAGTTTCTACCGGATGTGGAAATTCTATCTGTTATCCGCGGCGGCGACTTTCCGTTGCCGTTCCAACCAGCTTTGGCAAATCGTGCTTTCTAAAAATGGCGTGCCGGGCGGATACCGTTCGATACGTTAATTTCGATGCGCTCCGCAAAATAAAAACCCCGTGCGATGATGAATCATCGCACGGGGTGTTTTTTATCGATGGGACATAAAATCCAGATATGCCCGGCAATGCGAACACTCCGGATTTTCACAAACCTGTCCTTCGGACAGATTGTGCTCCCTTCTATGTCTCGCATAGGAGGTAGAGAATCCCGGTGGGAGAGAAAAGTCCGCGTGATGCAAGATCTCTTTCTCCCGTTTTTTTTTCAAATAAAAATAAAAACTCGGGAAAAAAAATTTTAAAAGCATGCTCTTAGTCTCCATAGGGCACGTCATAGAAATACCCTGTTTTTTCAATATCCCAAACCGTGGGTGGCGTTCCGGCCCTTATGATAAATTCCTCCACGCGGTAATTCTTTTTTGTTTCATCATCATATCCGATATACAGCTTTAATGGAACTTTATCCGCTCCTACAACCTGCATATCAAGCACTGCCCTAAAGACATTATCGGCGCTGTCATGCCGTCCAAAAAAAACGATGCCATCCAAAGACAAATTTTCAGATTTATCATTTTCAGAACCCCAAAAGCCTATCGGCTCCACCGCAGCTTTGAAGTTCATCAGGAAATTTATTCTGTATGGATTTTCATCTCCGGGAACAACCTCGATGCTCTTTATCTGATCATTCCCATCCGTCAAAAAAGAAAAGTTATCAAAAAACGATTGCTTACTCTCAACGGATGCTTCAGAAGAAAAACACCCAACGAACAATAAACAAGCCGATACTGCCAATACCGCCATTCCTATGTGTTTCATTTTTCTTTACCTCTTTTTTTAAAGTACATTACAAACATACCAGCCCGCCTGGTAATCGTGAATGTTAGCACATTTGCAGAACAAGTCAATATCCCGTTTGGGCGGTTTTTTATCAAAAAAATGGCTTTATCCTAGCCAAATTTTCCACTTATGCACAGGCCATTGACTTGGCGCCAGAAAAGTGCTATAATCAAGGCAGAAAAATATGTTTGGTCGCGAGCAAGAATATTTACCGGCAAAAACAAATACACAAACCAATAGCCGTTATCAAAGCCAGGACTTTGAAAACAGAAGACAGTTTCTTTTCGGGGATTGTCTTCTGTTTTTTTTATTAAAACTCAGCAAGGAGGTGCGCCATGACGCCCAGGGAAGCAATCCGTATTTTAATCCTGAGCCCGATTTATTTCAGGATCGAGCTCGCTGGTCGCAAGGCACTAGTTTATGAATTCTGTGTTTTGCATGGAGTAAAAAAATGAGGGTATGGAACAACATACCTCACAAAAGCCCTACCGGTGGAAATTATCTCGAATCATCGAGATTAACACCGCTAGGGCTTTTATCTTTTCCAAAAAATTCACACTAACAATAAACAACCTTATCATTCCAGTCTCATTATTGTCATTCTGGATCTGCCATTGTCATTCCGGGCTTGACCCGGAATCTGCCCAATTTAAATCACGAACCGAATCAGATTATGATGGAATGTGAAACGGATCCTGAGTCAAGCTCAGGATGACAAATGAGCAAGTCCTAAAAATAAAAATCCCATCCTTAGCGAATGGGATTTTTTTGTCGATTGAAAATTTCGCGAGATTATTTCAAAGTCACGGTCGCACCGGCTTCTTCCAATTTCTTCTTCATAGCGTCAGCGTCAGCCTTGGCTACTTTTTCCTTGATCACTTTCGGAGCGGCATCAACCAAATCTTTCGCTTCTTTCAAACCTAGGCCGGTCACTTCGCGGACGACCTTGATGACGTTGATTTTTGAAGCGCCGGAAGCGGTCACTTCGACATCGAACTCAGTCTTCTCTTCAACAGCGGCACCAGCCTCAGCGGCAGGAGCCACGCCCATCATCATCGGAGCGGCAGCGCTCACGCCGAATTTTTCTTCCAGAACCTTCACCAATTCGCTCAGGTCCAAAACGCTCATAGTTTCGATTTCAGAAACGAGCTTTTGGAATTTTTCCGGAACAACTACTTCCTTTTTTTCTTCTGTCATATTATTTTGTGGTTATTAGTTTGTAGTTTTTAAAAACTACCGCCTATAACCTGAGTTTATTAAAAATTTACTTGATTAACCTTTATTTTTATCAGCGATAGATTGCAAAACCGTGACAAACCCACGCACATTGCCCGCCAGAACGTTGACGAAGCCGGAAGCCGGCGCATTGAGCGTCCAGACCAATTTGGACAACAATTCTTCCTTGCTCGGCAGTTTTGCCAGAGCGTCCACTTCCGCGATTGACAACTCTTTGGTCCCCAAAATGCCTCCTACGATTTTCAAATTCTCATTCACCTTGGCCAGCTTGGCGATGATCTTGGCCGCCGCCACTTCATCTTGGCTGGAAATCGCCACTGCCACTTGCCCTTCCAAAGCCTTGGCATCCATTTCGATTCCGGCGTCTTTCAAAGCGATGTTGATCAGGGTTTTTTTCAAAACCTGCAAATCCACCCCTTCCGCCCGCAAATCCCGGCGAAGCACCGTCATATCCTTCACTTTCAATCCTTTGTAATCGGAAAAGACCACGGCTTTCGAATTTTTCAACTTTTCGGTCAAATCTTTTATGATGACCTCTTTTTGCTGTTTAGTTTGCATAAACGTGTTCTTAAATAAAATTAAAAATCCGCGTGTTACCGCAGACTGAAAAGCAAATGAAATGCTTCCTCGGTAGGACTTAATTGATGCCTACTGTCTACGGACTATGAAAATATTTAAATCAAAACGCTCTTTGGTTCAACTATTCAGCTTTGGTTTCTGCGACCGGAGCCGCTGCCTCCTCTGCTTTTGGCGCTTCCGCGACAACCTCTTCAACCTTTTTAGCCGGCACCTTCACTCGCCTCTTCGCACCCTCGATAATCCCTTTTTTCACGAAAAGATTACTAGCCGTATCGGACATCTGCGCGCCTTTTGAAACCCAGTATTTGATCCGATCCCCTTTCAAAACAGCTTCTTTCGAATGCGGGTTATAGCTTCCCAAAACCTCGATATGGCGTCCGCCTGGAGCGATCGTGTGTTCCTGGAGCATTATCTTGAATTGAGCCTTATTCCTTTTGCCGACTCGCGCGAATCTTATAGTTAACATAATTCAATACGGGGAAATAATTAATTAGATTATTCCTTGATTTAAAGCTTATTTTTACTTACTTAACCAGTTTATACCATCTTCTGAAATCTGTCAATCACCCGCGGACCTATTGCAAGATCCGGCCACCCTGGCCCACTTGGTCCAAGCGTACGGAAAGCAGTTTCGAGATGCCTTCATCCCCCATCGTCACTCCATAGAGCATCGTAGCTTGGCGCATCGTTTCACGGTTGTGCGTGATGATGACGAACTGCGTACTGCCGGAAAGTTCCTGGATAATGCGGCCGAAACGTTTGGAATTGGCCTCATCCAGCGCCGCTTCCACCTCGTCTAAGACGGCGAACGGCGGCGGATTGTGGGAAATGATAGCAAACAAAAGTGCCAGCGAAGTCAGTGAACGTTCCCCGCCGGACAACATCGACAGATTGCTGATTTTCTTGCCCGGAGGCGAAGCCGCTATATCTATCCCGATTTCCGGTTTCTCTTCTTTGTCCACATCCGCATTGTCCTCACCCGCCTCATCTTCGGGCTCTTCCGCACCTCCCTCAGCTTTAGATTTGTACGATCTCTTGCGCACCTCCACTTTTTTTAGCGTGGCATTGCCGCCGCCGAAGATGATCCGGAAATATTTAGTGAATTCTTTGTTGATTTCCTCAAAAGTTTTTGAAAACTCCCCGCTGATTTTCTGATCCATCTCTTTAATGATTTCCTTCAATGTCACTATGGCATTTTCCAAGTCTTCTGATTCCTTGGTCAAAAATTCAAAACGCTTATTGGTTTCTTCATATTCCTCCACCACCAGCGGATCGATACCTCCGATTTGTTCCATCTGGACTTTCAATTTGGCGATGTCCCGTTCCAACTGGCCGCGATCTATCCGTGAAGCCCCATCGTCATTCCCAGTGGCCACAGCTTGGTCCGCGTCCCGGCCTGGCGCCAATTCTTCCACGCTCAAACGTAATTCCCGCAAGACATCCGCGCGCAAATCTTCCTCGTGCACTTCCACGCGCGCCAGGGCGATCTTAGACTCATTGAATTGGTCTTTCAGCTTGTTCAAAGTCTCTTGCTTGTCACGGAAATCCCGCTCCACCTCGAAAAATCTCTGCCGCTTCCGCCTATCAGACTGGATTTCCTCCGAAATCATCCGCTCCAGCTCTTTGATTTCACCGTTGATTTTTTGTATTTCCACCCGGAGAGCGACAGTCTTTTCCTTATAGCTGATAATTGCGGCTGAATCGATCGCCACGACCGGTTTTGGCACGACGGCCGTTTCATTTTTTTCCCCGGCTTTTTCTTCTTTCTTGCCATTTTCAATATCCGTTTTCAATTCAAACAGTCGTTGCTGGATCGAACGCGCGAATTCTTTGATATCCTGCAAATCATCCAAGCTTTCCGCTCCCTCGATTTGCGCGATCAAACGTTCCTGTTCGTTTCGGATTTCCTCAATGCCTTTGCGCACATAGTGCAAATCCACCGGGATGCTTTGGACTTTGATTTCCTCGATCATCTCGATGTTTTTCTGCTTCTCTTTTTCGATTTCGATGCGCCCCTCCGTCACGATCAAATCCCGATCTAACTGGTTGAGTTTGCCGCGTTTCTCATTTTTTTGCTTTTCCAATCCGGCCAGCTGCGTGTTTACCGTATCAACCCGGGATTCCTTATTCAATTCGTCAGCCAGCTTGTCCGTTTCCCGCTGAAGATTCATCATCGTGCGCCCCATTTCCTCTTTGGCCTCGTTGAATTTGCCTTTCTCTTCTTGGAAGTTTCGCCACAAATAGGTATACAAGGTCACCTGTTTTTCCCGCAATTCCGTGCTCACCCCTTCACTTTGAGCCGCTTTTTCCGCCTGCTGTTTCAACATTTTGAGATGCGGCTTGATTTCTTCCGCCAAGCTCTTGGCTTTATCCAAATTTTCCCGGGTCGATTCCAGCTTGCGCAACGACCGTTCTTTCTTGATCTGATATTGCTTCACGCCGGCCGCCTCCTCGATGATGGAGCGGCGATCGAAAGGCGTCGCGTTCAAAACCGCATCCGCCATACCCTGGTTGATAATCGAATAGCTTTCCTTGCCGATGCCCGCCTTGGCCAAAATATCCACCACGTCCTGAAGCCTCGCCCGCGAACCATTGATCAGGTATTCCCCTTCCCCGCTGCGGTAGATCTTGCGCGTGATGGAAACCTCGTCGAATTCCAACGGGATCCTTTTGTCGGCATTATCGAAAAACAAAGTCACTTGCGCGCTCCCCAGCCTGGCTTTTTTGCCCGAGCCGGCGAAGATGATATCCTCCGATTTCTTGCCGCGCAAATTTTTCATCGACTGCTCCCCCATCACCCAGCGCAAAGAATCGGCGATATTGGACTTGCCGGAACCGTTGGGCCCCACCACCGCCGTAACCCCCCGCACGCCCTCGTGGGAAACCGAAAAATCCAACGTTGTCCGGTTGGCAAAAGATTTGAACCCTGAAATTTCGAGTTTTTTGAGATACATTGAAAATAGACAAGTAGCAAAATGGGGTGGACAAATCCACCTGTATCTATTCTACAACAGATTTTGGTTTTGGAGAAATACAACCGCTGGATGAGCAATTCATCCACCCGCGGTTCGCCGGCTTACTCCTGACCGACGACGACGCAAGAATCGACCACGACTGGTTTTCTTACAAAACCCTGTTGTTCTGGGTTTTCGTGAAGCATGATCCGTTCGGAACCGGAAAACTGGTTTTGCCGGACGGCTCAGTGGCTGATCTGAAGTATCGGATGGAAAAGAGGGTCTATTGCAGCAACATCAACCTTGTTATGGATGATAAGCTCAAGCTTTTTATTGAGAGAGCTGTAAATAGACTGGGTTTTGTCGAAGACTTTATCTGCGACACCAGAACTAGCGAAAAACTTCGCCAAGACTCCTCCTTTGTTTCAGAATGTTTCAAAAAACAATTGTACAAATGCAGTAATATGATTGAGAGGCCTAGTCGAAAAAGAAAACAGCCCTGCGGATTCCCGAGATTATCTGAAGTGGCCGATTGTCCCTATTGCGAGCATTCCAATCTTGTGAAACTCATAGCATAGGAGTTCAACACAACTCCAAGAAATACAATCCGGATATGTTAACATATCCGGATTTTTATTTTCAAAATTATAATTTATTTAAAATACCAACTACACGCCCAACCATAAGTTTAGTATTATCCTGTTTGGAAATATTAATTGAGCCAATAGCAACAGTAATGATGCCATTTTTCAAAATAATACCTTTTATATCATCTTCATTGTCGCTACTGCTTACCCTCCTAAAATCAATCTGTTTGCCTTCTAATTTCTTCTTTTGATCATCATCCAAACTATCATCCACCACTCCTTTCAAAATAGCAAAGAAATTTTCTTGCGCTTCGCGAGAAACACTTTGCGCCTCCATTTGGGACTTAGCGTTGCGGAAAATATCTCCGTATCCGGACTTAACGCCGTATTTCTTTTCCAAAGCCTCACTCTGACTGTTAGCTGCCTTATCCAAAAGACTTTCAAGTTCTTGGGTCATTTCCGATACTAGAAGCGTATAGCGCAACAGAATGTTTTCTCCGCCTTTTGTCATGCCTGATCTTTTTCCACTCAGGGCGATTGAATTGATAATCCCCGACAGTTTTTTGCGATCCACATTGCCCAATGCTTCCCGTAATGTATTGATGATTTCCCGATTCTTCTCTTCGCCCATTATGGAATCGTAATTTACACTGACACCGAAATCATTGCTGATTTTCCTAAACTCGTCATTCAGCTGCGCCGCGTCAAGCTTGTCCGGAGAGCCTGGCTGTGGCGGGATATTCGGCGGAGCCACCGGCGGCTGTGCAGGCGGAGTATTTGGAGGAGTCACCGATGGCTGCACAAGCGGCACGTTCGGCGGAGTTGTCGGAGAAGGTGGCATATTCGGAGGAGTCGCTGGAGGAACTGATGGCGGTTGCTGGGCTGGTGTTGGCGGTTGTTGCGCCGGTTGGCCGGCTGTTCCGGAGGGTTGTCCGGCTGGTGTTGCCGGTTGTTGGATTGGCTGTCTGGTCAATGATTTGACCATCAGATCGTCCGCGCCGGCTTTGTTGCTCTTTTTGAAACCTGCATATTTCTTTCTGAGATTATCCCTTTGGCTTGCGATGCTGTCCAAAAAGTCGCCTAATTTTATTTTCAAATCTCCGGCTGATTTCCGCAAAACGTCTTCCGTCAATTTGCCCTCATCCAAAAGGCCCAGCATCTCTTTGCTCTTTCCATCAATAAGCGCTTTTTTCAACTTGCCTTCGATCTTGAAATCAGTTTGGCCTGCCAATTTAGCCAAAATATCTTCCAATTTGACAGTCAAAGGTTCTAGTTTATGCGTTTCAGCATCAAGTGCAGGCTTCATCCACATATAACCCCGCATATTAAAACCTTGTCCGAATCCACCCGACACCATAGCATCATCCATTTTCTTGTCCTTAGTAAAAATAACAAATTCATTATTTTGCGGAGACCATTTAAGATACGCCCCATAGCCCTTGGCAAAAGCGGCTAATTGACCGGAGTGATTTTCACTATCAACTCTTGGTATCCATTTATGGCTCTTTCCTATCACTCTGCCAATATCAACCAATACTCTGCCAAAGCGACTATCCCCCGTATCCATCACGAAATCGGCATCAGCCATCTCATCAATCGCCTTATTCCCTCGTTCCATCTTTTTCTGGAATTTTTTAGAAAATTCTTCGAGTGTTTTTTTCTTTCCGCTCACCAAATCTTCATATTCCATATTTTTCAATCGATCCTCAGGAATTTCCTGGGCCGGGTCTATATTCTCTTTGAACATCTGCAATATATCATCCAATTTGATTTTTGGGCGCAATCCATATAGATTTTTCGCATAATTTTCATAAACCGTGCTTGTATTATCAGAAAAATTAGTATTATCACAGGCTGTCACAAAATCGACAAATTTATCCAAATAATCCTCTTTTTTCAAAAGATTAAGTGCTATTAACATTTCATAGACGAACTTGGTAGCCGAAGTCGTACGATCAGATTCGGGGCCATGATGATCTATGGTAAGCTTTTTTCCTTTGTCTTCAGCAATAACGCCACTCTGTTTTTTGGAAGTATCGCCTATTATGCCGCTCTCTCTAGTTGTTCCTGCTTTTATAAAATTAACCTTATCCCTATTTATTGGAAAACCGGCAAGCTCCAAAAGTTTCAACCAGCTTTCGCCGTCTAAATCAGATTCTCTTATCACATCTGTTGATCCGTTTTTAGTAATTCCATGCACCGTAAACTCGTTCCATAACTGGCGCGTCAATCTTAAAAAATTTTCTTCCCGTTCCTTCTCCGTCGCGCCATTCAAGTCGGCATATTTCATTTTCAAATCCTCCATTTTCCTGATCGTGTGCCAAGCCGCCGCCCTGATCGGACTCTCCCGTTCTTCCGTAACGTCTCCCATCGGTATTTTTGGAGAAGGATCCGGTGCTTCTGCGGATGGCGCCGGTATTTTCGGGGAGGTTACATTCTTAGTTACTTGCATCTCCTCAAAAAAAGCATCGACAGCGCTATCCAATTCCACGCCCGCCTGAATTTTCTTAAGTTTATAATACGCCCTAAGAATTTCTCTAAAATTTTTCTTATCCAATTTACCCGTCCTCAAATTGGTCGTGCTTTCAAAATCAGCTTGATCGATGGATACTTTTTGATCATATTTCCCCTTGATATACCCGTTCCAATCGGAAACCAAATCAGTCACATTAAACCAACCCCCAACTGCGATTTTGTCGGCCGTTTCGACCGACGCTGGCGCGCCAATTCCGCTATCCAGCTCACCGTCTTTTTCTTTCCTCGTACGCACGGCGATGGTTTCTTGACCCGCGAAAACCTGAGTTCTCTCCCTGGTTTTTACCCCCATATCCACAGGCCGACCCTCTTTCACCCGCACGAATTTTTCCCGCCTGTCCCGGTATGGATTGGCTTTCGCATCGACTTTGGCGATTTTTTTGCCTATCTCATCCTTCCTTTTAGCCCTAGCTTCTTTTTCCGCCCTGATCTTCTTCCGGTCCTGCGCCAACTGCTTCTCCAACATTTTAACCACCCCATTCCTCTTGATTTTTTTATCCGAATATCCGAGCGACCTGTAAGTTTCCTCAAGTTGCGTTTTCTGTTGTTCCAGTTCTTGCATCTTGATCGACAGTTCATCCTGGTTCGCATCCATAACCGCAAAGGCTAAATCCGCCCGGTCCTTGCAGGTCTGCAACCCCTCCAATTCCTGTTCCATCGGATGAAGTTTCTCATCATAACGTCCGATGAGCCTGTCGGCGATGGCGTCCCGCTTGTTGACGTATAGCTTTACTTTGTTATCCCTTGATTCGAATTTTGATTGTTTTTTGTCCTTCTTGTTCAATATATCCATTTTCTGCCGGTCGATCTTTTTCGATTCCAATTGGAACGTTTCCACGCCGGGAATGTTTTTCTGTTTGAATTTTTCAATGTTAGATTCGATCTGGGCTTTTGCCAAATCCAATGCCCGGATTTCCAGATCATTGGCATCCAGCTCGCCTTTGAATTCGGCGGCTTTTTTTTCGTGCTTATCCGCCCGGAATTGGTTGTAGGCGATTTCCATCTTTCCGACGATCCGGTTTAGGCCGGGAATCTTGTATAAGCCTTCGTATAGCCGGGTGGCAAAGCCTTTTTTTTCGGGTAATCCATTGGAGAAATTCCGGGTTTCAGATCCAGAATATATGTTATTTGGGTTGGCAGCCATAATTTTATAACTTTGGATAATATCAAATTAGGGATTTTTAAAACCCCCTTATAATATCGGGGGTTCATATCTCATTTATTCACCAGCTAAATCTTCAGATTCTTCCAGCATAAGCTTGTCAAATTCATCTCCGGCTTCTTTTTCTATCTGGTCCAAGTCGGAATATATTTTTTCCACTTTCATTATTGATTCATCAACTTCAGATTCAATCACGTCCATTTCTTTCTTGGCCTTCTCACCAACCGCATCTATCTCCTGGTTGATTTTTTTTGCTTCATCGACTAAATCGTTGATTTGCCTATCCAGATCTTGCGCAACTTGATCATTTGGCACAGTTTGATTGGTTTCCATATATTCACAATAGTTATAAATTAAAAGTGGTTTTAACCTTTTATTAAATAAATCTCTATACACCCCTCATTTGCTTTAATTATGCTGTTTTTTTGCCTTCCTGACTTGCCACATATTGATCGTAACTTTCTTCATCATTATCCTCTACTTTCACTTGCTCCTCCGGTTGTTGTGCCGTGACATCAGCTTCTTTTTCAGCTTGCCGTCTTGCCATCTCCTGATCAAGCCGTTCCTCTTCATTGTCTTCGCCTTTCAATTGCTCTTCCGGTTGTGATGCAGAATTGGCGGCCTCTTTTGCGGCTTGCCGTCTTGCCACCTCCTGATCAAGCCTTTCCTCTTCGTTGTCTTCGCCTTTCAATTGCTCTTCCGGTTGTGACGGTTTATTTTTTATTTCCTCAAAAAAAGCATCGGTAGCGCCCTTAAAATCATTTATGGAAACTTTTTTAAATTTATAATAAGCCTTAAGAATTTTTTTAAAATTTTCTTGGCTCATATCGGAGTTTTCTCGCAACTTTGTCACTTTCAAAAAATCAGCTTGATCGACAAGCGATTTTGTCGCCTTGCCGAATTTTTTCTTGAGATATTCATTCCAACCGAAAATTAAAACTTTGACGTTTGGCCGTTTCTCAAAACCTTCCTCGGCGCTTGCTTCAACCGAAGCGCCTCCTTTCCACTCTCTCGTCCGCACATTTATCGTTTCATCACCTTCAAATACAGTGCCCCTTTCTCTGGTTGCCACCTCCATATTCAACGGCCGACCCTCTTTCACGCGCGCAAATTTTTCCCGTTTATCCCGATATGGATTGGCTTTCGCGTCAACTTTGGCGATTTTTTTGTTTATCTCGTCTCTTCTGCCAGCCAAGATTTCCTTATCCATTCTGATCCGCTCCCGGCCTTGCACCAATTGTCCCGCCAGCATACTTATTGTTCCATCCTTTTTGATTTCCTTGTCAGAATATCCGATTGTCCGGTAAATTTCCTCCAATTTCGCTTTGCGCTGCTCAGCTTCTTGCATCTTGTTCGATAATTCATCATGTCTTGCGTTCATAACCGCAGTCTCCAACTCCAACCGGTCTTTGCAGGTCTGCAGCCTTTCCAGTTCTTTTTCCATCGGATGTATCTTCTCATCATAATGTCCGATAAGTCTGTCCGCAATGGCGTCACGCTTATTGGTGTATAATTTCACCTTGCTATCTTTCGCTTCGAATTTCGATTGGCTCTCGTCTTTTTTGTTCAATATCTCCATCTTCTGCCGTTCTATCTCTTTCAGTTTTATCTGCAATGATTCAGTGCCTGGCATATTTTGTTGCTTCAAGCTTTCGATGAAGCTCTCGATTTCCGCCTTGGACTGATCTAACACGCCGACTCTCATATTATCAGCATCCATTTCGCCCTTTAATTCAGCAGCTTTTTTCTCATGCTTATCTGCCCAATACTGGTTATAGGCTATTTCCATTTTTCCAACAATTTGGCTTATGCCAGGAATCTTATACAGCCCTTCATAAATCCGGCTGGCGATTCCTTTTCCGCCTGGCGACATTTCATTAAAAGAAGTTCTGTTTTCAATAGACATCGGTACTGACATACTCGATACGGCTTCATTCGCGTTGTTTGGATTTTCTGAACGGGGGGAGATATTTTCTGGACTGGTGGCCATAATTTTATATTTAAATTGATTATTCCAAAAAAAAATGGGTTATTCTTTTTTCTTATTCCGCTTCAATCATATCATAAAACCACACGTTCTTCAAAAAATCCGCCTCTGGCATCGATACCTGGACAGACGTGGAAAAATCGCCCGGATCATACGGCCGAAGAAATCCTATTGGTCAGTTTCTTAAAAACCGCCGGATTATGGCGCATTTTTTTCAATACCAAATTGTTTTTCCTGGCAGACCTGTTTTCCCCGTCAAATCCCAAATCGGCGATTCCCCGCAAACATTCAAGGAATTCGTCGAAGTTTTTCCCCTCTGGCACAAAATCCTGGTTAGCCTTGGCGATTCTTCGCAATATGACTTTGCCTTGCGCCAAAAGGACATCCATATGTAAATATTCCTCGCTGGCAGGAAATGCCGGTTCGTTTTTTTGATAATATGATCTTTCCAGGCGGGATTCGATTTCAGCCAACAAAGCCACAGCATCGATAAATTTCTCTTTGTCCATCTCCGGAATTTCCCCTTCGATTTTACCGTCCCCGAAACCCTGTAAAACCGACTCCAAATCTCCCGCCAAATGGGCGGTTTCGCGAGGCTCATTTTCCCCGCCTAGCGACAGTGATGTTTTAATAAAATGGCTCAGTTCGACAGCCGAAGAAAGCACGGCTTCATCAGCGAAATTACCCGTTTCAGAAGAAGTTATTTTTTCAGCGACGCGGCCGATCGCATCGCGTTGCGTTTCAGTAAACGTGCCTGTCCTGGAATAACCGATACGGGCTTCAAGTTCCGCATCCAATTTTCCCAGCACCGATTTATAATCCGGAAATCTACCGTCAAAAATATCATTATCAAGACGCTTGCTTTTTTCCGATGCAGAAGTGGGATCCCCACTCTCTCCACTTAAATTTTTTAAAAAAAAGTCTTCC
Organism: Parcubacteria group bacterium; assembly: GCA_041674205.1. GTDB lineage: Bacteria > Patescibacteriota > Minisyncoccia > Moranbacterales > UBA2206 > JAUXSK01. The sequence goes on from JBAYWF010000002.1 coordinate 30,122, forward strand.
ATTTTTTATAGCTTATACATTTAGATAAGTCGTACGGAATTTTGCCAATTCATTAGCGATTATTTCGTCTAACCCGTAAATATTCCTCTGGCAAAAAGATTGGACCTCGTCGGGGGATGATTGATCCAACAATTTTTCAAAATATTCCACTTTCTCCGGAGGCAGGTTAGCCAGGATAGCGGCATTGACCCGGCTCTCGGCCCGGTCGCGCAAGTCGGCCTTGAGCTGGACGACTATCTCATAGTCGAGATTATCCAAACCGCGGCTCCGTATCAGATCTTTTACGAACTCACTGAGTGAGTTGGAATTGTTTTGTGGCATAGGGATTTTTTTATTTATATTTTGATTTATCCAGAAGGGAACTTTATGATTTTATTCTAGCATAAAAAAAGTTTTTTACAAAAGAAAAAAGTCCTGCGGCGCGCATGATTCAGCGCCGCAGGACTTCGACTTCACAACTACTTGAATCCGATCTGGATCTCTTGTCCTTCACGGAAAAACTCGAGACTAGGCATCCGGCAATCGACCTTTGGGTCAGGAGGGCCGAGATGCAAAGTATAGATCGGCATACCACCCAGATTAATGATCCTTGCTTGGATATAATAATTTCCTAATCCATCCCTATCCCTGACTTCCACCAGAGCCGAGATTTTTTTTCCAGTAATCTTTCCGTCGAAAACCCGGATTTCAACAGACCCTCCGGGGACTTCTTTCTGGCAAGAGAGATATTTCACTCCACGATCTTCTCTTTCCACAAAAGATTCCCCATTGAACACCACGCCAGCCGGAACCGGCCCAAATCCTCTTACGCCTCTCATATCAGACTCCTTTTTTTTGCTGTTTTTTGTATGAACAATAAAATAACACTTTATGCCTTAGTCACCCAATCTTAGTTAAGATTAGGTGGCCACGAAACAAATTGCGATTTAATGACCTACCATCCTTTGGCTTCCAGTCCGGCGGCGGCCGCATTCCGTTGCGCTTCCTGCTTGGACATCCCCTCCCCGCTGGCTACCAATTCGTGTTCCAAATAGACTCCCACCACGAATTTCCGCGCGTGGTCCGGCCCGCTTTCTTCGATGACCTTATAGGACGGCGTAACGCCGACTTTTTCCTGCGCCTCTTCCTGGAAGCGGCTTTTCGGATCCATATAAGACTTGTTTTGGATGATGGCCGGCAATTCGACGACGATATTTTTCAAGATGAATTCCTTGGCAATTCCATAGCCGAGCTCTTTCTGATCCAGATAAATCGCGCCGGTAATCGCCTCAAAGGCGTTAGCCAAAAGATACTGCCGCGCTTTGCCGGTATCCTTCGCTTCCCCCCGGCTCATCAGCAAAAATTCTTCCACGCCGATCCGGCCGGAAATCCTGGCCAGCATCTCTCCATTCACCAAAGCCGCGCGCCAATTGGTCAGCTCGCCTTCCGGATTCCGATAGTTGGCATACAAAAATTCCGTCACTACCAATTCCAAAACGGCGTCGCCCAAAAATTCCAGACGCTCATTATGATCCAGTTTATAATCTTTATGTTCGTTCAAATATGACCGATGGGTCACCGCTTGCTGCAATAATTCAAGATTATTGAATCGTATCCCGAGTTTTTCCGCTAGTTTTTCAACCACAAAATTGAGAACTCCAAATTCAAAGCGCTAAATTCTAAATAAATTTCAATTCCCAAAATTCAAACATATGAACATTTGAAAATTTGGATTTTAGATTTATTTAGGATTTATGGTTTAGGATTTAGGATTTAAAAAAATAATTATATGGCCTCAGCCTTAATTTCTTCGCTTTCTTTTTTCACATCACCACCATCTTCTCCCGCTTTTTTGTGTTTTTTGGATTCATCATCCTTCATCGGCTCACCCAATTCCCGATAAATCGTGCCTAAAACGCCATTCACGAAACGTCCGGATGATTCTCCGCCGAATGATTTCGCCAATTCGATCGCCTCGTTGATCGCCACTTTCGGCGGCACGTCAGCATAGTTGCCAAAAATAAGTTCATAGATCCCCAACCGGAGGATATTACGATCAACGACCGTCACTTGTTCCAATGGCCATTCCGGTGCGCATTTTTCAATCAATGGATCGATTTTCCCGCGATTAATGATGGTCTGACTCACCAAATGGTACACGAAAGAATCGTCCTCGAGCCCGGGGGCGAATTCTTCGACGTTTTTCTTGATAATCCCGTCCAGATTTTCATCTTTTTTGCCCTTGAAATCCCACTCATAGAGGGACTGCATAGCAATTGAACGCGCGAGATGGCGATTGGCCATAATATTATTTTTTGGTTGCTTTCTTAGTGATCTTCTTCATAGTATCAACCACTTCCTTGCCCTTATAGAATCCGCACTTCGGGCAAGTCAAATGAGCCTTGATTTGAGCCCCGCATTTGCCGCAAGTTACCAGATTTTTTGAAGTGAGTTTCAATTCAGCCCGTGCCCTATCGCGTCGGCCTTTGGTGTGCCTCTGTTTCTGTGTTGACATAAATTTACAATTATACCCTGATTAAGTTTTTATTAACTACTCACGAGTTTATCATCTTTTGCGTTTTTTGGCAAGAGTCGGCATCGGTTCGAAAGTTTGCCTATGGATTTCGCAGGGGCCGAATTGCTGCAAAGCCTCCATATGCTGTTTGGTGCCATAGCCTTTATGCTTAGCAAAGCCATATTCCGGATATTTCGCATGCGCCTCCAACATCATTCTATCCCGCATAACTTTGGCGATTATGGAAGCCGCCGAAATCGATTTCACGATCCGGTCGCCGCCGATCACTGATTGCTGAAAGAGCGACAGATTGGGGATTTTTTTATTGCCATCCACCAAAATGATGTTATTGTCAAAATCAGGCAGTTCCTGGCGGAATTTCGTTTTCAAATCCGTGACCGCTTTTTTCATCGCCAAAAAACTGGCTTCCAAGATATTTATCTCATCGATGGTCCGATGATCGCACAAACCGACGCCGATATAGAAATTTTCATGGATGAAATCAAAAACTTTTTCCCTTTGTTTTTCGCTCAGCGTTTTTGAATCCCGCACCAAATCCCACATCGAAGAAGATCCGGTTTCCTCCGAAGGTTGGGCCGTCGAAAGCTTCCGGACAATCGCCGCAGCCGCCACCACCGGTCCGGCTAATGGACCGCGCCCGGCCTCGTCTGTGCCAAGGACATAGGCATACCCTTCAGCCAGAAATTTTTTTTCCAAATCGAATGTCGCGATTGTTTTTGCCATAATAAATGGATTATACCTTATTATGGGATGTTTTGGAAAATAAAAAAACCCACGACACATTTATTCACCTCCTTTAGGTTTTGTGTCGTGGGGTTTATTCTTGCTATGCAAGCAACTCTGTCCTTGTAAGTATGGATTGGACTCCATACCCGCATCCCTCCAGAGCTTGTCGTCCGCCCTCTTCGCGATCGACAACCACCAGGATGGCCAATATTTTGTGTCCGGCTCTTTCCAACGCCGGGATGCCTATCTTGAGCAGCGTTCCTCCGGTAGTCAGGACGTCGTCAAGAAGGATGATATTGGCATTTTTCGGTACCGTGGCCGCCTCTTCCAACTGATTGCCGGTGCCATGGTTTTTTCTCTCCTTGCGGATAATGATTTGAGGAAGGCTGCTGCCTCTTTGAAAGGCGATAAGCGAAGTCGCCGTCACGAGAGGATCGGCGCCAAGCGTAACGCCAGCCACAGCTTGTGCATCGGGATAGATTCTTCGTATCATACTGTAGAAGCATGTCCCGACAAGGAACGACCCTTCGCCGTCCAGAACCGTTTTCTTGCCATCCACGTAAAAATCCGATTCCTTGCCTGATGTTAGCTTGAACGTGCCCTTCTTGTATGACAACTGCATGAGCATCTGTTTCAATCTCACCTCCGCGCATAATACCTGGGGTATTGCCATAAACTTGTTCTCCTTTCCGGCTCAGTTTCCGGCATTTATTAATACCAATCGACAGTGTTAAGGAAGCTGCTACATTAGAAGCGATGAGCTTAAAAGAAATACTCATGCTGATAGCTAATTAGTCCGATTCATCTTTGAAGCAATCCGGCATCTCACGCCATCTTCTTAATTGAGCGCATGGACGATGATAAAAAATTAAGCTTATCCAGTCAATGAATTGTTTTGGCGCTTCCCCAAGATCACTCCACTCGAATGTAATAGGACCATAACTACGAAAACGCAACCACAACATCGTGCAATAGCCATACCATTTAAAGTCAGGCTGAATTACCGTATTTTTCAAAAGGATTTGCCCGGTTTGGGCATCAGCAACTTCAATCACAGCCGAACCCATGCCGATAAACGGATTTGAATTGATATACCCGAAAGGACGTAATTTATACAGCCTCTCTTCTCGACAAATAAACTTTTTACCCGAACTGGTCGTTGTTATGATAATTTTCCGACCAGAATTCAAATACTTTTGTAAAAGGTCCATTGTTTTTTCATTGATACAGGCCATGTCCTCTCTCCTCCTCGAAAAATTATGCATAATTACGCCGATATGGCAACTCCTATTTAGTTTGGAAACAACAAAAAAACTTACCCGCATCCTAGCAGTTTTTATAGACAAAAGTCAATTATCGCACGCAGGTCGTTTGAAGAATTTTTATACCTCAAGTGCCTTGGAATTGACATAACAACAATAAAATCTATAATGGTATATCGTTACGAAATCGAATAATATGGCGCAAAAACAAGTACAGACCACGCTAAATATCATAAAGTCAGGAATGGATCCTGTAGTTAAGTGTATTTCTGTCGTGGAAAACGGAAAAAAGCGATCCTATTCCATCAAAAGAAAAGGCGTGGGGCCACTCAAAACTGCCTTCGGAGAATTTTGGGAATTTGCTTTTGAGATTAATGATCAATGGGTTGATTATGCGGTAATAGTAAAAGCAGGATTAGATGAGAAGACGCTCCTGCCTGTATTTAAAAATAAAAATGAGCTGGTAGTCAGAACTGATTCCGGCTGTATTACCGGACAAATATTCGATGACCTTACTTGTGAATGTTCGGATCAACTGCATCTCGCTATGAAAACTATTTCTGATGCAGGAGAGGGCATGATCATCCATATCCCCCGGCAAGATGGCCGCGGCATGGGCATACCTTTTAAGCTAGCTACAATGTGGCTACAGAAAGAATTCCAGGTAAATACGATTGAAGCCGCGTTGATGCTTGCGAAAAATGAAGCTATCGATGTGCGCACTTATGCGGGTGTTGTCGGAATCCTGAAATTTTTCGGAATTTCTGAAACATGTCGCGTAAATCTTGCAACAAATAATCCCAGAAAGGTTAAAATATTTTCTGAAAACGGATATCCTGTTAAGAATCGTGTCCCAGCGCACATTAAGTCCCATAAGGATATAGCGCATCACTTAAAAGCTAAGGAAAAATTTTATCAGGGCATGAAATAGATGCAAAAATGATATAAGAGAGGTATTTTTACAGCAGCATCTTTATGCATTGCATAAAAATGGATATCTGCTAATATTAAAAACCGGCTTATGAGAAGGATGGTAATTTAAAAATAGAAGGAACAGCAATAGCAAAAATATATCAAAGGCTTAGTATGAAACAGGACAAGACAAAGGGATTTTCCCAAATAACATTCTACTACCAGGGAGGCAAACAGACAATGAAGAAGACTTATGCAAAGCAAAATGCAGGAACAAGGCTGTGGGAAACACAAAAAGCTCAAGGCACGGGGCTTTGTGTTGGCGCAGATCCGCACTTTGAGTGGGATGGTGAATTGAACGAGGAGTTTTATGCTCGCTTCTCCGATCCCGGAGTTAAAAAATTATTTGAGGATATCCTTAAGATCTGCAACAAAAGAGAAATACTTTTGGGCGCACGACCGATCAGCGCTGAAAGGGCTGCTATCCTATGCAGCGGTGTCGTGGGTTATTTCATCAGAGTCATAAACGCTGCATGGAAGTGCGGAATAAGGATTTACAAACCCCAGGCCGCATTTTACGAAAGGTTCAACCCGTTAGGCACCATCATCGAATCGATGATATGCAGAACGATTGATTCATTGGCAATCCGCGATCAGGCCATGCATTTCAAGATTCTTGACGCAAAACGTGGAGACCTTGATCTGACCCAGGAACCCTACTATGCCGCCTATCTGACATCTCCGGAAGAAGATACCTGCCCTGGTATTCCCGGACAATGTGGTTTTGATGTTATGACCACACATACCTGGATGGGCGAAAACTCAATTATGCCCGGCCTTAAATATTTCCAAAAGGGCAACGGCATAATTGTTGTGACAAGAACCTCAAACCCTTCTGGAACAACCTTCCAGGACGCATATGTCGCCCCAAACATGGACGTTGAACTGTCGGCAAAGCAGGAACCCTACCGTTACACCCAGGCTCTGCATGATGAAATAAGTGAAATTCTCGGACGCGGTCCGATGGCGCATGAGGTCATGCTGTTTCTCACCGAAAAATTCAGCCGAGAAAACGAACTGAATGTAGACGGTGTGAGTCCACTCTTTTCGGTGATGGGATCGACGGTTAAGATGTTGTCCAGCTTTCGGATTCTCCGTCCATATGCCGTGCCACTTATTCCCGGCTTTGGTGGCCAGAAAGGTCCGATGAAAAACGTCATGCCCCTGTACATCCAAGATGGGCCTTACAGAGGCCATATCGGAGTAGAGTCATCATCCAGAAATCACAACTATCCCTGTCAGAAAAAATTCGGTGGTTCAGGCGATGTTGACAATTTGGACTTTGAAATGGAGCGGGTCATCAACCAGTTTGAAAAAGAGGAAAGGGAGGCATACGCCGAAGCCGGGTTGTGGTATCCGTTCTGAACTGACAAAATCGGCTGAGATAAACGAAATTGCGTTTGAATTCTCGGCAAGATGAGTCTCTAAAATTCATTTGAACAGGGTGGGTCTTCGGATCTACCCTGCTTTTATTTTAAAAAGTTTGTGTGGTTATAGATATCCGTCAGAAGGATGTTTCCCGAATGGCTAAATCGGCGAATTAGCCGTTTACATGGTTTATTTAACGGATTACCAAAATGCGTGCTGCAATAGGAACAATTAATTGTCTCCCTTGCAAAAAAAAAGCGAGTCCTCCGCAAAGATCTTTGCGGAGGACTCTTGGAGCCGGAAAATTCAGGGATATCTCACAGCCTGGCGCAGGATTTCCCCGACGTTATATGGCCACGGTACATTTAAAGTAACCCCGAGCTTCTTTTTAAGCTCGCGAAACTTATAAGTACTCGCTAGGCGCATGCCCTGGAGGCGTTCAGCCATATCGCCTTCGTCATCCCGGTCAATCAACGCCCGATCCAGTGAGCCTGGCGGATAGAGATAATCGACGATTATCCGCGTCGCTTCATAACTGGTCAAGCGGACTGCCGCCAATTCCCCGCGGCGCCTTTTTTCAACCTGTACGCTGGTCAGATAACCGGCGCACATAAGTTCGATGAAAAAGGCCGCTATCAGGACAATGATCATCCGGATAGCCACATACCCTACCTCCCAACCATAGGATATACCGAAAAAAATACACATTAACGATACTGGAATAATCGGAAAAATTACCCTTTCCCAGAAAAAATCCATATCCCCTCGCTGCCTCGGAAGCTCCGATCCCGAGATAATAATTCCCATAAACCCAACTAGTCCAATGATAGTATCCATCGCCCGTCCTCCCCATAAATTGAATAAATTTGATTGATTGCCGAATTGTAAAAGAAAACGTCTTCTACTCTTCTACCATGCCGACGGCTCTGGCGCAAGCCTGTTTTGATTCGGAGATGTTATGTGTTAATATTATTAAAATTTCCCAACCATATTCAACAACCCAGGAGGAAATATGTCCCAGTACATTCCCGCAGAAAATGTAAACCAAATATGTCCCCGCAAGGATTATCTGGTTTACCCGAACGGCGCGTTGCGCCGTATCGAAAAAGTAAGCCCAGCGAATTATGGCGTCGATGTCGTTGCTTCTTGCGACGACGAAATGGAAGGAAGCAGTAATTCCACTATCGAGCTGAAATTCATCGTGAACGGCGGAATTATCAAGATAGGCCCGGCTATCGGCATAAGCCATTATGACTGACCGACTCCCCGTGTCCGCCAGACCTCCCGCACCAGCTACGCTTAGTGGTGCCGGAGGTCTTATTTTTTTTGCGGACTGGCCGGCGATCCGGTTTGCCAACCGTGGCCGGATAAGGTATAATCCATATGGATTTATCATTATCCCCCTTGCAAAACCCAGCGAGCGATCCGGGCTACGGAGGGAGCATAAACCATATGACGAAGTCTTTATTTGTTTTTGAAGTCGAGCCTTTAATTTATAATTAAGCGGCTTTTTTATTCGCCCAAATTTTATAATTTCCAATTTTTAATTTTTAAATAATTTTTAATGCTTAAATGTTTAAAAAATTTAGAAATTAAGATTTATTTATAAAATTAAAAATTACAAAATTAAACTATTATGCCTAAATTCACCCACCTCCACGTCCACACCCACTATTCCCTGCTTGACGGCTTGGCCAAGGTCGACAAGATCCTGGACCATGCCAAGGAATTGGGGATGGATTCTTTGGCCATCACCGATCACGGCGTGCTCTATGGCGCCATCGAATTCTATATCAAAGCCAAGGAGCGCGGCATCAAGCCCATCATCGGTTGTGAATTTTATGTGACTTCCAATGACTTGCACAGTAAAAATCCGACGGCCGAAGACAAAAAAAGATACCATTTGATCTTGCTGGCGAAGAATGAAAAAGGCTACAAAAATCTGATGCGCCTCATCACCATCGCCCACCTGGAAGGTTTCTATTACAAACCCCGCATCGATCGCCAAACCCTGCGTAAATATTCCGAGGGGCTGATCGGGCTGTCCGCTTGCACGCAAGGCGAAGTGCCCGACCAGATCATCGCTGGCAATATGGAGCGCGCGGAGGAACTGGCGCTGGAATATCAGGATATTTTCGGCAAGGGTGATTTCTATTTGGAAATCCAGCATCATCCGAAATTCCCCAACCAAGCGGTCGCCAACGAAGGATTGATAGGACTTTCCAAAAAACTCGGCATCAAGCTGGTGGCGACCAATGATATCCACTACATCAAAAAGGAAGACGCCGAAATCCAAGATATCCTTTTGTGCATCCAGACCAACCGCAAAGTGGACGAAAAAGACCGAATGAATTTGATGGATTTCGAACTATACCTCAAAAGCCCGGAAGAGATGGCTGCCCATTTCGCTCACGTGCCGGAAGCAATCGCCAATACGCAAGAAATCGTGGACAAATGCAATTTGGAAATAAAATTAGGCGAAACCCAACTCCCCCATTTCGACGTACCGGATAGCTACACCGCCCAGACCTATTTGGAAAAAATGTGCGAAGACGGGCTGCAAAAAAGATTCGATTCGGATATCACCGCCGAACACCGCAAAAGGATGGCTTATGAATTGGATATCATCGAAAAAACCGGCTACGCTTCATACTTTTTAATCGTGCAGGATTTCGTTAATTGGGCGAAAAACGAAGGCATCGTCGTCGGTCCGGGACGCGGCAGCGCGGCGGGAAGTTTCGTGTCCTATCTGGTCGGCATCACCAATATCGATCCGATCAAGTACGACTTGCTATTTGAAAGGTTTTTGAATCCGGAACGAGTATCGATGCCCGATGTCGATATGGATTTCGCCGATAACCGCCGGGATGATGTCTTGCAATATGTCCGCCGGAAATATGGCAATGACCACGTGGCGCAAATCATCACCTTCGGTACGATGGCCGCCCGCGCCGCAGTGCGTGATGCCGGACGCGCCTTGGGTATGCCCTATGATTTTTGCGACAAAACCGCCAAGCTCATCCCGCAATTTTCCACTATTGAAGAAGCTTTGGAGGAATCTAAAGAATTCAAGGATTTCTATGGCATAGACCCAGGTGCGAAAAAACTAATCGACAGCGCCAAAAGACTGGAAGGCGTCGTGCGGCATGCCTCGATGCACGCTTGCGGAGTGGTCATCACCAAGGATCCGGTGACCGAATACACTCCCTTGCAAAACATCACCAAAGCCGGTGAGAACGGCGGCACAGTGACCCAATATTCCTCCTCCACCAAATCCAGCTTCGTAGAAAAGATCGGGTTGCTCAAAATGGACTTCCTAGGACTAAAAAATCTCACCATCATCCAGAACACATTGCGGATCGTCCGAAAATTGGAAAACCTCGATATAGATATCGATGCCATTCCGCTTGATGATGCCAAAGCCTATGAGCTCCTGCAAAGAGCCGAGACTACCGGCGTTTTCCAATTGGAAAGTTCCGGGATGAAAAGATACTTGAAGCTCTTGAAACCGTCCGTCCTGGAAGATATCATCGCTATGGTGGCGCTCTACCGTCCAGGACCGATGGACTGGATTCCCGATTTCATCGCCCGGAAACACGGAGAAAAAAAAATGACCTATCTGCATCCGAAGCTCGAACCGATCCTCAATAAGACCTATGGCGTAGCGGTCTACCAGGAACAGGTGATGCAAATCGCCCGCGACCTGGCCGGTTTTTCACTCGGAGAAGCGGATGTCTTGCGCAAGGCGATGGGCAAGAAAATTTTCGCTCTGATCCACGAACAGAAAATAAAATTCATAGAGGGTTGCGTCACCCAGGGAGTCGACCGCAAAATCGGAGAAAAAGTTTTTGAATACATCGAACCGTTCGCCGGCTACGGATTCAACCGCTCCCATGCCGCCTGCTATGCCCTTATCGGCTACCAGACCGCCTACCTGAAAGCGCATTTCCCCGCTCCTTTTATGGCCGCGCTTCTCACTTCCGACCAGGACAATATCGACCGCATCGCCATAGAGGTTTCTGAGTGCCGTGAAATGGGCATTGAGGTTATGGCGCCGCATATCAATGAAAGTTTTGAGGAATTCGCCGTCATTATTGATGAAGAAACCAAAAAATCCCGCATCCGCTTCGGACTCAACGCCATTAAAAACGTCGGGCATAATGTAGCGCATGAAATCGTGGAGGAGCGCAAAAAAAATGGGAATTTCAAATCGCTCGCCGATTTGGTAGAGAGGGTGCAAACCAAAGATTTGAACAAAAAATCGATCGAGGCCCTGGCCAAGGTCGGCGCGCTAGAAGGATTCGGCGAAAGAAACCAAATCATCGCTTCCATTGAAAATATCATCACCCATTCCAAGACTTTCCAAAAAAACCAAAATTCACAGCAGTTCAGCCTATTCGGCGCTTCGGAAATCGCGATGCCGGAAATCGCCCTCTTGGAATGCGAACCGGCCACTAAAAAACAGCGGCTAAGCTGGGAAAAGGAATTGATGGGGCTCTATATCAGCGACCATCCGGCCCGCGAATACAAGGATTATTTCGCTCAGATGGGCGTGCCGATTAAAAATATAAATTCCAACCACGTCGGACAAAATATCAGCGTCGGCGGAGTCATCGCCAAGATCCATAAGATCTATCTGAAAACCCAAAAAACCATGCTGTTCGTGACTATCGAAGACACGGATAGCGCTATGGAAATCTTGGTTTTTCCCAAAGTGCTTGACGCTACCGGCGCGATTTGGGAAGAAGACAAGGTCGTCCTGGTCAGCGGAAAAATTTCCGACAAGGATGGCAACTTCAAGATTCTCTGCGACACCGTCACCGTCATCAACCAGGCCGAAGTGGAAAAATTCAGCCGCATCCTGGCCACCCGCAAACTTAATGAAAAGCCTGTTGAGAAAAAAGCTGACGCCGCCAAAATGATTATCACTTTGCCGGGCAGCGCCGACAAAGACACGCTCAAAAAACTTTCCCAATATTTCGACCGCTGTGAAGCCGGCGCGTTGAAAATCTATCTCTCCATCAACGGCCGGAAACTTGAAACCCCTTATTGCATCGCCCAATCAGATAGCTTGGAATCCAACCTCAACAATATTATCCCCGAAGCTAAAATAAGCATATCATAGCGATGTGACATCTTCCCTAGCCATGATTTGCACCGCTAAATTTTCCTAACGGAAAAAACGATTGTTCGCCATTTTCTTTGGCGGCAAAGAAAGTGGCAAAAAGAAACCGCCGGCACCGGCTCGTGCTGTCTAAATTCCTAGCTTAGTCGCTAAAATTTTTAATGCAACCATAGAGGCGTAAAAATTTCTTAACGCTCCCGCGCTGGAATTTAGAAACGCACTACACCAAGGTGCGGATTTTTTCTAATTTTAAAAACTATTCCCGCACTAGCGAAATACCAAGCTACAAATTGAAATTTATGAGCGTAAAAAAATACCGGTCCGCCGCGGGGCAACCGGTATTTTTTAGCGAATAAATTGAAAATTTGTCTTGGTATGCAGCCGTGCGGCTTTTTTCTTTTTTGCCACTTTTCTTTTGGGAAAAGAAAAATGGCGTGGTGGGTTTTTCTGCTAGGAAAAACCAGCAGTGCAACCGACTAAAAAAATAGGAATGAAATCTTTACTCAAAATGGATCACCACGATTTCCGGACCATAATTGGTCCGCATAGTCGGACCCCACGTCCCGATACCCGGAGACGTATAGATGGAAAAATTATTTTCAGTATGCAAGCCATAAAAATATTTACCGTAAACCAACTGGGTGATGTATTGGAACGGAAATAACTGTCCAGTGTGGGTGTGTCCGGCCAATTGCAAGCTCACGCCGCTCGCCTTAGCCTGCCGCCATTCAGCCGGATTATGATATAACAGGATGCTTGGTTTTTTCGGATCAAATTCTTCCATATTCCTTATCACGTTTCCGATGTCCCGCGACTCGCCTCTTTGCGGATAGCTGACACCTATGATCTGCATCCCATACACATCAGCTATTTTATCATCCAGAACTTTCACCGGAGTCTTTTTCAGGACGTCCAGGGTGCCGGCAACGCCCAGATATGTTTCATGGTTTCCGGTCACGAAATAAATCCCGCCGACCGCTTTGATATCGCTTAGCGGAGTTACCAATTTTTCCAAACTTCCATCCATACCGTCAAACAGATCTCCCGTAATAAAAACCGCATCAGGTTTTTCCGCATTGACTTTCTGAACGACATCCGCCAAAAAATTTTTACCGAAAATCAAACCCAGATGCACATCGCTCAATTGCACCGCGGTTTTCCCGCGCCAACTTTCAGGTAAATTATCCATCCTGACCGTGATGTTTTTGATTTTGGGATGGTAGGCGTTCCATACGCCGTAGCCGGAATAAGAGATAGCGAAGACGATCGAAATCGCCACTAAATATGCGTATTCCCGATATTCAAGTTGGAAACCGGATATGCTGACGATTCCCGTAATAATCCAAATAGCCGCAAAGGCCATAATCAGATTCAATCCGATTCCCAACCACAAACCTGAAGAAAAATATAATATTTTCGTGGCGGAATTTTCACTGTAATGGGCCAGAATGGAAGATGCGATGAAACTTACGCTTAAAACTGCCAGGATGCCAGCCAGCCAAATTTTCGCGCCCACACTGCCGATACCTAAAAATTTGATTAAAGAAAAATATATGAAAAAATGACAACCGGACAAAATGGCCGCAAAAACCACCAATATAGTCATCATTAAAACGGCATTTATAGACATATTCGAACCTTCTTGTTTAACTCTGTTCCAATCATACCCTAACTATGGCTTGCGGTCAAAACGCTTTTGAGTTATAATGAGATTATAACCGAATGGAACATTGACGCGGCTACCGACCGCCGAGTTTCCGTAGAGCCTGGCGAATCAGGCTGAAAGAGTGCCCAAAAATTATGGGAATTCGAGTGGAACCTCCTGTCGCTCACGAGCGGTTGGACTCGAAATCAGATAATTTTTTGGCATTTTTTGTTTCTTGTCAAAATTTCAATTTCACTGCAAGAAACAAATCCGCCTCTGCCGGATACGCCCTAATCAATAATAATTTTTTATTCAAACCATTATGAGTGAAGAAAAAAATCTCGAAATGATCCGCCATTCCGCCGCGCACGTTTTGGCGGCCGCCGTCCTGGAGATGTTCCCCGAAGCTAAATTCGGCACCGGACCGGCTATCGAAAACGGCTTTTACTATGATTTCGATCTGCCGCGGACTTTGATCCCGGAGGATCTGGAAATCCTGGAAAGCAAAATGCGGGAAATCATCAAAGCCAACCACCCCTTCGAACAGGCCGCTTTGTCCGCCAGCGACGCCAAGGGCAAATTTGAACAGCTGGGCCAAACCTACAAACTCGAGCTGATCGCTGACCTGGAAAAGGCCGGTGAAAATATTTCCGTTTACAAATCCGGGCATTTCATCGACCTGTGCGCCGGACCACACCTGGATTCGACCGGCGAAATCAAAGCCGATGCTTTCAAGCTCACCAAAATTTCCGGCGCCTATTGGAAAGCGGACGAGAAAAACAAACAGATGCAAAGGATCTATGGCGTAGCCTTTACCAGCAAGGATGAACTGAAGGCATATTTGCATATGATTGAGGAGGCGGAAAAAAGGGACCATCGTAAACTCGGCAAAGAACTGGGATTGTTTATTTTTTCAGATTTGATAGGTCCTGGATTGCCGATTTACACGCCCAAGGGGGCGCTTATCCGCCGGGAAATCATCAATTATTCCAATGAATTGCAATCCAATATCGGCTACCAGGAAGTACATACGCCCAATATGAACAAGGCTGAATTATTCAAGGTTTCCGGACATTATGAAAAATACAAGGAAGATATGCTACGCGTCGTTTCCAATTATTCCGAGGAGGAATATTTCCTGAAACCGATGAATTGTCCGCAACACACCCAGGTTTATGCTTCGCAAATGCGCAGTTATAAAGATTTGCCTTTGCGCATCGCGGATTTTTCCAACCTATACCGTGATGAAAAGCCCGGGGAACTGAGTGGACTTACCCGTCTGCGCTGTTTCTGCCAGGATGACGGCCATTGCTTCTGCCGTGAAGACCAGATTAAGGACGAATTTTCCTCTGTTTTGCAAGCTGTCAAAAAAGCTATGGTAACTTATGGGATGGATTATAAAATCAGGTTGTCACTTTGGGACCCGCAGCATCCGGAAAAATATTTAGGCGATGCGGATGTCTGGGAAAAATCGCAAGCCTTGCTGGAGGACATCTTGATTGAAAACAAAATCGAATATTTCAAAGCTGAAGGCGAAGCGGCGATTTACGGACCGAAGATGGATCTCATATCCAATGATTCACTTGGCCGCAAATGGCAGATTTCAACTATCCAATTGGATTTCATTATGCCGCAACGTTTCCAACTGACCTACATCGACAGTGACGGCACGGAAAAGACTCCTGTTATGATCCATCGCGCCATTGTCGGATCTCCCGAAAGGTTCCTTGGCATCCTGATCGAACACTACGCCGGAGCTTTCCCGGTCTGGCTCTCCCCTGTCCAAGCTATGATTATCCCCGTTTCCGAAGAAAAATTCGGCGCCTACGCCAATGAAGTGAAAGAAAAATTGCTGGCGGCCGGCGTGCGCGCTGCGGTCGATGCCACGGCGGAAGGTTTGGGCAAACGCATCCGCAACGCTGAAAAACAGAAGATTCCGTATATGCTGGTAGTCGGTGAAAAGGAAATGGAATCACAAACCTTGGCTATCCGCCCGAGAGGCACCAAAGATCAGACTGTTATGAAAATCGAAGAATTCGTGGAAAAAATCACAGCCGAAATCCGCGATAAAAAATAAACCTTCAGAGCGCATTGAAGGCATCCGCATTAGGATGCCTTTTTGCTTGATAAAACGGCTCAGATATAGTATCCTGATATATACTCAAATATATGCAAAAATATTTCATCAAGACTTTCGGTTGTGCCATGAATCACAGCGATTCCGAAAGGATCGCCGCCTTTTTGGAGAAACACGGTTTTTCTCCAGCTTCGGATATCACCAAAGCCGATTTAGCCGTCTTCAATACCTGCGGCGTGCGCCAAATGGCCGAAGACCGGGCTTATGGACAGACCCATAATCTTAAAAAATCTAACCCGAAAATCAAAATAGTCTTGACCGGTTGCCTGGCCAACCGCAAAGACGTGCAAAGAAGACTTAAAAATAAAGTCGATTTGTTTTTTCCTATCGATAAATTCGAGTTATTTGAAAATTTTGTCATTGGAAGTTGTTTAGAAATTCGGAATTCTAAATTCGAAATTTTGGCACACGATAAATGCACAAATCAAGAAAGTATCCCATACTTATCTATCGAACCGAAATATTCAAACAATTTCCAGGCCAGCGTGCCGATTATGACCGGTTGTAATAACTTCTGCTCTTATTGCGTCGTACCATATGCCCGCGGCCGCGAAGCTTCCCGGCCGGCCGAAGAAATCATCGCCGAAATAAAAAAATTGGTGGAAAGCGGCTACAAAGAAATCACGCTGCTCGGACAGAACGTAAACAGCTATTCTGACAGCGGCGCCGCTATGGATGCTGACAGGGGTGAAATCCCTCTGAAGGGGTTTCACCCCTACAAAACAATAAACTTTCCAAAGCTCCTCAAAAAAATCAACGCCATCCCGGGAAAATTCTGGATCCGATTCACTTCGAACCACCCCAAGGACGTGACTGACGAAATGATCGGGACCGTGACGAAATGCAAGAAGGTTTGCGAATCTTTCCACTTGCCCGTCCAAGCCGGCAACGATGAAATTCTGAAAAAGATGAACCGCAAATACACCGCCAAGGATTATCTGGCTTTAGTCAAGAAAATCAAAACCGCATTCAAAAAAAATAAATCGGGCATCCCATTTTCCATCACCTCAGACTTGATTGTTGGTTTTCCCGGAGAAACCAAGAAACAATTCTTGGATTCCGCGGAAATTATGGGAAAAGTCGGCTATGATATGGTTTTCTTCGGGCAGTTTTCTCCCCGTCCTGGCACCACGGCCTGGGAAATGAAGGACAATGTTTCTAAGATAGAAAAAGAAAGGCGCGAACGGTTCCTCAACGAAATCCTGAAAAAAACCGCGCTGGCAAACAGCAAAAAATTCCTTAATACTGATGCCGAGGTACTGATTGAAAATGAGAAGGATGGGATATATTTTGGAAAGACCCGCACCGCTAAAAATGTGAAAGTAATTTCCAACAAGAAAAACTTGGTCGGGAAATTCGTAAAAGTAAAAATAACCAGAGTCAACATATGGAATCTCGAGGGAAAATCATAGCCATCCTAGGACCTACTTCCGCCGGAAAATCAGCGGCGGCGATTCGGCTTGCCCAAAAATTCGATGGCGAAATAGTATCCGTGGATTCACGGCAGATTTATCGCGGGATGGACATCGGAACCGGGAAAGTGACACAGGAAGAACAAGCCGGAATCAAACATTGGATGCTGGATATAGCCAGTCCGAAAACCGATTTCAGCGCGGCGCGCTTCAAGAAAAAAGCGGACAAGATCATCAAGGATATTTTAAAGCGCGGAAAACTGCCGATCCTTTGCGGCGGCACCGGCTTCTGGATCAAATCGATCGTGGACAATATCACCTATCCGGAAGTTAAGCCGGACTGGGAATTGCGCAATCAATTGGATGATTCAAGTCTGGAAGATCTGTTCGCGCAACTGCGGAAACTGGATCCTAAAAGAGCGCGTAGTATCGACGCCAAAAACAAAGTCCGCTTGATCCGCGCCATCGAAATCTGCAAAACCCTCGGCCAAGTGCCGGAAGAAAAATCCGATCCGCGATACCAGACTTTGCAAATCGGCTTGGCCGTGCCCAAAGAAGAATTGCACGCTAAAATAAAAAAACGCCTCGACCGGAGATGGCGGGACGGAATGATAGAAGAGATTGAAAAACTTCACACCCATGGCCTTAGCTGGAAAAAGATCCAAAGTTTCGGCTTGGGCTATTTTTGGATTCCGGAGTATCTGCGAAAAAAAATTTCTTTGGAAGAATTATATAGCAAGGTCTATCTGTCCGAAAAGGATTACGCCAAGCGCCAGCTGACTTGGTTCAAAAAAGACCTTCGGATATTATGGTTGGAAAAATATGGTGACATCGAAAAGGAAGTTGCTATTTTTCTAAAAAACAAAGTTATTAAAACCGTCTGACCTGTTTTCTAATCCCAAATCTCATCTTCTGTTTTCCCCGCTCCATCCGCGATATGTTTTCTCAATATTTCCATCTGATCGATAAGTGAGTTGAAACTGATCTTGATTGTTGTGTCTTGCAGTTCTTTCGAGTTCAAAGCTTTTATCGATGCTAAGACATCCCTCCTTAATTCCGTAAAATCAGCGCCTAAATTTAAAAATTTCGCATAGTTCAACTGTTCATTCATTCTGACTTGGTCTTCCAACGCGACTACGCGCTGGAGAAAAATATTTATTTCATCAAGTGTCCTTTCTATCTTTTTCCTTTCTTCCGTCGCCCTGATTTCTTCTTCCACTTCCGGCTTTTTGAGAGGCATCAATTCAGCGGTTTTTTCAATTCCCTCAGAAATATATGACACTTCGATAGGATCATCAACATCTTTTTTAACGGCATCGCTATGGACAGGAATAGACCCGCTCTTCCGGATCCTTTTTAAAAGAGCCCCATTCAAATCGCCGATTTTATTGCCAGGCACAAAAGCATCATAATCTTCTCCTGACGATTCCCTAGGGCTATTGAATACGCCTTCCATCATATTTTTATTTTATCTTGTTTTTTAACATTTCCATGACGATTCCCGGATTAGCCTTGCCTTTCGAGGCGGCCATCACCTGTCCCATCAGGAATTGGAGCGCGTTCTGTTTGCCAGCTTTGAAATCGTCCACCGATTTCTGGTTTTTGGCCAACACCCCATCGATTATGTTTTCAAGTTCGGAAGCGTCATCCATCTGCGCCAGATTTTTTTCCTCGATGATCTGCGACGGATCGCCGCCAGTCGCGTACATCTCTTCCAAAACGACCTGTCCGGCGCTGGAATTTATCTTGCCATCCGCCAAAAAGCCGACGAGTTCCGCATAATTTTCCGCCGTTATCTTCACGTCTTTGATAGTTTGGGAATTTTTCATCAGATGTTTCTGCAATTCACTGACCATATAATTCGCGGCTAATTTGACCAGCTTATTTTCTTCAGAACCGATTTCCCCGCTCTGCTTTTTCTCTTTCAATTCGGAAACCACATGCTCGAAATATTCCGCCAAATCCTTGTCGCCCGTAATCACGTTCACATTTTCCAAAGATAAATTATATTCATCTACAAATCTCCTGGATTTAGCGTCTGGCAATTCAGGCAGATGCCGGCGCAAATCCGCTACGTATTCTTCCGTAAACTTCATCGGCGGAATGTCCGGTTCGGGGAAATAGCGGTAATCATGGGCGGACTCTTTTTTTCTCTGCGCTACCGTGACGCCGCGCGCCTCGTCCCAGCCCCGGGTTTCCTGTGATACCTTCTCGCCTTTTTCCAGAATTTCCGTCTGGCGCAAGATTTCATAATCGACCGCGCGCTCAACCACCCGGAAAGAATTCAGGTTTTTAATTTCCGATTTGGTCCCGCTCAGCTTCTCCTCATCCTCCTTATGTAAAGAAATGTTGACCTCGCAACGCATATGGCCTTTCTCCATATCCGCTTCCGAAATTTCCAGATAACGGAAAATCTGCTGCAATTTCTGGCAGAACAGGCGTGCTTCCTTGCCATTCTCAATGTCCGGTTCCGTCACCAGTTCCATCAGAGGCACCCCAGCCCGATTGAAATCCACCAAAGAATATTCAACGCCTTTCGGATGCACCAGCTTTCCCGTGTCCTCTTCCATATGGATCCGGGTTATCCCGACGGACTTCCCGTCGATTTCAACGCGGCCCTGCTCGCACAGGGGCTGGTCATATTGCGAAATCTGGTAGCCCTTGGGGATGTCCGGATAGAAATAGTTCTTACGGTCGAATTTGGAATTTTCCGCGATCTGACAATTCAGTGCCAAGCCAGCCATTTGCACGAATCTGATCGCTTGTTCGTTGGCTACCGGCAAAGTCCCGGGTTGCGCCGTGCAAACCGGACAAATATTAACGTTCGGTTCCGTTTCCATACCTAAACCGTTCTTGCAGCCGCAAAACATCTTCGATTTCGTTTTCAGTTCGACATGGATTTCCATACCGATGACGGGAATATATTTTGTCATAAAATCTAGATTACTGGATTATAATAAGCCTGTGTTTAAAAAAATAGTGTGTGATTTTTATTTTTATACTCAAATTTTCAATTCACAATTTTAAATTTTCAAACAATTTTTAATTTAAAATTTCAAAAAATCAGATGCTCAAATATTTAAACTCCGGTGCTTCCGAAACCGCCGTTTCCTCTTTCCGTTTCGTCCAATCCGCCCACTTCGATAACTTCCGGATTTTCCACTTTCTGGATAAGCATCTGTGCGATCTTATCCCCCTTGCCTATCTTATATGTTTCTTGCGATAAATTAACGAGGCCTATCTTAACTTCGCCGCGATATCCGCTATCGATGACGCCACCCAATACTTTTATCCCGCTCTTGATGGCGATGCCGCTCTTGTCCCAAATCAAGCCGACATATCCGTCCGGAATTTGCATCGCGATTCCGGTCCGGCAAGCCGACCTTTCCATTGGCCGCAACTCCAAATCTTCCAGAGAGAAAAAGTCCATACCCGCATCGCCCGCAATGGCATATTGGGGAATTTTCGCGTCGGTTTCCAATTTTTTTATCCGTATCTTCATTTTATAATTATTTCCAACTTATTCCAAATTATACTTCCGATTTCATCTATCGGCAGAAGTCCATCATTTTTAACACAATTTACCCGCACCCAATTATTATTTTTCTTAATCATTTTTATCGCGCTTTCTTTGGAATCTTGCAAATGTTGCAGATTATTTTCCGCCACGTCTTTCCGGCCTCTCAAATATCTTTTTTTATAACTGCCTTTTTCGCCTGCCAGAAGTTTTTGCGTGATTTCCACCGGCACATCCAGGTAGATGATCGCATCCGGTTTGGGAATGGCAAAAATCTCAAACTCCATTTTTTCCAGCCATTTCAGAAATTCTTTTCTGTCTTTTTCATTTTTTATTTTCCCTCCCTGATGGATTTGATTGGAACTGACATAGCGGTCAGCGATGACGATATTCCCGTCTGCCAGCCATTTCCGAATGCTTTTACTGGATTCAAAGCGATCAGCCGCATATAGCACCGAAGCGATGCGCGGATTGACTGCCAAAAAATCCCCATACTCTCCAGCCAAACATTCACCGATCAATTTTCCGAAAAAATTATCATAATATCTTGGAAAATCAATCACTTTGACCTTGAATTTATTCTTTTTGAGTCTGGACGCCAATAGTTCGGTCTGGGTCGCTTTCCCGCTGCCATCCGTGCCATCAATAACGATAAATTTCCCTTTTTTCCCCATATCTTAGTTTTTTAAAAGCAGTTTGCCGCCGTTATCTCGTCAGCTCCAAAAATTTAAACTTGTATTGGCCATTGTCAACCGCCTCCTCCTTTATGATATTTTTAAATTCAGAGTAATCCGGGAAAAAAGTATCGGCATCTTCCGGGGCATCTTCCACGACCGTCAAATAGAGCTTATCTACCATTGGCAAAGAAAGCTTGTAAATTATGCCGCCTCCGATGACAAAAACCTCCTCTTCGCTATTTTTATATTCTTGCAAAACTTCCTCCAAAGAATTCCTGACTTCCACGCGATCATCCCGGAAATCTTTGTCGAGTGTCACGACGATATTTTTCCTATTCGGCAACGGTTTGCCGATGGACGCGAAAGTCCGCTCGCCCATAATCACAGTGTGGCCGGAAGTCGTTCTTCTGAAATGCGCCATATCCTCCGGGATATCCCAAAGCAACCGGTTATTGCGCCCGATGGCGTTATTTTTAGCGACTGCCACGATAAGTGAAATCATATAGCTTATACCCTATGAAGCTGATTATCCCTTTTAACCATATTATCACATAAAAAGACCGCCGACAAGCGATATTTCCAGACCTACGTTTATTGCAAAATGCCATAATTCAGGTATAATTTAGGTATTGACGGATAAATTAACATAATTAAAGCAAGATCTATGGATATCGAAATATCAAGTCTCTTAGGTAGCGGAAAGCTTGTACCCACAAAAGATATAGGCAAAATTTCAACTTTTCTCAAAAAGAATAATTACAAAGTCGTATTGACGCAAGGGGTGTGGGATCTTATCCACGAAGGGCACGCCCAATATCTTCAAAAAGCCAAAGAATTCGGCGATGTGTTGATCGTAGCTGTCGATACCGATGAAGTCGTGAAACATCGCAAGGGTCCCAACCGCCCGATAGTTCCGGAAAAGGAACGGGTCAAAATGATTTCCCATTTGAAACATGTCGATTTGATCGTTATGAAAGAATCCAAAACGGATCATGGAAAGCTCATCAGGGATATAATGCCCGATATCTTCGTTATTTCAGAGTCGACACAATCCAATATAAAAGGCAAAAGTTTTCTCCAGGAAATCATAGAAGAACATACTCCGTACTGCAAAAAAATTGTCAACCTGGAGCCGCAATCCACGACCTCCACTACCGCGCGGATCAGGCTGTTGACCATCCAAGGAGCTGAGGATCTTGCGAAAGAATTACAAAAATCGATAGAAAATTTCTTGTACAACAGAAAGTAGAGGATATTGGAATTTTATTATTACCGCTCAGGAATGGACCTGCCGGCTGGCGTTATCCTCCCGCCGGACTAGCCAAACAACGCTAAATTTTTACGCCACGAGAATGTCCGGAAAAAAAATCTTAATCGCTCTAGCCCCCGTCATCCATATCAAATACCTGGAATTATTCAAAAAATATCCGGAGCATCTTTATATTTTAGATGACACGATCCTGAAAAAATGGGACAAATTTGAAAATTTGAAAAGGGACCTGCGATCCATCGACCAAAAGACCATCTGTGATTTCATCCGGAAATCAGGCCTTTTGCAAAAGGTCGACCTGTTGACATTGGAAAATTTGACGGCTTTGGAGGAAGAAAAAGCTTCCATCGTCATGCCGGACGAAGACGTGTCCCGCTGGTTCGCGGAAAAATTTCTTCCCGACAGGAAAGTTGAATTTGAAAATGTCTTTTTGCGGTGGAACAAGCCGGTGTCAACCCAGGAATTGGAAGTTTCCGCTGACAGGATAATCACATTTGAAAAAGCCCACCAAGAACTTATGGACAAAGCCGACGCCCTGAAAGAAAAAAGCGCTAATTGGTGGAGACAGATCGGCGCCATAGTCACGGACGCGAAAGGCTCGGTGATACTTTCGGCATTCAATCGCCATGTCCCCACCCAGGAAAATATGGCTGTCTATGGAGACCTCCGGATGTGTTTTGACGCCGGTGAAAACCATCACCTCTCCAATTCCATCCACGCGGAAGCCTCCCTGATTGGGAAAGCCGCCCGGGACGGGATCAGCCTGGACGGTACCGTTCTATACGTCACCACCTTCCCCTGCCCGACTTGCGCCAAACTGGTGGCGGAAGCTGGCATTAAAAAAGTTTATTACCAAAACGGCTATTCACTTTCCGACGCTGAAGATATCCTCAAAAATGCCGGGGTGGAGATTATTTTAGTCAAATAAAATAAAAACTAAGTTAATGACAAAAAAACTATCCGGCGTAGCCGGATGTTTTTATTATCAAGCCGGATTGACTTCAATTGGCCTTTTTGCTATTGTATTTAACTGAAACAAAAGGTTATTAGTTCCTATAAAACTGAAGGGGGAGGGTAAAGTATTGAAAAAAACTATCACTGAAATCGTAAAGGGGTTTTCTGGGAAATTACCGAAGTTTCCCGATGGGCGGATCGATTATTCGACATCAAGCAGCGCACCAGTCATAATCATCTTCGTCAAGGTTGGCGAAGAATTCCTGCTTTTAAGACGGAGCAAGAAGGTATCCAACTATCAAGGCAAATGGAGTGCAAGCGCTGGCTTCCTGGATGATGAAAGACCCGTCCAAGAAAAAGTTATGGATGAACTTATTGCTGAGTTAGGAGTTGCCGAGGAACGACTGCAAAGGCTTATCACGGAGATTAAGATCTGTGAGTATTATGAATTCAAGGATGAGAAAGCCGGCAAGACTTGGCTCAAAACTCCGGTACTGGTTGAGCTGAGAGAAAAACCAGAAATACGCCTTGACTGGGAGCATGACGATTACTGCTGGATTCGAATCGAGGAGCTATCCAAATACGACACGGTCGTCGATCTTAAACACACTCTCAAATGCGCTTTAAACTAAAAGACATTTGAAAAGGCGGACAAGCTACTACAGCTTGCCCGCCTTTTTAACTCTCACCATTTTTCTTAACCGATTCTCGTAATAACCGGCTCTTCCCCGGCGGAAACGACCAACTGGGCATGCAAATGCTGGACGGTCGCGCCTGTCAGGCCGGTGCTGTCCGAACGCATCAAAAAAGTGCTATGGGTTATTCCAAGGCTTTGTTTGATTTTTTTAACGATATTCCATAGATCCGAAATTTCCTCCTCCTTCATTTCCTCAGGTGTCAGGATATGGCGCTTGATTATAATGACCAGATGTTCTTTCGTATGCTCATACGGCCAAGCGTTCCTTGTTACCACCCAAAAATCAGTTTCTATCAAAACAGGATTCGAATGGTAAGCCGGTTTTTCTTTAGCGACGAAATCATGGCAAAAAGGACACACTCCGTCAGAAATAATTTTTTTCATCACCGCGATCTGTTCCTCCTTGCGGGCATTTTCCAGATCCAATCCGCTTTTATTCATATCTCTAAATTTGTAAATTATGGGCTATACCGGAGTTGGAATCTTAAACCAAGGCTTTGGTTCGTAGTCTTCAAGCACGAAATCCTCCTTGCGGAAATCCTGGAGCCTTGTCACTTTCCTATCCAGTCTAAGAGTCACGGTCGGGAAAGGCTTCGGTTCAATGGCTAAAATCTTATCCACTGATTCAGCTTGGACGTCATAATAATGGGGATTGGATAGAAAATGAGTATATTTGGTAAACTTGTAACCCAGCAGATGCGCCACCATCAAACCAAGAGCTGACCATTCGATCAGGTTGAATTGCAAGCCCACCGGGACATCGGCCGATCGCTGGGTGTGTGTCATTTCCAGTTCTTTCTGCTCATCAAAAAGCACGAAATGGATGAAATTGCCATGGCAGGGAGCGACGACGACTTTGCGCTTGAAACCCTGCTCTTCATCTCCCATCGATAGAGGCGGATTCCAGGTAGTCAGGACATGGGTCCTCAAAAATGGCGCTTTTTCCATCTGCCGCTGGACGGCGCTGACTTGATCGAATTCCCCTTTTGCGGATTGGAAACGTCCCAAGGATGCCCCATAGGATCCATCGCCCAAATCGCCTTCAGGTAACCCAAATATCGCACACTTTTCTTTTGTAACCCAATCCTTCCAAAAAACCTCCGGACAGCCATATTCCTTCAGGCCGCTCAGCGTACTTTGCCCATTTAAAAACGCCACCAATTCGCCTATTGATCCATAAAATGACTTGCTCAAATCACGCTCCGTCAAAACGGGAAAACCGTTGTTCATTTCAAATTGCAACATAGCACCTGTTATTTCTTTTGAATTCTGATGCCCGGAATTAGCATTCTCACTAAGCCTGGCATGGATAGGCACTTTGTCTTTTCCTGTTGTTTTAATTTTTTTAAGCAATTCTTGATATTGAAAATCAGGAACCCGCTCGCCAAATGGAAGATAATCGATGCCTCCTTCTATTTTATTTTTAACCTCTTTATTTGTCATATTTTTATGCCCCTATCTTACTGTTTATGGTTATTCCATCATACTATTTTTAGCTCCATAGGTCAAAAAGTCCCGCCTCAGCGGGACTCCCTATTTATCGCCTGATTTTTTCCATAATTTTATCCGTTTCTTCCAGCAGATATTCCAAAGTTTGCTCGTTTCTGACGGTGAAATCCGCTTTAGCGCCGATTTCCGGAATGATCGCTTCCGTTTCGAATTTTTCCAATTCCTGGAATTTGGCGAAACTGCTGTTGTCATCCGATTTTTCCATCCGGTTCGTCGACCGCTCCCAGCGCAATTTCTGGTCCGCGGTAACATAGATGATATAGCTCCGGGGAAATCCCTTTACGAAATCATAATTTTCCCAAAATCTTATTCCATTGAAGATAACTACCTTATCGCTAACTGACATCCTTTTTATCAAAGCCTTAGCGAAAATATCTTGTCCGAATCTTTCACGGACAGCGTGCGAAAGCCACTGCAAATCCTCCCTGGATATCGCGTCAACGAAGTTCCTCAAAGCGTCGAACAAAGGATCGGAAAACCGGATTTCCTTAGCGCCATATCGGTCTTTCAGATGTTTTGATACCGTGTCCTTGCCCGATCCTGGCTCTCCTGCCAAACCGATGATTATTTGTCCTGACTTATCCATCTTATAGGGTTTATCCAATTAGCCTCGCCAAATAATCCTATCAAAAATCACCGGTTCGGTCAACATAAAAAATGCTTACGTCCCACAAAGGACTAAAGTCATCATAAAAAATCGATCGGCATAGCATCCCCGCTGAATTCTTTTTTGTCCAACACCTTTTTATTTTCAACGTCCAAAAGCAAAAAAACCGACTTCCATTCCCGTTCTCCACCCGCTTGGCGATGCGAATTGCCAAAGATGGCCAGATAGCGTCCGTCCAACCAGAAGATATCAGACCAATCATCATAACCTTTAGGCAAGGCACCCACTTCCATCCTTTCCTTGGTCGCTACATCGATAGCTAGAAGTTCAGCGGAATCTTTTACCGTTTCGTTTATGAAAAATACCAGCCTGCCGCCCGGTGAAAAAAACGGAAGTGATTTCATGTCTTCTTTGTCCAATGCGTAAAATCCGCCTCCATCGATATTCGAAACAGCCAGAACGCTGCTAGGCGCTTCCGTAAATTCATTTTTGAAAGTGAAAACGGCTTTTTTGCCATCCGCAGAAATTGCCGCTTCCTGAAAACCGCCTTTCTGCCTTCCGATTTTCCCTCCCAAATCAAATGGAACATCTGATTTTTCCGCCGCTACGATAAAAATTCCTGATCGGCCTCCATCTCCAGGCTCCGGATCGATAATCAGATTAGCATTGGGCGCCCAGCGCGCTTCCATCCCAGCCAGCGCGCTGCTTTCTGATCCTCCAATCGGAGCGGGATCACCCGCTAATTTGGTATCGATAACATATAGCCGGTGGGATCCGGCGGAAACTTCCACGAAGCTCAAAAACCTGCTGTCAAAAGACCATTGGGGTTTCACCAAATCAAAAACATAAGTATTTTTTTTCAGGACCTGTTCCGAAGCGAATCCTGGATCAGCGACCAGCGCTTCTTTTTTTCCAACCAGCAATCTATTCTCCCTGCTTGCCAAATCATACGAATATAATCCGTCGATTGCCACATATGCCAGCTTTTTTTTATCAGGCGATAAAACGACACTTGCGACTGGCACATCTGTCCCGTCAGACAATCCATCCAAACTCCGGTCAAATTCCAAAACTACTTCCTGATAATCCTTTTTGATATCTTCCCGACTGACAATCACATGATTGCCTTGTCCGGAAACCACCAGAAGCGCCCCATGGTAGGCGTTACCTTCTTCGGCAAAGCCCTCCAAATCCCAAATATTGCCATCCGCAAACTGAGCCGCCGCTTGATTCTCTTGACCAGCCATCACTTTTATGCCGCCGACTTTCCCAAAGTCATTCCCTTGCCATTGATACACGCCTGCGGTCGCTATGGCAACCGAGATGGCTAAAGCTGCCACGACGGCTAATTCCCTGCGAACCTTGCGCCGATTATAACGGAAACTCAGCCCTTGCCTGATCTCGATTCTCTTATGTTTGATCATATCCCATTCGGCGACCACTTTCTCCTCGATTGCCTGGCCAAACGAATGCGCATCAAATTTTTTTTCCATAATTTGTTTTTTTTAAGACAAATCGCACTAATCAGAAACCTAGACAAAAAAATCGCACCGTCAAACCAGCACATCCACATAATACCATAAAAAACATTTACTTAAAACCTAAAAAAAGACGCACTTGGCGTCTTTTTTAGTCGATTACCTTAATTTGGAAATCCTACAGGCTGATTTTCATTCCCCGTCCCATCGTCGAGCAAACCGTCATATTAGCCATCAGTTTCCCCTTGAAAGCGGCCGGCTTCACTTTTTCTACCGCCTCGATGAAAGCTTTAATATTTTCAATAAGTTTCGCATCATCAAACGAAAGCTTGCCCACCGCCTGGTGGATATTGGCTGAGTCATCATTCTTGAAGGCAGCCCGTCCTTTTTTCAATGCCTCCACAGCCTCTTTGATCTTAGTGGTCACCGTCTCAGTCTTCGGGTTAGGCATCAATCCTTTCGGCCCGAGCACTTTAGCCACCTTGGCCAATTTCGGCATCATCTCAGGAGTCGCAACCAAGACATCGAAGTCGATTTTTTTAGAGAATCCTTCGATCATTTCTTCTCCACCGACGATATCCGCTCCAGCCGCCTTGGCCTCATCCACGCTGGTTGAAGTTATGACCGCCACGCGCTTGGCCTTGCCAGTCCCGTGAGGAAGCACGACAGTTCCACGCACCTGTTGGTCGCCCTTTTTAGTGTCCACATTGGTTTTGATATGCACTTCGACCGACTCATCGAATTTGGCGATTTTATTTTCCTTCATCAACTTCACCGCCTCTTCCAAAGAATAAACTTTGTCCTTGGAGATTTTTTCCGCAGCCGCCCTGTACTTTTTCCCGTGCTTCATATAATTTGCGTGGTTCAAGCGATGCATATTATAACCTAACGCATCTCCCACAAAATTAAAAATTAATTCTCTATTTTCACGCCCATCGATCTCGCCGTTCCGGCGATGATTTTCATAGCCGCTTCCACATCATTCGCATTAAGATCCGGCAATTTCTTTTCCGCGATCTCCCGCAATTTCGCTTCGCTTATTTTGCCAACTTTGTCCTTTAAAGGATTTCCAGCACCTTTCTCGATGCCGGCAGCTTTCCGCAACAAGTCGGAAGCAGGAGGGGTTTTCAAAACGAAACTGAATGTCCGATCTTCAAAAACAGTGATTTCAGCCGGGATGATATCCCCCATCTGCGCCTTAGTCGCTTCATTGAATTTGGTGCAGAACTCCTGGATATTAAGGCCGTGCTGGCCCAACGCCGGACCGACTGGAGGCGCCGGATTAGCCTTTCCAGCTCCGATTTGCAATTTGATAACGGTTTTAATTTTCTTTGCCATGTGATTAGTTCTTAGTTTTTAATGATATCGCGCATTTGGAATCCCGTACTAAGAAGCCTGTACGAAACCCGACACGCGCTCGTAAATTATAGTTTGCGTATCTGCAGGAAATCCAATTCGACCGGGGTTTCCCTTCCGAAAATCGAAACCAGCACCTTGACCCTGCCTTTGGCTTCGTCCACCTCGTCCACCTTCGCGTCGAAGTCTTTAAACGGACCGTCCACGACCTTGATGGAATCGCCGACTTTGACATCAATTTTATATTTCGGTTCAGCCACGCCCATCCGCTTTTTCAACATTTCGATTTCCGCCGGATCAACCGGAGTCGGCGTCGTACCCAGTCCGATGAAACCGGTCACGTTCGGAGTATTGCGGACGACATACCAGGACGCGTCCGTCACGATCATATCCACCAGGACATATCCGGGATAAATTTTCTCTTCTACGACCGTCCTTTTGCCAGCCTTGATCTTTATTTTCTTTTCAATCGGGACCATCGCGTCGAAAATCAGATCCTGCATATCCATCGATTCGATCCTCTGTTTCAAGTTTCGAGCGACATTATCCTCATAACCGCTGTAGGTATGGATAACATACCAGGCCCGCCCGTGATGTTGGGTTTGTTTCGCCATATTATTTTATGATAAATGTTTTTAATAAGTAACTGAATACGTAATCCAAACTTCCTAGAAAAACCGCCCCGGCGATGCTGATGCCGATAACTAAAATCGTATAATTTATAGTCTGCCGCTTATTCGGCCAGTTGACCTTCATAAGTTCCGCCCGTGCTTCCCGTAAAAATGTGGTTATTTTATTCATTTTTTTCCTTTATTTAAGCCTTTTTTTCAAAAAGCGTTTTTAAGCTTTTTTAAAAAGCCCTCTGAGGCTTTTCTATGGATTAATATTACATCGTTCCGAACCGATTGTCAACTGCGAAAAACCGCAAGGACTATGGACAAATTTTTTCTTTACTATATAATGGATTCTAGTTACCCATAAGACGGATAGATTGAAAAATATGGGCCCTTAGCTCAGTTGGCTAGAGCGCCTCGTTTGCACCGAGGAGGCCGGGAGTTCGAATCCCCCAGGGTCCACAGCATAAATTTTTAATTTTAAAATTTTTAATTATAGAGTCGCTTTCGCGACGAATTTTTATTTACGGGCTTATAGCTCAGTTGGTTAGAGCGCGTCACTGATAATGACGAGGTCTCAAGTTCGAATCTTGATAAGCCCACATCGACAAAAAAACAATCCATCATAATGGATTGTTTTTTTTGTTGGGCTATTTTTTCCGGAAAACCAGGAACAGGCAGCCTAAAACAAAGGTGATCAATGCCAGCACATGCATCCCTAAAACATTCCTATCTTGCGCGATATCAGCCAAAATCAATCCGATACCGGCGATAACAAAAAGCATCCCGCCGATCCTGGCATTCCGCCAGGCCGCATAAGCCATCAGGAGATACGCGCTGCCCGGCATCAGGGATGGTAAAAAATGGCTCCACTGGAAATTTTCCGAAAAAACCTCACCAACAAAAAGAAAAAGTGACATGACCAAGACGACTGAAATAAATCTGGGAATCCGGACCAGCTGGAATCCTTCTTTGCCGGACGCTTTTTTAACAGTTTTTTTAGAATGCTTTTTTCCGTTTTTTTTCATAAAATGAAGTTAGCTGCGTTTCCGATCTATTTTGATTTTAAAATAGCTTTTTTGAACGCGTCACCTTTCTCTTCGAAATTCTTCCAAACGCTATAACTCGGT
Organism: Parcubacteria group bacterium; assembly: GCA_041674205.1. Taxonomy (GTDB): domain Bacteria; phylum Patescibacteriota; class Minisyncoccia; order Moranbacterales; family UBA2206; genus JAUXSK01. Next base: position 61,093 of record JBAYWF010000002.1, read on the forward strand.
GAAGCGGTCGAAAGCAAACATATTCCGCCAGGCCTGCTATTGGCAAAAGCGAATTCTACCGCTTCATCCATTTCTCCGGTATGTAAAATATGGTATTTCTTCTTGGACTTTTTACGCAAAGCCGCCGCGATTTTTTTCCCGCTATCAGGAAAAAAGGCGATATTTCTGACTTTCGATTTATCGATAGCGACGGCTAGCTTCAAAAAGTCATAACCCCGATCCAATCCACCCAAAAATATCGTATCCACATCTTCCAATGAATCGATGGCCGCCATAGTCGACTCAGGCGTAGTCGAAATCGCATCGTCATAAAATCTGATTCCCTGAAATTCACCGACCAGCTCCAAGCGATGCGGCAAAGATCGGAATCCCTCAATGCCTTGTTTTATGGTATTTTTAGAAATTCCCAGCACATCAGCCACGGCGATTGCCGCTTTGATATTTTCTACATTATGCTTGCCTAGCAAGGGGACCTTTATATCTCCTAGGCCTATCCCATTGAATGGAACTTTTTTTACATTCAAGCCGGCGAGTCTTTTTTCCAACTCACGATCTTTTTGATTAAATACGCAAACATCGGTCTGATTCTGAAATTTCACAATATTGCTCTTGGCCGCATAATATTTTTCCACACCACCATGGTAATTCATATGTTCAGGAAAAAGATTAAGCATCACCGCGATATTCGGCGAATACCGGATATCATCCAATTGATAGCTGGAGAGTTCGATGACGAAAATTTCTTCCGGATCGATCGGTTGCAATATGGCTTCCAGCATCGGACTGCCGATATTTCCCAATAGCCTGGCTTTTTTCCCCGCGGCCTGCAAAATAGAAAAAATGAGTGAAGCCGTAGTGCTCTTGCCTTTGCTGCCCGTGACTCCAATGGTCAGATTCGCCACTTGGGAAAAAAACAAGTTAGTCGCGGTCGTGTATGGCCGAGTGATCAATTCCTTAGGCAAGCCCGGAGTTTTTATAACCAAATCAAATCCATCCTGTTTTTCCAAATAATCCGATCCGTCCTTTTCGTCCGCGATGGCAATTTTTATTTTTGGAAAATATTTTCTTATATATTTCCCAGTCACCATCCCTTCCTTGCCATAACCTAAAATCAGTGCATTTTTAATACCCGATAACTTGAATTTATCAGGCAATGCTGGCGCCGGGTTTGTCTCAAAGACCTTTTTAATAAGCTTGTCTGGATTTTTTATCCTATTGACGACATTTTGCATAATAAAGCTGTCTGTGAATTTGTCCTTAGCCGAAAACAAAGCCGCACGCGACTCATCAAAAGTACCGACACAATCGAAGGGTTTCATTTTTCCATAACCCAACACGTCCAAAAATAAAGGCAATAGTTTTTCATCCGCATACATATCCTTATGGAAAATTTCCATCATTTCCCGCTTGCTCAAAAAAGCTGATAAGAGAATCCACATAAAAACGCATTTAGGACATTCGCCGCACCACAATCCGTTCGGCCGATCCTTATGTATGCGGAAGCTGCGGTTGCAACTCGTAAATAAGGGGAAATATTTTTTATACCTTACGAACATCTCCACGATGCGGATCTCATAGAACGGGCGCAAAAGGGAGAAATATGTGACATCCGGACAGATATTTTTTCTAGTATATTCCTGGAAAAGTTTTTCAAATTCAGCCGACTTGCTCCATTGATGGTTGATTTCTTCACCTTTATAGGTGATGTTGCCGAAATTACTGCTATATTCGTTAGCTACGACCACCCGGGCATAATCATAAACGATCGCCGCGAAATAACCCAGAAAAGCGAAGACGGCCGAAATCGGGATATGTCCGTTATAGGCACCGGGAAAATCATCAAATATCTTATCGTCCACACGCCTATTAATCACCAATGATCCGATTTTCAATTCCTCGGCTATCCGAACGGAAATCGGGGATTTTTTTTGCGTTTCAATCAAAAGAGCCGTGATATCCTCCCGCTGCTCCTTCAAAAGTTCCGCCGCCACGATCGAATCCTTGCCGCCGCCGATACCTACCAGTGAACGGTTTTTCCGGACCAGTTTGCGCGCGATCGGTTTCTTTTTCGCGTCATACGGGAATCTGACCAAATTATGCGGATCAATTCCGTTGCGATAAAAAAATTCACCCAAACCTTTCCGATAAACCGTATTCCAAAATTCCGCCTGATCCTTGGAAAGGACGGAGGAAATTTTTATTTTTTTCGGACAATATAATTTATAATAACTTATTCCCAATATGATATGGATGCTGGATAATAAGTTTTTCAAAATTTCCGGATGGATGCCGGACACTGAAAATTTATCCGAAAAAGATATCGTCTCTGAAAAACGCAACGGCTCCCGATCGGCAAAAATTATCTCATAGTCAAAAACAGCCCTGGTTTTATCCGGCTCCAACTTATACGAAATAAAATTAAAGACTTTCGGATTAGGTTTCATTCTGATTTATCTCAGCGTCTAATTACCTCACCGAACCGGCCACCCGCATAAACTCCGTCTTGCAGCGCGATCTGTCCATTGACTAAAACCAGATCGATGCCTTTGTTATACCGATAGGGATTTTCCTGGGTGGCGAAATCGCAGATTTCATCGCGATTGATGATTACGATATCCGCGAAATATTTTTCTTTTAACATCCCTCTTTTTTTGATGCCGAATTTCCGCGCCGGCAATGAAGTCATTTTCGCGATCGCCTCTTCCCATCGCAAAAGCCTTTTACCCAAGACATATTTAGCCAAGACCCGCGGAAAAGTCCCAAAGCTTCGCGGATGCACCACCTCGCCCGTCTGTCCATGATTGTCACGATAGCCGGAACCGTTAGTCGAGATGACCGCGGCCGGATGGACGATCGCTTTTTCGATGTTTTCTTCGCTCAAAACATCCATCGAAATGATGACTTGCCCGTCTGAAGCGATCAAAATATCCACTATGGCATCTTCTATCGATTTTTCTTGGGAAACGGCTATTTCCGCGATTTTCCGCCTGGCCAGCGTCTTATTCAAGGGGGAACTGGCTATTTCTATCTTGGAATAATCGATTGCTGACGCTTTCATTTCCGCCACAACCTTAGCACGGTTTGCCGGATCTTTCAAGCGGTTGAGCATCATTTTCTTACCCCCATCAGTCGCCCAAGACGGCAATAGCGTATACAGGACCGAACCGGTATTCGTGTATGGATAAACATCAAAAGTCACGTCCAATCCGGTTTCGCGCGCCCGGGAAATCATATTCAAGGCATCCTCCATCATAGGCCAGTTTTCTTCTCCCATAACTTTGAGATGGGATATGTGCAATTTGACTTTCGTCAGACGGGCAATTTCGATCGATTCTTCAACCGAATCCAAAAATCCGGCATTTTCATCGCGCATATGAGTCACATACACCCCGCCGCGCTCTTCGATTTTCTCCGCCAAACTGATGATTTCATCCTTAGTCGTGCTTCTCGCATGGGTATAGACCAACCCGGACGACATTCCCAAGGCGCCTTCCTTCATCGCGTCTGATAATTTTCCCGCCAAAAAATCCACTTCTCTGAAATTGAGATTCCGCATCTCATCCCCTAGGATGCTTCGGCGCAAAGTCGCCTGTCCGACCAGCGTGGCAAAATTCACGGACAATTTTTTCCTCCCGATGACATCCAGAAATTCCCGCATACCCAGCCAATCCAAACTAGTATTATTGACGCTTAGCCATTTCTGCACGGACACGATCGCTTTCGCTCCCAAAAGCGGCGCCAAAGATGATCCGCAATTGCCGCCCACGATAGTCGTGATACCCTGATGCACCAAGCTTTCCAGATCCGGATTGGAAAATATCTGCCAATAAGTATCGCTATGGTTATTCACATCCACAAAACCGGGACACACCAATCGGTCAGCCGCGTCGATTTCGATTTCGCCTTTTTCATTCTGCAAATCCCCGATTTTGGCTATCTTGTCATCCTTTATGCCGATATCCGCGCGATACATCGGCTCTCCTCCACCATCGATCAGCGTCCCGTTTTTTATTATGATGTCGAACATAGCGATTAATTTTAAATTTTAAGTTTTAAATTTAAAATAAAATTCAAATGTATAAATTTTTAAAATTCAATAAATTTATAATTGATTTTAAATTTATGATTTAAAATTATTATAACTTATTACCGACAAGTTCCGCCATCTCCACTAACCGGTTCGAATATCCCCATTCATTGTCATACCAACCGACCACTTTGATCAGATTGCCGTTCGCCATAGTCAAAGGCAGGTCCACGATTGCGGAATTCGGATTACCTTTGAAATCCATAGAAACCAGTTGTCCGTCTTCAGTCGCCAGGATATCCTTCAATCCGCCCTGCGCCGCCATCCTGAACGCGTTGTTGATCTGTTCGACGTCGGCTTCCTGCTTGACGGTGCAGATGAAATCCACAATGGAAACGACCGGCGTCGGCACGCGCAATGAGATGCCGTCCAATTTACCCTCCAGATGTTCCATCACCAATCCGACCGTTTTGGCCGCGCCGGTCGTAGTCGGGATGATATTCAAAGCGGCCGCCCTGGCCCGGCGCAAATCGCGATGAGGCAAGTCCTGCAAGCGCTGGTCATTCGTGTACGAATGGGTGGTCGTCATAAAACCTTTTTCCACGCCGAAATTTTCGTCCAAAACTTTGATCATCGGCGCCAAACAATTGGTCGTACAGGAACCGTTTGAAATTATATTGTCTTTTTCCGGATCATATTCATGCTCGTTGATGCCGAGAATATATACCGGAATATCCCCTTTGGGAGGCGCCGACAGAACGACTTTGCGCGCTCCCGCTAACAGATGTTTTTGCGCCTTTTCACGGTCTTCGAAAATTCCCGTACACTCCAAAACCACATCCACGCCCAAATCATGCCACGGCAACTTTTCCGGCGCCGGCTCGCTTAGATATTTTATCCGCTTGCCATCCACGATCAAGAACGACCCCTGCGCGTCGACTTCCACCGTGCGGTGATATTTGCCATAACTCGAATCATATTGCAAGAGATGCGCCGCCGTCTTGAGATCGGTCAAATCATTGATAGCCACGATTTCCAAGTCTTCTTTTTCAAAAGCGATTTTGAATGATGGCCGTCCGATACGCCCGAAGCCATTGATTGCGATTTTTGTCATAGTGTGGAATTTATAAATTTATTAAACCTCGATATTCGTAATCTTCCAATTATCCCCCGCCGCTTTTTCGATTTCAAACCGCGTATTTTTCAGGATCGTATCTTTGGCGATACTTTCAATTCCGAACCGCACGTTTTCCAGATTCAACTCATCGAAATGCTCGTCGTGCGCGTGATCATGATGATGGTCGTGCGGCATGCTGGCGCCGCCGATTTCCAAGGAAACCGATTTGATATTCCCGATATTTTTTTCTCGGCTGATTCGCAAAACGGCATCGACGATTTCCTTGGCTAATAAAAAATCATGCATAGGATTCCATAAAACGCAAACTGCGGAACTTAAGTGTCACGCATTTGCGTCGTGCGTTATGCGATTTACGATTTCCACAATCCGTGGACATTGCAATAAGCTCTCACTTCGATATGTTCAGCCTCCAGACAAAACTCCGCTTCCGGTTCCATACCCGGCTCCAAATGTTTCCGATAAACTCGATGCTCGGTTATGACTTCGATCCATTCGATATAGTGTTCGCTCTCCATCGGATGCAGCACGCTGCCCACCCGCACGATCACGCCTTCACTCACCTTCTCCACGACCGGCCGGTGTTTTTCATATCTCTCTTCTTCGCTCTGTTCGGCTTGCAAAACCATCGGCTGGCCGCAACACACCAATTCACCCACTCCGTTATGCAAAACTTCGGTGATATTGCCACAGATATCGCATTTATAGACTTGTCTTAATTCAGTCATATTTTTATATTTAAAAAATTAATGTACCGCGCAGGAAATGCACGGATCATAGGCCCGGATGAAGCCGCGTAACTTCTTTTGCTTGTCTTGATCCTTGAGATCGATTATCTCCTTGATGTAGTCCGCCACGTCATCTTCCAAATTAGCCAGGAACTGGGCGGTCGGAGTGATGATATTCACGTTTTTCACATAGCCTTTGCTGTCCACATCGACATGATAATAGAGCGTCCCGCGCGGAGCTTCGACCGCCGCCACGCCGACTCCCTCTTTGATTTCATATGGCCGGGTGACGACCCTCTCCAAGTCGGAGTTCAAAAGCTCTTTGATCAGCTTAGTCGATTCTTCGACGCAATGGATGAGTTCAACCATCTGGCACAAGATATTATGGAATGGATTATAGTCCGGAAAAGTGAAATTCAAGCTTTCCAAATATTTGCCCGCTTGCGGATTGAGCTTACTGCGGTTGATATTGATCCGGGCGATCGCTCCGACCATATAGCTTATCCCGTTATGCTCGACTTTTTTGATCACCTCGTTCTGCTTCTGCAATTCCTGGAAATCCTGTTCGAATTTTTCCACTGGGATATGCAGGCCGTACGAGGAAACTATGTCTCCGTCATAAACCGCATATCTCCCTTTCCCGCTCAAACATACATACTCGGTTTCCCGTTGGAAATCGGGAATTTTTATTTTTTTGAAAAAATCACCCAGCGCGACAGCGTCTTGCAATGCCCGCTCGCTGTCCGCGACGATCTTCCGCAAAGCTTCCGCCTCCGGGGCTTTTTTGAAACCGCCCACCTCGTTGGTCAGCGGATGGATAACCCGTCCGCCGATGACCCGTACGATATCCATACCGAACTCCCGCAGACGCACCGCGATTTTCGTTTCTTCGGGATAAGCGCTGACCAGCTGGATATCATTATCCATATCCAAAAAATCCGCCAATGACAGGAAAAAAAGATGGAGGGCATGCGAATGGATGATTTGCGCCAATTCCATCACCGTGCGCAGTTTTTTGGTTTCCGGCGTGACCTGGATGCCCATCGCGTTCTCCAAAGCCTTGATTGAAGTCAAGTTGTGCACCACCGGACAAATTCCACAAATGCGTTGGGCGATTATGGGCATATCCGTATAGTAGCGTCCGATCAGGACGCCCTCAATCAGACGGATGCCTTCCTGCACCTCCAGTTTGGCGCTTTTGACATCCCCATCCAACACACTGGCCATAAAACCGGCATGTCCTTCCATTTTAGCGATATGGTTTATTTTTATATCCATAATTTTATATTTTTATGTTTTTTTCCCTCGCCTCTATATCATCCCGCAAGCCGAAAATCTCAGCGATGTTTTCAAATTCATGGTCGGTCACCATATTTTTCAAAGCCGCGCGCATCGCTTTCACATTTCCAGTCGGACGGAGTCCGCGGCATCCCTGGCAAGTCATCCGGGAGGTCGGACAGACCGCGCCGCACCCGCCCTGGATCATCGGTCCGAAGCACGGCTTCTTGTCGAGCAACAGACAACGGTTGCCAGCCGCTTTGCATTCGACGCAAACCGGCTGGTCGGGAATGACCGGAATCCGGCCGGCTAGCAATTCCGGGATATAGCGCAGAAACTCATCGCCGGAAATCGGACAGCCTGGGAAAACAAAATCGACTTTTACGAAATTATCGATTTCCCTGATTTCCGGATTACTGATGCCTTGGATATATTTGTAGACATGTTTGATCGTATTGGCGCCTTCCTGGTAATTTTTAATTTCCGGTATTCCGCCCATAGCCGCGCAATTGCCCAATGCTACCAATAACTTGCTTCTTTTACGCAAAGCTTTCAAAGTTTTTACATTTTCTTCCGTCACCGGATTGCCTTCCACCAAGACCAAATCCAAATCGCCTCCGCCATCCTCTTCATCCTCGATCAGGCGGAAATCCACCATTTCTATTTTTCCCACAAAATCCAAAAATTTCTCGCCCAAATCCAGCAAAGCGAATTGGCACCCCTCGCAAGAAGTCAAGCTGGCGATAGCCACTTTCGGTTTTTTCAATTTGGCCTCCGGTTTGCTTGGCGCCGCTTTTGCCACTTTTGCGATTTTAACGGTTTTCTTAACCGCGCTTTTGTTTTTTTCATTCACGACAGCCACAGACGCATCAACTTTCTTTTTGGCTACCCGCTTGACTGTCGGCTTTCTCTTATCAGCCTTTGCCTTGCTCTTATTCGCAGGTTTGTTTGGCAATATCTTTTTTGCATCCTTTGTTTTTTTATCAGCTACTGTTTTTTTCTTGACCGTCAACTTAGCTGGCATTTTTTTCTTCACAACCCTCGCGCCTTTCTTGGCCACAGCCGATTTATTTTTCGCTATCCCTACGGGCAGCTTTTTCACTTTCGATTTCTTGGCGTTTTTTTTAGCCGCAACTTTGCCTCTTAACCGAGAGGTCACACTGGATAACCTGCCTAAAAATTTAGCGATTTTTGATTTTTTATTTACTGCCATATTATTTTTATTTTATGATTTATTTTACCACATTCCAGCTAAATTTAAAAATCGCCGATAACTTGCTATACTGGGCTTATGCGGATATTCGAATATGAAAATAAGGACACTCGACAAATCTTGGCTCTCGGTCCCGAATCGAACGGCAATTTTTCGTTTTTCTATCAGAACAAGCTTTATTTTTCCGAAGATTTCGGCGATCTATTGATTGATAAAAATTTCCATAATTACAAAACGGGCCTTTCTAAGTTCCTCAGCGCAAACAACTTCCGTCCGGACATCATCCTCACCGACTCGCATCCGCTCTACAAAACTACCACCCTAGGCCGAAACCTGGCTAAAAAATATCCCGCCAGACTTATCCAGATCCAGCACCACCTCGCCCACATTTTTTCCGCGATCGGCGATAAAACATTACTGACTAGAAACTATCAGCTAGAAAAGGCTTTAGGCATAACTTTGGACGGTACCGGCTATGGATCGGATGATAAAATTTGGGGAGGGGAAATTTTTAGAATTTCAAAATCCAAATTTCAAATTTTAAATCAAATCCCACAACTAAAATTACAAATCGAAAGGATCGGACACCTGGAAAACCAAGTGATGATCGGGGGTGATTTGGCTATCAAGGAGCCTGCACGTATGTTGATCGGCATCTTATCAAAATTCCTACCCAAGGAAAGCATCTATCCGCATATAAGAAAATATTATTCCGCCCAGGAATTTGAAGTTTTATACAACCAATCGCAACAGAAATTCAACTGCATCGAAACATCCAGCACCGGAAGGATTTTGGACGCGGTTTCCGTGCTGCTCGGTTTTTGCGGCAATCAAAGAAATTACAAACATGAGCCGATCGAGTTATTGGAAAAAAATTCAGCAAAACCCTATTTGGATTTAAAACCCGAAATTAGCAAAGATTCCGACGGAAACCATATCCTCAGCACCACTTATTTATTTAATTACATACTTAAATACTTACATAAAAACAAAGATATATCTGACGGGGATAGGAACCGCTTGGCTGCCACCGCCCAACTCTACATCGCCCAAGGACTATACCGAATAATTTCGGATGCAGATTTCGAAATCAGGGACTTCTATCTAGCCGGCGGCATCGCCAACAATAAAATAATTTCCGGATATCTGGACTCCAAGGGCGCCTACGCCAGCCGGACGATTCCCCGCGGCGACGCCGGGCTTTCGTTCGGGCAGATCGTTTTCTATTTATCCGGCCACTAAAAAAAGGCGGGAGGCTGGTTATTTTTTTTACAACAACCGCCTGCCCGCCCTTTGCGACGACGCGCCTCCGATCAAAGTGCGCCGTCAGCGTACCCAAAGATAAGGCCTTATTGACAAAGTAGCCTCCCCCTCCAAATACACTTCGGGCTTCTCACATTTATACTCTTCAAATACTTCACAGGTTAATTCCTGTGTTTCTTCATTAAGAGTCTGTGAGAAATTCTGCTCACAATCCTGGGTAGCGACCAGCATACTGATCGACTTATCTTCCCCAATCAAGACATCCGTCCTATTCACCAGCCCCTCAGGACCCTTGATGACTAAATTGGCGCTGCCGAAGTTGTTCTTCGTCAATTCCCTCACCTTTTGCCGGTAAAAGAATTTGATCTGTTTGTATTTTGCTTCCTTCCCGGCGCAATCCCAGGTTTTTTCTTCGACAACCTGGACGATTGACTTGCTATCCAGGCTATCAGGAATCACGAAAGAATATTCTTCCATAACTCCTCCAAAAAAAGACACTACGATAACCCAACAAAAAACAACCATCACTATCGTAATTATGACGGATGTCACCACCATCGCCGCTGTCACTTTTCCCATAGCACCATCTCCGTAAAATTATTCTGTTCGAACCGGCGGGACGCCCACAGGTTCTTTTTTTACATACTGTCTTCGCGGAACAACCGCAAAAACGCCTTATTCGATTTTTAAAATGCCAAGTTCCAATATGGCACATATCCGGCAGATTGTCAACAAATGCGAGGAATCAATTTTCCCCGCGGAACATCGATTTTTTTGATGCCGCCGAGCGAAGTTTTGAGATAGACGCCTTTTCCACGCGCGACCGAACCGATGATTTTGGCGTTTTTGTCGTATTTCTGCAAGATTTTGACGGTTTTTTGGGCTTCTTTAGCGGAAACCGTCGCCACAAAACGGCCTTCGGAAGGGAAAGAAAATTTATCGATACCCAGGAGTTCGGACAAGGCCACCGTTTCTTTGGCGAAAGGAAGCTTGCCTTCTTCTAAAACTATTTTCACTTTGGATTTTTCGGCGATTTCATTAAGCACGGCCGCCACCCCGCCCCGGGTCGGATCTTTGCATGAAGTCAGATATTTGGCCACACTTTGGATTTCCAGGGTCAAGGGCCGGCAATCGCTTTTGATTTTGGTCTTGTAATTGAAACGGCTGGCCAAAAGCGCCACCGCGTGCTCGCCCAGATTGCCGGAAGCGATGACCGCGTCCCCCGCTTGCGCCCCGCCGTTTCCGATTATCTTTTTGGCCAACCCCACTCCGGAAGTGGTGATTTCCAATTTGTCGATCTTGCCCCTTTCCGTGACCTTGGTGTCCCCCGTCACGATCGGCACGCCGGTTTCCCGGGAGACCTTGCCGATCGACCGCATAATTTTTTGCAGATCTTCTTCCGGAAAACCTTCTTCGATCACCAGGCTCAAGCCGACGCCGATCGGACGCGCGCCCATCACCGACAAATCATTGATGGTGCCGCATAGCGCGATTTTGCCGATATCGCCGCCCGGGAAAAAAAGCGGATCCACGATGAAAGCGTCCGTCGTAAAAACCAATCGTTCCTTGCCGATCCGGAACGAAGCTCCGTCATCCTGCGTGTTTTTCCACTGGCGGCTTGCTACGAAATTCCGACGGATTTGCGCGATCAGCCGATTGGATTTTTCTCCGCCTGCTCCAGCCTCCAATTCGATCATTTCTTTTTCCATCGGTTAAATTTTAAGATTAAAATTGCGGCCAAAACGATGCCGATCAGATCAATTGCCACATCCCTTGGCGTACCCGTCCGGCCGAAAACGAAAGTCTGATGCCATTCGTCCGACGCCGCATATAATAAAGACAAGACCAGCGAAAACCATAAAGCTCTCTTCAGAGTGAAATTTTGTGAAAAAGCGCGGAAAAACAAAAAAGCCAAGATGGAATATTCGATCACGTGGAAAGTTTTCCTTTCGATGAAATAAAACAAACTGAAAGGCCGGACATCGTGCCCTTCCATCGCCGAAAGCCCAAAAATGATCGCCATCCAAAACAAAACAGCCAGCCACGCGGATATTTTTTTAGTTACAAACTTTTCCATAGTGGTATTCTAACAAAAAAAAGGCGTCCTGGCGAGAAAAATTCCCGCCAGGACGCGCACAAATGAACATTAAAATTTAGAGAAGGCGTGTCGCTTTCTCCGCCAATCTCGAACGGTTTGCCCGCTTAAGCTTCAGATAACAGAATGCTTCGTCATCTTTGAAGCGGTCAATCAAATAGGCTAAACCACTTGAATTGGAATCGAGATATGGCGTGTCTATCTGTTCCAAATCGCCGCAAAACACGATTTTAGTGCCCTCGCCACAACGGGTAATAATCGTCTTCATCTCCCAAGGGCGCAAGTTCTGGGCTTCATCGATTATGATGAATGTGCGCTGAAGACTTCGTCCCCTGATATGGGCCACAGACTCAAGCTCAAGGATGCCCTGGGAAATAAGACTTTCCTTGGAAAAAAGGTTTTCTTTCTTGCTTTGCGCATTTTTCCTGCTAAACCCTTCCTCGATCCGTTGGTTGGAATTTTTGATAATTGCGTCCAGATTATCAAAGATCGGATTCATCCATTCGGACAATTTTGCTTCCTTGTCTCCTGGGAAATATCCGATATCCGGACCTGATGCAATAGCCGGCCGTGCCACGACCACTTTGTCGTATAGTCTCCCACTCTTAAGCGCCTGATTCAGTCCGGACAATAGAGCTACAAAAGTCTTGCCTGTCCCGGCAACCCCTGACAAAGCTATCATTTCTATATCAGGACAGGACAGCGCGTCCAAGGCGCACTCCTGCTCCTCATCTCTTGGAGAAATCCCCCAAATATGCCTGCCTCTCCGTATGGACTTGCATGATTCCTTTTCCCAATGACGGAAAATCTCCCCGCCTTTGACCCGGTACCGGACGGACAAGATACCATTCGGCTTCTCTTCATTTCCATCGAAGACTGAGCCGTACTTTTTGAAAAGCTCGGATTGATCTTTGGTATAGTCATCCGTATTAAGCCCAAGACCAGACGCTTTGAGTCGGACATTAGTGTCCTTGGAGATGACAAACACTGTCTTTCCTTCCTCTGACAATCCATACGCGAAAGACAAAATCCGGTTATCCGGCGTATCCCTTTTGAATTTGAGCGGATACTTACTATCCAATGATACGACAAGCATTCCGCCATTAGGCAGTTTTACTCCCTCCCTAATATCCCCTCCATTCAAAAATTCTGCTAGGCCGTTACTGGCCTTGCGGGCCGAAACGGCTACTGAGCCGTCAATATCATTACTTCTTTTTTTGAGAGAATCCAGTTCCTCCAGGACTTCCTCGTAAATAACCACCGTATTGTCCCCGAATTCCCTGAACGCGTCCGGGTCATGGATTAGGACGTTAGTGTCCAAAACGAAATACTTCGTTTTCTTTTTCTTTCTGGCTGCCATAAGCACCCCACTCGTTGAATTGATAAAAGAACAGCTTTCTGAGTGAAGCATAAAACAAGCCGGTTGCTTTTGCAAGCCACGAAAAACCCTAAAAAATGACAATTACTAAGAAAACCTGTGCGCCACGTTGCAACTCCCCTCCACCGAAACCATACAGGCGCCTTGCGGCTTGTCCGGCGTACAAACCCGACCAAAAAGCGGGCATTCTTTCGGTTCGATCAATCCTTGCAAGACCAGTCCACACCTGCAAGCGCTCGGTTTGGGCTTTGTTTCTTTTTTGATTTTTCCAATCAAATCCTTATGCACGGATTCCGCATCCTGTTTTTGATATTTTTTCCGGATCTTCAAACCGGAATTCTTTATTTCGCCCAATCCCCGCCAACGCGCATCTGAAACTTCAAAAACCTCATCGATCAGCTTCCTGGCCTTGGGGTTGCCATCTTTTTTGACCAAGCGCGGATAGGCATTTTCCACTTCTTTCCTGCCTTCCAGGATTTGCGCCAAAAGCCTATCGATCGCCCGCAAGACATCCTTTCCGGAAAAACCGGCTACGACCTGGGGAATTTCAAACTGTCCATAAACCCGCGTACCGATAATCGCACTGACGTGTCCCGGATCAATGAAACCGTCCACCTTGATTTTCTTATTCGCCAAAAGCGCTTCCATCGCCGGCGGAAAAATTTTATGGGCGCAATAAACAGTTATCCCGTTTTGGACTGCCCAGGCACTTGGCGGCGTCGTCGTTTCAAATCCCAGGCCGAAAAACACGATGTCGGGATATTTGTTTTTCAATTCCAAGACTTCCGCGACATCATAGACCGCGAAAACTTCGGCGCCCTTCTGCCGCGCCTGTTCCAAACTCATCAGGTTCCCAGGAACATTCAGGACATCTCCATATGCCGCCACCGGGATTCCCGCCAACGCCAAACCGGCCATCACGTCGATGTCCGTCTGGTCTGTCACACACACCGGACAGCCCGGGCCAGAAACCAGCTTCACATTTTTTGGCATCAAACTTTTGATCCCATTTTGCGCTATCGTCTGCGAATGCGTCCCGCACAATTCCATCAAACGGACTTCCCGGCCGATTTCCGCCGCCAATTTATGGATATTCTTTACGATTTTATCGATTTCCATAACCAGATTTTTATTTTTTACCTAAATACCCTTGGATATCTCTTACTAATTCCGTATCCATTTTCTCGATCGCAAAGCCGGCATGCACCATCACGAAATCTCCGATTTTCACGTCAACCAAGGCGACATTCACGGTCTTCCCGATGCCATTGAAATCAATTTCAGCCACATCACCTTTGATTTTTAGAATTTTACCAGGGATAGCTAAACACATATGATTAATAATTTGAAATTTTAAATTATAAATTTTAAATGAATTTTCAATTACCAAATTAACAAATTTTTTTAAAATTTAATCATTAGGATTTCATTTTAAATTTGAAATTTAGACTTTTACTTCCTAGATTGCCCTCCCCCGTTGACGCAGCCGCCCGGACAAACCATACATTCGATGAGGCCTGTTTTAATCCGGCCTTTGTCCAGATCGCGCAAGATGTTTTTTATTTGCGGCACGCCATCAGCCACGATATATTCCCTGCCAGTCATTTTGGCGATCATTTCCGCCGCCCCGCCCGCCCGCTTCATATCCTTGGCGCTTTCATTTTTCACGGCAAAATCCTTGCCGAAACCAACGCTTTTTATTTCCGCCAATTTAATATTTTTTTGCCTGATCAACCGGCCCAATTCCCTGACAGTCAAAATATGATCAAGCTTTCCGCTTCTATCTTTTTTCTTCGCCACGCACGGGGAAATGGAAATAACCACGATATCTTGCGGATTTATTTTGTGCAGTTTCGCATAATCGCCTTTAATAGCCTCCGCCATCAATTCGTCCGGATTGGCGACATCCAAAACGCTGCCTTTGAACTGCGGATAATATTTATCCACTAATAAATTGAAAGATGGGCAATGGCTGAGCATCAGATTGCCCTTGCCGCTTGTTTTGATAGCCTGCGCCATTTTTTCCAGCGCCAATCCCATCCCGAACCCCAAATCAAAAACTTTTTCAAATCCCAGCGCTTCAAGCGCCCCGACCAATTTTCCTTCCGAATTTATCTCAGACTGCTCCAAAGCGATCGATTCCAAAACGGCCGGGTCAACCAAAGCGACAGCCATTTTTTTCAAATCATCCAATTCCGCTTGGATTCCGACTAGGTCATTTTTGTCAGTCAAAGCGCCAGTCGGACAATCTTTCACGCATTGCCCGCAAAAAATACAATCCAAAGGTTTTCCATACGCAGTGCCGACCACGGCATCTCCCGCCCGATGATTGAAGGCCAGCTCCTTGGTCGGGCAGATATTGATGCATCTCCGGCATTCTACGCATAACTCAGTCGTCCTGGAAACGCAGGGATTGCCCTCGTCCACCACTACTCGTGAGCGGTTGTCTTTCAACAAATCGAGATTTTCCCTGTCGGTCAATTCTTCTTTTCTGGGAATAAAATGGAAGTTTTCGATTTTCTGTTCCGTCGCCAGATTCTGCAATTCGCAGCGCTGGTTTTTCTTGCAAGCCGCGCATTTGCCCGCATGGTCCGCCCACAGCAATTCCAAATTGATCCGCCGGGCTTGGGAAATTTTTTCACTTTCCGTCACGATTTCCATCCCTTCGTAAACTTTCGTATTGCAAGAAGTGATGAGGCGTCCGCCGCATTCCACCACGCAGATCCGGCACACGCCTTCGTGCGAATTTTTCGTACCGCATAATGTCGGGATCTTTATCCCGTTGCGCAAACAAACCTGGAAAATAGTCTCTCCCGGCTTTATTTCAAAATCCTGACCGTTGATTTTTATTTTCATACCCTGTTGCTTATAAAATAATTTTAATCCGGATGGAACCGGGATTATTTGGAAATCTTATAGATTTCATCGCGGAAATTTTCCAGAGCGTCCGAAAAAGCCGTCGCGGCGAATTTACCCAACGGACAGAAGGTCGTATTATTGAGCGTCCACAAGATATCCTGGATGGCCGCCACGTCCCGTTCGGACACTTCCCCGTCTTGCAGGCGCTTAGCGATTTCCCATAAACGAAAGGTTCCTTCGCGGCATGGCACGCATTTGCCGCAGGATTCCCGGCGGAAAAAACCCGTCCAGGACAGCAGCAATTCATGGATATTGGCTGTCTTGTCCACTACCAGCACCGCTCCGGATCCCAACGGGATTTTCGCTTCACAATCATATTCCAATTTCAATTTCAAATCTTTTTCCAGCGCCAACCGTCCAGATGACCCGCCCACCTGCGCGAACCGGAACTCCTTGCCCAACTGGATACCGCCGGCATATTTCCCGATCAAATCACCTAATTTTATGCCTAGTGGCGCTTCAAAAACATCCGGATTTTTCACCGCTCCATTCACGATGAACAATTTGGTGCCGGGAGATTTCCGGGAACCGATTTTCGCATACGCCTTTCCGCCATTTTCGATTATCCACGGGATATTGGCTATGGTTTCCGCGTTATTGATCGCCGTCGGTTTACCAAACAACCCGCATTGCGTCGGATAGGGCGGCCGCGCTTTCGGCTCGCCGCGATTGCCCTCGATGGAATTCAAAAGCGCCGTTTCTTCCCCGCAGATATATGCCCCGGCACCCGCGAAAATTTCCATTTCCAAACCATATTTTGAACCTAGGATGCTTTCGCCGATGAAATTTTTTTCCCGCGCTTGTTCCACCGCCCGCTCTAAAATTCCGATTTCTTTTCCATAGTTGCCATTGACGTATATGAAAGCCTTCCGCGCGCCCACGATCAATGATCCAATGATGATCCCCTCCAAAAGCATATGCGGATCATTATCAACGATCGACCGATCCTTGTAGGTTCCAGGCTCCGACTCATCCAGATTGCAAATGAAATATTTTTCCTGGTTTTTTTCCAAAGCCACGCATCCAAGCTTCCGTCCAGTCGGAAAACCGGCGCCGCCCCGCCCGCACAATCCGGAAACATTGATTTCCTCCAAAGCCGATTGCGGCGTCATCTCCCGTATGAATTTCGACAAAGCGGCATATCCGCCCGTAGCGGCATAATCTTCTATCCTGCCCGGATTTATCTTCCCCCAATTTTTGGTTATTATTTTTATTTCCTTCTTCATCCTTACATTATATCGCAACAACCATATTTTGCATATCAAATCCCATATTTTTTTCCCACTGCTTATTGAGAAAACCGCCCTTAGTCTCCGCGCCACGATTGATCAATTCGTCTTTTACTCATATTTTCCAACCATCATTCTTGCCTTGATTGAGCTCCAAACAATAGTAACCTTTACAAAAAACAATTTTTAGTGTATAATAGATAATTGTGCCTGATTATTATCCGACCAACACCAGATTTTGTTCGATAATTGACTTTTGAATCAAAAACGCTATCATTTATAAAGAACGGTTTTGCACATTCCAACACATTCAAACAAAACATTTCAGGGGGTCAGGATGAAAAAAGAAATTTCTACGGACGGGATTATCGAAGCGTTGGGCAATATAATCGCAAGCGGCGATGCCAGCGCCGCGAAAGAAATCCTAAAGGAACTGAAAAAATCCCATTCCGAAACAATTCAGGGAGTGCTGGAATTAATGGCACAAAAGGCTTTGAGGATGGGGATGTTTTTCCATCCTGGTTCCAAAGTGACCGTGTTAGATCCCGCCCACCACCCAAGCTATTCGACATTTATGTGTCCTAAGCTCGAGAGTCTGCCTTCAGACATGGAAAGGATAACGTTTCGGTGGGCTTTCACGGAGATAGAAAACGGCAGCCATTATCTGCCGGACGATACCCTTGTATCATATGGCCATTCCGACTACATCATCACGTTGATAGATGTGCTTACTGAATGTGATACTGATACGCTTAGAAAAATAACTGAAATGGCCAGACGGATGTCCACGAAGACGGTAGTCATCGCTATGGCTATCATAAACCGCGGCTACACCGCCGAAAGTCTGGGAGTGGATGAATTTTATTCTCTCCTTGATTTATGAACCATCCGAAAAACGGAAAAAGAGGTTGCCGATCCCGGCAGCCTCTCATTTTTTTTAAACAGACGGGGCCTTGGCACGGATCCGAAAATAACTTATACTGGGACAAGGCCTTCAGAATGGAGAGGTGAAAAATTGGGACCCACCTGGATTTTCAGGGAAAAAATTATTTTTTCCGTTAAATTTTTCAAGGGACCCACGCGCCTAGGAGCCCGACGGGCTCCCGCTCCTGCATTGAGGGCCCAACAAAAAAACCGAGGTTACGCCTCGGTTTTTTTTGTTACGTCAGATATAATTCCGCAGGATGTCATCCACACTGCTGGGCGTCACTCTGGTAAAAACATTGCCATTCACGACCATCACCGGCCCCTGGCCGCATTGTCCAAGACAACTGATGATCTCGAGCTTAACGTTGGGATTGAAATCATCACCGGCTTTGATATGCAACTGGCTTTCGATTTCAGATATAACTTTAAAACTGCTCTTTACCGCGCAATTGGCTCCGGAACAGACCTGGATAACCAAGCCAGGCTGTTTTTTGGTTTTGACCAGATCATAGAAACTGGCGACTTCATAAACCTTGGAAAGCGGCACGGAAAAATAATCCGCCGCTTTACGCGCCTCCTCCTCACCGACATAGCCGAAACCGGCGTCGATTTTTTTCAGCGCCGGCAACAGGTTTTTTTGTTCCGGATCGAATTCCAAAAGGATTTTTTCAACTGCCATACCATTTAAAAATAAGTCCTATACTTTTCCGGCACTGCCGAACAAGCGCATTTTATGTTTGACGCTTTCTTTGACGGATTTACGCGCGTCGCCCAGAATCGTACGCACATCGAACCCCGGATCCTTGTCGCTCTTGAAAGTCGTACTCAAACTGTTTACAAAAGACATCCTGGTATCCGTATCGACATTGAAGCAATTCACTCCCAATTTAATCGCCTGTTCAGCTTTGCCATCTTCCCAATCGGACGCGCCATGCAAAACGATCGGGATATCGATCAAACTTCTGATTTTTTTCAACCTATCGAAATCAGGCACCTCCCTTTCCACAAAAAAACCATGCGCGTTGCCGATGGCTACGGCCAACGTATCTATGCCGGTCTTTTCCACGAAATCCTTGGCTTGCTCCGGATCGGTCATATATTTATCCCAATCCACCGCTCCCATCTTATGCTCGCTTAAATATGGGACATTACCCAATTCTCCTTGCACAGCCACGCCTCTTTCGTGGCAGAAATCAACCACTTTTTTGGTTACCGCCACATTATCAGAATATTCCTTCCTGGATCCGTCATACATAACCGACGGCCAACCGATTTCCACCGCCCGCTGCACGATTTCGAAACTGCCGCCATGGTCCAGATGGATACCTACCGGGATTTCCGGCGCGTAGAATTCCACGTCATTCTTAATAATATTGAAAATCATGCGTCCGCCCGCATATTCCATAGTCTTTTCCGTGACTTGGATTATGACTGGGGACTTCAATTCTTTCGCAGCTTCAACGATCGCACGGGTCGTTTCCAAATTAATCGTATTGAACGCTCCAACGGCATAGCCGCCCTCTTTGGCTTTCGCTAAAATTTCTTTGATATCGACGATCATACGCTTTGAATTTTAAATTCTAACCTTGAAACTTATAGTTTAGAATTTACTATTGATTTAAAAAAATTATGTTTTAAGATTGCCATCTATTATTCCTACTATTTTTATGAGACTGCTCGGAGCCAAACTTTCCTTGCCCACCAAGGCGCCATCCATCCCGGAATCGACGCAAATAGCTTCCGTATTATCCGGAGCGACCGAACCGCCATAGATGATTTTCACTTTTTCCGTAATTTTAGGCCCATATTTCGCTACTAGGAATTTCTTTATAACCAATCTGGCGCCCATCACTTCATTCGTAGTCGGCAAATGATCGGGGTTATTGGAACTGATCGCCCAGACCGGCTCATAGCAGATTATGACATTTTCAATTTTCCACTTACTGACCCCGTCCAAACAATTCTGCAATTGTTCCACGACGATATCCGTCCCTTCTTTTTTTTGATCGGCATCCTCTCCGACACACAAAATCGGTTTGATCCCGTTTTTCAGGGAGGAAATAACTTTAAGATTCACATCTTGATCGTTTTCCCGGATATATTTTCTCCTTTCGCTATGGCCCAAAATCACATACTCGCAATCGAAATTCCTGAGCATCACCGGGGATATCTCGCCGGTAAAGGAACCCTTATCCTCAAAAAACATATTCTGCGCCCCCCGCTTCACCTTTTTATTTTTCCATTTTTTAAAACCCTCCAAATGCACGAACGGGGCACATAAGACGATTTCAGTATCGGAAAATTTCTTGCCCGATAACAGCACGCTCAGCCGTTTCAAATACGCCTCCCTTTCGCTGATGGAAAGAAGGTTCATCTTGAGATTGGCGGCAACTATGTTTTTCATATTTTTTAATTTTAACTCAAATTTATTCTCCGGCCTGTCCGACAGCTAATCCATCCGGGATCCGCGATTGGGAACGCCTAATACCCATATGCCTGCGCACGAACCAAACCAATCCGGCCAAAATCAAAGCTCCGATCACCATATCGAATTTATGGAAATATACCCCTAGCGTGTTCCAGTTATCACCCAGCTCCTTGCCGATATAGGCTAGCAAGTAACAAAATGGGAAAGATCCCAGAAACGTATAGGCCACGAACTTAGGAAAATCCATCCGGGCGATTCCCGCCGGCAAGGAAATGAAAGTCCGGACCACCGGGAGCATCCGCGAAAAAAAGACCGCGGTATTGCCGTATTTTTTGAAAAAATTATCGGCAATATCCAAGTCGTGATGGGTCACCAGGATATATTTGCCATATTTCTCCGCCGCCGGCCGGCCGCCATAATAACCCACCCAATAAGCCACGACGCTGCCCAGCACGCATCCGACCGCACCAGCCAAAGAAACGCTCCATAAGGAAAATCTTCCGGCTGAAACCAGGTAGCCCGAAAACGGCATTATGATTTCGGATGGCAGCGGGATGCAAGCCGACTCGATCGCCATCATCAATGCCACCCCCGCATAGCCCAATGAATCTATGCCCCAAATTATAAACTGCGCCAAAACGGAAATTATCCCTGCGATCATAATATTTTTCTAATTTTAATCCTTTTCTAGATTTTTCTCAAATATTCAGCTGCCACTTCCGGCTGGATAGTGGAAATCTCGATGCCGGTGGAAAGCTCGAAGCCGGCCCAATTGCTCGTGTGCGGCAAAATTTCGATATGCCAATGGAAATGGGGATAATCCTTGCCATCGCACGGCGCCGTGTGGATATAAAAATTATAAGCCGGATCTTCCAAAGCTTTATAGATCTTATTGATGGCCGTTTGCAAGGCTTCGGCCGCTCCCAATTTATCATCGTCCGATGTCCGTTCAAAATACGGCTTATGTTTTTTCGGCACCACCCAAACCTCAAAAGCCGCCCGCGACGAAAAAGGACAAAAAGCCACAAAATCATCATTTTCAAATATGACTCTTTTTTTATTTTCAATTTCCCATTCGACCATCGAACAGTACACGCATTTCTTATTCGCCTTATGATAACTTTCCGCGCCGTCCAATTCAGACTGGACATATGGAGAAATCACCGGAATCGCCATAAGCTGGGAATGCGGATGGGCGAGCGAAGCGCCGGCTTCTTTGCCATGGTTATGGAAAATTTCTATATAATTCACGCTTTTCTTATTCATCAGATCGATATAGCGCTCCTGATAAGCATCGATGATTTCAGCCACCTCCAAAACATTCAGCTGGGCGATTTGTTTATGATGGTCGCGCGTTATGATCAACTCATGATATCCCGTCCCGTCCATGGAGAAATATGGGCCTTCTTCATAGTGTTTCGGCACCCGTCCCCGCGTAAACGCCGGGTACTTATTCGGGAAAACCCGCAAGCTCCATTCTCCATTGGCCCGCTCATACAACAGGACGTCTTTCTCCTGTCCGGTTTCTTCCGGGTAGCAAAAAAAACACGGCTTGCCGGAATCTTCCTCGATTGCCGCCCGCCGGTTGGAAGCGAATTCTTCCGGACGCCTGGCGCGACCGGTCGCGATCACCACCCAATCGCCCGTCACCAAATCCTGCCGCAATTCGGTAGATTGCATCTTCCCTTTTTTAGAAAGGTCTTTTTTCAACTGACTATCGTTTTTATTTTCCACTTTTTTATTTTAACACCGGCCGGAAACCGGCCTTTGCACCGGAGATTATTTCTTGTATTTATACTGGCCGGTTATCATCCGCCATTTCACTTGCAACAATTCTTTGAGAGTCGAAACATATCCGCCCATACCGGAAGCACCTACCAGCGTCTGTCCGGCATCCAGCCAAATCACTGGGATCTCGATAATTTCATAACCCATTTTTTTAGCCAGCATCAACATTTCAAAATCTCCACCCCAGCGGTCGACTTGCATTTGCGGAACGATATCGGACACGGCCCGCGCAGACATAACCTTGAAGCCGCATTGGGTGTCCTCCAGTCCGCGCAAACCAAGCATGAATTGGATCAACAGATTTCCAGCGTCGCCCATCAGCTCTTTCCATTTGGGCTGGTGCTTTTTGATATTCGATTCCTTCAAATCGCGCGAACCGATCAACACATCACCACCCTTTTCCATCCGGTCGAGAAAATTTTCCAGATTGGTTATGGAAGTCGCCCCATCGGCATCCGTCAATAAGCGGTATTCCCCTTTGGCCGCCATAAATCCCTCCCGCACGGAAAAAAACTTGCCCCGATTTTCCTGCCTGTCTATCACTTCCAACTTCGCCACCAGATGCGCCAAACCCCTCACGAATTCAGCCGTATTGTCTTTCGAACCGTCATTGACCACCACCACTTCATAGGAAATATCCTTTCCTCCCAGGTACTCGCCTATTTCACGCAAATTATTTTTCAATTCCTCCCCTTTTCTACCGCCCTCGTTATATGCCGGTATTATGACAGACAGATATGGATTAGTGTCTTGCATTTTTTTATTCTTCGCTACTAGTTAATAAAAGTCACATCAATTATAACACACCGCGTTAAAAACCCAAATTTAAATTCCACCTTTCCGATCCAGCCAGCTCTGCAGGATTACGCGGGCAGCCTCCTGGTTATCCGCCAGCTTGATCTTCCGCATTCCTTTTTCCTTAAGATTGCTTTCGGCCATCTTCGTAGAAAACATCTCTTCCTGGTAAGAAACCGCCAATTTGAATTCTTTTTTTAATTTTTCCCCGATGTCCGCCGCTTCAAAAGACTGCCTATTACCGCCAGCCTGGCCTAATTTGCCGATGATTATACGATCGATATCCTCTATTTCTATTATTTTCCCCAGCGTGTCCAAAAAGTGCCTGTCATTATCGACAGTGCCATAAGCGAAAGCGATGCGGATTTCCGAATCAGCTATCGCCAAACCGATTTTCGCTTTTCCATAATCCAGTCCTAAAAAATGTTCCAATCCAGCCGTATTCTCCATAATTATCAAATTCTGGTTAAAATTTCCGCTTCATTCTTAGACACCAAGACCGTATCTTCGAAGTGGGCGCTTAATTTGCCGTCAGCCGTCACATAAGTCCACCGGTCTTTTCTTAATTCAATTTTGTGCGTACCCGCATTAATCATCGGCTCCAGCGCCAATGTCATACCTTCTTCCAAAATGATATCCTTCCCGCCGGACCTGTAATTAGGAATGTGCGGATCCTCATGCAGGAACCTGCCGACTCCATGGCCGACCAAATCGCGCACGACCGAAAACCCTTGGCCTTCGACATATTTCTGCACTGCCGCGGAATAATCCCCAAGGCTCGCTCCGGCCTTTATCTTCGCTATACCGGCATCCAGGCACTCGCGCGTCACATCCAGTATCCTTTGGGCTTCCACGGAAATCTTCCCTACCGCGAAAGTCCGCGCCATATCGGTGACCATTCCCCGATAGCGCATCCCGATATCGATTTTGAATATGTCGCCCGTTTGCAATATCCGATCCGGCCTAGGAATACCATGGACGATCTCATCATTGATTGAAGCGCAGATGGCAGCGGGAAACGGATTACCCGATTCCTTGCCATAGCCTTTGAAAACCGGGATCCCGCCCGCCTCCAAAATAAGTTTCTCCGCCAACTGGTCGATTGCAAAAGTGTTTTTTCCCGGCGCAACGCTGTCCCCCAATGCCCGCATAACGCCTGCCAGGATTTTTCCGCCTGCCCGCATAGCCTCTATTTCTTCTGGTTTTTTGATAATTATCATAATATTTATCTTGATCCGATTTGGAAATTTACGGACATTCCGCGCATATCCGTCCGTAGTTGGAAAAATTATTGGATTCCGACATTTTTAGCGATATCGCTCGCGACTTTTTCGATATCCCGCCCGCCGTCGATCCTGACTAAGACACCCTCTTCTTTATAAGCATTTATCACCGGCATGGTTTCTTCATTGAAGACTTGCAACCGCTTTTTGATCCCTTCGACGGTATCGTCGACCCTATGCATGATTTCACCGCCGCAATCCGAACATCTGTCGGTTTCCTTCCGGATATCTTTCCCCATAATGAAAACTTTCTTGCAACCCTTGCATATCCTCCGGAAAGAAATCCTGCGGATAGATTCTTCACCTGGGATATCCACAAAAAAAACTTTATCGATCTTTCTGCCGAATTCCTTCAATGTTTCAGAAAAATATCCGGCTTGCTCGGAATTCCTCGGTACGCCGTCAAAGACGATGCCCTGTTCCCGCGGCATATCCGAAAGCCGCAAATGTACGATTTCCTTCAAGATACGGCTAGGTACGAGTTCTTTCCTGACATTGATGATTTCATGGATCTCCTTCCCGAGATCGCCATCCATCCTGGCTACCTGGCGCAATAATTTTCCCGTATCAAAATGATCCAAGCCGTATCTTTCGGCCAATATCCCGGCCTGAGTCCCCTTGCCACTACCCGCTTGTCCCAAGATGATGATATTCAAAAAAATTATAATCTTCTAACGCCTTAAGATTCGGAAATCGAAACCTCAAGATCACTTACAAGATTAAAAATAAAAAATTAAATCCACGGGAGTTTTAGAATCCTTCGTAATCACGCATTACCAGCTGGCTCTCGATTTGCTTGACCGTTTCAATCACGACCGCCACCACGATCAACAATCCCGTTCCACCGATAGATACGGAACTCATACTGGTAAATCCCTGGACGATAAACGGCAGGATCGCGATCATTCCCAAAAATAAAGCACCGGATAGCGTTATACGATTGATGATCCCATACAAATATTCAGCCGTGGTCTTGCCTGGCCTTATGCCGGGGATATAACCGCCCTGTTTCTGCAGGCTCTCGGAAATCTTATGCGGATCAAAAACCACGGCCGTATAAAAATAAGTGAAGGCGACCACCAGGATGAAATACATCGATCCATAGAAGACTTGGTTTTGGAAGACATTCCCGATACTCCTGGCTGCGCCCGCTATGGTCGGATTGGAAGCCGAGGCCAGGAAATTCGCGATCATTCCCGGAAAAAGCATAATTGACATCGCGAAGATGATCGGAATCACTCCCGCCTGGTTGACCCGCAACGGCAGATGGGTGGACGATCCTCCGAACATCTTGTTGCCACGGATCCTTTTCGCATAGGAAACCGGGATATTCCTTTGCCCCTCAGTCATAATGACCACGCCCGCGATAGCGGCGATAACCACCGCTCCTAATATAAGATAAGTGAAAAGTTGGGACGAATCGAAAGTCGCGGATATTTTAGACAGGCTGGATGGCAAGCCGGCTACGATTCCGGCAAAGATGATGAGTGAAACCCCGTTGCCGATTTTTTTCTCCGTAATCAGTTCTCCCAACCACATCAGGAAAATCGTTCCCGCCACCGCTACGGTGATGATGGAAAACATATCGAAACTGCTGAGCTGGCCCAGGATATTCTGCGAACGCAAAAGCGATATCATACCGAAAGTCTGCAAGGCCGCCAAAGGGACGGTCGCCCAGCGCGTCCACTGGTTGAATTTCTGCCGGCCGGCTTCACCCTCTTCCTTGTATATCTGCTCCAATCTCGGAACGATCATAGTCAAAAGCTGCATAATGATCGAACCGGTGATATACGGTCCGACGCCCAGCATAACGATCGATATGCTGGATAAGCCTCCGCCGGAAAACAGATTCAAGAGACCGAAAAACTGGTTATCACTGAAAAAATTCTTTAACTGTTCCTGATTCACACCCGGAACCGGAATGGATGCGATCAAGCGGAAAATAATGAAAATTCCCAGGATGAATAGGATCTTATTGCGCAATTCCTTGACCTTGAAAATTTGAGATATTTTTTCTAGCATATTTTTTACCGCCCGAAAAGGCATTTCTTATTATTTTAAAAATAAAAGGGGGACTTTCGCCACCCTTTCATTATACATCATCATTCGATATTATTCCACTTTGCCGCCAGCCGCCTCAATCGATTTTTTGGCTTGCGCACTAAGCAGGATTCCCTTTGCGATTGTCAATTTAGCCTTGATTTCAGTGTTTCCCAAAATCTTCACCCGCGAAACGGATTGGATCTTGCGGATAAGTCCCGCCTTGACCAAATCAGCCAAAGCCACCGTATCCCCCGTCTTGAATTTATTTTCCAAATCAACCAAATCGACGGTGACCGGCTTATCAGCGATAGTGGTGAATCCCCGCTTTTTCTTCATATGGTCGATCAAGGTCGATCGTCCTCCTTCAAAAAGGGGATTTATCTTACAACCGCTGCGCGCCTTCTGGCCCTTATTGCCCTTTCCGGAATAAGTCCCCTTTTTACCGCCGCGTCCGATAGTCCGCCGCTTCTTTCTGGCAGTTTTAAGTTTTAACGTATTTATCTGCATATATTTTAGCAAGCCGTAACTAGTGACTCGCGACTAGTATCCGGGATTTATGTTTACTGATTACTGGGTTGCCGCGGCCACTCTTTCTTTTCTGGTTCTGGCTTGGCTCAAAGTCGCTAGCGCCTCGACAGCCGCCCTAGCTACGCTCAATTTATTCGCCGTCCCTAATGATTTGGAAACGATATCCTTGATTCCGGAAAATTCCACCACCACGCGTACCGCCCCGCCCGCAATGATTCCCCGTCCTTCGACTGCCGGCTTCAGGATTATCTTCGCGCTGCGCGATTTATAATTGATATCATGCGCGATCGTGTTCTTCGTCATCTTGACGGTAACCAGATTCTTTTTAGCGTCATCGAAAGCCTTGCGAATAGCATCGGAAACATCAGATCCCTTTCCCACGCCCACTCCCACTTTGCCCTTCCTGTTGCCGATTACCAAAGTCGCCCGGAACCGGAACCGCCTTCCGCCCTTGACTACGCGGGTTACGCGCGCAAGGTCAAGCAGTTTCTGATCGAACTCAGGCTTTTCTTTTTTCCCTTTGAAATTTTTATTGTCCCTTGCCATAATGTTATGAATCCCTTATTAATCCTAAATTTATCCGCTAATTATCTTTAGTATTTTTAAATTTTATTAGAATTTAAGCCCGGCTGCACGCGCACCTTCCGCCAAAGCTTTTATTTTTCCATGATATTTATAACCTGATCTGTCAAAAACGACTTTTTCAATCTTTTTATCCAAACATTTTTCCGCTATCAACTTACCCAATCCATTCGCGCCATCGACGCTGTTTTTTCCTTTAGCATCAAGCAGGCTCGCGGCAACAAGAGTCTTGCCGGCAGAATCATCGATCACCTGTGCACTGACATTCCGCAAGCTCCTAAAGACAGCCAGTCTTGGCATTTCAGAAGTGCCTGAAAGCTTAGCCCGTATCCTGCGCTTCCGATGTAATCTTATTTGATTTCTGCTTAATTTTTTCATATATCTTATAAATATGTCTATTTAACCTTGTTGATCTGTTTAAGTCTTATTTGGACGCGGCTTTCTTTCCAGCCTTCCTTCTTACGTGTTCACCGACGTAGCGGAACCCTTTCCCCTTATACGGCTCGACCGGTTTCAATCTCCGGATTTCAGCTGCGAATTGGCCGACTGCTTGCTTATCGATGCCGGATATGGCTAAAAAACCCTCTTCGATCTTAGCTTCCAAGCCCTCCGGTACATCCACGTTTACAGGATGGGAAAAACCCAGAGCCATATTTATTTTCCGACCTGCCACCGCCATACGGTAGCCGACACCCTGCAACTCCAATTTCTTCACATAAACTTCCTTCACCCCATCGATCATATTGCTGATAAGCGCACGGGTCAATCCCCAGATAGCCGGAGCCTTCTTCGTTTTTCCGATATTCTTGACCGAAATTTCTTTCTCAGTCATCTCTAAAGCGACCTCACGATTGAGTACCAACTCAAGGGAACCCTTAGGCCCCTTAACCTCGAGTTTATTACCCTGATTGAGGGTCACGGCGACTCCTTCCGGGATAGTTATGATTTTTTTACCTATTCTACTCATATGTTTAAATGCGCCTTATCGGCTTTATGCGTCCTATATTTTATTAATTACCAGACTTCACAAACAACCTCTCCGCCCAAGCCCTGTTTTCTCGCTTCAAAGCCAGTCATAACGCCCTTCGGAGTGGAAATAATGGAAATACCGAAATTATTCTTAACCGACCTGATGTCTTTGCTTTTGACATAAATCCGCTGGCCTTCCTTGCTTACCCGCTTGATTTCCTTGATAGCAGGCAACTTCTTAGTATTGGAAACCCGATGGTATTTCAATTCGATTTTCATATTTTCAATCATATCAGCCTTTTCCTTCGCAACCGCCGCCACAAAACCTTCCTTCTCAAGGATCTTCGCGATAGCCAATTTCAACTTGGATGCGCCGACAACGACATCCTGATGCCCCGCTTGTTGGGCATTCCTTATTCTGGTCAACATTTCCGCTATAGGATCTAACATAATTTTTCGCTTAGTTATTGGTTCACTGCCAATATTTTTTATTTATTGGCTGATAACGATTAACATTTATAATTTACCAACTCGACTTCTTTACGCCTGGAATCTGGCCCGTGCTCGCTAGCTCCCTGAAACAAATCCTGCAGATATCAAACGCCCGCATATATCCATGTTTCCTCCCGCATCTCCAACACCGCTTCACCTCCCGAGTTGAAAATTTCGGTGTTTTTCGAGCTCTAGCTTCAACAGATTTTTTCGCCATATCATTTTAAAACTTAATTCTAATTTTCCCCTATTATATTATTTTTAGTCTTTTTTAAATGGGAATCCCATCAATCTGAACAATTCCAGTCCTTCTTTCCGATTCTTGGCAGTCGTAGTGATATTAATCTGGAACCCGACGATATTTTTTACGTTTTCTGCCATAATTTCAGGGAATATCGTGTGTTCTTTGATGCCTAGATTGAAATTTCCACCAGCATCGACTGTCGATTCCTTAATTCCTTGGAAGTCCCGCACGCGAGGTATGGCCGATCTGACCAATTTTTCAATGAAATCCCACTTTCTTTTCCCCCGCAAGGTGACTTTGATTCCGACTTCTTGCCCTTCGCGCACTTTGAATCCCGCGATTGACTTCTTAGCCTGGGTCATAACCGGCTTTTGCCCCGTAATCGCCACTATGGTCTTCTTCACATCATCAACCAATCCTGAGTCTTTGATAAATTTGCCGATTCCGACATTGATCACGACTTTTTCAATCCTTGGCACCTGCAAGACGCTCTTAAAACCGAAAAGTTTCTTCATTTCAACCGCAACTTCTTTATTATATTTACTTTTGATTGATTCGTACATATTTTTCTTATAATTCCGCTTTACATTGTTTACAAATCCTAAATTTATTCTTTTCCGTAACGCTATATCCGACTCGGGTAGGTTTTCCGCATTTAGGACAAACCAGCATGACATTGGAAATATCGGCCTTGCCGGGAATTTCTATCCGCTGTCCGCGTTCGCCTTCCTTCCTGGGTTTGACATGTTTTTTCACTATATTCACGCCTTCCACCACGATCTTGTTTTCAGCGGAAATAACCCGCAAGACCTTGCCGGTTTTCCCCCGGTCTTTGCCTGCCAATATCTTAACTTGATCATTTTTCTTAATTTTCATAAATATGTCTTATGCCCTATTATTCCTAAAAAAATTACAATACTTCAGGGGCCAATGAAATTATCTTACTGTATCCTTTTTCCCTGATCTCTCTGGCAATCGGACCGAAAATACGGGTTCCTTTAGGTTCCTTCCCATCCAAAATCACAGCCGCATTCTCATCAAACCTGATATAGGTACCGTCCTTCCGCCTGATCGCTTTGACTTGGCGGACGATAACAGCCTTCACT
Source organism: Parcubacteria group bacterium (assembly GCA_041674205.1). Taxonomy (GTDB): domain Bacteria; phylum Patescibacteriota; class Minisyncoccia; order Moranbacterales; family UBA2206; genus JAUXSK01. Next base: position 91,543 of record JBAYWF010000002.1, read on the forward strand.
TTTTCTCCTTTCTTTACCAATCCTCGCGGTTCCGCTGACTTGACTGAAGCGACGACTATGTCGCCGATTTGCGCATATCTCTTCTTCGAACCGCCAAGAACCTTGAAGCATTTCATAATTTTTGCTCCGGAATTATCAGCTGATTTCAATATTGTCTCTGCTTGTATCATATTTTTTCTTAAAACCTGGAACCTATAATCCGAAACCGTTTATGCAAATTTATTTTGCGGGTTGCGGATTGCGGGTTGCGGGATCTATACTACTTTATAACGCTTATCCTTACTCATCGGCTTGCATGGGATTATCTCGACGACATCGCCTGTCTTATATCTGCCATCTTCATCATGCGCCTTATACCGTTTGGTCGATTTATATTTTTTGTGGTATTTCGGATGGGTTTTAAAGCTATCCACAGCCACAACGACCGTCTTTGCCATCTTATCGCTGACGACTACGCCCTTTTTCTTGATAATTATCTTGCCTTGCTCTAAATTCTTTTCCATTTTTTTAAAAACTACTTAGTTTCCTTAAGGATAGTTAAAATCTTCGCTATATCCCGCTTATAATTCCTCATTTCCCGGATATTCTTAACTTGTTTCGCAGCAATATCAAAACGCAGCTTCCTCACAGCCTCCCGTTTTTCACTTAGGAACTTTTTCAATTCCTCCATGCTTTTTTCCCGTATCTCCTTTATTTTCATAATATTGCAAACTTACTTTTTCTTATTTATTCCTGATCTTTAGCGATAAATTTCGACTTGACGCACAGTTTGTATGCCGCCAACTCCATGGCCTTCCTGGCGATATCATCTTTCACGCCATCCATTTCAAACATAATGCGGCCCGGCCTCACAACCGCCACGAAATGATCAACCGTTCCTTTTCCTTTACCCATAGGAACCTCAGAGCCTTTCTTGGTAATTGATTTGTCCGGGAAAATCCTGATCCAGATCTTTCCGCCCCGTTGTACGTATCTTGTCATAGCTCTCCGGGCCGATTCGATTTGGCGGGCGGAAACAAGCCCCGTCTCCAAAGCTTTCAATCCGAAACTTCCGAAACTGACTGAATTTCCCCGGTTTGAATTGCCGCGGATCCTTCCGCCTCTCTGGACTTTCCTATGCTTTACTTTTTTTGGCATTAACATATGCGTGTTCTATTCTATGATCTATGTTTATTATTTCTTTTCCTCGTTATTGAATACTTCACCCTTATACAACCAGACCTTCACTCCCAATGTCCCGTAGGTCGTATAGGCGGTCGCTCTGGCGAAATCAATGTTAGCGCGCAAGGTATGCAATGGCAACGTGCCTTTGCTTGACCATTCCCTCCGGGCCATCTCAGCTCCTCCCAACCGGCCGGACATCTCGATTTTCACTCCCTTGATTGCGGTATTTTTCGTAACCTGGTCAAGCATCGATTTCATCGCCCGCCTGAAAGCGATCCGTTTCTCCAATTGTTCGGCGATATTCTGCGCGATAAGCAAGGCGTTTTCTTCGAAATTCTTAATTTCCTGGATCTCGATTTTCAGAGTAGTCTTCTTATGTTTGAAAAAATTGGTTTTTACATAATTCTGGATATCCTCGACTCCGCTTCCCCCTCGACCGATCAAAACACCTGGGCGGGCGGTCTTGATAATAACCCGGATCATCGCGGCCGATCTTTCGATTTCCACTTCGGCGATCGCGGCGGCCTTCCACTTTTTCATAATCGCGGACCGCAACTCGATATCTTGTCGAAGATTATCTTTATATTCTTTTTTTCCCCCGAACCATTTGGACTTCCACGTATTCGTGATGCCTATTCGGAGCCCGACCGGGTTTACTTTGTGTCCCATAAATTCAATAATTTAAAATTTGAAATTTGAAATTTAAAACTTCCAACTTTACATTCCGGATTTTCTTCTGAAAATCTTGTTCGCCCATCCGGCGTTCGGCGCTTCAGCGGACTTCTTTATTTTGCCGCCTTCTTTCACCTTCAGTTCCTTGCCCACACCTTCGGCCTTGGCGACTTCTTCGGATTCTTTCTTGCTGGCAAGCATTTCCTTTTCCGCTTTTTTCTTAGCATCCAATCGCGTCTTTTTTTCTTTTTCCAATTGTTCCTTGGTTTTCCTATTCTTGCCTTCAACCCGTTCTTCCACGACTATTTCCATCTGGGTCGATCTTTTCCTGATCGGTGTCGCCCGTCCATACGCTTTCGGCATCCAACGCTTCAAAGTGATGCCTTCTTTAACGACCACATCCGAAACATACATATTATCCCTATCGATACCGAAATTATTTTCCCCGTTGGCGATAGCGCTTTCCAACAATTTGATGATGAACGGACTGGTCTTTTTGACTGTCGCATCCAATTGATCCAAAGCGTCCTTCACATCCATCCCGATAATAAGATCGGCCACCAATTTGACTTTGCGGTTCGGCATCCTTAAATTGTTTAATTTTGCTGATACTTTCATAAATATGTCTTATATGCGTCTTATCGATCTATTTTTAAGTCTTATTTTTTCTTGGCATCGCCACCGGCCTTGACAGCCTTAGCCGCATCAAGCTCTTTCTGTTTGGCGGCCTGTTCGATTTCTTTCTGCATCTTTCCTCCGTGTTTGGAGAAAGTCCTGGTCGGCGAGAACTCACCGAACTTGTGGCCGACCATCTCCTCTGTCACGAAAACCGGAATGTGCTTCCTGCCGTTATGGACACCGAAAGTCAATCCGATCATTTCAGGGGAAATAGCGCTGTAGCGGGCCCAGATATTCATCGTTGATTTATCCCCAGCCGGCCTGTTTTGGATTTTCTTGATTATCCGGCTATCTACGAATATTCCTTTTTTTAGACTTCTTGTCATTATTTTATAAATCTCTAATTAACCTTCGATTTGCTTCTTATTTCCGCTTCTGTCTTCGCTTGATTATGAACTTATTGCTATAAAGCTTCTTCTTGCGGGTTTTCTTTCCGAGCGCCGGCTTGCCCCAAGGGGTTTTCGGATGCTTCAGTCCGATTCCCTGACGGCCTTCGCCTCCTCCATGCGGATGGTCGACCGGATTCATAACCGTACCGCGGACGGACGGCCTCACTCCCATATGCCGCTTGCGTCCCGCCTTGCCGATATTTACTGCGTTATGTTCAAAATTGCTCACTTGTCCAACTGTAGCATAACATTCGCTGTTGACCAACCTGATTTCACCGGATGGCATTTTCACCTGCGCGGTCTTTTCTTCGACCGCCGTCAGGATCGCGCTTGATCCGGCGCCTCTTACGATTTGGCCGCCCTTACCAGGAAATAATTCCAAATTACAAATAGTCGTACCGGTCGGGATATTTTTAACTTGTGTCCGATTGCCTAATTTGATCGGCGCGGTCGGGGAAGTTAAAATTTCCATACCTGTCTTCATTCCCTCGGAAGCCAAAATATAACGTTTCTCTCCATCTTTGTAGTGGACCAAGGCGATGAAAGACGATCTGTTCGGATCCCGCTCGATAGCCGCGATTTTTCCAGGCACCTCCAACTTATCCTGTTTGAAATCGATGATCCGATATCTTCTTTTGGCTCCCCCACCTTGATGGCGGACGGAAATCTTGCCGTGTGACCGGCCAGCCTTGCTTTTTATCGGGGACAACAGCGATTTTTCAGGTTTTTTTCCGGAAACATCGGCCGATTTGACAATCGACATATTCCTTCGTCCGGCGTTATTCTTTTTGTATACTTTGATTGCCATAATATTCGCTTCGCTAAATTTTAAATCTGAAATTCAAAATTTTTAATTATTTTTACTATACGCCCTTGAATAATTCGATCGAATCGCCCGCTTTCAATGTCACGATCGCTTTCTTACTGCCTGCCTTGAATCCCGGAGTCCGGCCGTAGCTTACGGCTCGTCGTCGGTTATTCAGGGTATTCACGGAAATAACTTTCACTTTATATAATTCCTCGATAGCTGACTTGATCTGAATCTTTGTCGCGTCCACCGCCACCTTGAACGAATACTTATTAAGTTCGATAGCGATAGTGGCCGCCTCGGTGATGATCGGTTCGATTAAAACCCGGTACGCGATGCTGCTTGCGCCCGCCTTGTCGATCTTATTGGCCTTATTGGCTTTTTTACTTGTCTGTTTCATTTCGTTTAATCTCTGTGATAAAATAAATTGCGCGGTTTATTATGCCTTAGCTTGGTATTTGTCTTCCAAATATTTGATCGAATCCTGGCTCAAAACCAGGTTCTTATTATTCAACATATCCAAAACGTTCAATTTTTCAACTAAGATATTATTGACTTTTTCAATGTTCCGGCTATATGCGCGCAAGCCTCTTTCTCCCGCGGAAAATCCGATCAGCATCCGTCCCTTGATTTCCAAATTTTTCAAAATCCGCGCCATCTCCTTGGTCTTATTCTCCTTCAGCGACAGCTTATCCAAAACGACCATCTCGCCGTCCCGCAACTTCGCGCTCAATACGGTCGCGATAGCCTTGGTATTCATCTTTTTGTTGATTTTTTTCTTGAAATTCCGTTCATTGGTCGGTCCGAAGGCCACCCCTCCACCTCTCCAAGTCGGAGTCCGGCTGGAACCTACCCGGGCGCGTCCGGTGCCTTTCTGTTTCCACGGTTTGATACCTGATCCGGATCGCTCACCCCTGGTCTTAGTATGGGCCAGCACTTGCCTTTGGTTGGCTCCCAACGAAACGAACACTTGGTGAACCAAATCATCATTCGCCGGCAATCCGAAAACCGCGTCAGATATCTCAATCTCCTTCACTTCTTTACCTTCAACGTTATATAGTTTGACCTTAGCCATTGTTTTTATTTAACGGAATAAATTTCAATTACAGCGCCTGAAACTCCTGGAACGGCACCTTGCAATGCCATCATATGCTTCTCCTTATCTATCAAAACGATTTTGACATTCTTGCTTGTTACACGCTTGCCACCCATCCGACCAGCCATCCGTTTACCTTTGATGACATGTTCCGGATAACCCGCACCGATTGAACCCGGCGCACGCAAATCGTGTTTGTGCCCGTGTGAAGCGGCTGATCCTTTGAATCCATGCCGTTTAACCACGCCCTGGAAACCCTTAGCCTTTCCAAGTCCGCTTATATTGACCTTGTCGCCGATTTCAAACGAGTCGACGCCGATTTCATCCCCGACTTTCACTTCAGCGGAAGCGCCTTTGAATTCCTTTTTATAAACTTTATTCTTGGTTTTCGCCATTTCAACTTGTACCGCCACATATCCGTCCGTCTCTTCGTTGCGGATTATCGAAACTTTGGAAGCGCACTCCACCAAAGTCACGTTCAAAGCCTCATTAGCTTCATTGAAGATCGTAGTCATTCCAAGTTTTTTGCCTAATATGAATTTTGCCATGGTCTTTTTTTACAAATAAAAAATCAGGTATCCACAAGCCAGTTATCTCAGTCATGGGGCTTAGTACCCGATTTAACTTTCTGGTTGAGTATCTCCCGCCTAAACGGGGACTTTAACTAGTATTTTATATATTTTTCCAAATTACATCTTTATCTCGATATCCACTCCAGCCGGCAAATCCAGATTAGTCAGGCTGTCGATCGTTTTAGGGGTCGGACTCCAGATATCGATAATCCGCTTATGCATCCGCATCTCATATTGATCCCTTGCATCCTTGTTGACAAAAGTGGATTTATTGACGGTGAATTTTCTGATTTCAGTTGGCAATGGAACCGGACCGGTGATCGTCGCGCCTGATCTCTCTGCCGTTTCAACGATTTGTCTGGCTGATCGATCGATAATCTTATGGTCGTAGGCTTTGATCTTTATCCTGATCCTAGATTTTGCGTCTTCTTCCTTTTTAATCATTTTTTTTAATGAAAACCTCCTTAGTTATGTGTTTATAAATTCTACTCTATAAGACCGCTTATGTCAAATATTTCCATAAGCGGTCCGAAGAATCGACTTATTTTATAATCTTAGTAACGACTCCGGCGCCGACCGTCCGGCCACCTTCGCGGATCGCGAACCTCATTCCGTCCTCCATCGCTACAGGAGCACCTAATTTGACGTTGAAGTTGATAGTATCTCCCGGCATAACCATCTCAGTTCCCTCCGGCAGGATCACTTCACCAGTCACATCAGTTGTCCGGACATAGAATTGCGGCTTATAGCCCTTGAAGAATGGAGTATGTCTTCCACCTTCTTCCTTAGTCAAGATATAGACTTCACCTTCAAATTCAGTGTGCGGAGTAATCGAGCCTGGTTTAGCCAAAACTTGCCCACGTTCGACATCCTCTTTCTTTATTCCACGAAGCAAAAGTCCGGCATTATCTCCAGCCCGTCCCTCCGTAAGAGATTTGTTGAACATTTCAATTCCAGTCACTACGGTCTTAGCGGTCGGTCGGATTCCGACGATTTCAATTTCCTCATTGATTTTGATCGTACCCCTTTCAATCCTTCCAGTCACTACGGTTCCTCGACCCTCGATTGAGAAGATATCTTCGATTGGCAGCAAGAATGGCTTGTCAGTTTCACGCACTGGATCTGGAACTTTTTCATCAACTGCCGCAATCAAATCCCAAATCGGTTTAGCCGCTTCGTCGTCAGCTGATTTCGATTCAAGGGCTTTCAGAGCTGAACCGCGGATAACTTTGGCGTTATCACCATCAAACTCGTATTTTGTCAATAGTTCACGCACTTCCGCTTCGACCAATTCGATCAATTCCTCATCATCCACCATATCAACCTTGTTCAAGAAAACCACGATTTCCGGCACACCCACCTGCTTAGCCAAAAGGATGTGTTCGCGGGTCTGCGGCATCGGACCGTCGGTCGCAGCCACTACCAGGATAGCACCGTCCATCTGGGCAGCACCGGTAATCATATTTTTGATATAGTCAGCATGTCCCGGACAGTCAACGTGCGCGTAATGTCTTTTTTCAGATTCGTATTCACAGTGGGCGGTCGCGATGGTGATACCCCGCTCTTTTTCTTCCGGAGCCTTGTCGATTTCATCGATTCCCTTTTCCTTGGCTTGCCCTCTAAAAGACAAGACATGCAGGATAGCTGCGGTCAGGGTCGTTTTGCCATGATCAACATGTCCGATCGTACCGACATTGACGTGAGGTTTGGTTCTTTCGAATTGTCCTACTGCCATATTTTTAGTTTATGTTCGTCTTATTTCACGAATTAAATCCGGAATAAAAACCCGGATTCGCAAATAATTACGAATTAATTTATTATTTTATTTAACAAAATATATTTTATATCATCTCTCGATTTTTGGCAAGTTTTGCGGATTTCCACCTGTGGATAACTCAGCTGTTTTATCCCGGGACGCCCGCAAACGCACATTTCTCCAACCACTTGCATCGTTATCAAATATTATCAAGTAATTTGCACCTTGTCAAGCTTTTTTGGAATATTTTTCCATCCGATCCTCCGCCTTGCGACAATCAAGTCAGGACTTCATCCCGGAAAAATCCGCGGTTCCGAATTTTGCCAGCGGATCATCCTCCAGAACGCCCTCGGCGGATCCATCTGCCGATTCCTGAACCGCCACGACCGCGGATATTCCATCCTCTTCAGCCATCCGCCTGCCTAGCTCGAAGCTAGCGATTACCTCGCAAGCTTTGGCCGTATCCAGCCCGAAGGTTTTTTCCAACTCCGCGGCATCCGCTCCAGCCAAGGAAAATTTCGGATATTCACGCAAGATGTTTTTCGCCAATTCGACTACATCCATGCCTTTCGTCCCCGTACGCAAAATAATCGCCAACAATTCGGACTTCGTCAACTTATCCGCGCCGTAATGCAACATTTTTTCTTTCGGCCATTCTATTTTCGCGCTTCCTTTTGTTTCCATATTTCTATTCTAACACACTTTTTCCATTTTCAGTTTCTGTCTTTTGGCGATCACCAGCCTGATCTGTTCATAACTGATCAGCTCCGGTAATTGCGCCTTGATGGCGCTCAAAAAATGCGCGCTGCCCGCCGCCGGCAAAGCTTGTAGGATTTGCCGTTCTTCCTCAGGAGTGACGAATTTTCCAATTGCAAGTTCCCCACCAGCCAAATACCATAACACCAGATGATTGAAAATCGTGCTGACGCCCAGGCTGCGGATCTTGGCGATCTGCTCCGGCGCGTAGTCTTGTTTATAAAAATCGACGGTGACCAAGACGGTGTCGCTCAAATCGTCCTTGCCGCGCATAACGCGCGCCGCGCCGCGGGATGTTTTTCGGATTTCCGTATTTTTCCAATTCAGGCACACATCGCAACCTTTGCAATTTTGCTGGTGCGATTCCAAATCCGGATCCTGGAAATATTCCAAGATTATCCGGCGCCGGCAGGACTTGGCCGTAGCATAGTTCAGGATGCCCTCCAGGCGGTTATATTTGATATCCAACACCCGGTTGGTTTCCTGCCAATCCTTGCCCTGCGCGAGCATATTCTGTTTGTCCAAACGGATGAAATATTTGTGGGTGGTCACATCCCGCTTGCTATGCAAAAGCACGCAATAGGAAAGCTCGCCGTCGCGTCCGGCGCGTCCGGCTTCCTGATAGTAGCCTTCCAGGCTCCCCGGCATCCCGGCGTGGATGACGAAGCGGATGTCGGCTTTGTCCACCCCCATCCCGAAAGCCACAGTGGCCACGATCACCTTGAAGCGGTTTTCCATAAAATCATTCTGGATTTTCTCGCGTTCTCCGGCTTTCATACCGGCATGATAGGCGCGCGCCGTGATGTCCTGGCTTTTCAGATATTTCGCGATGGCTTCCGTGTCTTTTCTGGAAATCGCATAGACGATGCCGGAACCCGCGCCTTTCAAAGATTTCACTATGCGCAAAACTTCCTCCAATCTTTGCGTCGGCTTCAAATCGCACTGCGCGAAGAAACGGATATTGGGCCGATCGAATCCGCGGATAAAAACTTTCGGGCTCCGCAGATCCAAGCGCGCGATGATATCATCTTTGACTTCCGGCGTGGCCGTCGCCGTGAAAGCCGCCACGACCGGCCGTTTTTTTAAAGACTTGATATATTGGCCGATGGCCAGATAGTCCGGCCGGAAATCATGCCCCCACTGAGAAACGCAATGCGCTTCGTCCACCGCGAACAAGGAAATTTCCAAATCGGAAAATATATTACGGAACTCCCCGCTTGCGAACCTTTCCGGGGCGATATACAAAATCTTGGTTTTCCCCGCCCGCAAATCCGCCAGGCGCCGCTGCGTTTCTTCCGGCGTAAGCGAACTGTTGATAAAAGTGGCCGGAATGCCCCGCGCCATCAGGCTGTCCACCTGGTCTTTCATAAGCGCGATGAGCGGTGAGATGACGATAGTGGTTTTCTCACCCAAAATGGCCGGCAATTGGTAGCACAAAGACTTGCCGCCTCCGGTCGGCATCAATGCCACCACATCCGTGCCTTGCAAAATGCTTTCGATGATTTCTTTCTGTCCCGCGCGGAACCGCGGAAAGTTGAAATATTTTTCCAGGTTTTTTTCCAACACCTGTTTTGTATTTAGGACTTACGCGTTTGCCGCTTTATCCGGAGTGTTCCTAAAGCTAAGCTTTTGATAGGCTTCCAAGAAACAAACGTGTATGTCCTAATATTATTATTTTTTACCCGTAGCCTTATCTTACCACAAGCGGACTGTTTGCATCATGCAAACAGTCCGCATCCATTCCGATTACTGCAAATATTGTTTCACTTCTTCCAAGGCGCCAGTAAAAGCCGGGAAATGGTCTTTAAAAATCAAAAGGCGGTTCACGACTTTTTCACCGGTCGGTTTTTTATAGGACTCGGCGACAGTCAGATAATTACTGCCGTTGCTCGCCTTCTTCACATCGAAGAAATAGGTTTTGCCTCCCGCCTTCACCATCTGCGCGAAGACTTTGTCCTGGACCGGCGCGCCTTGCGGCGCATTTTGTGATTGTTGCATTTTTGTTTTCCGTACCCGCGCCTCAAGCGCGGGATATTAAATTATTAGTCGGAAGGCTGCAGCGCTTCCTGATGATATTTTATCACTGCCGTTATCACTGTCAAGTTTTCGGCTGTGGATAACTTATTGCAGCGGTCCGACCCCTCCAAAAAACTTCACTTCAACGCTTCAGCCAGCTTGTCCAGAGACTGGTTCCAGCCCATATCCATATCCTTCAAATCCTGTTCGTCGAAACGGCTCGTGTCCGGATAGCGCAAAGTGAATTTAGTCTTATTACCCATCTCTTCAAGCATAGTTTCCACTGTTGTCTCATATGGCACATCACTGCCCATGCCATAATAGGCCGGTGTCACCGGATTGCCTTTCTCATCGGAAAAATAGTCCGTCACCACGATTTTCTCCGGTGCTTTGACCTCACGGAAAATACCGGCGCTCCAAAAATCATGCGCTTCACCGCCTGGCACGACCACTCCGTGCATACAGTAGAGATATTTCCCGCCTTCGCGCAGATCAATCTCGATGTGCGGGGCCGTGAAATCTTTCGGACCCCACCATTTTTTCACCATCTCAGGAGTCGTCCAAGCCTCCCAAACTTTTGCGCGCGGAGCGTCAAAAACGCGTGTGAATTCCAAACCTTTTTCATTTTTTCGCATCGTATTATCCATATGTTTTCACCTCCTTTCCATATGACTAATACAGCCACTATGAGCCCGGGCTTTCAAATACTATCGGATGGCAAAGCCAGCCACGAATACCGCCAGCCACACCAGGCCGCTCACTATCGTATAAGCCGGCGGCACCCGTTTTCCCGATCCTTCACGATAGTTGATCGAGGACCAGACGGCTTTCCCGCCCATGAGCGCCAGCGCGACCAAGCCAGCAACCGAATGGAAATCCAAGGCGAAACCCGCGGTCATAAGTGACATAAGCGCCGTCCCGGTCAGGTCAAAAACGAATCCCCACCAAAAAAGGGCCAGGGTCGCGGACGAGACCGCTTTCCGCGAAAATTCCTGGAAGACGCTTGTGGCATAAAGGACCAAGGCGAGGACGACTGCGATGATGGCGGCTGGAAGCAACATATTATTTTTTTCTTAAATTATTAATTATTTCCCGATTTTCAATTCTTGGCCAGCAAGTTGGTGATGAGCGCGATCATGGTTTCTTTTTCTTTCGGATGGCTTTCCGCCACGAGCAAGGCCAGCGCCGTCAAAGCGTTGTCATTGATTTTCTTTTCTCCATTGGCGCCGTAGAGATAATTATTGCGGTCCAAAAAATAGATAAACAGGAAAGCTCCCATACGTTTGTTGCCATCGGAAAACGGATGATCCTTGATTACTAGGTACAGCAAGTGCGCCGCCTTGCTTTCCAAATCAGCATACAATTCCTTGCCGTCGAAAGTTTGGTATAGGTTTTTGATGACCGATTCGAACGCGCCACCCCTTTCATTGCCGAAAATATCACCCGCTTCTTTCTTAGCCAGCAATTCCCTTTTGACTTCCGTCACGATTTTTTGGCAATCTTCATACCGCAAAACGAATTTGGCCTTGCCTGCGCGCGCCTTCTTCAAACTGCTCTTATCATATTGCTCCAAGAGGGTCAAAGTCTTGGCGTAGTCCGCCAACAGATCCATAATTTCAACCTCTTGCCCTTTCAACGTTTTCGCGTGGACTTTTTCCCGCAAGAAGGAAATGGTTTTTTGCAGTTTTTCAAAATTTTCCTTTTCCTGCAAAAGCCTTTTCTGATTGATGGTGTAGCCTTTTAACAAATGCTCCCGCAATACATTGGTCGCCCAGATGCGGAATTGGGTGGCGCGAGTCGAATTGACCCGATAACCGATAGAAATAACAGCATCTAGATTATAAAATTGGATTTTATAGACTTTACCATCAGAGGCAGTATGTTCCAAAATGGAACTAACTGAACTCTTCTTCAGCTCGCCGGATTTAAAGACATTTTGCAAATGTTTTGTAATTGCAGGTCTCTGCGTACCAAAAAGCATTGCAATTTGATCCTGCGTAAGCCAAACTGTTTCTTTCTCGAATTTAATCTCCAATTCAACCTCCCCTGCCTTGGATTTGTAAATTATGACTTCACCTTCTTGTGGAACCTTTTTTAAGTTTTGTTTTACCATATTTTTTAACTTATTTGATTATAGTGATATAGTATCATTATAATCGAATCCGTCAACCCTTCACGACCTTGTTTATTGCAACTATCAAAAAACGCATGGACATTCTCACATTCTCGAGAATGTGAGAATATGTTCATTGCCCATCATCATCCAGGAAATTCCCGAGCTCAGAAATGTTCAAAAAATCTATGCCGGCGGCCTGGGCCGCGCCGCTGTCGGCCCGGCTATCGCCGATAAGCAGGTATCGCGATTTCGGAAAGCTCCCGTCAAAAATCAAGGAAAAACCGTCCGCCCGCGGTTTGATATACCGGACATCGTTGCGCGTAACGATCTTTGCGAAAAATTTCGCCCAACCCAGCTCCTCCAAAATCAGCTGGATCGTCCGCCGGTCATTGGATGTCCATAAATATAATTCGGCATACTTCCGGGATAATTCGAGCAGGGGCGCCGCGAGCGGCGACAAGTCGTAGCCGTAAAAAAAATCTTTTTCAATCCCGAAATTCATTTCATTCATCCTCTCGCTGGCCGCATCGCCACCTTTTTCGATGCAAAGATTTATCTTCTCGGAATAATTCAAATCAGGGCTCTCGCTGAAATCCAACCCGAACTCGGAAAAAATGCCATCCAGCTCCTCGCACCAAGGCTTCCAATCGACCAACAACGTGCAGAGCGTCTTGTCGAAATCGAAAATAATATGCTTGATGTCTTTTTCTTGGATGTAGTTTTCGAACTGTTCTTTTTTCATGTTTTTTTGCAAATAATCAAACCCAAAATGGGAAATTTAATACGTATAAAGGTAAGTGTTAAAATCATTCACTGATCTCGATTTAAGTATAGCACCTTAAAATATATGGCCAAATAAAAATACTACTGATGAAAACCACTGCCGGTGTCAGCCTGCCGCATACGCGAAACATCAAAGGGGAAATAAAAAAAGGCCGCTTCCTGGTTAGGGGCGACCTTCGTGAAAAATTATTCGAGTTTATTTATATATGCTTGTTTGTACGTGGCATTCTTTTTCTTCGGGAGATGATTAGGTGGCAGGCTGCATACCTTTAAGCTTATTTATCCCTCTGCGTTCAGCCTCGATTATTTGAATGAAAATAGGATAATAACCTTTCTTATCATCGATCGGGTCGCCATAAATATTATACGCCATATTCCCCCGCCTTTTTGTTTCCCACAAGAAACCATCGAAACTCTCTTTGCCAGCATTGCAAAGAAACATTTCCCCGGACTTAAGTTCCGGATGCCGGTCATTTGAAAAGGGTTTTTCATGGATGATATTGATTTCTCCGCCTTTTTCATATGCCCTTAAATCCTGACTTAATCCGATTGGTTCCGATTTGTAATCCTTGGGACCATTCTTGAAAAAAGCCATCCCGACGCAACCCACCAAAGTCAATGAATTCGTCCGGGCAAAAGCGAGAAAATCTTCAAAAACTTCTCTCCATGTATTACTGAAAGGCGAAACACCTTCATTAACAGAGATGGCCATGTATCTTGTCATACTATGGACTTCATTTTTAATCCGGAAAATTGCATGATCAGGAGATGATGGTGGAGATTCCACCAGAGCATGCGGGAAAAAACTAAAGCTGGAAAGTTGCAAAACTGGCGTTTCTCGCTCTCCTTTGGTTGGCTCTCTAAGGATGGCCATGGCTTTTCCTCCACTGTTGATTTTTTATCTATGAATCACATTGTAATTGTTTGTAAAAGTAATATGGCATCCTACTAATAAAACGCGATTTTGTCAATAAAAAAATGCCTTCACAACGTGCCTATTATCCCGCCGTGAAGGAAAAATTTATTTCCGAAGGTCCAACCTTCGAAGCCAATGACACGTAGCCGACTCCTCAATTAAAATCATTCTATCCTCCGCCAATGCCGGTGTTCGACATAGACGATCCGCCACCAGGTTTGGCCCAGAAAATATCCGCCGATGAGGCCGGCAAGGAAAAACGCAGCACTGGCATATCCCGGCAAGCCGTCCACCGCCCCGCTATTCAAATAGCGGATATCCAGCAAGCCGAACGCAATCACCGCCAACAGTACTCCCAAAAACATCGTGAGGATGATATAGATTGTTTTTTTGATTTGCATTTGGTTTTGATTTGAAAAAATTTAATACGTATTAAGGTAAGTATTTAATCATGTATATCCACAACAACGAACTCCGTTTCTTTCACCGCATACACCGGCAATTTTTCCGCGTAGCCTTCCAGCATTTCCAATTTATCCCTTCCACTCGTTGCCGCATATTCCCCGGTCGACAAATAGTGCGCGATCATTTTCGCATGCAAAAAATCCAGGCCTGCTAGGATTTTATCATGATCTTGGTCATAATAGTATTTCATAAACACCAAAGCGCCGGCTGAAGAACCTGCCACGACCTTGCTCTCGAATAATCTTTGAAGATCAGGAACTTTTTCCAACTGGGTCTGCAGCATCGGCGTCGATCCTCCGCGGATATAGACGACATCGCACCATTCCACCTGTTTGGCGAATTCCCCCGGATCGGCGCTGGCGATTTGGAATCCGATTTCGCGGCCATCCGCGCGTGCCTCAAATTTATTTTCATGCTCCCCTGCCAATCCAGCCCACCGTTCCTTTTCCACGGCGAAATACGTCAACAAAATCTTGGCCGGTCCGGAAACCGAGCCCAGGATTTCTTTATAGTATTTATCGTTGCTTTCACAAGGCACGCCCGCCATGCCGCCGTGGAGGAAATATTTGGTCATAGGTTTTGGTTGGAATATTTAATATACGTTAATACAATCACCTTGAATTATTTTGTTGGCTTTCTGCAGAATGTGGGAATGTTGTTTTTTATATCTATTCCCTTCCGATCTTGTCCAACAATCCATCAAAGGGGAAATTTTCAGTATAGATAATCGGGTTTTCAGCTTTAGTCGGACGTTCGAAATTAATAGCATCTTCTGTCAGCCAGCCTGAGGGAACATCATGCCTGTCGCGAGTTATTTTGTTGCGCGCCTTCCTTTCCTTCAACACCTCAACGGGAATATCCAGATATACTAAAGAAAAATCGACACCCATATCTTTCGCTACGGCACGCAGATCTTCACGCTGGCGGAAAAGCAAGCAGTTGTCGTCAAAAACCACCGAATTGCCGATGAGCAATTGGTTCTTGGCTCCCTGCACGGCAATCGGCCAGAGATTGTTCCACAGCGAATCATCATCGTCGTCCGGCGTGCTTTCAAGGGCTAATATTTTTTCAATGGCAAAATAGATGCGATCGCGCCCGACTATTTCCGCCCCAAAAGACTCGGACAATTTCTTGGAAAGTGTCGTCTTTCCGGAAAAAGCTTCCCCGCAAAGAATAATGAGACGCTGTTTTTCCTTTTTCATATCATTTTTAATGTTAATTGATTGTGGATTATCCCGCACTGACATTCTGTCTTTCTGCAGAATGTGAGAATGTCGTTTTACTAGAATGTTCTTATGAATTTCAGGAAGAGCTTGCCATAGGGCGAAAGTGAATGCCGGATTCCCCTACCTTGGCGGGTCTTATTGATTAGTCCGGATTGCACCAGTTTTTTAGTATGTTCGGAAATGGTTTTGATATTGCCTCGCATGATCGCGCAGATGCTATCCAGCGTGATTCCGTCATGTTCAGCCACTATAAACAAAATCTCTATCCTTCGGTGGTTAGCTACGCCTTTCAAGTGCCGTTCCATCTGCCGGGGAGTTTTTTGCTTCTTTTCAATTTTTCTCTTTTTGGCTAACATAATTTAATTTTATAACCGCCAACACACTATCATATTTCAATAATATCACAATCCTACCATCCCACAACATCCTGGCTTTCTGCAGAATGTCGGAATGTCGCGGTGGCATATGTGTGATATGTGCGGGCTATTTCAGATTGAAGGCTTGGTGCGGGATGGATTGCTCGAGAGCGGCAAGGTCGGATTGGGTGGATTTTTGGCGAGCCTGCAAGCGGGCGATTTTTTCGCGATTTACATCCAGCCGCATGATGATCCCTAATTCAAAATCCAAATCGAATAATTAAGATAGCCGGCGAAGCTGACCCAAAGAATATATGGCGCCAGAAGCCAGGCGGCTGTCTTGGAAATTTTGGCGAAGGCGATGATTGTGGCAAGGATGGCCAGCCAAAGAAAAGTCATCTCTAAAAGCGCGCCGCCTGGGGAATGGAGGCCGAAAAAGACAATCGACCAAAGCGCGTTCAAAACCATCTGGATCCCGAAAGTCCAAAAAGCCAAGCGTTTGTTTTTTCCGCCTTCGTCCGTCCAGACAAGATAGAGCGCGTAGCCCATCAAAAGAAACAGCGCCGTCCAGACCGGACCGAATACCCACGCCGGCGGATTGAGAGCGGGCTTCACCAGCACCGGATACCAATTTTTCACCGAACCGATCGTAAAAAAACTCCCCAATCCTCCCGCCAATTGCGGGATAAGAAGTGAAATGATGAGTTTGTATATTTTTTTCATATATTTATTTTATTTTTTAATTGAGCAATAAAGGTACCCGACCCATTTTAATCATGGTTTTGTGACATGATTGGATGCGCTAATGCTTATTTTTTGCTTTTATTATATCATGCTGACATTCTGGCTTTCTGCAGAATGTGGGAATATCGTTGTTGCTGTTTTTTTAAAAATAAACCTTCAGGACTAGCTTGAATTATTTTACAAAATTTTTGATTGCACTAATAAACTTTCCCGGTTCTGCCTCAATAGCCTTTTTCAATTCATCCCTGGAAAACCATCTGATCGCTTCCACCTCTTTCGGTTCAATTTTAAATTCATTCAATCCTCTATCTAAAACTATTTTGTACCATTGGCAGAAATAATTATAGGTTCGGCTAACCCTGACCTTTTGAGCCTTCTCAAATTCAATTCCGCTCAAACCGATTTCCTCCTCTGCTTCTTTCACGATGTTGCTGTCATATGTTTCTCCCTCATCATTTGTTCCGGAAACGGCCGAACCCCATTTGCCAGGACTATGGCTCTTATTGAAAGATCTTTGAGCCAAAAGAACCTCGCCCTTGCTATTCTCAATCCACAAAGCACTGACGCGATAGATGTCATCGCGAATCACTGAATCTCTTTCCTTGCTTCCGATAATTTCATCCTGCTCATTAACTATGATTATTTTTGCCATAAAAAAAATTAAATTACTGAATTCCCTCCATAGGCGAGTAAAAAATTCATGAATTGTAGTCGAGGACCGTCCTTTTTAAGCATGAATTTTTTCCCGTATCGGGCTTGGTTAAAAATTTAATACTTATCAAGGTAAGTATTAAATTACGTAATTATATAACTGTCATTTTTTTATTTTCTTCACCTGATCTGATATACCGAGAAATTTGAAAAGATATTTCATTAACATCATCCCCACTAAATATTTCCTTTTCATTCGCTAGATATTTCGGTAAAGCTTTTGGCTCTAAAACCCACACGTCATTATTTTTCTTACTTGCCTTAATGAACCATCCTGGATACACAACCACCGCCTTAACTGAAACATCTCTGCCTGTTATTTTGAGAATAAGTTTTTGAAGCCAATCCCGTTGCGCCTTTGCTTGGATAATTGGTTTTTCTGATATAGTCCCTCCGTTCATTCGAATACCTTTACTATCGTAATCAATAATTGCCTGTCCCTTCCCAGGCTTGCTCCATGTTTTAGTTTCAATCGTAAACGCTCCAGCTGGCCCGATGATAATGTGATCTAAGTTAAATCCATCGCCAATCAGATCATGAAAAACAAAATATCCCTTGGTTCTCAGCGATTCTAAAAATTGACCAACTTCTCTTTCACCATCCCTGCCCAATTTTCTATTACTTATTTCCTTTTTTGCATACATATATTTTGCAATAGCATATCCAGTGACAACGATTGCAACGAACGTCCATACTTCTGGCAAGGGTGGCTTGTCGTATGTTTTTTCATACCATTGAAGGAGCGCTACGACAATGGTAAATATAGCCAACAAAGCTGGGGAAATAATGCTATCATAAGCAATATCTCGAATTTCTTCGGTTAGTGATTGACCTGGATAACGCAAGGGCTGAGCTTTTAGTGGCGACTTCTTTTTTATATTGGCCATTTTTTTATTTTAATTACTGAATTAATTCATGAATTATGGTCGGAAATGATTAATTAATGATTGCTCATTATTTTGCCTTAAAAGGTGCCTGACCCCATATATCTATTTCAATTTGATGTAAATTTCAGGATCACCCTTGATCAGATTTTTGATTTCTTCTATCCTATTTTGCAAGAAATAATCGAACTCTTCCGGAATGACGTTCGGAAAATCATAATCATGTGAAACGACCAGGACAGTTTCAGCATCCTCTTTCAGTTTTCTCACTAAGGGCTTCAAATAGCTGAACGTGTCTATTATGACATCTCTCGCCTCATCGATATCATAGCCATCAGTCTCGCTGAATCTTTTTGCGATTTCAGCCAAGTTTTCATCATTGATCAATGCATACATCTGAATAAAAGAATCCTTAGTTGGTATATATTCATCAATTTGCTCCAATTTGAAATAGCCGACCAATGTACCTAATTGACTCATATATTGCTCATCTCCCATAGCTGAATTTATCAAGGCTGATACCGAACCCATTTTTAAATAAATATTTTCCAGCCCAGCTAAAAAATCATCACCCCCATATCGGTAGGCGTCTTTTAATTCTGAAAAATGCTCAAAAAATTTATTTTCTTCCGATTCACCAGCCTTCTCCACGGAATCGGCTTTCTTCACAAAATCTAAAAACTCAGCCAAAGTTTTTTCAGCTTCATCCTTGTTGAACGCAAAAATTTCTGTTATAACACTCATTTTTTTAGGTAAGTAATTAATTACTGAATTAATTCATGAATTAAAATTATTTCTGAAACACAAACAAATGTTCATGCATAATTAGGAGGAAATTACTTTCCTTGGAGCGATTCACCCAAAAGCCTGTGGCTTTGCAATTAAAATCCTTCTGGCTCATCAATTTTTCCTTTGCAATTTATACAAAAGAATTCTTGTGATTCAACACTTTCATCTCCATGAAAATCATTCCACTGCCTCGTTTCTAGATCGAAAGAATAATAACGAGTTTCTTTTTGAACAATGCCAATAACTTCGTTAGTATTCCTGCAATGCTTACATGTATATTTTTTTAATTTTTCCATATCATTTTTCTTTTTTATCTTTCAGGTTAAAATGATAAGTTTTTTCATCTTTCAATTCAACTCCAATAACTTCATCAAACTCCATATCTTTGAGCCAAGCACTTTCTTCTTTGAAATTATCAAATGCTTCCTCCGCAACATTGCCTTTCCCCCATCCTAAAACTTGGCAATTTTCAACATCTGACATGTCACTTTCTGAATCAGGCTGGAATGTATAACCCTCAGTTGTGTAAAAAATAAAATTTCTTATTTTCATAAAATTTTCAAGAATTATTTTTTATTCCTGATCCATTTTTGATCGTTCTATGATTATTGTCAAATCAAGATAATTGATACTTTCCTGGTGCAATAAATTTCAAATAGCCCTTATCCCGCAAAAACTGTAATTGCTGGCGAATTTTTGGTTTTATATTCTTATTCTCAAGATGTATTTTCTCTAAATCACTTTCAAATTGATACATTTCATCCAATGTAAATTCATTTTTTCCTAAAGCCTCGATGCAATTCATTGTGTCCAAAATCCAACCTCTCAATTCAGGTTTTTTTATTTGTTTCAAAAAAGCAGTCTTTTGCCATTTTTGCAGAACTTCTTTTTTGGAAATCTCCTTGCCATTTTCAACATAAAAAATTTTTCCCGAAGATGGAATTTTGGAAAATAGAATATTTGAACCAATCCAGCCAGCCCTTCTGGCACTTTCCGCTAAAGCTTTTCTTTTTTCGATTATTTCTGGAACAAAAAAATATTTTGGGACAACAAAAAAATCATTTACTGAAAGTGCTGGCAAATACCCCATAAAGAAGAAGTGTGGTTTTTGCTTTGAATTTAATCGTTCAATCATCTTTGAATATGCGCCAGCGGAAACCTTTTTCCCAATTTTCCCTTTTTTAGATTTTAACTCAAAATCTTCCACACACTTAGAACAATAGAAATCGGCAACCGGCTTATTATTTGCATAACTTTTTATTCCATCCCCACAATTTGGACAAAAAATTTCCTTCTGCACCCAAGACTCAGTTAAAATCCTAGCGATTTGAGATTGATTGGTATATTTTAGAGACAACCGCTTATCTAATAATAATTCCATCTTTAAATACTGAATTTAATTGCAAATTACATAATGCAAATATTCGGTGGTTTTATTCGCAGTATATTCTCTATTTTTGTCTTTGTCAGCCTTAAATCTACCATAATCTTTCGTGAAAAAACCATATTTTCCTCGCAAGCCCATTATTTCCCTAACATCCTGCGGCGACATAAGTCCTTCATTGTTATAACTCAAGAATATGTATCTTGCTTTGATGCCTAAAATCAAATCCTTGAAAGATTCCTTCACCTCGACCCTAGAACAATATGATGATTTTTGTTTTGAATATTCTCGCAAACCAGTCTTACCCTTCAATTTCGGATTATCATATCTTGCAATGGTTTCCAATAAATGATAATTAGAGGCATACTGCCGCTGGTTATACGGAGGATCTAAATAAACAATATCGCCTTCAATTTTTTTGGTCAGACTATTTACATCCTCGTTATAAACCTTATGTTCTTGATCATTAATAATAAGCTTAGCTGGCTTCAGAACCATAATATTTTGAGCTGATTTTTTCAAGTGCTTCAAAAATGCTCCATAAACTGATGCGGTATTCGCATATTTATCAATTGATTCAATCAAGCTAGCCAGAAGAAAAAAATACTCGTTTTCATCTATTATTTTTTTTTCTCTCCATTTTTCAATTTTTTTTCTAATAGCATCACATCTCATTCCATTCTCATCCGAAAAATATTGCCTTTGTATTTCTTTATTTTTAGTTCCACCAACGCAATAATTTTTATAAATAAATCCCTCAGTTCCTTTCAAATTAGACAGATATGCACAAACAAATTCTTTTTTGCTTTTCGCCTCAATTTTTTTAAGCTCCGGCAAAATCTCTTCTAATTTTTTAAATTTAAATTCCTTATGATTTGCAATATAATGCCTATTTAAAACGTAGCTATAATATTGAATATCATTAGCAATAATCTTATATCCCTTCTTCTTAAAATATGATCCGACTGCGCCTGTGCCCGCAAATAAATCACAAAAAACATGATTGTCTTTTCCTACAACTTTTTCGATGGATTCTTCCAAAAATTCCAACAATGATAATTTACTTCCTATATAATTCATAATTTACTTCACTATAAACATGACTTTTGCATGTGCTAAATACTGCTTACTGCCATATTTAAAATTTATAGCATCTAAATCAATTTTTTGATTAAAAAAATTATTTATTTTAGATTTAATCAAATTATAATCCCTCTTGATCTTCCAACTCTCCTCGGGTTTATTTTTATCATAAATGAGCACGAACAAGCGATTATCATCCCCAAATCTTTGAGCACCCTGCAATTCATACATATATCTACAGACTATCTTGGGATTATTTATGGCATAGTCGATATCATAACCAGTCTTAAACCATTCTTTTGGCAAATTGGTTACCTTAATATCCACGGGTTGTTCATTCCAAATAATATCAACTCCTTTTACTTTCTTGATTATTGGTATAATATTTTTATTCTCATTGATAAGATCCTCCAGAAATACTGTGCTCCAATGATTATACCAGCTAGAGAGTGCATAAGATTCTATACTTTGATAAAGACCTGCGCGAATTGCCTTTACAACCTCGTTATATTTATAAAATTTTCTAACATAATTACTTTGGATATGACTATCGACATCACCTTGTACCATACCCCAGATATGTGCATCAACTTTGCCAAGCTCTTTCACAATCTCCTGATGTGTTGCTCCAGTTAACCGCATCTCACTATTCCTTATTTCTATATATAAATTTCTTATAAAAGAATTTATATTTTCAGTTGAAATTACATTTTTATCAAAATTATCCAAAATACAAGCAATGGTCTCCGTTACGCTTGAATGAAATTTTATATTGTAAGCCTGACAAAATGATTTTAATTGATCCTTTTTCAACGACTTAAGCTTTATAAAATTTGAATCTCTTATATTTACAATTGTCATAATTTTATTTCTTGAAAACTAAAATATACTCGTGTTTAAATATGTAATAGTCACTTGATAATGCTCGGTACCTCCAAATCGCCTCTTTGTTTTGTTTCGCGCGATTACCCTCCATATTTTTAATTATAACACTCTTCAAGATAAGTCCCAATTTTTGTGCCTCATTCATACAATAAAACCCCAGTGGTATCCATTGCCCTTGGGTGTATTTATCTCCGATAATAATGGCCAGATATCTACCGTCTTCCAAGACATTTATGGAATTTTTCAATACTCTGGCAAATTTATCTAGGAAGTCTTTCAGTGAAACGGCATTAGATAAGTCCTCTTTCTTGTCGCTAAATTTTATGATATTTGCGTAAGGTGGATGCAGTATTACAAATTGAACACTCTTCCTTTTATGATTCAATAAAATTCGATTAACCTCAGAAAAATCCTTTTCATTCGTACTATCGCCATTAAATAATTCACTGAAATTATTTTTCAAATCTAATTTTTCCTTTATATTATCAATAAGATTATTTTGAATATCTATCCCAATAAAATTTCTTTCCAACACTTCTGCCTCAAACGCAGTTGTCCCGCTGCCAACAAATGGATCCAAGACAATGTCATTCTTTTTTGTATATCTAAGCAAAAGCTGGCGCGGTATTTGTGGAACAAAATTACCGTGATAATAGCCACTGTGTTTTCCTGATTTGTCTCTTTCCTTGATCATCCAGAGACTATCAGTCCAGACCTCTGATTCCTTCCACTTATCCAAATCAATATCATTAAATTTTGGCATTTTTTGATATTTAATTGCTTATAGTGATATCATACCACTTTTTCACAATTGCTGCCTGTGAATAACTTTATTTTTTCCAATCCTTAATTTCCACCCCACCCCTAATCTTCTTGACGGTCACCTTCTGCTTTTCCCTCCAACCAAGCTCACGCATGATTTCAATCGGCAGAGTGACGGCCAGGCTGGTCTTGCCGACTTTTGTAATTTTGCGGGTGTTTTTATCTTTTAGTTTCATATGGGTATTTTAATACATATTAAAGTAAGTATTAAATCCTGCTTCCATTTTACGCCAAAACCGGCCACAAAGCAAAAAATCGGGCTTATCCCAATTTTCTATTGATATGCCTTTCCTATGCCCGATCAACACTCCGCCCCTGCAACCATTCAGTTGCAATTTTTTCGCAAAAGCTTACTTTCCTCCCCTCTTTTCAAACTCCCCCTCCTGCAATTCTCTCCCCGACCAACGTCCGAAACGCGCGCCACAGTCCTTGCAATCTATTTCGCTCACGCCATCATAATATTCCGGGTTGTCCCAAGAATATTCCACCATAACGATGTTTTTGCTTCCGCACTTTTTGCATTTTTCATTTTCCATATTTTTATTTTATAGATAAATTAATTTTCCTTATGCGCATCATAAAAAATATCTACATAATCCTTATAAATGTAGGATTTGTTATATTTTTTATCCGCATCGCGTAAATAAAGTATTCCGAGATCGACAAATCTATCAATGAGTTTTTGCGACCCATTTATCGTGAAGCCCGTCCACTTTTTTATTGTTGCCGTATCAACGATAGGCAAAGCGAAAAGTTTTGGCAACACCTTAATCGCACTCCTTGAAGATCTTTTATCCATGCCTTGAATTTTCAATATGTCCCGCTCTCTTAGCTTGGTAATTTTGTGTATTGTCTCTATTGCTTCCTCTGCAATTTCAGATACGCCCGATAAAAAGAATTGTACCCATTCATTCACTTCGCCATTACTATAACCATGCAGTCGATTGTAATAGACCTGCTGATGTTTTTTAAAATAAGCAGAAAGAAACAGTACCGGCTTTTCAAGCAATCCTACTTCTCGAAGATATAGCGTCGTCAACATCCTGCCCGTCCTTCCATTGCCATCCCGGAATGGATGGACAGTTTCAAATTGAGCATGCAATAAAGCCGCTTTCGTGAGCGAAAGAAGATTGTCATCCGTATGGGCAAAATTTTCCCAATCACCTATTGTTCGCAAAATTTCATGCGGAGGCGGCGGAACAAATTTTGCATCGCGAGGGCTTGTGCCATTGATCCAATTTTGATCATGACGAAATTCACCAGGATACGGATTCTGAGTATGTCTTGCGCCCTCCATCAAATCTTTATGGAGTTTTTTTATCAGACGAATACTGATTGGTATTTTTTTAAGAGAATCAATTCCATTATTCAGCGCTTTTATGTAATGGATGATGTCATCCACATCTTCGGGAAGATCAGTAGCAATCTCTGCCTTCGCTTCAAGTGCATCAATCATCGTTGCTCCAGTTCCTTCGATCTGACTTGAAGAAGACGCGTCTTTCAATATATACATGAAAATGAAAAAATCTACATCGGGCAATAATTGCGTAATGCCGTCCAACTTACTCACTAAATGCTGGGTTTGCGCGTCTTGTTTTATCAAGTTTTCTGAAAATCCAAAACCTCCTTTCGGCGGGAAAGGATATGGAATAAAGGCCTTATATGTGCCCCATTGCTTATTTTGTTGTTGAATAAAATTTCCTAATTCCATTATTTTGCAAGTTAGTTAGTATTCCAGGCTATAATTATAACTATCTTAGCACTTAGTTAGTTTTTGCGCAAGCAAAGTTAACTATCTTTTAATTTTTAGTGAATATTGGTTAAAAAACAAGCCCCATTCACTAATTCTTATAGCACATTTTGAGTTTTTAGGCTCAAAAAGGCACTTTTTTCCACAATCACATGATCCAGCACTTCGATACCCATTTATTTTGACACCGTTTTAAATTACTCCTTATTTTTTATGTAATTAAATATTTACCTCGTCGCTATGATGCCAAACGCGACGATCAGGAACACCACCAGCCAGGCCAAAGTGAAGCCGAAAAGTTGGAGCGCCTCTTTCTTTTTGCCGTCCAGGTACAGCATTGAGGGGTTTCCCCTTGCTATTTCTTGTTTTTCTTTTTTAGGACTAAAAAGTTCTTTTTCCTTGCGATTCGTTTACCTGTCCTTCCTTCAATGTCTTTCCTGGTCCGGCCAGCCACTTCTCCGCCCTCTTTGGCATCACCCTTCAATCTTTCGAAGCCTTTCGAATCCCTGTCTTTGTGGATCCGGGTTGTGGTCGCTTCACCGAGCATGGTCAGGATGAGCTCCAGGTCATCCATATGGTCGCGCAGATTCTCGCGCTTGAGCCCTTTAAATTTTTTGTACTCTTCCGCTGACATCTCAAAAGTTCCATATAATATCTCATTGGTAAGAATCGCATATTCGATCCCTTCTTTCGCTCCGCGATTCTTCCATTCACTGGTCAAAGTTTCGCGCACTTCGATGCCACGCATCCGTTTTTCGATCCAGCCTTCCGGATAGCCCTTAGCGCGATAAATTTTCCGGGCGCGATTAGCGGCCAGTTCCGGATCTTCAATTTCTTTGATACGCTCATGACCGACTTTGGCCAGCCAGCGCTTGAAAGGCTCGGCTTTCTGAGATGGGATCGATTGGATGATGCGCAAAATAGTTTCCGTATCAGCCATATCCGTTTCCCTACTTTTGCCATCTTCAGCGATAATTTTCAACTGTACGATTTTTTCGTACACTTCACTTCCCTCGTTTTTTAACTTGCTCTTTAGATCCGACCAATAACGACGAGGAATCGTGCTTCCGGTTAAAACCTCGACGACATCCACCACTGAGAACCACCATTCATCTTTATGCCAAACCCGCCGCACTTTCCTACCCTCGAAAAGGGCTATTTTTGCGTTTTCTTTTTTTATTTTTTTCATAATTATCCAGACTTATTAATTATAGTGATATCATATCACTTTAATACTTCTGGTCAATCCTCGCTACTGTGGATAACTTATATATTTTACCTCTTCAAAAGTTTTTTCTTCTCGCTTTTCAGTTCTTTGATATGCTTTTCCGACTGCAGATTTTCCGGCATTGTTCCTCCGATGTCTTTGATTGTCTGGCGCACTTTTCCGCTGTATCCGGCATCATTGAATGATCCAAAACTGGTCACGCCAGCCTTCTTGGCGGTTTTGAAAAGTTTTTTGTTGTGTTCCGTGACTTGCCCGCGGATAAACAGTCTTTTGTCGGTTTCAGACAATTGCTCGAAAATTTCATGCTTCCTGGTCTGAATGGCGAAATAGGTCTGCGCCATAGCGATCTCCTGTTTTTTCGGATCGCCATTCTGTGCGATCAGATAGCAAGCGTAGCGATCCAGCTTCCAGTCCCGCACCTTGCGCACCGTATTTGAGCCAATGTCGACCATTTTACTGAATACAGTAAAATGGTTATCCACAGCCTGACCGCTGTGGAAATTTTATTTACCTAGTCGCTATGATACCAAACGCGACGATCAGGAACACCACCAGCCAGGCTAAAGTGCAGCCGAAAAATTGGAGCGCCTCTTTCTTTTTGCCGTCAAGATAGAGCATCAGAGGTTTTCCTAAAATCAAAGCGCCGGAAACTGAAGCGGAAATGACCAAAAGCAAAAGGAAAGCGATCGGAGCGACGATGGCGGGATCCGGCTTGTCACCGAACAGTTTCCCGACGGTGAACAAGAGGAGCGCGACCAGGGAGATATAGATCCCCTCGCCCAGGGCGAAAAGGAAAGCTTGTCGGATGATTTTTTTCGGCATAGTTTTTTTATAGTAAGTATTAAATCCTGCTTCCATTTTACGCCCAAAACAAGAGCTTGGCAAAATAAAAGCCTGGTTGTTTCCAACCAGGCCAGTCCCTCCATCGTTATGGTTTTTATTTATCCCGCCATGCTTCAATACCGATAATCGAGATGCCCGGAAGCCGCATGCCTATGATTATAAGCAGCAGTCCGCCATGCAAAGCGGGGGCTCTGAAAAATCCGTTCGATATGTCAGCTTGGCAAATCAAGCAGGCGCCGGACACGAACGCGAAAAAACTTAGGATTCCCGGGCAGATGTGGACTTTTGTCGCGTATATCCTGTCCACTTGTTTCTTGGTCAAGCGTTTCCGATCCTCCTCATGTTTTCCGGAATCCAGAAAGGCTTTCATTGTGAAGAGGCCGATCTTCAAGAAGATTCCCATAAGCAGGATAGCGATCGAGATTATGAAATACCATGACAACAAGAATATCGTAGCTGAATCCCAAGCCATTTCAAGCATCCCGCTTTTGAAGAATTCATGGCTACCAATTATGCCAGCCAAGACCAGCACAAAAACATACAACCAATTCAACGGATTCATGCCTCACCTCCTATACGTTTATTTGAAAAGAAAGAACCGGATTGACGAAGCCAAGTTGACGAACTTGTTTCAAAACATCATAGCACGGCTTGGGATAAAGTCAATGTCCGACCCGAATTTATTTAAGCTTGTTTTTCCACAATCCGCGCAGGGAAAAGAAAAAAGCCGTGGCGGTGAGGGCGCCGAGGGTGTCGGCCAGCATGTCTTTTTGAGCGTCCCAGATGTCGCCCTGGCTGCCGAGGTAGGCGATGCCCGCTTCCGGGTTGGCTAGTATCGCAAAAATCCATTCAATGAGTTCGTAGCCCATCGCGACGGTAGCGATCGCGAATACCGGATAGGTGAACAGCAGGAATTTGTTGGCCACCATTTTTTTGCTCCAGAGCCATTCCGCGATCGCGAAGGCATAGAACCCCACCGAGAAATGCGCCAGGCGGTCGAAGTGGTTGCGCGAAAATCCGAAAAAGTCCGTCACCCAACCAAACGGCACCAAAGCGAAAGTCCAATGTCCGCCGATGGTGTGGAGATAAATCAATACGAACATGAGCGCATAGGCCGCCTTGGAAAAACGGATCTTGGCCCGGTACAATCCGAGGATAACTCCCACGATGATCACCACCGTGATGTTTTCCACAAACCAGGTCATCCGGTCGAAGGGAGCGATCGCCAAAACCAAAAATTCCAAAACATAAATCCCCACGAGCCACCCTAAAAATTTGGACGGATCTTTTCGCATAAAATTTGTTTTTATATGTTATCTTTTTTTTAATTTTACGCCCAAAGCCGACCTTTGGCAAAAACAAAAACGGCCCCGTTGACGGAGCCGTTTTCTATCGTAAAGATTGGTTTTATTATTTCTTCTTGCCGCTGATGATTTCTTCCGCCACGTTCTTCGGCACTTCGGCATAGTGGTCGAATTCCATCGAGTAGTTGGCGCGGCCCTGGGTCATCGAACGCAATTGGGTCGCGTAGCCGAACATCGAAGACAACGGGACTTCCGCGTCGATAATCTTGACGCTTGAAGCGCCGGTTCCCCGGTCGTTCATCTCGCGGATGATTCCCCGCTTGGAGTTCAAATCGCCCACCACGTCGCCCATGAAGTTTTCCGGAGTGGTCACGATAACTTTCATAATCGGTTCCAGGATGATCGGAGTCGCCCGACGGGCTGCTTCCTTGAAAGCCATCGATCCAGCGATACGGAAAGCCGCTTCGGAGGAGTCGACATCATGGAAAGATCCGTCGTACACGGTCGCCTTGATATCCACCATCGGATAGCCGGCCAACACGCCGTTGTCCATCGCATCCTTGGCACCTTTTTCAATCGGCGGGATGAATTCTTGCGGAATGGCACCACCCTTGATTTCAGTGACGAACTCAAAGCCTTTACCAGCCTCTTGCGGTTCCAATTTGAGCCAACAATGGCCATATTGTCCGCGTCCTCCGGATTGCTTGATATATTTTCCTTCAGCTTGCGCGCTGGCTTTGATGGTTTCCCGATAAGCCACTTGCGGTTGTCCGATATTAGCTTCCACTTTGAATTCGCGCTTCATCCGGTCCACGATGATATCCAAATGCAATTCGCCCATTCCGGCGATGATCGTCTGGCCGGTTTCTTCGTCGGTCCTGACTTTGAAAGTCGGATCTTCTTCCGCCAATTTGCGAAGGGCGAAGCCCATTTTTTCCTGGTCAGCTTTCGTTTTCGGCTCAATCGCGATATGGATGACCGGATCCGGGAAAGTGATGGATTCCAAAAGCACCGGATGCGCTTCGTCACACAGAGTGTCGCCGGTCGTCGTGTTTTTCATACCCACCAACGCGCCGATGCCTCCCGCTTGCAATTCTTCGATTTCCTCACGATGATTGGAATGCATCCGCAAAATCCGTCCGATCCTTTCTTTTTCCCCTTTAGTAGAATTCAAAACATAGGAACCGGCTTTGACCGTTCCGGAATACACCCGGAAGAAAGTCAATTGCCCGACGAACGGATCGGTCGCTACTTTGAAAGCCAAAGCGGCGAACGGCGCGTCGTCTTGAGGCAAGACTGGCACTTCCTTGGTCAAATCGTTGAGTTCCGTTCCTTTGATCGCTGGCACGTCGATCGGGCTCGGCAGATAATCCACCACCGCATCCAGCACCAGTTGCACGCCCTTATTTCTGAGAGCGGTTCCGGTCAGTACCGGATAGATCTTATTGGCCACGACTTCCCGCCGCAAAGCGTCTTTCAATTCTTGTTCGGAAATCTCTTGGCCGCTTAAATATTTTTCCGTCAAAGCCTCGTCGTTTTCCACGATTTTTTCCACCATTTTTTCCCGCCATTCTTTGGCTTTGTCCAAAAGCTCGGCCGGGATTTCACCTTCGACCACCTTCTCGCCCATTTGCCCTTCGAAAGTGTAGGCTTTCATATTCATCAGGTTGGCCACGCCAGCGAAATCCCCACGTTCTCCGATCGGGATCTGGATCGCCACGGCGTTCGGCGTCAAGCGCTCGCCGATCGTGTTAAAAGAATAATAGAAATCAGCCCCTTCTTTGTCGATCTTATTGATGAAACAGATGCGCGGCACGTCATATTTGTCCGCCTGGCGCCACACCGTTTCCGATTGCGGCTCCACGCCTTCCTTGCCGTCGAACACCACTACGCCGCCGTCCAGGACGCGCAAAGAACGCTCCACCTCCACGGTGAAGTCCACATGGCCCGGAGTGTCGATGATGTTGATCTGGTAGTCCTTCCAATAGCAAGTCGTCGCTGCCGAAGTGATGGTGATGCCGCGTTCCCGCTCCTGCTCCATCCAGTCCATCGTAGCGGCGCCTTCATGCACTTCTCCGATTTTATGGGTGATTCCGGTATAGAAAAGCACCCGCTCAGTGGTGGTCGTCTTGCCGGCATCGATGTGGGCGATGATCCCGATATTCCTTAGGTGGTCCATTGCGTATTGTCTTGCCATTTGATTTTTAATTTAAACAGACCGATAGGTCTTATAGGTCTTATGATTATCTTTTTTAATGCTACGCGAAATGCGCGAAAGCCTTGTTGGCATCCGCCATCCGGTGGACGTCTTCCCTTTTCTTCATAGCCGCTCCGATCTTATTGGAAGCGTCAATGAATTCATCAGCCAGTTTTTCCGCCATCGATTTGCCTTTTTTCGAGCTGGCCGCCTTATTGATCCATCTCATCGCCAAAGTCGTCCTTCTCTCTCCGGAAACCGGGACCGGCACCTGGTAGTTGGCGCCTCCGACTCTTCTTGATTTCAATTCGACTAGAGGTGAAACGTTCTTGATAGCCTGTTCGAAAGTGTTAAGTCCGCCTTTTTTGGTCCGCTCGTGGATGATATCAAATGAATCATACATGATCCGCTCCGATGTGGTCCGCTTGCCTTCTTTCATGATGTAGCCGACGAACTTTCCGATCAGCAAGTTCCCGAACTTGGCGTCCGGTTTTATATTCTTCTTAAAAATCCTTTTTCTTCTTGGCATTTTATTAAATATGACCGATAAGTCCTATATGACCTATGGTCTTAGGGATTAATTTCTTATTCTTTAGCTTTAGCGACCTTCGCGCCATATTTGCTGCGCCCTTGTTTGCGATTGGCTACGCCGGCTGAATCCAGCACCCCGCGGACGATGTGGTAACGCACGCCCGGAAGATCTTTCACCCGGCCGCCGCGGATCATCACGATGGAGTGTTCTTGCAAATTATGCCCGATGCCGGGGATATAGGCGGTCACTTCCATTCCATTGGTCAATTTCACCCTGGCGATTTTCCGCAAGGCCGAGTTCGGTTTTTTCGGAGTAGTGGTGCTGACCTTGAGACAGACCCCGCGCTTGAAAGGACTGACAGTTTCGATAGGCTTATTTTTCAGCGTGTTGAAAACATTCCTAAAAGCAGGAGATTTGGTCTTCTTCACATTAGACTTTCTGACTTTTCGCTTCAATTGATTGATTGTTGGCATTTTGTCTTTCAAGACCAAGATAGCAGAACGTCTAGCTTAGGCCTCTGATTTTTAAATTTAATAAAAAACCGCTAGGATGACTAGCAAAATAATCATAAAGGATATCGCGTTTTATGTCAATACTGGCCGGTCACACCGTTATCCCCAAAAACAGCCCCAGCATGAGATCCAAAAATACTCCCAGCGGAGCCGAAAAGAAAATGATGAAAAACAGCAGGAAGATGAAGCCGAATTGCTCAAGCATCGCCATCGTCTCAATTTTTACGGGCAGAATCGCAAACAGGAGTTTGGAGCCGTCCAATGGCGGGATGGGAATCAGGTTGAAGAAAGCCAGCAAGACGTTCCAAAAGATGACCACCACGCACAGTTCGAAAAAAATCGAACCGGTCGAACCGGCGATTACGGCGGAAATATCGGACCAATTGTTGAAATTCATAATGATATCCGTCTTGACCGCCGCCGGGATATCGATCAGCCTGGCTGCGATAGCGAAGATCGTCGCCAACAGGATGTTGGAACCGGGACCCGCCAAAGCCACCAAAGCCGGTCCCCATTTCTGATCGGTAAGATTGTATGGATTATACGGCACCGGTTTGGCCCAGCCGAAAGCGAAACGGAAATTGGAAACCAAAAGCATCAGCAGGGGCGCCACGACCGATCCTATCGGATCGATGTGCTTGAAAGGATTGAGGTTCAACCGGCCGGCATATTTGGCGGTCGTGTCCCCTAGCCACAAAGCCATCACGCCATGCGCCACCTCATGGATGATCACCGCGTACAAAAGGATGATGACGTAGAACGCTATAAGGACGATTTCATTTAACATATTGGGGACTTTACAAGTTAGCATCTATATGATACTCTAAATTCTGTCAGTAATCAACCTATAAATGTGTGGAGCGTAGGACGTGGAACGCCGATCTTAACGGATATGCGTTATGCGATATGCGATATGCGAACTATATATCATGAGTAGAGTATGTGAACTTTGCGAGCGCGGCGCAGGAAGCGGCAACAAAAGGAGCCATTCCAATATCGCGACCCTGCGGAAATTCGGTATCAACCTGCAAACGAAGAAAGTTGACGGCGAAAGGATGAAGGTCTGCACCCGTTGCATCAAGACTTTGTCAAAAACGAAATAACAGACTCCGGTCTATCTTTTTCCGGACCATGGAATCCCTCTCCCAGCGAGAGGGATTTTTGTCTGTTTTTTCCGCTAAAAAAACAACGGCTTATCCTTATCCAGCCGGATATTATCTGACACAAGTTCCCTGGAAAAGCGCGACGTCGTCCGGCGTAATGTCCGCACTTTGATTGACCAGTTTCGGATACATTATGGCTGACTGGTTCTGGGCATGCTCCAATCCCAGCGCGTGACCCATTTCGTGGATCAGCACGGCCAAAAGATCCTTGTCATCCGCAAATTGGAAGATATCGATCGACTCCGAACCATTGTCATTCGTATAGAGGCCGGTCTCGAATTCTCCCCGCTCCGTTTGGGTTTCGTTATAATCCGCCACTTTCTCATTGGTCATATCCGCGATTTGTTCCACATTGCCCACCAAAGCATTGATTTTAGCCACCAGTGTATTCACTTCCTGGCGCCTTTTTTCCAGGCTGACATAGGAAGCTTTCAGACTGCTCTCCTGGGCTTTAATAGCCGCGTAGTGCCTATCCAATTCCTTTTTCTGATCGGTAAGTTCTTCATAGTCGCTGCCGGTCGCTCCGCCCCGGCTATTCCAATAATCGACGCTTCGTTCATAATCTTCCAATTCCTTCTGATAGCTATCGACATCCTCGTTATAGGCCTTCTGTTTTTTTTCATATGCGGCCGAATCGGAAGCGAAGGAATTTTTTCTCTGTTCCAGCTGGGCCGTCAGCGCGTTATAGTTATCCAAAGATTGGCCGGCCGCC
Organism: Parcubacteria group bacterium; assembly: GCA_041674205.1. Classification (GTDB taxonomy): domain Bacteria; phylum Patescibacteriota; class Minisyncoccia; order Moranbacterales; family UBA2206; genus JAUXSK01. The sequence continues at coordinate 124,855 of JBAYWF010000002.1, forward strand.
TGCTTGCCGGATTCGATATCCACTCCGATGGTTTTCAAATTCTCAGTCGTCATCTGCCGGCCATCATATGCCAGATTGATCTTCACGCGCCCGTCCGTTTCCATCCGCAAAACATCGCGCCCCAAGGCGTTTTCCCATTTCCGTTCCGCCTCTTGCACCATAGCCGCGAATTTTTCTTGGGACATATTGAATCGCGGATCGACCGCGCCGATGGCGTAGGTCACCGGGATATCGCACTTATACTGGGAAAGAGGATTGTTCTTCGCCACCCAAGCCCGGTTGCGCGCGACAAAAACTCCGATGGAAACCAGCAGGATGGTTATGAGGATGATTTTTCGGATTATTCCGCGCATACCACCATCATACTATATCCGGGGAAAATAAACAGTGCCCCCTATCTTATTTCCGGCTGGCTACGATGAAAGTCGTGAAGTTGAATTTCAAATCCTGCACCCCCTCCTCCAAAATATCCAATCCATAGATCTGCGCGCAGCCCTTGGAAGCGATGACCGCCGTCGAAACCGGGAATTTCCCCTCGCTCAAATCCTTGGCAGCCGAAGCCGTATCGGAATATTCTTCCAGCTCGACATCCGCCCACTTGCGCTTGAGATACATCCGGCATTGGCGCAAAGCTTGCTGGTGTGAGGTGATTTTTTTTATCCCGCTGGCATTGGCCCCTTTCTTGCCCAAGAGACAATGTTTGATATCGATCTCGAACATCTTTTCGATCCGGAAATTATGTTCCGCCATCGCATAGACCGCTTCGATCACGATGCCTCCGTTGGAATTCTCAATCGGAAAAACGCCTTGATCGATTTTGCCCGCTTCCAAATTACTCAGGACGCCTTCGACGCTGGTCAGATATTCAATCCGGAAACCGTCGATGCCGTTTTTTTGGCAATAATATTTAGCGGCTTCTTCGGAAAAACTGCCGACCTGTCCGGATACGCCGATTATCAATTCCTCCGTTTTATTGTCTTGGACCATATTATTTTTCAATCTTATATGATTGGTTAAAAATTATCTTATAGAAACTTCGGATGAATTTTCCATCCAATCCGCTGTTTTTCATTTTTTCCGCTATGATTTCTTTTTCGCGTCCGGCGTTCCTGACCGGCAGATTATTGCGCGTTTTGTATTTTCCGACTTTTTCCACCACCGCGAACCGCTCTTCCAGCAATTTGAAAATCCGGGCGTCGATTCCGTCTATTTTAGCACGGAGTTTCACCAAATCCTTGTCCGCTCCTATTTTTTTATTTGACATAACTTAGCCATTTTTTATATTTTTTATTTTCTCCGCGGATTATCTTGGCATAATTTTCCCGGATTTCCCTAGTCGCAATCCCCTCGCCGCCCGCGCCGAAAATATACTTGTCAATTTTCCCGATGGCGTTTATCTCCGCCGCCGTCCCGACGAAAAAAGCTTCGTCGAAACTTTTCAAATCCTTCGGCCGGATTTTCTTTTCAATCGTTTTATATCCGAAATCTCCAGCTATTTCCATCACGCTGCCGCGCGTCAAACCAGGCAGGATCGTTCCGGCTTCCGGCGTGTATAATTTTTTGCCTTTCACGAAAAAAATATTTTCTCCCGGGCCTTCCGCGATGTTGCCCCGCCAGTCCAGCAGCAAAGCCTCGTCAAAGCCGGCTTTTTTCGCCTCCAAGGAAGCCACGATCGAATTGGCATAGTGCCCGGAAATTTTGGCGGTCATCACGCTGGAACCCGGGTGGATGCGCGCGAAAGACGAAATCTTGACCGACACGCTTTCTTTTTCCAAATATTTGCCCCACGGCCAAGCCGCTATGGCCAACTGGACCGGCGCGCCCGCCGGATCAAGGCCCATCTTTTCGCCATAAAAAAAGATCGGACGGATATAGCCCGCTTGCAATTTATTTTTTTTGATCAATTCCAAAACCGCCTGCGCCGCCTGTTTTTTCGTGAAAGCCGTTGCCATCCCCATCGTTCCGGCCGAATGGAATAGCCGGTCGATATGTTCTTTCAAGCGGAAAACTGCCGGACCGTTTTTGGTCGCGTAACACCGGATGCCCTCAAAGACCGCCGAGCCGTAGTGCAAGCTGTGATTCAAAACGTGGATCCGCGCCTTCGCAAAAGGCGTGAATTTCCCATCTATCCAAATATATTCCACCTTGTTTGCCATATCATTATGGGAACTTGCGTGTTTGTTTTTGAAATTACTTACAGCCGGTTTTATTTAGGAATCAAAAATTTAAGTAAAAAGGGCGCATCACACTTAAATTCCGCAGGGTAGCTATAGGAATTTCAAAAACAAACACGCAGGTTCTGTTTATAAAAACCGTTATTTTTTAACTTTTCCATTATAGGCTCCAAAAAAAATTCGTGCAAATTAAATAGAGGGGCCGAACGATGTTCGAACCCCTCTTTTGTTTTATGTCCACAGTGATCAGGAAAGGTAGCTAGGAATCACCAGAAAATCCGGCATCTCCTCATACACACCCTCCCGCGTAACCACCAAGCTCTTACAGCCGATGGTTTCAGTTCCGATAAAATTGCGCCGGGCGATCTGCTTTTCACACAGATCATCTAGATTGAGTGGCCGCTCGCTTCTTATTAAGACCTTGTCACCATCTTCCTGGGTGGCAATGATAACTTGTCGCGTGGACAATCTCCAAGCCACCTGGCGCCAATGGTCAAACTCCTGTTTGAGTTTTAACGGTTTTTTGTCCAGGAGATACCTTCTCTCCTGTTCCTCCGACACCATCAAAGGCGCTTCGTCCGAAATACCACAAATCATTCCGTTCATATCCCCTCCTCAAACAGAATAGGCCTGCATCTCAAATGCATATCTGCTCATTTCTTTCTCTTTTTTGGGGGGTAGTTCTTTCTGGCTAGCTACCCATTTTCCCCAATCCTCACATGAAGCACTATCTTTGCATCTTATGCCCTTCAGGCTTTCGTTGCATCCATCACATGGACGCAACAGAGGCAAAAACACTATTCCTCCATCTCCACACATAAGCACTCCTTCTCTTTTTTTGATTAATGTTTCTTGTTGAGCCAGGAATAATCGCAAATTTTATAAATTTCCAACCACGCCTAGAGCAACAAATAATTTTTTAATGAACAAAAAATCCGGCTTTCCGCCGGGTTGTTATTTCGATATCTTCTGATTGGTTGGTTAACTCGAAATTTTACCCGGCGCAAAACGACCCATAATAATGAGTTCCACGCAGAGATAAAATTTTTGTAATGAGTTCTCCATTCCGTTATTATATTCCAAGCCGGAACCTCTGTCAAATCAACCTTGTGGATAACTCAAAAGGCCGGAAATTTCCGGCCTTTTGAAAAAAGATATCCTATTTTTTCACCCTATTCCAGGATCCCATCCAGGTTGACATCGTACAAAATCGCTTCTTGCGCCAATCGGTATTTTATAATCTCGCTTTCATCGAACCAGATCTTGATTTCCCGGGCGGCTTCTTCCGGTTTGTCGGAACAATGGATCAGATTGCGCACCGCGCGCTCATCAATTCCGGCCATATCGTAGGAGTCAATCGTCAAATCGCCCCGGATAGTCCCGATATCCGCCGTCAACGGCTCGGTTCCGCCCACGATTTTCGTGACTATGCCCACGGCCTGGTTGCCTTCGATCACCGCCGCCAACACCGGTCCGGCCGTCATAAAATTCACCAGCTGCTGGATGATGTCCTTGCCATATTCGATCGCTTCCTTGTTAACCGGCAAACCGTTCTCCTGCCGGCCTTTGACGATCCTTTCCCCTTTCGATTGGAACCACGCGTCATCTTTGTTATAGTGGGCCCAGCATTGCTCGGCTTTCGGCACCAGCATCTTCATCGCCGTGAATTTCAAACCGGTCCTTTCGATGCGGGAAACGATTTCCCCCATCAGACTCCTTTGGATCGCGTCCGGTTTCAGGATTATGAATGTCCTTTCTTTTTTTGGATGATTGTCCATAACTTTTACAAAATATTTAATGTTTATCTAAAGTCAAGATTATCATATGCGATATGAAATGGCAATAATAACCGAAGTTTCACCCATATCAACAGCTGGGGACTAATCCAGGGTCATTTGGCATCGGACATCCGGGCTCAGGCATTCATAAACGATATCGCCTTTTTCGTCCGTCCGGAAAATATTTATTCTGCGTTCCCTCAGCCTGTCCAAGGCTTCCGGCGCGGGATGCCCGAAACGGTTGTTCCGGCCGACGGAAATTATGGCATCATCCGGACGCACCTTGTCCAGGAATTCTTCCGTCGTGGAATATTTGGAACCGTGATGCGCGACTTTCAAAACCCGAGCTGGCAAATCGGCGTTTTTTTGCAGCAGTTTTTTCTCTTCCGCATCCGGCAAGTCGCCGGTGAGCAAGAAAGAACTTTGGCCGAAAACCAATTTGGACACCACGCTGTAGCTGTTGGTGTCCTTGGCCGTGCCGGTCGGCACCGGTCCGGCCGGACTGAGGATTTCCATCCCGGCCTGGTCTAATTTTATTTTCAAGCCCGCCAGCGCGTCAATTTTTTGGATCTGTTTTTGTGCGATCAGTCCTTCGTAATTTTTATACAATTGCGACTCGCTTTGTTCCGTCCCCTCTATCAAAGCGTCGATCTTATAATTTTTCATCACTTCCAGCAAACCCTCGATATGGTCCTGATCCGGATGGGTCGCGACCACCATTTCAATTTCCCGATCCCAAAAAGGAACGTAGCGCCCTAATTTTTCCATCAGCACCTGGCCGTTTGGTCCGCCGTCGATCAGGATCTGATTTGAACCTTGCGAGATCAAAATCGCGTCGCCCTGCCCCACATCCAAAAAAACGATTCTCAATTCCTGGTTTTTCCCAGAGCGGATAATCCCCGCCAAAATCAGACTGATCGTCGCCAAGGCGAATATTGAAATATATACTATCTTCCTATGCCTCATTGCTATATCTTAACAAACAAAAGACGATCGATACAACGCTTGTTTTTCTTTATAGAAAAACATACGGTTCGCCATTTTCTTTGGCGGCAAAGAAAGTGGCAAAAAGAAACCGCCGACACCGGCTCGTGCTGTCTAAATTCCTAGCTTGGCCGCTAAAATTATCAAAGATTACCTTCTGGCTATCCTTCTTGATAATTTCTTAACGCTCCCGCGCTGGAATTTAGAAACGCACTGCGCCAAGGTGCGGATTTGTTTTTTTAGCGCCAAAACTATTCCCGCACTAGCGGAATACCAAGCTACAAATTGAAATTGTGAGCGTTAAGAAATTTTTAGGTCCGCCGCGGGGCAACCAAAAATTTTAGCGAGCAAGTTGAAAATTTGTCTTGGTATTCCGCCGTGCGGCCTTTTTCTTTTTTGCCACTTTTCTTTTGGGAAAAGAAAAATGGCGTGGTGAAATTTTCCATTAGGAAAATTTAGCGGTGTTAAAATGGCACTTCCTTATTTTTTTCTGAAACGCTTTCCATTAAAAAATCCGGATCATTGCGCGCCAGCCTAGCTCGCTTTGAAAAAAACACAAGCCCTGTCAAAAGCGCATACCATCCCACCGCCCAAACCCAGGAAAAACCGGAAACTTCCACCGAAGCAGATTCCAAGCCGGCCAAAAACCCGACGACGGCCGTTTCATATTTTAGCGGCAAAAACGTCAGCCAGGCCAAAACCGTCGCCAGGGGCGGAAAAACGAAGGACGCGGCTACCATCAAAAATCCCAGAAACATCGTCAACGGGATGATTGGCAAAACCAGCACATTGGCCAACGGCGAAATCACCGACAATTGCCGGAAGTCCGCGAGGATGACCGGCAACACGAAAATTTGCGCGCTCAAAGTCAGGAACAAAATCTCATTGAAAAACGAAATGCCGTTTTGTTTGATGGAATATTTTTCGATCAAAGGATAAAAATAGACGATGCCAAGGGTCGCCAGGAAAGACAATTGGAAACCCACGTCCCAGCGCAGAAGCAACGGATTCCACAGCAACATTGCGCCCGCCGCGAACAGGATCGAGTTCCAGGCGTTGGCCAAACGGCCGTTTTTCATCGCCCACAAAATGAGCGAGCCCATCACGCCCGCCCGTACCGCGCTGGCCGGAAAGCCGGCCATCACCACGAACAGGAAAATTCCCGCAATCGCGAACCAAAAAGCCTGTTTGCGCCACAGTCCCAAAAAAATTCCCAAGAGCATCAGATATTCCGCCACGATCGTCACGTTATAGCCTGATACCGCCACGATATGGGTGAGTCCGGTTTTGGAAAAATCTTCCTGCACGCTTTCCGATAATTTTTCATCCCCGCCCAGAAGCAACCCAATCAACAATCCGGATTGGGGCGCCGGCAAAAGGGCGATGATCTTTTCCTGCAATCCGTTTTTTATGTTTAAAATTCCAGCGTAGGCGCCGTTGCCCCGGTTTTTTTCCAGCAATTCTATTTTCGGGCTTTTGCATAAATAAAAAATCCCGTCCTTGGCCAGATACATCCGGTAGTCGAAACCGTCTTGATTTTCCGGGATTTCCAAAGCGCATTTTATTTCCAGCCTATCGCCGTAGCCGTAGGCCGCGTAGGCGCCGGCGGTAATCAGGAATTTTTCTCCGCCCTCAGTCTTCACGACTATTTTTTGCATCCGGTTTTTTATCCCAGGCCCCTTTACGACCAAAACTTCGCCGGAAAAATTCCTGTTTGCGGCGTCCAAACCGGGCATTTTTTCCAATCTGGCGCTTGTGATATAGGCCCCGCCCAAGAAAAATACACCCAGAGCCATCAACAGACTTGCTTTTTTATCCTTATAAAAAACCACTGCCGAAACCAGCAGCAGGATCAGGATCAAGAAAAAATAGGAACCATCCGCCCGCCGCGGATAATAAAAAGAAACGCAAAAAATCCCCCCGATAAAACCCAATGATAGCAGAGAAAATATTTTAGCTTTGTCCACTCTTTGATTATAGCAGATAAAAAAACAGCTCAGGCATCATAATAGATACCGGAGCTGCTTTGCCTTTTGCCAAGAGATCTTGGTCAAAACGGCAACTCCATCCGACTCGCGTCCAGGAAATCGACCAGTAAAACACCTTTTTGGGAAAGATATTTTTCTGCGACCGTTTCCCTTTTTGCTAGCGCATTACTACCCTTCTTGCCTTTTTTTTCCACCTTTACTGCCAGCTTTACCGCGCCCATATCTTTCATAGCCCCTCCTTCTGTTTTGAAAAACAAAAAAACCGGCCCGACAGCCGATTTCCATTATATCTTCGAAAAAATAATCAGAAAACAAGCTGCCTTATAGCCAGTCTTGTTGTTGTTGATTATTCATTTCGAAAAAACCCTTTTTCATATTTATGATTATACTCTTCCTAAAAAAACCTGTCAATATCCTTGGAAAACCCTTGTTTTATGGGCTTCATCTTATCTCGACTATCTTAGTCTTGGCCGATTTCCCGCCAATGATTTGCACGGAACTTTTGGACACGCCAAAATGTTCCGCCAAGATCTTCACCAGCATCGCGTTGGCTTCGCCATCGACCGGCGGAGCGGTCAGCCTCACTTTATATTCCCCTTCGGCGGTTTTGGTCACTTCGTTTTTAGACGAACGGGGTGAAACTTTGACATAAATACGCATGGGATTAATTTAAAATTATCTCCTGATTCCCATCTTCCCGAAATTCTTTTGGATTTTTTTCTGGATTTTTTCCAGATCGATCTTTTGCCCCTTGGTTTTCTTTTTCAAATTCGGATCCAAAATTTTCTGCTCTTCACGGTATTCCTGCAGATAATACGCCTGCGCGCCGGAAATCCATTTGGCAATTTCGTCAAAATCTCTTTCCGAGTGCAGTCCCGGCACGGCTGTCGTGCGGAATTCATAGGGTATTCGGCTATGCATTATCAGATTGACGCTCAAACGGATGCGGTCCTTGTCGACTTTCGAACCGGTTACCAAATCATAATTTTCCAAACTGCTCTTGATGTCCATCGCGATATAATCGACTAATTCTTGACTGATCAGCTTCCTTAGGACGTCCGGCCGGGTGCCGTTGGAATCCAATTTCACCAAAAAACCTTCCTTTTTTATTTTTTTAATGAATTCGACTATGTCCGGCTGAATCGTCGGTTCCCCGCCCGTGATGCAGACACCTTCCAATTTGCCTTTCCGCTTGGCTAAAAATTCAAAGAAAACTTTTTCCGATTCTTCGTTATGCGCCAAACGCAGATCCACTAATTCCGGATTATGGCAGAACGGGCAGCGGAAACTGCAACCCACCGTAAAAACCGTCGCAGCGATCTTGCCGGGATAATCGAGTAATGTCAGTTTTTGAAAACCGCCGAGAATCATAGTTTTTAATTTTAAATTTTAAGTTTTAAATTTTAATTGAAATCTAAGTGTCTAAATTTTTAAACATTTTTTTAATTTGAACTTGATTTAAAATTTAAAATTTGTAATTTAAAATTATTTTTAAATCAGGGCGACCCGATTTAAAAATCAAAGTCGCCCCGCTATCTTTTTCTTTTTTATCTAGCAACCACAAGCCACCTCGCTCACTACGAACTCCGTCCTGTCCCCGAATTCAGCCTGTTTGCCCTTGTTCCACTGGGTGACCGGACGGATATATCCGACTACGCGCGAATACACTTCAGCTTTCTGGAAATTCCTCAAAACCGGATCAGCCTGGTGGCAAGACTTGCATTTCATATAGATATCGGCGCCCACTTTATAGGGCATATATTCCTCATCGTGTTCGATTGTCCTTCCGCAATCGTGGCAGATATATTTTTCCATCTTTTTTCGTTTTTGGCCCGGCGTCTTATCGCGACTCCGGATCAAAATACATTTAGTTTTTTATTTTGTATATTGAAAAAAATTATTTTTCAACCTTGGCCGGAACCGCCTTCAGATATCCCTTTTCACTTTGTTCCGCTACGCATTTGGGACAATTGGACTGTTCGCCGTTGAGATATCCATGCACCGGACAAATACTGAAAGTCGGGGTCAGGGTGAAATACGGCAATGAATAATTCTCCGCGATCTTGCGCACCAGATTCCGGGTCGTTTCGATATCCATCACCCGTTCCCCTAAAAATCCGTGAAGCACCGTACCGCCGGTATATTTGGTCTGGATATTCTCCTGCAAATCCAGCGCTTCAAAAATATCTTCGGTGAAATAGACCGGAAGCTGGGAAGAATTGGTATAATACGGTTCAGCGCCTTTTTCCTTCACGGCTTTATCATTGGCGAAAATCATATCCGAATCGAATTTTTTCTTGTCCATCCTGGCCAAGCGGTAAGAGGTGCCCTCTCCCGGCGTCGCCTCCAAATTATACATATTGCCCGTCTCAGTCTGGTATTTTATCATCCGATTGCGCATATGCACCAGGACCTCTTCCGCGAATTTCTGGCCTTCTTTGGTAGTGATGTCCTTTCCGATCAGATTAAGCAGCGCTTCGTTCATCCCGATCAAGCCGATAGTGGAGAAATGGTTCGCCCAATATTCCCCCCGCCGCATCTTGATGGCGTCCAGATAAAATTTAGTATACGGATACAAACCCTTATCTGTCAGACCCTCCACCAGCTTCCGCTTGGTTTCCAAACTATCTTTAGCGATGTCCATCAGGCGGTCGAGCTTCTGATAAAATTCTTTTTTATTATTTGAAACATAACCCAGGCGGGGCATATTTATCGTCACCACCCCGATCGAGCCCGTCAATGGATTGGCACCGAACAACCCGCCGCCCCGTTTCCTCAGTTCCCGATTATCCAATCTCAATCGGCAACACATACTGCGCGCATCATCCGGATCCATATCGGAATTGATGAAATTGGCGAAATACGGGATTCCGTACTTGGCAGTCATCTCCCAGATCGCGTTGAAGCGTTTGTCATCCCAATTGAAATTCTTATCGATATTGTAGGTCGGAATCGGAAAAGTGAAAATCCTGCCGCTGGCATCGCCCTCCGTCATCACTTCGGCGAAAGCCCGATTAATCAGATTCATCTCTTCCTGGAAATCGCCATAAGTTTCTTTTTGCGGAACTCCGCCGATGATCACCGCCTCTTTGGCTATGTTTTTCGGCGCCACGATATCCAGCGTAATATTGGAAAAGGGCGTTTGGAATCCGACCCGGGTAGAGACGTTCATATTAAATACAAACGATTGGATTTCTTGTTTCACTTTGGCGTAACCCAACTTGTCATAACGCACGAATGGAGCCAACAGCGTATCGAAATTGGAAAAAGCTTGCGCGCCAGCCACCTCGCCCTGCAAGGTATAGATGAAATTCACCATTTGTCCCAAGATCGAGCCGAAATGTTTCGCCGGTTTGCACGCCACTTTGCCGGCCACGCCGGTGAATCCCCGTCGGATCAAATCCTGCAAATCCCAACCGCAACAGTAGGCCGCTACCAACTGCAAATCATGCATATGGATGTCCCCGCCTTCATGCGCCTCACGGATATCCCGGGTATAGACGCGGTTCATCCAATAATTGGAGCTGACGATCGACGCGATATAGTTATTGAGCCCTTGGAGCGAATAAGCCATATTGGCGTTTTCTTTGACTTTCCAGTCGATCTCCTGGATATATTTATCCACCAAATCCACTGCGTCCTTCAATGACTCCTCCGTTTCACGGATCTTCCTGTGCTGTTCGCGGTATAGGATATAGGCCTTAGCCGTCTCATCGAAATCCAGGATCATCAACACCCTTTCCACCAAATCTTGCACTTCCTCCACGCCTGGAACATAACCTTTTTTATAACCCTTATTCAAAAGCTGGGCGACTTTAGCGGCGACTTTCTTGGCGTCCGCCTCGCTTCCTTCGCCAGTGACCGTAAAAGCCCTGCCGACCGCTTTGGCGATCTTACCCTGATCAAAAGCCACGACCTTCCCGCTCCGCTTGATCACTTTCATAGCCACCTCAGTTTTTTTGACAACCTTTTTCTTGGCACCGGATTTACCGGCTGCAGTTCTTTTCACTCCGCTATTCTTTCCCCCGACCTTCTTTGCCCCCTTTTTGTTTTTGCTTTTTGCCATACGGTTTTTAGAAATTTATTAATGGTATCGCCAGCCTGCGGCTGGAAAATTAATTATTATCCAATTTATCCAACTCTTTTTTAAAACTCTCAATGCTGCCGAATGATTTGTATACGCTTGCGAAACGCACATACGCCACCTCGTCCAATTCTTTCAATTTCTTGAGCACGATTTTTCCGATTTCCCTCGTCGTTATTTCCGGCTTTTCCAATGATTGGATGGTATATTCTATATCGCCCACCAGTTTCACTATCCGCTCTTCCGTTATCGGACGCTTGATCAGGGCATGCCTGACACCGGTTTCAATCTTAGATTTATCATACTCGGTTTTTTCTCCGTTTTTTTTCACGACCGCCAGGCGCAACAATTCGACTTCCTCATAAGTGGAGAAACGCGCCTCGCATTTTCCACATTCGCGGCGGCGGCGGGTAATCTTCCCTTCGTTGGTATCTCGCGAGTCGACCACCTTTGTCTCCGCATGGTTGCAAAAAGGGCAATTCATAGGATAAGTTTAAAGATTAGATGTCCGGCAGCCGCAAGTCGGTGTGAACACGAAGATCGTCCTCGGTTAATTTTATGATTTTCAGCTTTATACCTGCTTATATACTATATATAGTATGACTTGATACTATTATACCACAATTGAAAAACCTGCCAAGCTCTCGCGAAATAGCAGGTTTTCCTAGAATTTTCAAAAATTTTCCGAAGTTATCCACAACCTACAGACTCACGAAAGCCACCGGCAAGACTTTGCGGAACACTCCGGCGATCAGGATCGCGTCCGACTCATCCAAATAGATCGGCTGATGCACCTTATTGGTCGATTGCGGAAAAAGACCGATCATACCGTGCTGCAATTTTTTATACCGTTTGATGGTCGCCATACCATTGATGACCGCCACCACTATCTTGCCCTCGTAATCAGCCGTGTCGGCTTTTTCAAAAACAACATAATCCCCGTCGCCGATGCCCTCCTTGTTCATCGAATCCCCCAACGCTTTCACCGCGAAAAGCTTGGCCGGATCTTCCCGTCGGAACAGGCTTTTGGAAATCTGCAGATAACCGTCCACGTTGCCTTCAGCATAAGCCAAGGCTTCGCCACATGAAGCCAATCCGTACATCGGCATCGAGAAGATATTTTCCAAATTGGCGTAGTTGTCGTTTTCCACCAAGAACAATTTCTTGTCCTCGTCCCTTTTGACGAGATCTTTTTTCTCAAGCGCTTCGATGACTTGCATCGTCCCTTTCAGGCTTCCTACCTCGATTCCACGCTTCTCCAGGTATTTGTGCAGCTTATAGCTCGTCGGGTTGCCCTTTTCCTGCTCGATCATCTCCCGTACCGCGTCGAGCACCATTTTTTGTTTGGATGTTAATTTTTCCATAATGTTATACGTTTAAATTTATACCATACTGATAGTATATCACTTTACCCATCACTGTCAAATGCCCTTTTTCCGGTTTATCCAAAAAACTCCGGAATCATTCCGGGAGTTTTTTATGCAAGTTTCCGGTTTCCTAATTCGGATTCACTTCCTTCCAGTTGAGATCAAGCGACCTGTCGGCACTGCAAGAAACGTTGACCGTGCTGCAGATGCCGTTGCAAGTCCAGTCCCAGGAATCATTCGTACTAGAAACCGCGGACGGGTTGCCGGAAGAGCACAATCCACTGGTCGGCTCGCTGGCCAGCTCCTGGCCATTCGCGGTACCGCAAGCTCCGACTACGGAAGGAATAGGCAGGCAAGTTCTGTTCGTATACGTCCCGGACAGGATGCCATTGGTGCAGGTGCGGGTTTGGTCGGCCGTGGTGCAATCGCAAGCCTGGGTGGTATTGTAAGCCGTGACACTCGTTCCAGAAGGGGTGGTGCCACCCCAAGGGAGGGCGCAAGGAGATGGTGGCGCAGAAATAGTAATAGTAAAAAGTGCTGACCAAGCAGAACAACTGCCATTGGTGTCGCAGGCGCGGACCTTGAATCTTTTGGCGCCGGTATTTGACCATTGATGGGTGGCGGTTTGGGCGGTGCCGGAAGAGACGTAGCCGCTGACTGGCATCCATTGGTCGATGACATTGTTATTATCCCAATCAAAACCGTAGCGGATTTTGTCATTATTGATATCGGTGGCTCTGGCGGTAAAATTATAATTGGTATTGATCAGTCCGGTGGCCGGACCGGTGAGAGTCGGAGCGGTCGGAGCGGTCGGAGGGTAAACGACGGTATATGGCAAAGAAAAACTAGCGGATGATCCCCAGCCTTGACCTACGAATTTTACTTTGTGGGCCCCGGCGACATTGGAAACGGCGAAACTTATTTTTCCATTGGTAATATAATTACATCTCCAACCGGTGCATTGCCAACCCTGCGTCCCATTGGCGACGAACCAATGACCCTGATCGGCATAAATGTCGATTATCCGATTAGAAACGGAATTAGACCCGTCCGTGGAAGTGACAGCCAAATACTGAAAAAGATCACCGTTACCACAAACTCCGCCGCTACCAGTACCATAAACCGTTATGGTATCTCCCGGAAAAAATTTGGATTTACTCAGATTGACAGTATAGACACTATCAGAATGGGAAGAATTGATACTCTTGACCACATAGGTCGCCGCCAGCGCCTTTTCACCATGCATAAAAAGGGCCGAGCCGAAGATGAAAAAGACAATCAGCGAAACGCTTCTTTTGTTGCGGAAAACCAGCGCTATGATCGCGATAGCCAAGACCGCTCCCAAGATACCAAGATACAAAAACACGGGATCATATTTACCGTCTTCCGTTGGCGGAACTGCTTTTTCCGATTCCGGACTGGCCGGCGCGTTCTGGCTGATCAGGACATATTCTTTCCGATCCAGGACATTGCCCTGACTGTCTTCCAAACTCACCACTATCTTAGGATCGGCGCAGTCAGCCGTTATCGGCAGGCCGTAGTCAGAAATCCGGGCTTCCGGATCGGCCGTCCGCTTGAAGTTGTCTGAACAAGAAGCGCCGCTTCCGCTTTTAATCGAAATTGCCAAAGATATTTGGGAGTTTTCTGTCGGAGCGAATCTTGCTCCGTAGAAATTATCCGCCGCCGGAGTCCAATAGATAGAAGCCTGGGCGGTTTCGCCTTTTTGGTAATAATCCTTGTCCAATCTTAAGTTTTGGATCGTGGCGCTCGGCCCGCGCAGGACGTAGTGGAACGTAACCTTGTTGGAAACCAGCTTGCCCTGGCCATCGGCAAGTTCCAAGACGGCGTCATAAGCCTGGGGAACCATCGCTTTCGACAAAACTATTTCGAATGGTTTCTTTTCGCCTGGTGCCAACCGCAAAGCCGGCTGCGATCCATCGACAGTCGCGACCGGTTTTCCGAAAGTGGAACGCCAATAATTCTTAAAGATGGGGGTGACCTCGGCTGGACTTTCAAAATGATTGCTAAGTTCGCAAACGGCGATGAGTTTTTCCTCATTTTTAACATCCACACCCTGGATCAGGCTATAGGTCTTGTCTTCCGGCTCCCCTTCGACTTTCAGGTAGCAGGAATCAGGGACGATTTCAACATATTTCCCGTTGCCCGCCAAAGATATCTCGCCGGCCTGGGCCAACGCCAGATCCAAGCCGCTTTGGTTTTGGGCCACGAGCCAAATCTGGAACCGACCACTGAGATAGGTCGGAGCGACATATTCGATTTCTTTCAATACGGTTTCATCTTCCTTGAGATCGAGGTTTTCAGCGTAAACCAGTTCGTCCGCCACGGCTTGGTTGCCGTTGTCAGCCCCGATCAAGCGCACCGCATATCTGACGTCCGGCTGGATGCTGCGCCCATTGGACAAATCGAACGACAATTTGAGTTTGTTCTCCTCCTGGGAAACTATTTTCGCATCGAAAATATTGACCTCGGCGACCGCCACGATCTCCCCTAAAGAAACCGGTTCCGGCATCTCCTCGGCGTTGGAAACGGAAAAAGAAAAAATTCCGGCCAGAAGCACGGATGCGAAGACGGAAGCCACGATCAGTTTGTTTTTTTTCATTAGTTTTGGTTTATAGATTTAGATCCGTTTTTTTATGTCTTTATTATACCACAAAAAAAGCACCGCGTTAACGGTGCTCTGGAAGGATTTTTCCGGATTATTATTTCCCCATTTTCCGGCGGATAAAAGCCGGTATTTCCAGTTCATCATCTTCGTCTTCCAAAGATTTCTCAGTCGCCGTGTAGGCCGGCCGGATCGGCTTGGGTTGGACTTTTTCTTCGATGATCATTTTGGATTCGAATTTTTCAGGAAAGGTCATCCTAGGCACTTCTGATTCCTCTTCTTCTTTTTTTACATTTGGAATATTATTGAAATTCTGATTACTTTGGACATTCGTGATGCTTGGAGCGCTTTGCACATTCGATCGGTTTTGCGCGATCGCGATCCGGGACATCCTCTCAATCGGAGATTCTTTAACCCGGTCGGAATCGAATCCGGTAGCTACGACAGTAATCTGGACCTCGCCTTTTTTGACGGCTTCGTCGACAACGGCTCCGAAAATCACCTTCGCGTTTGGATCGATTGACTCGGTTATAATATTGGCCGCTTCGTTGATTTCCAACATCGTCAAATCGGATGAACCGCTGACATTAAACAACACGCCTTTGGCACCGTCGATCGAAAGCTCCAGCAAAGGACTATTGATAGCGGCCTTGGCCGCGTCAGCTGCCCGATTGTCGCCCGATCCGATTCCGATACCCATCAAGGCTGAACCGCTATTGGACATAATCGCACGCACATCCGCGAAGTCGACATTGACGATTCCAGGTTTGGTAATCAAATCGGAAATCCCTTGCACGCCTTGGCGCAGCACATCGTCTACGATCTTGAAAGAATTGATGAGGGTCGTTTTCTTATCGATGATTTGCAAAAGTTTATCATTCGGAATGGTTATCAACGTATCCACCCTTTCTTTCAAATTTTCCAACGCTTCTTCAGCGATCGCCCTCCTTTGCGCGCCTTCGAAAGTGAAAGGTTTGGTTACGACCGACACGGTCAAAGCGCCCAGCTCCTTGGCGATTTCAGCTACGATCGGCGCTGCACCTGATCCGGTGCCTCCCCCCAAACCGCAAGTCACGAAAACCATATCAGCCCCCTTGAGGACATCTTGGATTTCATCCCGGGTTTCTTCAGCCGCTTGGCGGCCGATATCCGGATTCATTCCCGCCCCGAGACCCTTGGTCAGATTTTTGCCGATATGCACTTTTTCAGTAGCTTTATTGTGATGCAAAGCTTGAGAATCAGTATTAATCGCGACAAATTCCACGCCTTTGATTTTTGATTCGATCATCCTTTCAATCGCGTTGTTTCCAGAGCCTCCGACGCCGACAACCTTGATGCGGGCAAAGGTTTCAACTGGTGGTTTGATTTCTGCCATATGTTTTTTTATGTATAAAATTGAATTTTAATAACTTTTCAAAGTCCCAGAAGGACATTTTTTCAGTTTCGTAGTAACTAAACTTAACACATATGATTACTATGTGTCAAATAACGGATTATGTGTTTATTTTTGGCCGCCTACGCCGAGTTTATTGCCAAAATTGGCCTATTCAAGCGACTATTCCTATTATACACCTGGAAAGATTAAAATGCAAAAACGCCTTGGCTGGCATTTTTAGTTAAAAAAATGAATTTTCCGCTTATTCCGGTTTTTAGGGCAAGAATTTTCCAAACCATTTTTTGATACCTTCGACTGATTCGCCGATGCCGCTCGAGAAACCGCCTATCCCCCTGCCGCCTCTAACAGCATTAGCATTTTCCAATCCCCAAAGCACCAAACCGACCGCAGTCACATATGACGGATCATCCACCTTGTCGATCAGCCCGCCAAGCTGGATCGGAAAACCGGTTTGCGCCGGCAAGCCCAAAACATCCTTAGCCAAATCGACCGCGCCAGGAAGCTTGGCCGTTCCGCCCACCAGCACCACGCCCCCGGGCAACAGCCGCTCCCGTCCGATAGATTTCAATTCCTTATTGACCAAAATCAGGATTTCCTCCAGCCGCGCTTCGATTATTTCCGCCACATGGTATCGGGAAACGATTCCTTCTTCATGCGAATCAATCCCGGCCAAATCGATTTCTTCCCGCTTGCTGATTTCTTTCGGCAAAGCGTTGCCATATTCCAATTTGACTTTTTCCGCCACATCGATCGAAGTTCGCAGGCCGATCGCGATATCATTGGTGATATGATTGCCTCCAATCGGCAGAATCGCAGTATGCAAAAGATCATTTTCTTCAAAAACCACGACCGAAGTCGTACCACCACCGATATCCACCAAAACGACTCCTAATTCTTTCTGCCTTCTGGTCAATGACGCCTTGGTCGCCGCCAAAGGCGCCAACACGAAATCCAAGATGGCGATTCCGGATTGCTCGACGCACTTGGTCAAATTTTTTATGAAAGGAGTCGAACCCTCCACAATCATCGCGTCCACTTCCAAACGCACCCCGTTCATACCTAAAGGATCCTTGATATTTTTATTATCATCCAGGGAATAGTTTCTGGGAATGATGTGGATGATTTCCGTATTGGCTGGAATAGAAATAGCTTGCGCCGCATTGATTACCCGCGCCACATCATCTTCCGTCACCTCTCCATCGGCCCGGCCGACAGCGATCACACCCTTGGAATTCTGCGAAACGATATGGTTTCCGCCGATACTGACGATGGCCTGGTTGATCGTCACGCCAGAAGTCCGTTCCGCCTGTTCAACCGATTCATTGATGGACTTCGTCGCATCTTCCAAATCGACGATCACACCCTTTCTCACGCCGGTAGAGCTCGCCGAACCGACGCCGATTATCCTCGGTTTTTCTTCCTCAGGAAAAATCTGCGCGATCACGGTCCTGACGCTCGAAGACCCTACATCGATTCCAACAATAATATCACGACTAGCCATGACCTGTTTGAAATTTATATCTTAATTAAAAAAATCGCCTTCCGCATCAGACAATGGGATAATTATACCATAAAAAACTGTTATCCGCCAATAGAATGTTCCGAAAAACTTAGGCGAAAACGTATGGGATAAAAATTATGCACCCGATTATTATAGCCAGTAAAGCTGTAACCAAAACGCTGGCCGCCATCAAATCCTTTATCACCCGGACATACGGATGGACCCGCGGTTTCAAAATATCGGCGATCCTTTCCATAACCGTATTCAAAAGCTCCATTATCAAAACTCCCATTATGACCAAAAACAAGACGATCATCTCACTGGGCGTCACTTTATAATAGATCATAGCGCCGATCACCAGGACGGCCACGACGACTTCGTTTTGGAAATTTTTTTCGTAACGCAAAGAATAGCTCAATCCATTGAGGGCATGCGACAAACTTACGCCGAAATTTTTTATCCTTTGCATATATTTTAGAATTTTTTAACCACCTGTTCCTGGATGCCGAACATCTCCGCTCCGTGCGCGAAGCCCAGAAGATGCAGGACGCCGTGCGCCGCGACATTGGCCAGTTCCTTCCGTAATCCGATTTCCTGTTCTTGCGCGTATTTCTTTATATCATCATAGCACAGAATCAATTCGCCTAAAAACAGCTCTTTTTCCGTGACACTCTCGATTTCCCCGATGTTTTCATATTCGAAAAAAGACAGGATATCAGTCACGCTGTCTTTGTGCCGATGCTTCTTATTTAGCGCTCGCATTTCTTTTTCCGATACCAAGGCCACGCTGATGGAAATATTTTTTTCTTGCAAAAATCCGTGGCCCGTCGCCTTGATGGTTTCTTGCGCCACCGCGGCAAAAAATCCGTCTTCTATCGGACTTCCGGTCTGGTTGTTGACTTCGACATCGATCGGCATAATTATTTTTGCACGTTAAGAATCCAGAATAGGCTGAAAACCGACGCCAGGACGAAAAACATCACCGCACTGCCGAAAATAAATTTGGAAATCCTTTCTAGCATAAGTTGATTATAACACAAAAGGAGCTTTGCCAAAAAACCGGACGCTTATGTGTCCGGTTTTTTCGCAGCTTCCAAAGATTGAACCTTCGAAGCTATTTTTTTATATATACAATAATTGCTCTTCCCTGTATTCCTGACCCTCCCCATGAACAGGGATCAACCACCCAAGCAGATATACCTGGCCCAGTAACTGTCCCTTGAAAATCAGTACCATAGGTTTCGCCATTTTCAAGAACACCCGTATTATATTCACCACCACAGAAAGATATCTCTTTTTGTATTCCTATATAAGAATTAGTTGGCAATGCTCCACCACAATCAGCTGAAGAAAAACTAAAAGCGTATTTTCCCTCACCAGTAAATCCATAAGAAATATCTTTTTCACAAACAATAACACCGCTCGCCGCCACCGCCGCTTCGATTGATCTTTGAGCTTGGCCGGAAGCGGTGCCAACAGATTTGATGTGGATCACTTCGGAGAGGTCCGTGTTGGTGTTGCAGGCTATCTGGTTTTCGTCGGCGTCCTTGAGTTCGACCGTGTAGCCGGTGCCG
>JBAYWF010000003.1:0-139257 GCA_041674205.1 Parcubacteria group bacterium
CACTTCTTATACTTTTTCCCCGAACCGCACGGACAAAGATCGTTACGGCCCACCTTGTCCTTGTTTATGATAGTCGCCTGTTTAGGCTGATTTTTTTCATCCGATTCGCTTGATTTCGCCGCCCCAAATTGTTCGACTTCATCACTAGCGCCGCTGAAATTCAATTTTTCCTGCGGGACTTCTTTTTGGGAGGAAACCGTGCTTACGCGGAAAATCGTATTGACGATATTGGAACGCACGCTCTCTATCAACTGCGCGAACATCGCAAAAGCTTCACGTTTGTATTCGATCAGCGGATCGCGCTGGCCATAGCCACGCAGGCCGATGCCTTCACGCAAGTAATCGATTTCGTCCAAATGGTTCATCCAGGACATATCAGTCGTTTGCAAGATGACCGCCTTTTCGATAGCCCGCATCTGCCCCTCCCCGACCTCACCTTCCTTTTTATTATAAACCTCCTTGGCGATGCCAAATAGGAACTCCACCATATTGCTGATTTTTTCAGCCGGATTGTGCCGACTGTCATTTCTGATTTCTTCCAATCTAATGGTGAAATCACCGTTTGCAAAAACTATCCCTCGGAAAGCGTCATTGATCTCCTGGGTATTCCACTCATTTTCTTCACCGGCGCAATTGAAAGAAACCATCCTTTCGATTTCCTCGCCTATATAAGTCAGCATTTCGGTCTTTGTGTCCTTCATTTCCAAAATTTCCCGGCGCTTCTTATAGATCACTTCGCGCTGCTTATTCATCACATCGTCATAGTCTAAAACGTGCTTGCGAATGTCGAAATTGAAGCCTTCGATTTTAGATTGCGCGTTCTCAATCGACTTGGAAATAATGACGTTCTGGATCGGCTGGTCTTCCGGCAATCCCAATCGGTCCATCATATTTTTTAATTTGTCTCCGCCGAAACGGCGCATCAGCTCATCTTCCAAGGAAACATAAAACTGCGAAACGCCCGGATCGCCTTGCCGTCCGGCCCGGCCGCGCAACTGGTTGTCGATGCGCCGTGCCTCGTGCCTTTCAGTTCCGATAATCATCAACCCCCCGACTTCCTTCACGCCCTCGCCCAGCTTGATGTCAGTTCCACGTCCGGCCATATTTGTCGCGATTGTCACGGCGCCCCTATGTCCGGCATTGGCGATGATGGATGCTTCGCGTTCATGGTTCTTGGCGTTCAAAACTTCATGTGGCACGCCATTCCTTTGCAGCAACGCACTCAAATACTCGGATTTTTCAATCGCGATCGTACCCACCAAGACCGGCTGGCCGGCCTTATTCACTTCCTTGATCTTTTCCATGATGGCATCGAATTTGCCCTTCTCGGTTTTATATATCACATCCGCCAGATCCCTCCTCTGCATCACGCGGTTGGTCGGGATTTCCAGCACATCCACATCATATACTTTGAAAAACTCCTCCGCCGAAGTCAGTGCGGTTCCGGTCATACCGGCCAATTTTTCGTATATCCTGAAATAATTTTGGAAGGTTATCGTCGCCAAAGTCCGCGATTCTTTCTGTACTTTCACATTCTCCTTGGCTTCAATCGCCTGATGCAAGCCTTCGCTGTAGCGCCGGCCCGGCATCAAACGGCCGGTGAAATCATCCACGATAATCACTTCGTCATCTTTAACGACATAGTCGCGGTCACGCTGGAAGATAACCTGCGCTTTCAAGGCCTGTTCCAAATGATGGACATAATTCATTTTGCCAGTCTCATAAAGGTTTCCCAAGCCAAGCATCTGCTCGACTTTGGAAATCCCTTCGTCCGTAATGATCACCGCTTTCATCTTTTCATCCAATTCATAATCTTCATCCTTTTTCAGCTTCGGTACTATTTGCGCGAACTGCTGGTACATCTTGGTAGATTCCGTATCCGGCGCCGAAATGATGAGCGGAGTGCGGGCTTCATCGATCAAGATTGAATCGACTTCATCCACGATGGCATAATTAAGCTTCCGCTGCGCCATCTGTTCCAAAGATTGCACCATATTGTCGCGCAGGTAATCAAAACCGAATTCATTATTAGTTCCATAGGTGATGTCAGCGTTATAGGCATCCCGGCGGCCCACTAATTTGAGATTCTCCATTTCTACGCTCACCTCATCAGCATCCATAATCTTAGGATCATATATATATGAAGCGTCATGGATGATGCAGGCCGTGGAAATTCCCAGAAAGTGGAAAATCGAACCCATCCAATTGCAGTCGCGCCTGGCTAAATAGTCATTGACGGTTATGACATGTACGCCCTTGCCGGTCAGCGCATTCAGATAGATCGGCAACGTGGACGTCAAAGTCTTTCCTTCCCCAGTTTTCATTTCCGCGATTTTTCCTTGATGCAGGACGATGCCGCCGATAAGTTGCACATCAAACGGCCGCGTGCCATTGACACGGTCAGCCGCTTCGCGCACTACCGCGAAAGCTTCCGGCAAAAGCCCGTCCAGAGTTTCACCCTTGGCGATCCTATCGCGGAATTCCTGCGTCTTGATCCGCAATTCTTCATCTGACAGGCGTCGGTTAGCCGCCTCCAAAGAATTGATTTTTTCCACGATTGGCATCAGTTTCGCGATTTCCCTTTGATTTGAGCCGAACAGTTTACTGAAAATTCCCATAGTATTGGTTGATTTT
Source organism: Parcubacteria group bacterium (assembly GCA_041674205.1). Classification (GTDB taxonomy): domain Bacteria; phylum Patescibacteriota; class Minisyncoccia; order Moranbacterales; family UBA2206; genus JAUXSK01. The sequence continues at coordinate 2,635 of JBAYWF010000003.1, forward strand.
TTAAAATTACCCGCTTCAAACGGGGTATTGTTTATAACCTCTCGGTTTTCCAATTCTAACAAGAAAGGCTTTATGAGTCAAAACGAAAGATCCTTCCAAAAGGATATTGGGGAAAGTTTGTCCCAATCCATCGGTTCACTTCCTGATCCATTCCGTGGTTTCGGCAAGACACTACCCGGATCATAGACATATCCTATCATATCGATACGCGTGAAACAATGTGGAAATCGGTTGCACCAGCAATCAAAAAACGCCCGGCTTGTGCCGGGCGTTTTTTTATCTAAAATATCATTCGGCTTATTTACTTGAAGCGATATACAAGTTCTTGTTTTCGATACTGCCTTTATTGCAAGAAATCGTATCACCGTTGACTTCACAGTTATCCACCGTCTTGTAGTTCACCATCTCGCCAGTCTGGGGATCAATCTGCAAAGAAACGATAGCGTGATATTCATTCTGTTTTTCCGTCTGGACGATTTCAATGGTAGAGCCGATGCCGATAGCGGCCAATTTCTGGCTCAAGTCTTTGGAGAAATCCAAACACTGGTATTTGTCGGAATAAGTAGCGCTCTTAGCTTGTTCCAAAGCACCGATCAAATCCTTATACTGGTAGAAAGTTACGGCCTTGCTGCCAAGATTGAAAGCGATGACAAGAGCGGCCGCGATCACGATCGTCTTAGTCACCCCTTGGACAATTGTGGTTAGTAATTTTTTCATAACTAACCATACTAGCATAAAAAAAGGGAATTGTCAAGGATTGGGAAGTTCTATACATCCTAAGGCTTATTAGAGGGCAAATTGGATATTTTTTAATCAACTAGTTATCGCATTCTTGCAGGGCCTGCCTAATTTTTTCCAGAAGATTAAAATAACGAAGGAATTCCCTCTCATCTGCTTGTAACTCTTTTTTATTTAGAAGTTGCCTAATTAATAGCCATGTATTCCTATCTGGAGCTGGAATTTCAGAATAATCTATAAATTCCTCTTGGGAAAATCGATCAGCGTAGCCAGCTAAAAGTGAACCATACGAGACAAAATCTTCCACCATCTTCCCATATGCTGGGAATGGGGTTTCACGAAGCTGTGCATATGATCGCTTTATATCGTCCATATTTGAATATCTGTCATGCGAATGCATTCTATTTCCAGGTTGCCTTAGCCAGTCTTTTTTTAACGCCTTGCATTTAGGACAAACATAAACCGACACTTTTTCATTTTCCGGAGTTTTCCTGTCCAACATACAACCGCCCAGCTTTGAATCACCTGAATTTGGAAAAAGTTCTTCTCTAGCCTTGCGATATTCTTGTGTAAACCTAATCAATCCCCATTGGGTTTTCAGCAAAACTTCTTCCATGGCTATATTATGAATTTTACAAATATTTTCCATGCTAATATTTTTATGTAAATTATTTTTATCTCAGAATATTCAACCTTCTGAGACCCTTTATTTATTTTTGTAAACAACTACAGTTCCGGCAATCTTGTCATGCAATGCCTGATTTTTTTTAACAAAGCCGAGTACAATATAGCCGAGAAACAAGATTATCGAAACAGACTTTAAAATTGTTTCGCGAAGAATGATTTGCCCCAGGGTTAAGTCTCCAGACTCTTCCGATACCACGCATATTCCAACAGCTTTTTTTCCAAGAGTCGCTTGGTAGTTATTTATCATAAAAATGTTATATCCCCATGTCAAAACCAATCCCAATGACGAACTCAGCGCCGGCGCTGATCCTCCCAACAATACTTTTCCAACTAAAACAGCTACTTCCAAAATAATCATATCGATAAAAATCGCTACAAAACGAATACCAAAACTGGCATATCTTATTGGCGCTTGTGCAGCTACAACTTCTACAATCGGAGGCTGATTATTTGCTTGTTCCATAAATTTATTATTTCCATTTAAAATGTTTGACGTTATTTGCAATACCGATTCTGCCTGGGCTACTGCTTTGTCACATCAATAATCGTGTACCCCTTGTCGCCATAAGCTAAAAACTTTCCATCCCCAATACCTCTCAAGCCAGGTGAATATTCTCCAAATTTAATTACCTCTTTCTTATTTCTATCCCACGGAAAGAAACTTCTTTTATCGTGATAGCTTGAATGGAAAATAATTTTGTCTGCCATGCTTGTCATTGCTGATGCTCCGGAAAATTCATTTGGCGTTTCAAAAGACTCGATTTTAAATGTATCAAGATCCAGCTCAGACAACTTAAAGTCCGTATAAGCATAAAACAAAATTTTATTTAGTCCGTATTTGCAAATACAATAGCAATCTGAAATATCACCGCCATTTGAATTTACGCCAAATTCTTGCTGTCCTTGAAAATTAAATACCGCAAGCCCATCATGATTTGGTCCATCGCTACCGTAAACACCTTCGTCAAAATACGCAATAACTATTTTATCCCGATGAACAAGAATATCTCCTATTCCATCGCCCGCTAAAAATGATTTTATCAAATTTCCTTTAAAATCTAAGATGTGCCCATTAGCCTTAGTAGGAATTGTCCGGGAATCTGCAATGAAAAATTTTTCTTTGTTAAGTCTGCGGATAATAGGAAATCGTATTTCCAAATCAATTTTTAGGTTATAGTCATTTGTTATGACAGTTTTGTTGTCTGTAAATGCAATAAAATCCCCTTGATTATCAGCATCAAGGTCTAAAATTGTCTCCTCTTCTACATCAATATACTTTGTTTGTTTAATCATTTTTTAATATTACTAGTCAAGATTCTTTAAAAATTCGTCTATTACCTGATCTGTCGTAGCCCAATTTTCGCCCTTTGTCTCATAAATTGTTATTAATCCTAACAATTGAACTATGTCATCTTTCGCAATAAATTTTTGGCCATTACTTTCAGCAATGTAATTTTCTCCTTCTTTTAATATTTGATAACCTTTGTTCTTTATTATTTCATATGCCACAGGAAAAACATTTCCCGCCATACCTAATACAAATTTTTCATTCATACTATTAGAATTAATATATTGATTCAATTTTCCAAAGGCTCAATCTTCGAAGCTAATCCTTCGCTGCTTCTTCTGCACATTTAACTACTTCTCCAGGTGATCCATATTTAATATTCTTAAGTAAGTTACCACCTACCTCAGGGCTAATGCTCCACGTTTGAAAACAATTGCAATTCTCTTCGGGACATATTGTCCATCCTTCAGTTGCCCTATCTAGCTTTCCACTCTTGCCATCGAACAACATTTCATGTTTCTTGAAATCATGTCCACACATGCCACATGTTTTAACATTAGACTCGCCAAATATCTTCCGCAACCAACCCGTCCCTGCCAGTAACTTATTAAATAAACTGCCAGCATTTTGTTCTTCTTTCTGTAGCCCATGCATCCTTGCTAACGACTTTACGAATAAATTGTCGGCGCTTTGTTTTTCTTTTGGGCATTTCCCTGATTCAAAAGATATTAATCGATTAATATTTGAGATTTCTTCGATTTCATTCAATCCATTGCTCAAGTAGGAGTGTATTACGTGACAAATCCCCGATCTCAACCCAACTTTTAATTGATTTTTATCAGAGAAAAAAATTACAATAAACCAAGAGCTATGCTTTTTGGGATCATAAAGCAAAGAATATTCGGAAACCCCTATTTCAGACGTTCCAAGTTCAACAAACATTTTCTTAATGACTGCTTCAATTTTATCTGCTATTAATTTGCTACTTATCATAATTCATTTTTTAACTACTTCTAATAATAAATTACTCGTACATTTTTGCCGCAATCAGCATATCAGCCACAGTTTTCCATTCCGGTTTTTCTGGAATAGGTTTGCCATGATTGAGATAATAACCATCCATATCCTCCACCCATGCCGCCAGCGCTTCCAGATAAGCACCAAGATCTTTGTTTTCCCATGAATCAGGATTTTCTTTATAATCTTTATTAAGCTCCTGAATAAACAACACAAAATCAGATCGTTTTTTTATGTTATTAACTTTTTCATGAATACCCATATTATCGTGATTAAATTTTTTGTTCAGCTTGAGTGATAATATTTATTATTTGGTCTTTAGTCGGATTCCATCCACTCTTTGATCCATTTTTAATCCATTCTGAATTCCATACTTCATAAATTTTTTGCCTAAACTTACTGTCGCCACCTGCCGCATCTTCATACCCAAATTGAATGCCACAAGCAGGGCATATCTCAAAACTAGCCGAATCATAATCCCAAGGCAAGAAACCGCACTCAGAATTACAGGCTGGACATTTGCTATTGCCCCTAATAATATCATTCTCCTGAAGATGCTTTATTCCTTTTTTCAAGGCCTCAATTAAATTATTGCAATCCTCCGCGCTAAGCATCAATTCAAAGTCGCCACCTTTTTCAATCGCAAACGCCAATCCAAGCTCTTTTTTGAACACTCTTATAATTGCAACGGCAGCGCCATCCTCTTGTGGATGTTTTAATTGTAAAGTATAGCTTTTTTCCATAAATTTATTCTTTCCATTTAAGATGTTTGAAGTTATTTGCAATATCAGATTCCACCTGATCTAAATTTTCATAACATCTGGCGTTATTAAATATATTAGGAGTTCCAACTCCGGTGAATTCCAATAAATAAAATTTTCCATATTTATCATCCCTTATTTCTGGAGGATCTTCATAATCGGCACTCCCCGGCAAAAAATCAATCTCATACAATCTGATATTGCAAATGACTTTTTCATCATACGGAAATGTACCTTCTTTGATTAGATTTTTCATAATTAATCCGCTAGGATAAACTCTTTTTTTCACACAACAACTTCGAATAAATTCAATTTTTGCCCGAAATCGTCTTGGTTTATTTTCATAATACCACGGATTAATCGGCTGATTGAAAAATTCCGCTAATCCATACTTATATCATAATATGTTGGATTTGTCAAAGAAGTCCGGGCCATCCCTTGGAAAAAAGGCTTTTTTCTAGGATAAACGTGGTAGGGATATAAAAAAACCCTCCGAACAGAGGGTTTTTATTATCCTTGAAACTAGAATCGAGCCGCTTCGTCCACCACTGTCTTCTTTTTGATCGATCTGGCGCCACGCTTCACCATGGTCTTGCGCTTGTCTTTCTCGCGGATAGCTTGGACCTTCAATTCGTCCATCACCAAATCAATCGACCCTTCGATGCTTTCGGTCGTGTTCTCAGCCCGAAACAAATCATAGGGGGTTTTGACCATCACTTCCACCCGAAACTTTCCTTTTTTGTCCATATCGATCTCAACTTCCTTGTGCAAAATGCCATCAATAACCTTGTCAGCGCCCTCCAGCCTTTTTAGGATATATTCCTTAGTCTTGTCATCAATCTTGATGTTTTTGTACATAAAGCGCACGTTATTCACACTGGCAACAGTCATATATTATTTTTTAAATGATTATTAAGCTGATTTGATAGTTCCTACATCTATTACAATGCTATCCCGCTTTTCTCTCATCGCAGCGGCCTAGAATCCGACATATCGGATTTCCTCCTGCAATTGGATGCCGAATTTATCCCGCACCTGCTGTTTTACGAAACTGGCCAACATAACCACATCTTCGGCCGTAGCCGTGCCGGTATTTATGATAAAATTGGCATGTTTTTCCGAAACCATCGCGCCGCCGATTTTTTTACCTTTTAGACCGGCTTGGTCTATGATCCATCCGGCGGAAATTTTATTAATTTCAAACTTCGGACCGCCGTCATTTTCAAATTTACTTATTATTTTTTCATCTTCAATGGAAACTTTCTTAAAAAAACTTCCCGCGCTCATTCCCTGAGGCTGTTGCTGGACCCTTTTTTCGATTATTTCCCCTATCTTGCTATTAATCTCTTCGAAATCGCCACTTTTCAATGCCAAAGAAACTGACAGGATTATATCATCTATCGAATCTTTAAAAACGCTGCTTCGATAAGAAAATCCACATTCTTCCTTTGAGTACGTTTCGACTTTAAGGCTGTCCGTATTCAAAAATCTGACCGCATCGACTGATTCGCTGATTTCACCGCCGAAACATCCCGCATTGATGGCCGCAGCTCCGCCGACCGTCCCAGGAACACTGATCGCCCATTCCATACCTGACAATCCTTTTTCCGCCGAATAGCGGACAAGTTTCGAAAGCAATACTCCGGCTCCGGCCTTTATGATATTGTCCGATATTTCAATATCATTCAATTTGATTTTGATTACCAGCCCATCAAAACCTTTGTCACTCACCAAGAGATTGCTTCCACCACCCAGCACGAAGAACGGCAGTTTATTATTTTTGGCATACCTGACCGCTTCGATCAATCCGTCTTCCGAAAAAACCTCCACAAAAAACCTAGCCGGACCGCCGATCCGGAAGGTGGTATAGGGTGCCAATATTATATCCCGTTTGATATCCAGCATAATCCAGTGACTTTATTGTTTTTCGCTTTTTCTAGCTTCCTCGAACAAAAATACCGCAACGAACGAACCCAGGACAACCAACCAATCCAAACCGCCGATCGGCGACATATGCAGATATTTCTGCAGGACCGGCAAATACATGAACGCTAAGAGCATTATAACCGAAATCAGGATGGCGAACAAGACATATTTGTTTTTGAAAAATCCCAACCGGAACGGCGAAAGCCTTTCGCTGCGGGATTGCAACAAGTTGGCCATTTGCGTCATCGAAATCACAGCATAAGCCGCCGTGGTAGATTTAATATACAGAAGACTAGCTGAATCTATCTTCTGTCCGAACTGCCATCCGCCGCGCGACATAGACCATAGAAAAGCGATGACCGCTCCGGTCGCCATTATGACGCCCAGATATATGATCCGCCGGAAACCCCCGCTTGTCATAATCCCGCCTCTCTTTCCGATTTGCCGGTTATTTTTCCCATCAGGTTCATGCGGTTCAAGTCCCAAAGCGAAAGACGGGAAAATATCCGTTCCAAGATCGACTGCCAAAATTTGCACCGCTGAAATCGGAGCGGGAATCTGCAGGATGACTCCGAAAATCACGGTCAAAAGTTCGCTGGCGTTGGAAGTGAAAACATAATGTACGAATTTTTTAAGATTGGCGAAAATAGTCCGCCCCTCGCGTACTCCCTTCACGATCGAGGCGAAATTGTCATCCAAAAGGATCATATCCGCCGCCTCTTTGGAAACATCAGTGCCGATCATACCCATCGCTACGCCGATATCGGCCTTCTTCAACGCCGGCGCGTCATTCACGCCATCCCCCGTCATCGCGATGACCTGGCGGTTGTTTTTTAAAATCGTCGCGATCCGCAACTTCTGTTCCGGCGCGATGCGTGCAAAAACACAAACCCCGTCCTTGATTTTCCGGAATATTTCCCTATCTTTCATCTTATTCAAAGACTTGCCATTAATGATGGATTCTTGCCCGCCGTTTTCCGACAGAACAGCTCCGTCGATCAGACCGATATTCCTGGCAATCGCGCGCGCCGTAATTTCATAATCACCGGTTATCATAACCACCGCTATGCCCAGATTCCGGCACTCAGCTATCGCTTCACCCACGTCAGGCCGCGGCGGATCGATCATCGCCATCATCCCGACCCAAACCAAGTCTTTTTCAGCCTCATCCAGAAGTTTCTTAGAGTCAAGCCCTTGGTCCTCCGAAAGTTTGGCTCCAGCAAACGCTTCGTCCAAATTTCGATAAGCGAACGCCAAAACCCGCAAAGCCTCGGCTGACATCGCATTATATGTCGCTCGCGTCTTTTCTTTTTCCTCCTGGGTGAATTTCGTCACCTCATTTCCCACGATCTTGTACGCGCACAAATCCAATAAAACGTCAGGAGAACCTTTTACGAATGAGTTCGTATGATAATTCTTAAAAACAACACTCATTCTTCTCCGCTCGGATGAAAATGGAAATTCATTTATTTTATTTTCACCCGCTTCAAAATATCCTTTTTTGGCATTGAACTTTTTTCCAGCCACGATAATCGCCCCCTCGGTCGGATCGCCGATTATTCCATATTCATTCCCGTTTTTGACCAGGCTCGCATCATTGCACAGCGTGCCGATTTTAAATAACAATTCCAAATTTGCGATTTCCTGCGGTTTAATCGCCCGCCCCGCCATTGAAAATCCACCTACCGGAACATAGCCATTGCCGCCCACCTCGATTATTTGGCCGTTCACGACGACTTTGGTGACCATCAATTCATTCCGGGTAATAGTTCCGGTCTTGTCGGTACAAATCATATCGACCGATCCCAAAGTCTCAACTGCATTGAGTTTTTTAGCCAACACATTATCTTTCAAGAGCCTTTTCATCCCCAGGGAAAGTGCCACGGAAATAGCCGCCGGCAAACCTTCTGGCACCACGGAAACCGCCAACGCCAAAGCGAACAAGAAATTATGATAGAGGGACATCTGGAAATATTGCCCAGCGATCATCACTAGGATTCCGATTGCGACTGACAGGACAGTCACGTCACGTCCGAGCGAACGCATCTGTTTTTGCATCGGAGTCAGCTCCTCCTTAATTTCCTGGGTCAGATCAGCGATCCGTCCTAGCTCCGTATCCATTCCGATTCCGGTTACTAAAAAATTAGCCTCGCCAGCCGCTATCGTTTCGCCCATAAAAACCATATTGTCGATATCGGCCAAAACCACGTCCGTTTCCACTATCACCTTGGCGGATTTAGTTTCCGCCCTGGATTCTCCAGTAAAAATGAAACTATCCACTTTGAAATCATAGCTTTCCAAAATGTAACCGTCAGCCGGAACCTTATCGCCGCTGGCGACATATACCACGTCGCCCACAGTCAAAAACTTCGTATCGATCTGTTTTTTTTCACCGTCGCGGAACACCAATGCCTTTTGCGTGGTCAAACCCCTGATTTGATCCAAGATCCGCTCCGCTTTGAATTCCTGGAAAAATCCGATCAAGGCATTGACTCCTACTATGATCAAGATGATCGTCACATCCCGCCATTCCTGGAAAATCGCCGCCAATCCGGCCGCCACCAACAGGATCCAAACCAGCGCGTCGTTGAATTGGCTCCAAATCAGCCTCAGCCATTTCCAACTCGTCTTCCTGCGAAGGGCATTATAGCCGGAATCCTTCAATCTTTTTTTCGCCTCAACTTCCGAAAGTCCATTGATTGTCGAAGAAAATTTCTTTAAAGCTTCCGCGGCAGACAGGTTATAGATGTTTTTATTTTGTTTTGCCATTTTTATTTTTTCACCCGGACAGCTGGCATCCGGGCGCTAAAAAAATTATTGTTTCAGCTTATAGGCCACCTCGAAGACATTGCCTGCGCCGATAGTGATCACGACATCTTGCCCGCCGATTTTATCCTGCAAAAATTCCACGGCCTCGGCGATGGCCGGGACGTAGTCCGCCTTGTCGCGGCTGTATTTATTGACCAACCTCACCAGATCAGCCGAAGAAACCGCGCCGGAGCTTTCCCGAGCGGAGCCGTAGATATCCAATATGATCACCTTGTCCGCATCATCGAAACTTTGCGCGAAATCTTCAAGCAGGGCCTCGGTCCGCGAAAACGAGTGGGGATGAAAAACGGCGATGATATTTTTATCCGGATAGATTTCCCGGGCAGCCCTCAATGTCGCCTTGATCTCTTCCGGATGATGCGCGTAGTCGTCGATCAAAACCGCGCCATTGCGCCCGCCGACCATTTCAAATCTTCGGGAAGTACCTTCGAAGTCCCGCAAAGCTTCGCGCACTTTTTCCAAATTGGCATTAAGCTGACGGCAAGCCGCGATTACCGCCGCCGCATTTAGGACATTATGTTTGCCTGGCAATTTTATTTCAAAAAAACCCAGTGATTTGTCTAAGAAAACAATTTCGAATTTTTGTTGCGCCCCGATGAATGAATGGTTTTTGACGACGATGTCGTTATCCTCCATAAAACCGTATTTGATGATATTGCCTTGGCAGCCGCAAGCGATTTCGTTGGTTGCCACGCTGTCGCCCCACACAGCCAAAAATCCGACTTTGGGAATCTTAGCAACAAAATCACTGAAAGCTTTCTTATAATCGCCGAAGGTCTTGAAAAAATCAGGATGGTCATAATCGACGCTCGTCAAAATGGCCGCTTTAGGTTCATACAACGCCAGCTTATTTTGATATTCATCCGCCTCAATGATGAAATAATCCGATTTTCCACTAATACTGTTGCCGCCGAGCTGGGGTATCTTAGCCCCGACGATCGCGCTCGGATCCAATCCTATCCGATTCAACACGAAACTTAACATAGCTGAAGTCGTGCTTTTGCCATGGGTCCCGCAAACCGCGATCCCGTAGCTTTCATTAAATAATCCGGCAAGTATTTCCGCGTACGAAAAAACAGCCGCTCCGGATTCAAAGGCCGCCTTCAATTCCTCATTGCTTTCCGGCTTGAAAGACGAGCCGTAAATTATCATATCGGCATCGGACGGAATATTGCCTTTATCGAACTTTTGTCTCACCGCTATACCCTCGCTCTCAAGGACGTTATTGTAAAAATGGTCCCCTTCGTCAGAACCGCTGACATCAATCCCTTTAAATTTCAAAATTCTGGCCAAAGCCGATGTCCCGGCGCCTTCAATTCCGATGATGTACGCTTTTTTAATCTTTAGTGGATCCATAACCATATGAATTTTTCTGTCTTAGCGATTTAAAATTGGAAATTAAAAAAATCAATTTTTTATCATTCCCAAAATTCCCTGGGCGATTTTTTCCGCCGCATCCGGATGGTAGAATGTCCGGATATTGCGGGATAACTTTTCCTGCAATTCAGGGCTTTCCATAATCTCTTCGATCCGGCTCAGCAAAAGGTTCTTTCCCAAATTATTTTCCTCAAGCACGACACAGCCTCCAAATTTTGCCAGTGCGTATGCGTTCATCCGTTGATGGTCATTGGCCGCGTTTTGCAATGGGATCAGGATCGAAGGTTTGCCATTGGCGGCGATTTCTGAAATAGTATTGGCGCTGGCACGTGAAACCACCAGGTCGGCTGCCGCAAAAATATCCGCGATGCCTTCATAGATGAACGGCATGATATGGTAGCCGCCATAGCCCGGCTTGACACCCATTTCTCCCGCCCGATGGCGCACCTCATCGAAATTATTCTCCCCTGTCTGATGGATAATTTGGTATTTCTTCAAAAGCTCCGGCAGGATGTCCAAGATTTTGGTATTTATACTTTGCGCCCCTTGCGATCCGCCGGTTACGTAGATTATTTTTTTTGATTCGATCAGTCCGAATTTTTCCCGAGCCTTTTGCGCGCTTCCCTGGTTGATGTTTTTCCGCAACGGATTGCCGGTCAATACGACCTGGGCCTCGGGAAATTCCTTTTCCGCTTCCGGATATGCCACGGCGACCCTGTCGGCGAATTTACTGAGCACCCCGTTGGCCATCCCCGGCACCGCATCCGATTCATGGATCATTATCGGTATGCGGTATATCCAGCCGACCAAAACCACCGGTAATGAAGCGTAGCCGCCTTTGGAAAAAATCGCGTCAGGCATTATCTTCAAAAGCAAAAACATCGCCTGGACTATGCCGATAGGAATCTTGAAAAAATCGGCTAAATTTTTAAATGAGAAATAACGCCGGAATTTTCCAACCATTATATCATGCATAGGGATATTTTCCTTGCCTATGATATCCCGTTCCAATTTTCCGCCCGGACCGATAAAGACGAATTCAGCATCCGGAACTCCCTCCTTTATTTTTCCAGCTACCGCGATAAGCGGCATCAAGTGGCCGCCTGAACCTCCGCCTGTCAAAACTATTTTCATATGGTTTTAAATTTGAAATTAGAAAATTTTAATTTAAGCTTGTCTGTTTGGAAATATTCAACAATACCCCGACGCCGGCCAATAGAAAAACAATTGAGGTTCCGCCATAGCTGATAAACGGCAAAGGGATCCCGGTCAAAGGTATGAGTCCGGAAATCGCAGCGATATTTATGAAAGCCTGGAAAATAATCCAAGAAACTATACCCACGGCCGTCAGGCGTCCGAATACGTCAGGCGCATTTTTGGCGATTTTGAAACCGCGCATTGCCAGCGCGATAAATAGGAAAATCAATGCCGACTCGCCTAAAATTCCCAATTCTTCACCAATGATGGCAAAAATTGAATCCCCCACCGGCTCCGGCAGATAATTGAATTTTTGCAAGCTGTGCCCCAAGCCTGTCCCGAAAATCCCACCCGACCCAATCGCCAAAAGCGCCTGATTGATCTGATAGCCGATTCCGCGCGGATCAAGTTCCGGATTCAAAAAGACCAGCAAGCGGTTCATCCGATAGGACTCGAATTTTATCAGAACGAAAAGTGACGCTATTCCGGCGGCACCCATCAGGAACATATGTGATATCCTCGCTCCGGAAGCGAAAAAAACCGACATCGCAATCAGGATCGTCACGCCCAAAGTTCCAATATCGGGCTGTTTTATGAGCAAGAAGCTGATTAGCGCGACAATCATCGCGAATGGCACCAATCCCTCATACAAATCATCCACCAGCTCTTTCTTGCCCTCTAGCCATGCCGCCAGATACAAAATCAAGGAAATCTTCAACATCTCAGCCGGCTGGAAAGAAAAAGGACCGAACTGGACCCAGCGGCTTGCGCCATATATCTTAGTTCCGACTCCAGGGACAAACACAAGTATCAAAAAAATTATGCTGGTAAAGAATAAGGGAACGGATAATTTTTTCCAAATCTTATAGTCGATATTCTTTACGATCATCAAAACCAGCAGCCCGGGAAGCACGCCAAATAGCAATTGGCGCTTAAAGAAAAAATATTCATCACCGAAACGCACTCGCGAATAACCGACTCCGGCGCTTGCGATCATTATCAAACCGAAAATTATCAATCCGAAAACCGAGTACAGTAAAACCATATCGGGCTTTCCTCCTGTTTTTGCTGGCACCAGGCGTTTTTTAAGATTCATAATTTTTTTGCTTTGATTTTTTTTCCCGCCATTGCGCTATTTTCTTATGATCACCACTCAAAAGGATTTCAGGAACTTTCCAACCTAAAAAATCCTCCGGTTTGGTATATTGCGGATGCTCCAAATAACCATCCTTGCTGTGCGATTCGGTCCTGGCCGATTCGCTATTGCCTAAAACACCCGGGATGAGCCGCGTAATACTATCTACGACCGCCATAGCCGGAATTTCCCCACCAGTCAAGACGAAATCCCCCAGCGATATTTCTTCGTCGCATAAATTTTCAACTACCCGCTCATCTACCCCCTCGTAGCGGCCGCATAATAAAATCAGCCTCCCGTATCCCGCCAGTCTCTCCGCGTCCCGCTGGGTGTATCTTTTCCCTTTGGCCGAAAACAAAATCACTCTCATCTTGGAATCCGGACCATCCTCCATAGCCAGGCTTTTGATCGATTTCAAACATCCGTATATCGGCTCCACCTTCAAAACCATCCCGGCCCCGCCGCCATAAGGAGTATCGTCGACCGTCTTATGCTTATCCGCGGCATAATCGCGCAAATTATGAATATCGATATCCACAAAACCCCCGGCTTGGGCGCGTTTAATAATCGACTCGGAAAAATACGCGTCGAATATTTTTGGAAAAATTGTAATTATATCGAATCTCATATCACCTTCATACTATCATACAAAAGTGAAACAAAAAAGACCATCCGATGGTCTTTTTTGCAAATTACCTAGCTTCACCGCAAGGCGAAACAGGCATAAAAATCACTATATACTATATTTGGATATCTCCGACAACCTCATCGATGCTTTTTCTTGTCGCGTTTTCGCGAGGTTCCCGTGTCGAGCCTTCCGGTTCATTGATCTTGAGATTGACACGAGCATTGTTCTTCGCTCCGATAACCCGCAAGAGAGTCCGAAGGGCCTTAGCTGTTGCTCCCTCCCTGCCGATAACCATTCCCATATCATCCGGAGCGACGTCCAGTGTGATGAGAACACCCATTTCATCAATTTTTCTATCAACCTTGACCGCGTCGGGATTGTTGACGATTTGTTTGACAACGTACTCGACGAAATCTCGATCTTGTATGATTTCTGTCATTTTAGTAATTTCTTTGAATTATTATCTCTTTCAAAACGCTGGGTTTATCGGAAGATCGACCGGTCATTCCCCCATTCGCTTCAATGCATATATTATAAGCCATATCACATATTCTGTCAAATTGGCAACCGGCCGCCATTGTAAAATAAAATACTATGCTATTGTGTAATAAGAATATGGAACCATTCAAAAAAATTCTAAAATTGAACATCCGGAAAATCATCAAGGAATCAGCGTTTATCACGCTCAATGTTTTTTTAATGCTGGGCGCCATCGCTTCCGGCGTTTTCGCTTATGCCTACATCAAAGCTCCGATTGCGGCCACTTTGACCAAGCGCGACTCACCGCAAACCACCCTGATTTATGACCGTACAGGCCAGCATATCCTCTACGAGATCCATGGGGAAGAAAATCGCATAATACTTCCCCACGATAAGATTCCGGATTCGATCCGCATCGCCACCGTCGCGACCGAGGATGCCGGTTTTTACAACCACTTCGGCGTTGATTTTTTTGCCATACTGCGGGCCTTGAAAAATAACCTCGAAAAAAGCAGTATGGATCAAGGCGCCTCGACCATCACCCAACAATTGGCCCGGAACGCTTTTTTGACCCGTGAAAAAACCATCCGTAGGAAGATAGCTGAGTTGATCATCGCCATCAAAATCGAAAGGAAATATACCAAGGAGCAAATCCTGGATATGTATCTCAATGAGATCCCCTACGGATCGAACGCATATGGCATCGAGTCCGCCGCCAAGACTTTCTTCGGAAAAAACGCCACAGACCTGACCTTTGACGAAGCCGCCTTATTAGCTGCCATACCCAAAGCTACCAGTTATTATTCACCGCATGGAAACCATTTGGACGGATTGCTCCTACGCCAAAAAATGATTTTGGACCGGATAGGCAAATTGCAGCTGGCGGATTCCGCTACGGTCGCAAAAGCCCAACAAGAACCCACTGCTAGGAAAATAATCCCTTTTTCCGATGCGATCGATGCTCCACATTTCGTTTTCTATGTCCGGGAAGAATTGGAAAAACGATTCGAACCGGAAACGATCGAGAAAGACGGTTTACGCATCTACAGTACCCTGGATTATGACAAACAAAAATTAGCTGAACAGATAATCTCCGCTAGCGATGCTACGCTGAAAAAATATGGCGCTTCCAATGCCGCTTTAGTCTCTCTTGATCCGAAAAACGGACAGATCCTGGCAATGGTCGGTAGCAAGGATTATTTCGACGACTCGATCGACGGCCAAGTCAACGTAGCGACCCGACCCCGCCAACCCGGCTCATCTTTCAAACCCTTCGCCTATGCCGCCGCTTTTGAAAAAGGCTTCCAGCCGGAAACGAAAATATTGGACATTCAAACCGACTTCGGGGCCGACGGTTCCGGCAAACATTATATCCCACGCAATTATGACGGCAAATTCCACGGGGTCGTCACTATGCGTCAGGCCCTAGCTATGTCCCTCAATGTTCCAGCTGTCAAAGCCCTTTCTTTGGCCGGTGTGCAAACTACCATCGATCTCGCTCACCGTCTCGGCATAACCACATTGAACGACACTAATCGCTACGGTCTTTCCTTGGTTTTGGGCGGTGGAGAAGTGAAGCTGCTGGATGAAACAGCCGGCTACGCGGTTTTCGCCAATGACGGGAAAAAAAATACGCCCGTTTCGATTTTGAAAATAACCGACAGCCGCGGGGAACCCATCCATATGGCGACTGTCGAAGACACACCCGTGCTTGATCCGCAAATCGCCCGCAAGATAGATTCCATCCTTTCCGATAATGCCGCCCGCATTCCGATTTTCGGTCCCAATAATAAATTATCCATACCCGGAAAAATCGTCGCTGCCAAAACCGGTACGACTTCCGAATTCAAAGACGCATGGACAGTCGGTTACACGCCCCACCTCGTTACCGGAGTCTGGGTCGGCAATAACAACAACCGTCCGATGCGCGCCGGCGCTGACGGGTCTTATGTAGCTGCGCCGATTTGGAATAAATTCATGTCCGAAGTCTTGGATGGATATCCCGCAGAACCATTCATTGCCTACGAAAAAACCGAGGATAAACATAAGCCCGCGGATGATATCGTTGAAAAAATAACTTATTTTAAAAAAGCCAGCGGCAAAAAAATCTCCGAGAAAAAAGCTAGGAAAATGGCGGCTGACAAAGTGGAAATCCGCATCGAATACGTCCGGAAAGCGACCAGTATAAAATGACGATATATACAAAAAAACACCCCGGATAAGCCAGGGTGTTTTTAAAATTGCGATTATTCCTTATAAAACCGCGTCCTTAGCAGCTTTAGCTAATCTGAATTTTACGACGGTCTTAGCGGCGATCTGGATTTTCTCTCCTGTCGCAGGATTGACTCCAGTACGTGCTTTCCTTTTCGCTTTTACCATCTTGCCAAATCCAGGTAGGACGAATTCACCGGTCTTCTTCACCTCTTTGTATGCCAACGCGGTCAGCACGTCAAAAAAGTTTTTCACATCCTTCTTTGCTAGTCCCGATTGCTCAGATAGACTAACGAGCAATTGTGACTTTGTCATCTTTGCCATAGTGTTTTTTGAATTATTATTTATTAATTTGCGCCCCCGGCACCGCGACGTGATGTCTTGGGCGCATTTCTACTAATCATTATACACTACCTTTGAAAATTTGCCCAGTATATCCAGTAAATTTGTCAATAGTGGGATTATCCGGAGCTCGGCTCCCGTTTTTCGCCATCCAAATTGTCCTATTTTTATTTCTTCCGTTAAAAACCATCAGCCAAAAAAACAGCCACGCGAATTAAAACAAGCACCCGCTTAACGGATGCTTGTTTTAGCATAAATACGGCCTATTCCCATTCCGATTCTATCTTCAACCGTCCCTTGCTCTGCCGTACTATTTTCGGAATCTGGGAGATCAGTGTGAAGCTAAATGCCATAAATCCGAGTATGAGCAACAAGAAAGCCAGCGGACCGGACATATCGAGATTGCCCAAGGCTGATGACGCACTTCCATCCATCTGATCAAGGATACCCCCGACATATTCCATCAGTCCGCCATCAGAAGATATATTTGAGCCGAAGATTTTTATCGCGAAACTCAACCCTATCATCAGCTCAACGATTGACAGCATCAGATTGAAGGTGGATCGCAATTCCTTAATCGAGCTGTTCATATGTTTGCGCTTAATGGTTACGGGGTTTTTATCTCATTGTTTTTATGGATTTAGCGATATTGTTAAAATTATTAGCTTTTTAGTATACACCCGGACTGGAAAGCTGTCAATAGCTCAAAAAAGACAAAAAAGCCATCCATGTGGATGGCTTTTTCGTATCTCCGCTAAGCTTATTTATCTTGTTCCGCCACCTCGCGGAAATCCTCCGCCTCCAGATAACTGCCATCTTCTTTTTTGACTCCATACTCCGGACCGATATCCTTGAGCTTGAGACTGGTATCGACTTCCGCCGGCAGATGCAGTTTTTCCTGGAAAACAGCCAGCGGGATTCCGGTCATATCGATAAGATACTGCAAAGTGTTGCTGCCGCGCAAATTCGTCAAATCAATTTCTCCCTCAGTATTCACGATATTGGAAGGCGCCTTAGTCTGCCACAAAGGCGTCGCCATAAAAATCAGCAGCGGCAAAAAAAACGCTCCGATCACGATCAAGCTGAATTTCGTTTTGGAAATTTTACGCCCGAAAACTTCCGCCTTCAGGCTGCTTTCCGGACAATCGCTCACGCAATCCAAGCAGCTGATGCAATCGGCGGATTTAATCACATCTTTTTTCTCCACTGGCAATCCAGCTGGACAAGTCCGCGAGCAAGTCCCGCAACTGGCGCAAGTTGAAGCGTCGCGCGAAATTTTGAACGGACTGATTTTTTTGAAAATCGCGAAGGTTGCCCCGAGCGGACAAAAATACCGGCACCACCAATTTTTGGAAAAAAGCGAAGCTATGATTAAAATTCCCAGAATCGAATAGCCCGCGATTTTTTCATCGAATTCCTCACCGAAATGCATCCAAGCATTGAATGGATCATAAGCCCGAAAAACCAAGTCTCCGATTTTGAAAGAATAATATATCACGATTGCCAAGATTATATATTTCACGTAGCGGAAAATATTATCCATCCTGTCCGGCAATTCGACATCTTTTCGAAAACCGATTTTCCTGCCTAGCGACCGGATCCATTCTTGGATCGCTCCCAGCGGGCAAAAATGTGAACAGAATATCCGGCCGAACACCATCGTTAAAACCAGCAGGATGCCCATCAGGATGAATGAGCTGGCATAGATGCGCTTCAGATATTCACCAGTAAAGAGATAGGTCAGAAATCCCTCGATCGCCCCGAACGGGCAATAGGCGTCGATCGGCGCCGCCTGTTCGATACCATATATCAGATGGCTCAGCGTCAAAAAAAAGACGATGCCGACAACCGAGATCTGCGCAAGCGTGCGCAATTTGATTTTATTTTTCATTTCTTATTTCTTAATTTTAAATATCGCGTACAACGGACAGAAACTTACGCTCGCGAACGCCATGATCGCGATGGAAAAAATCACAGCTACCCAGACCCAGATCCCATCCAGCCAAAAGATGGCCGACAGCATCAACGCCATACTGATTATCGCTTGTATCCCCCGCTCGACAGGACCTTCGTTTTTCATATCATTTTAAAAAATTATTAACTCTTTAAAAAAAATCAAAGGGATATCCGAAGATATCCCGATTTGATTATGGCCTTGATTCCTATTGTATGCGGTCACAGATTCCGTCCCCGTTCTTATCGACGAAATTTCCGCCTGCATTCTGTCCGCGGTTCGCACCCATCCGGCCCTGGCCTTGTCCCAAACCGAGTTCGGCTCGGATCGCGTCAGCCTCAGCGGTTTTTCCTTCCAATTTGAGCTTGCGCATTTCCGCAAAGCGCGCGAAATTCTGTTCCGTCACCCTGTTCGCCACTCCACGATCTCCCATCTGGGATTTCCAAGCGGTATAATCCTTATTTTCAAAAGCCTTTACCATCGCTTCGTGCCTTTCGGGAGTATAATTCGGTCCGTATTTGGCCGGATCTCCCTGGTAGGCATACGCGCTTGTCGCGATCGCGCCCAGCGCCACCAAGCCGAGAGATCCCAACAGGATATTTTTTGTAATCATCGTTTTAAATTTAATTTAATTAATTGCCGCTAGCATAATATACTACGCAAACGGTCCGGAAAAGTTTTCACCGCCCCCGCATCATCCCTCCACGATTGCCGCAAGAACCGGTTTTTTCGCAACCCTTGTCCTGGCCACTGACCGCGCCAGCCATACCGCGTCCCGCCCAAGGCCGGATTTCCGCGGCTGAAAAGTCCCGCGCAGATTGTTTGGTACCGATGACCTTGATCATCTGGCCAGTCGAAACATCCGCCGCTGGACGCACGAGCGTTTTTTCGTCCACTTTCACATTCCATCGCTCCCCGGCCAAATCATCCAGGCCGATCGCGTCTTCAGAAGCGGATAGGACCGTGCCAGCCAAGAAGCCTTCCTCAGGCTGCATCCATTGCTTCTCCTTAGTCTCAATGCTTCGCGCATAGAACGGCACGCCGCGCATCATATGATCCAAGCGGCTGCCTAATCCGGCGCGTGCCATAAAAAACCCTGTCAACAATATTCCCGCGACGACCAAAGCGACAACCCATAATCCGTTAAAACGATAACCGCTTTCCGTCCGGCGCACTCCGAAAAATGCCGCTAAAATGAACAAGCCTAATAAAATGAACCAGAAATACGGAACCATCGGCAATGTATAGGCGATCGCTGAACGGCTAGTGAAACGGTATAAATCCCAGTCCAGCTGTGAAATCAGATAATATGCCACCGCGATAGCCGCAGCACCCAAAAGGATCACTGATCCGACCAGGGCCCAAGCTCCGGCTTTACGCAACAAAAATTTCCACCTCGGTTCCGGTGCGATATGTTCGGTCTTTATCTTATTCAGCGTGTCTTGGATTAAATTTTTCATAACATTAAAAACAATTAATATTCCGCTTTTCCATTTCGCTCCGGAGCATTTCTTTGCCGCGTGCGATAAGGGTAGCCACGGAACCTTTCGGTTTTTTCAAAATATCCATAATTTCCTCATAATCTTTTTCTTCCACAAAGCGCAAAATCAGGATTTCCCGATAATTCAAAGGTAGGTCCTCGATACAAGCCCTGACCTTCTCCGCGCAGTCCCTATCCACGATGTCTTTTTCCAGCTGGATGCCGCCGCCTATGATTTTTTCCCATTCATAATCTTCCAGCACAGCGGTTTGCGGCCGGGCACCGGAACGCCGGAAATAATCCACCACTTGGTTATGCGCGATCCGATAAGCCCAGCTGGAAAACTTCAGATTCCCATCATAAGCATTCAGATTCTGATAAATCTTGATGAAGACTTCTTGCAACAAATCCTGCGCGTCATCCGCCGCCAACTGCGTCAAGCGCCGGATATAGCCGGATAACTGACCCTGATAGCGCTCCATTAAAAGCCCGAATGATTCAGGCTCAGATTTCGCCATTTCAACTAACTGCGCGTCAGAAAGCGCTTTTTCTTCGGTCATATAGCGGTGTTATACAGCTAATACGTAATTCCGGCGGTTTGTTTTCATATTCACAACAAACCCTCCATCGACTTTGAAAGCGTGCCCAAAAACATCGGGATGGCGAAAGCCAGTCCGATCAAAGGCAAAAGGGTCATTGCGACCGTTATGATGATGGTCGTCAGGAAATATTTGCGGGTTTTTTCCACGCTGATCCAAATCGCTTCGATTTTTTTATCCTGCTCTTCCAATTTTTTTAAGATTTCATTTTCCATAGATGTTTTATATTTATTGGATAATTCACAATCAGCATATGGGGCTATTATACCACAGATTGACAACTTGGCATCACTCTTGTTACGCTATCCGATATGGATATTTAAGTGGTTCTTTACCAAACTCAACGTAGGAGAAGCAGTATGCCTGGAACACAAATAAGTGCTGCCAAATTATGGGCCCGAGAATTGCAAAGTGCCCAGCAAAAGGCAGAAAACGAAGGGATGTTGATTCCCGCAGCCGTCAATTTCGCCATCCGATGGGCAGTTGCCATCGAGATGCTTGTGGACAAAAAATCGGAAATCAGGGAAATTGCCGACGCAACTTGCGAAAAAGCCAATACTGGCAATCTCTCAGGAGCACTCTATGAATACGCAATATTTTTCCTTAGAAGGAATTGGGTTTTTGGCGAATCCCTAAATCCAAAATTGCTACCAAAAAAGTATGATAATCTACTGCTTGATATCGGAGTTCCAATCTTCTAAAAGCAAGCACATCCTATGATATGCACCCCCGCAAACGCAAGTTTCGCGGGGGTTTTAAAATATTTCCTCTGGGCAATGTCCGCCATTCCCATCAATTTTTCAGTTGTTAAACAAGCTTCAGATAAGCCCTAAAAATGATTGGACCTGGACAAAAAAGCTTTTTTGATGTATAATTAAAAAACGTGCCCATTTATCCTTTATTATCTATCCGAAAAACTTCCGGGCTCACTAAGCGACTCTGTGTAAAAAAAGCCGGCTAGTGGTTCTAGCCAGCTTCACGAAGTTCCCATTGGAACCTGTCATCGTGTTTTAAGCGTGATGACCCTATCAAGTAATTCACCCAATTCCTTCTGGGAAAAGGGTTTGGCAATGAAGCCATCGATGTTACCAGGGATTTCGCTTTCAAGCGGAGCGAACCCGGAATACAAAACGATGGGCATCTTTGGGTTTATCTTTGCAATTTCTTCGGCTAATTTTATGCCATTGAGACGTGGCATGATTTGATCCGTCAAAATCGCATCAAACTGATCCGGGTCGCCCAAAAACACACGCAAGGCCGCATCGCCATCTTCACTGCTGATGACTTCATAGCCCAACCTCTCGAGCATTTGCGAGGCAACGACCCGGACAACCGTATCATCTTCCGCAAGTAGAATTTTTTTCATATACCGCCTCTCTTCAATTTTGTGCATTATTGCACGCTGCCACTTCGTATATATAAATTCAACCTTCTTAAAGAACAACCAGAAACAAGATAAAAATTATTATCCTGCCACACCGACTTTATCCTAATACAAACATTTACGGATAACTTTTCAATTTTTGAAAAATCAACCGGCTTTAGAATACTTTTTAATGATCGCTTCCGCCACCATCATCCCGTCGAGCGCCGCGGAAACGATGCCGCCGGCATAACCCGATCCTTCGCCGGCCGGATAGATGCCGGCGATATTAGACTGGAAATTTTCACTGCGGACTATTTTTACCGGCGACGAACTGCGGGTTTCCACACCCGTCAAAACAGCTTCCGGATGGGCGAAGCCTTTAACCTTGCGGTCTAAAATCGGCAAGGCCTCACGTAAACTCTCCAAAACGTAGTCTGGCAAGCAACTATCAAGAGTCGTCATCATCACACCTGGTCCATATGTTGAAGATATGCCGCCGATTTTTTCAGACGGTTTGTTTTGCAAAAAATCCCCTACCAATTGCGCCGGAGCTTTATATTTCCCGCCGCCGGCCACAAAGGCTTTCTTTTCCCACTCCCTTTGGAATTCAATACCGGCCAGCGGACTGTCGCTTCCGAAATCGTTTGGGAAAACGTTCACCAAAAGGGCGCTATTGGAATTTTGTCCGTCTTGCGCCTGTTCACTCATCCCGTTAGTCACCAAACCGCCTTCTTCCGAAGCCGCGGCGATGACCGCACCGCCGGGACACATACAAAAAGAATAGACGGAGCGGTTCTTTTCCGAATGGGAAACCAAGCGATAGCGCGCCGTCGGTAATTTCGGATGCGCGAAAAATTCCCCGTACTGGGCCTTGTTGATCATCTCCGCCGCATGCTCGATGCGCACGCCGATGGAAAAAGGCTTGGCTTGAATTTCCAATTTTTTTGCATACAGCATCCCATACGTGTCGCGCGCCGAGTGTCCGGTCGCCAAAATCAATTCCGAAACCGGCATTTTTTCTTGCCCATTGAAAATAGCGTTCGCGATTTTTCCATCAACGATTTCAATATCAGTCAGTTTCGTTTCAAAACGCACCTCCCCGCCCAAACGCACTATTTTCTGGCGGATATTTTTCACGATTTGACGCAGTTTGTCCGTGCCGATGTGCGGTTGCGCGTCATAAGCTATTTCCGGCATCGCTCCGGATTTGATCAATTCTTCAAAAATAAATTTCTTGCGCGGATTGTCAACCAAAGTGTGCAGCTTGCCGTCCGAAAATGTCCCCGCTCCGCCTTCGCCGAATTGGATGTTGGATTCCGCGTTCAATTCGCCGGTCGCGAAAAATTTATCGACATCCGCCACGCGCGCGTCCACGTTTTTTCCGCGCTCAACGATCAAAGGTTTCATTCCCGCCCGTGCCAAAAGCAAGCCTGCGAACAATCCGCTCGGTCCGCTGCCGACCACGATCGGCCGCAACCGTTCCGGATCAGCCGATACGGTTTCTATGCGGTACGCATAGGGAGCCTGCAACCGCACGCGATGCCGTTTCATTTTGCCTTTCACCAGCGCGGAAGTCCTGGTCAGATAATTTTCCGGATTCCTGATTTCCACATCCACAGAATAGACGAACAGGATTTTCTTCCTATCCCTTGAATCGACGGCTTTTTTCACGATTTCATAGTCGACGATGTCCTCTTCCTTGAGTCCCAAAATCGCCAAAATTTTGTCCAACAAAATTTCCTCTTTTTCTTCCAAGCCCAGGATTATTTCATCGATCCGGATAGCGTTATTTTTCATCTGGTTTTCTTTAAAAACTAAAAAGGCACGATAAGCCAGTTTATCACGGATCAATCGCCTTGGCAATGAGCAGTCTTACCTAGCAACGATCAAAAACACCAGTCTAGTGCCCTTTATTCGTTTTAATTCTGAAAATCTTTTATCATTTATAAAATAATTATTTAAAACATTTGTTACGTCTTCCCAACTTCCATAATCATGCCAAAGGATAACGCACCCGGTTTTTGCCATATGCATCGCAGTTTCAGTATCATTTATTATATAATCTTTTGCGTGTGATCCATCAATAAAAATGAGGTCCATTTTATCATAAAATGGTGAATAATTGAAAGTGGCTGAATCTCCAAAAAGTTGTTCGATTTTTTCACTGCCATTTTTATTTTTATAACGCAATCCGACCTTCGCTTTATCGATATAATTGATATCATCCCTAACTTTTACCCCTCTTATTATTTTACTGTATAATTTAAATTTTGTATTATCCATTAGCGAAACGGGGATATCGATAGTATAGATCTTAGATTTATCAGAAGTATTTATGGCCATATTTAAAGTTGTCCGCCCATCAAATGTTCCAAATTCAAATATATTTTTTGGCTGATAAATTTTAACAAACTTGTTTATTATATCAAGTTCATAGGTATTTATATTTCCATCCACTTCCCCTTCTTCGATTATCACTGAGGTTATATTGTCCGCAATTATTTCACTGGGCATTACCTCGGGAATTTTTTTATTTTGCGTCACAATGTTGCTTAGCTTCTGACTTACATTTCCACAATCTAATATAGATTTATTTTCTCTTCCATCAATAATAATCTGTTCCGAATACGCCACCATCTCAGGATCGGAACTTTTTTTAACAAGTAGCACGATCACATTTTTAGATCCAACTGTATGTGATGCATGTGAAAGATATGTATCAAGAGTGATTCCGGCTTCACAAAATAAAGTGATAGCAGCAGAAATTCTTGGATTATATTTTTTTAACGATAAATCAATAAAAGAAAACTGTGGATTATTATTTATAATCTTTTCCCAAAAACCTTCCGGTAAATTTTTTTCAGATAAGCTTGACTGCGTTTGCAACCAAATAAATGGCCTCCCTTTCAATTTCTTTTTAACGATTTTTTCCGCCTCCCACATTTCATTATTTGTAATAGAAAGGGTGGGATTAATATCTTTTGGCAATTTAGTTTTAATACGGATTTGCGCCTCAGCTTCTGCTAGTTGATGGATAGCCAAATGCTCAACAGGATAAGTCACGTTATCGTCATAGAGATTTCTCTTCCTTAAATAATCAAATAAATCGACATCCGCACTGCTTTTGGTTTGATTATTATTATCAACTTCAATGTTATTTACATATTTGTTATTTTGGAATAATTCTGGAAATTTTGTTAAAACAGTGATTTTTAAATCAGGAAATGCCTGTTTTAAACTTTGAAAAACAATGGTTGAAATCAAAGAGCATCCCATTGTTTTTGGAGTTCTGATAGTTAACTTTTTTAATGAATTATTATTCATCTGGTTTCTCCTTACGCGATAAGACAGCTTACCACGCATCCGCCGTTCTAGCAATGCCTGGCGCGCTAAAACCTATCCCGCCAAATTTTCAATTCAGCGAATATCCTATCATCAAAATTACCCGGCTTGTATTTTAAAATCAGGTCGGCATTTTTCACACAATGGTTTTTTAGTTCATCCCCGTTGTTTTGGCCGGCGTACCACTTGAAACTGTCCAAAATATCCGCGACTTTGACAATCAGCGCATCTTGTCCGTTCCGCACGCAGCGCTGGATCAGCTCGTTGGTTTTTTCTTCTTTATCCGCGATTGACTCGTCTTTGGTGCTGGCCGACACCAGCCTGGCAACCTCATCGCCAAATTCATCCCGCAACATCCGCTCATCCGCATCGGACCATTCGATCGCGTCATGCAAAACTCCCGCCAAAACGATGTCTTGCGGATAGCCGTTTTCATACAAATATACCCCGACCCGGATATCATGGAACAAAATCGGCTTGCGGCTATTCTCATCCGACGCCGGCATATGCTCCGCCAAAAACCGCACCGCCCTCTCAAATCCTACGCTTAATTTTTTTGACATATTTTTTATATTTTTAATAAGCCTTGCTCTCTCAATTTTTGAATCGCCTCCACAGGCTTGAGATCTTTCACTGCGGCGATTACGCGGACAGCCCCGGCATCCGCGCACTCAAATTGATGGACGGTTGCTGCATTTCGGTCCCACGCCCGTGACGGAACTCAACATTGTCCTAGTTATGCACGCTCGATAATCCAACATCAAATGATCCAAGGAATATTCGGCGCGTATATGATTCGGAAGCAACTTGTAATATTCTTTTATTAATTCATTTTCATGTTCCCGTCTTTGTTCCACCGTCAGTCGTTGCACTATGAAATATAACAAATCAAAAGGCAATACCTTCTGTCCGGACAATTGCCAATCGATCAATATCGGATTATCGCTTCCATCATTGGGAAAAAGCAGGTTTCCCCTATTGACATCCCCATGAATCAAAGTAGCCGGACCTGAATTATAATATCTTGAAACAATTTCACGATTCTTCCACATCCATTCAAAATCAGCTGCCGCTTCTCCCAATTGTCCTTGATATCTATTTATATAGATATCCCAACTCTCTACCATATTGATATCGATTGAATTAACAAAATGGCTTACATCATTTTTAGGAACGCGGAAATCGCCGTAAAATCGGCTGTTGATATCGGCAAGCATCGCAATCACATTCCGTATTTGCTTGATAGTCAGTTCTTGATTTTTCCCTATTACGGAGTGCGTAAGAGATAGGTCTTCCAAAACCAAATTGCCATCACCAAATTCACCATACAACCGCGGCATATACGGCACCTTTCCTTCTTCCAGTAAACGATAAATAACACTTTCTCTTTTTTTATCAGAACAATTCACTTGAAATTTGACGATTACCGACTTTAGCTCGCTTTCTTGGTCTGCATAATTAATTTCCACTCTCACTTGATATTTCCGAGGAATCTTTAGGTATTTTCATTATATTTCCATTTATTTTTTAGCGATACCCCAAACAAATTTTACCAAATTAATAGCGATAGCTAAATTTTTGGTACGATATTTTCAGAATCATTTTTTCATTCAGGCGATGTGAAAAAACTTTTTTATTTTTTCATCATCCTCAATTTCACTAGCGATAATGACTTTCATTTCATTTTTGCTTAATTGAAAAAAATTGCGCAAGATTTCCATTTCCTTTTGAAACTCATAAGGACAAACCCAAACGCTTTTCTGTAGTTGAAACAATCCCAATTCTTTTATTTTTCCGCGCAAAGCCTCTCGTTTTTGCTTGTGCCTGTCAACAATGTCGAAAATAAGCACGCGCCACCTTTTATCCCACTTTTTCGGTTTTTCTATCCGCAAAGCATCTATGTCGTATTTCCGCAGTTTCTTTTTGCCTTCTTCAGTCAGATTGATATGAATTTGCTTGCCGCGATATTCGACATTAACCATTCCTTGATTTTTCAGATAATAAAAAGATTTTTGGAAAGCTTTTATTTTTTCTCTCTTTTTTACTTCGTATTTAGCGTGCTTGATTATTTTTGGCAAAATGCGTGACAAAAAATATGGCGAAGTTGCAGCAATCGCGACTCCTCCGCTAACCATCAAACCTTTCAAGATTATTTCTAGCGCCCTCGGGGCTTTCATTATTTTTTATAGCCGAACTTTTTATCCGCTCTGACCTAAAACTTATCCTCAGCGCACAAACATATTGTACCACATTTTTAGCGATAGCTAAATTTTTAGTACAATATTTTTATTTATAATATCTTTCTCTTTCTAAAATTATATCCGCTACTTTTTTGGCGGTTTCTTCCGGCGTCAGATCGGTCGTATCGATAATCGGGCAACCCGACTCTTCAAACGCTTTTCTCATTTGATCCGAGATATAAATATTGCCCGCGATGAACTCCTCGACAGGCTTGCCGATGACTGTTTGCGATTTATCGAAAAAACCGTCTTTAGTATATCTTTTTGTCAGACGCTGGCGGATCGTTTCCGGTTGCGCGTCTAAAAATATCTTAACGATTTCCGATGGTCCGGATTCTGGAAAATCAGTGATTTTCACAAAGCCGCAAATCACGATGCTTTTATTTTCCCGCGCCAACTTGATTCCTTCATCTATCCAATGCCGGGTTTCGGAAATCCGCCAATCCTTGCCGGCGTTTTCCGGCACACCCCGTTCATCAAAATCATGTATCTCAAATTTATCTACCAGAAGTGACAAACTCAAAAATGGCATCATCGCAGATTTGCCCACGCCATTCACTCCGCTGATAAAATACATCCTATCCCATTCTAGTTTTTTATAAAACAAACCCAGCCACTCCGCTTAATCATTTGAACAAACACGCGCTATTTTTGTCTTTTCAGCGCTTCGCTGATCAGCTTATCCAGAAACCGCGGGAAATCCATACCGGCGGCCGCGGCGGCTTGGGGAGCCAGACTGGTGCCGGTCATACCGGGAATGGTGTTGATTTCCAAAAAATATAATTTATTGTCGGTCTTGCTCCAAATGAAATCCGCCCGCGCCAAATCCTGGCAACCCAAGGCCTGGAAAATTTTGACCGCGTATTTCTGGACTTTTTTGCGGACATCTTCCGGAATTTCCGCCGGACAAACTTCCTCACTGCCGCCTTTCTGATATTTGGCCGCATAATCGAAGAATGTGGAAATTTTGGGAATGATTTCCACTACCGGCAAAGCTTTGGGATTTTTATTGCCCATCACCGCCACCGTCAATTCACGGCCGGCGATGAATTGTTCCAGCATAACTTCTTTGCCATATCCGAAAGCTGCTTCGATAGCGGCCGCCAAATCCTCGACGGTTTTCGCGATACTGATACCCACCGAAGAGCCGGACTCCGTCGGCTTGACCACGACCGGTAGTCCGAGCTTGGTGATTATTTTTTCCAGATTATATTTTTTATTTTTCCGCAACAAAACCTCCTTGGCAACTTTCAATCCGGCGCTCTTGGCGACCAATTTGGTCTTCTGTTTGTTCATCGCCAAGGCGTGTGCCAATGTGCCGGAAAAAACATAGGGCAAATCCAGCATATCCAACATACCTTGCAATCTTCCGTCCTCGATGAACGCGCCGTGTCCGATTGGCAGGACGATGTCGATTTCCATCTTGGATAATTCTTCGCCGGAAAATATGACCGCGCCAGGTTCGATCGCAGCCGCAGCCACTCCGCCCTCTTGGCCGGACTTTGGTAGATTGGTTTCCATATACCGCCGGCCTGCTTCGCCTATCAGCCATTGCCCGTTTTTGGCGATCGCAATCGAAATAATTTCGTATTTATCCGCATCAAGACTATTCATCACTTCCGAAGCCGACTTCAAGGAAATTTCGTGTTCATTGGATTTCCCTCCAAATATGACCGCCAGGTTGATTTTTTTCATTTTTTTAATTTTTACTGCTTATAACAAGTATCATAACAAAAAAAGCCGTTCAGTGCGACTTCCGACTTCGAGGCCAGGAATTCAAATACATCGCCAAAAGAGGTATCAAAGCCATCTGCAAAATCGGCGTCAAACCGACTCGCAAAATCGGGATGACCGGCATCAGCTCGCCATATTGCCACCGGCCGCTGGCCAAAGCGTATTTTTCAACCGTTATCCCCACTAGCGCGCCAACCAGCACAACCGCGCCGGACCTGCGCCAATCAGAATGTTTCCCGGAAAAGATCCGGCCGATCAAAAAACTATCGGCAAGCAAAATCAAAGCCGTCAAAACCAAATCGCCCAGACTTGCCCGCAAATGGACCGCGATAAAATCGGCCGCCCCGGAAAAATGCGGCACATACAGGAAGGCCTGCGAAATTTCCCACAAAAAATTCAAAGTAAAAACGCTGACCAATATTTTGACGGTTTTCTTTCCCATACCCCAATCATACCAAAAAAAACCGTCCAAAGCGACCTTTGATCTCTCACGTTTCCCGCAAAAAAACTGCCTCTCCGGCAGTTTTTTGAGAAATGAACCGATTGCGTCGTCTTATGAAACCATCCTATTTAACCAACCAAAAAGGCTAAATCCGCCTTGGGCGCTATCCAGCAGAGTTCCAATCTCTTGATTGGCTTGTTCCAAAACCATGATTTGTTCAGTAAGTTGCTGTTGGTCTCCTTGATTGGAAAGCTTGGTCCTGACCTGGTTGAGCTGACGGATCTGCTCCCGGTTTTGCTCCAAGGTCTTCTGGGCGTCTTTTATTTCGCCATAATTAGGTCCGACAAAAAATTTGGCAAAACCCCCGCGGCTTTGGATTTTCTCAATATTCTTTTCCAATTTATCGCGGTTTTGATTCTGGTTTTGGGCGATAGTCCGCACTTGCTTTCCGATACCTTCATTCCTATCCGCTATCTGAAGCATCGCTTGCACGGCATTGGCTACCTGGCTTCTTTTTTGTGCTGAAGAATTGGAAGTTCCCTTGGGCACTTTTGTCCCATCTTGCGCTTCCACCGCGTTTTTCTCCTGGGTCTGGATCCGGGTGTTCTCTCCCTGGTTCATAACCTGGTTTTGCTCTTGCGTTCCGACGGCGTTTCCGGCAGGATTTGCCGGCGCCACGACATCCGTCTGTCCAGATTTGGCTCCGCCCTGGTTTGGATTCGCACCTACAGCCTGAGCCTGGAAAGCAAATCCGAACATCAGCAATAGTGCCGCGAGTAATGTTTTTTTCATCAACTTTATTTTAATAATTAACTTGGCACACTCACTATAGCATATTTTATTCGAAGGACAAAATGGACAGGTCTTTGAAAAGCACTTAGTTTCCATCCCTGGGATATTTAGTACTTGCCATAATTCAAAACTTGCGCTTAAAAATCAAATAATTCTCCTAGCAAACTCTCTTTTTTATATTTTTTCCCATAGACATGATCATTGGCTGAATGATGCGTATCGCGATCATCATATCCCCTCGAATTATCCACCCTTGTCTCCATAGTCTTCTCCGGAATATGGTTGCTGGCTGCTAATTTGTCAATAATCTTATCCAGTTCGCCACGATCAAGCCAAATGCCCCGGCACTGCGGACAATAATCTATTTCTATTCCTTGACGCTCGGTCATTTGTAAATTCACATTGCATATTGGACATTGCATACGTTTTTTTTATTTAATTTATTAATACATATACCCTTATTACAAAAGGTTATTTTTTATCTTCCATATCTCAATCTGCTTCCGACAATCCTCACAAGCGCCGGCAAAACGGAAACGGCGATGATAATCATTATTACCGTAGAAAAATTATCCCTAACCAGAGGGATGTTACCGAAAAAATATCCGCCCAGCACAAAGAGCGAAACCCAAGAAAGTCCGCCCAAGAAACTGAACAGGACGAATTCCCTATATTCCATTTTCCCGATACCGGCCACGAAAGGCGCGAATGTCCTGACAATCGGCATAAATCTGGCCAAAATGATGGTTTTTTTGCCATGCTCCTCGAAAAAATGCTGGGTTTTGTCGATATGGTTTTGGTTGATGGGAATCCTGCGGTTTTCGACAATTTTTTGTCCTAGAAAACGGCCGACCCAGTAGTTGGTATTGTCCCCCAAAAACGAAGCTGCCCACAACAGGAAAAACAAAGCCGCAACATTCAAAGAACCCAGCGCGGCGAACATCCCGCCCGCGAAAAGCAATGAATCACCAGGCAGAAACGGTGTAAAAACGAAACCGGTTTCCGCGAAAACGATGATGAATAGGATCGCATAAGTCAATCCGCCGTAGTCGGCGATGATATTGCCCAGATGGACGTCCACGTGGAGTATGAAATCGATGATTTCCATAAAAAATTTTGTTATGACTTATAGCCAAAAAACGGCATAGCTGCCGGTTCCGATCGATGATATCTTTTTGCATCACCAGATAGCATCCTCGGTGCCATTTGGATTATAACACACCGGAAGAACGCAGCCAATGACCTGCCAATGCATGTGGTTTATTGACGCTCCGGACAATTTTCCGACGTTCAATCCTACGTTGAAACTTTTGGTTTTGTGAAATTTAGCGATGTCTCTGCGCAAAGACCGCCATTTTCGGCGGTCCTTGTCATCAGAAACGATATTTTTGCCACGCGCTAATCCGTCAAATCATATCCCAATAGCAAATCATTCAAAAACTTATCATTCAAAACCGGATTTTGCCTGTTGCCGGTAGCTGTTTTGACGATCGGATAAGCGTAGCTGAAGGCTTCCTCCATCGCCACATTCTCGTCATATTTCTCAGGATCTTTCTTACTGAGCGGATTAGAACCGTCACCTAATCCGTCAATCATCGCCCGCCGTACGAAATAATGGGCAAACAATCCTTCGCTCTCCTGGAAAACATCCACATCCGTCTGCGTTCCGCCTAAATAGTAGGTGTAGGAGCTTTGATCTTCAGTGCTGGACATCGCTAAAACCCTTCCATCAGATTGAAGTTCATTCATCCCTCCGGCCCTGCAAGTATCGAAAGCGAAAAAAATCCTATCAGTTGGAGAATTTTCAAACCAAGCTTTGATTTGATCGTCCCAAATGAAAGCCTCGTCGCCCACCACATAAGTTGCAGCGTCTGTCTCATCATAAGCCTGATCATAAATCACAATACCCTCGTCCAATGCCTCATCTCCATTATCATTACCCAAATCATCCATATATATCCCGGTTGAACTATGCCCGCTGAAGAAAAAAACCAATTCATCGTCCGCTGTTAACTTAGTTTGGACTAATTCATCAATTTTAGATTTTATTGCATCATATTTTGCATCCGCGTCACTAAAAATAAAAATATGTTCCCCATCATCTTCATAACCATACTCTCTTATCAAAGCCTTTTTCATATTCAAAGCATCCTCGTCTTTGCAATAATATGCCAATCCGTCCTCCGCCGTCGGACTGTCTTCCTCGGTCTTAGCCGCAGTCACGCAAAGATCATTAACAGTCCCGGGATAATTCGCAAGACCGACCAAGATGGCATATTTTTGGCCGCCGGTCGGTATCGCATCACCCAACACGCCAGTCACCCCTCCCACCGAAGGATCTACGACCGCGGATACCTTCGCTGGCTTGCCCTTCAATTCACTCTCGATGGAATCCAATTTTTTCCGATCGCTTTCGGAAAGGACCTGTTTCTTCGAAATCCGCACATTTTTCGCCTTGCTCGGCTTGTCAAATTTGCCGTCCAATTTTTCCTGCGCCGCCACTCCCATCACGCCAAGCAAAAACGCGAGGGCGAACGCGACAAGCAATGTTTTTTTCATTTTTTATTTTCTATTAATAATTACGCGCTAATTATAACACGGAAAGATCGAATGCCCACCGGATTTTTTTCATTGGACATTCTTTAATTTAAAAACTTCTGATTTTTATTATACCACAAAGCACCCGCTCTTATATTTTTCAAATGCGAAGGATTCATATCTTCCGACAAACCGCGACCAACTTATCAAAATCGAATTCCACATCCCGGTTCGCCGGAGCGCGTCTTTCGACCCGCACCGTCCTGAATCCGGCCGCTTCCGCGATTCCGCCAATCTCTTTTTCCGAATACAGGCTTAAAAATATCTTATCTTCCGGAAAAAGCGGATCACTCTCGAAAACCTCGCCTTCCCCTTCTTGCACGATTAGAAAAAGAAAGCCCCCGGATTTCAAAAACGCATTAGCCCTTTCCAATATTTTCCGGGCTTCCGGTTTTTCAAAATGGAAGATGGAATACGCCAAACAGACCGCATCAAACGACCTTTCCTCGAATTCCACTTCCCGCATATCCGCCCGGACAAATTTTATCCCGGGATGGTTTTTCTTCGCGATTTCAAGCATATTTTCCGACAGATCCACTCCGGTCACTTCAAATCCCTTGGCGCGCATATAACCCGCCAGCCTTCCTGTCCCGCAACCCAGATCCAAAATCCGGCCATTCCCATCCAGACAAGCCAAGAGTCCGTCGATATGGGAATCATCCGACCTGTCACCGTCAAAAGCTTCCGCGTATTTCTTCGCGATTTTATTATAAATATCGATAACCTTCTTATTCTTGTCGCGTTCCATATCTACATAATACCAAAAACCAAAAATCCGCCTCGAGTCATACTATTCTTCCCGTTGCATTATTTTTCCGATAATCGATCCGGAAATAAGGGAGAAAGCGAGTACATAGGCCGCGAACACCGCGGAAAATTTCCAACCGAAATAATACGCCATCGCGGGAAGGAACATCGGCTGGACGTTCCGGTTATTCATAAAGACCGCAATGAGCGAATATTTCATACCGTGTTTTCTGAGTTCCCCCAAAAGAGGAAACAGCACATATGGAGGACCGGAAATCACGATCGAACCGAGGGTGGCGTAAAGCCAACCTTTCAGTCCTGAATCGCGTCCAAGGTGGTGTTTTACCAGTTCCGGACGGACAAAAACATAGCTGAGAAACATCACAAAAAACACGAGGATGAAAACGGGAAATACTTGCCGGAAAGTTTTGAGGAAATCCGCAAAAACGCTTCCGGCAAATCCGGAATCAGCCACGTAAACGGAAATATACAAGGCGGAGACGGCGAGAAGGAATTTCATTCCGTTAGATAATTTTTTCATTGGATCATTTTCATAGTTAGGGTAGTCAAAATAGCGATCAAAATAGCCGAGATGAAATTTATGGAATTCCTGGCGATGGCGAACTTTTTTCCCAGATGGGCCGATTCCAACGGCAACATCGGGATTCCCACCGTCGTCCAAGAAAAAATAAAAGCTGTCACGGCCAAAATGCCGACGCCCCCTTTGAGCAATTCCCCTCCGGCGACATAGCTGGCAATCGGGATGCCAAAAGAAACACTTCCAGCTACCGCTCCGATCAGCGGATCGATAAAATAATTACCTGTGAATATTCTAGGATAATATTTTTCAAACAGCGGACCAAGCAAGCTGATCAGCATCAAAATTCCGACGATCATCGGCAAAGCTGTTTTCACATTCTGAAGCGTTTTTTTGAATGCGCTCTTCATTATTTTTTAATCATTTTCTTCATTTATTTTCCAGTCCGCACGATATATTTTCCCTTACAGGAATTAAGGCGGGCTTCGTCAGATTCATTTGCCTGCTATTTTTTCAAAAACAGCCTCATATTCGTCCACCATACGTGATACTGAAAATCTTTTCTCCACGCTCGCCCGGCATTTTTCAGCTGAAATCGTTCCGGTTTTTCCGACCGCCTCCGCCATTTCCTCGACAGTATCAACAATAAATCCATTAACCCCATCTTGGATTATCTCTGGCACCGAGCCCCTCCTGAAAGCGACCACCGGAGTTCCGCAAGCCAATGCTTCCGCCATCACCAATCCGAACGGCTCTTCCCAAAGGATCGGGAACAACAGGCATTTCGCTTTTTTAAAATACTCGGCTTTTCCAGCAAAATCCGCTTCGCCCACATAACGGATGAATTCTCCGTCGATTTTATCCATTACTTCTTTTTCATAAAATTCCTTGTCCACCGGGTCGACTTTGGCAACGATCACCAATGGGATATTGGTTTTATGGGCAACCTCGATCGCCTCCAGAATTCCTTTGACCGGAGTGATCCGTCCCAAAAACAACAGGTAATTTTCTTTTTTGGACTCAACTGGAAATTTTTCAATTGGAAGAGCGTTATAGATGACTTTGGTATTTGGAAAAAACGAAACGGGGATGCGCTGGTTTTCACTGACGAAAATCATCTCGTGACGATGCAATGATAAAGCGCTGCGATAATATTCGACATTGGCTGGAATATTAGTGATATTATGGAATGTCAACGCCACTGGAACCGCAAAGGAATCCAAAAAATTAGTAACAATTCCATCGTCATCAAAACGAAGGACGGCAGGTTCATAGTTGAAATGAATGACATCAAACTCGTGCTGACGCTTTAAAACAGTCTTAAATTGTTTCAATTCCCATTGGCGATTTTCTTCAATGTGTTCACTAGTGGGATACGGGCAGGTTTCCACCCGAGAAATTCCCTCTTGTTCAATGGTTGAACCGCCGCAACAAAATACTGTAATCTCGTGACCCTTTTGAGCCAGACCGCGAGCCAGTTCGTCAACAATAAGTTCGATGCCTCCATATTTTTTTGGCGGAACAGGCACCATCACTGGTGTAACAATTGCTATTTTCATTTATTTTTCATATTAAACCGTTCTTTCATTAAAAATTCTCTAATTTTTTATTTATTCTCTTTTATTAGCAATTCAAAAACATTCTCATAATTTTTCGCCATAATTGAAATGTCAAAACATTCTTCAGCTTCAGTCCGGCATGTTTTTCTTGATAGCCCACCCACTTTTCCCATAGCCTCAGCGAATAATTTTTCATCCTTAACGATGAATCCAGTCTCTCCATCGCGTAAAACTTCCGACACCGCCCCATGATCAAGAGCCACAACCGGCGTTCCGCAAGCCAGCGCCTCAGCCATAGCAAGACCGAAAGCTTCATTCCAACGGGAAGGAAAGAGAACTCCGTCAGCCTCGGTCATCAGCTTGTTTTTTTCTTCATGCCCGACCTCTCCGATAAATTTTATTTTTTCACCATCGACATATGGGAAAACCTCTTTGTCCAAAAAGTCCTGATCGCTCTCCCTGAT
This sequence comes from Parcubacteria group bacterium, assembly GCA_041674205.1. Taxonomy (GTDB): domain Bacteria; phylum Patescibacteriota; class Minisyncoccia; order Moranbacterales; family UBA2206; genus JAUXSK01. Next base: position 39,106 of record JBAYWF010000003.1, read on the forward strand.
TTCCCCAGCGATCGTCAGCTTCGCTCCGAGCTCTTTCGCCGCTCTCACCGCGATATCGATTCCTTTGTTATAGGAAAGGGTTCCTATAAACACAAAACCATTTCCCTCCCCTTCCAGGCGGGGTCGGAAAGTTTTTACATCAATCCCGTGATAGACGGTTTCCACATAATTTAACTGCGGCGAAAGCTTGCGCTGGGCATCGCTGACGGATACGAAAGGATATTCTTTGAAAGCGTCCGCCAAATATGGGAAATCAGGCGGCAAACTGCTGTGGAGCGTGGTCACGAATGGCTTATCCATAAAAGGAGCCAGCGCCACCGGATGTATTCCCATATGGTTATGCACGACATCAAAATCATCTATGCGCTTCCCCAATTCAAAAAAAGACAAGAATTCATATTGCTTGATCCCATTCCAATCAAATCCTCCAACCAGATCATACATCGGTTTTTCTATTACCGGCACCAGCTTGCCGGAAACTTCCGATCCGCCGCACGCGAATGTCGTAACTTCATGCCCCAGCTCAGTCAATCCTTTGGCTAAATTAGCCACGACCAATTCTGAGCCTCCGTATTTTTCCGGCGGGACTTTTTTCCAAATCGGCGCGAGCAACGCTATTTTCATATTTTTATTTTAAACTTTATTTTCTATAATTTACTCCCAACAAGATACGGTTTGTATTTTTCTTCCATATCGGCTAACAATTTTTTAGAATAATCCTTGGTCGGATAAATTTTCCAATTGACATAATAGACGCAAAACAAAACAAGAGAGGCGACAAGAAAGGTCAATTCGGTCGTAATCCTTCCCTTCATTAAAAACGCTTCGATAGCTCCCGCCAAAAACCATATTCCCAAAAGAAGCTCCTTGTATGTATTTTTGAACAGGTTCGGCATTTTTGCCAGAATGAATTTATTAGTGCGTTCAAAAACAGACTTAGTCCGAAAAAGAAAGGCCAGCCAAGCTCCCGAATAGGTCAAGGTCATCCCCATATGCACCAGGAAAGCCCGCCAAGAGCGCTGAAATGCTTTTTCCTGATACCTGAGCGATACCCAAAAAAGGAGCCACTTGCAAATCAGAGTGGCAAAAAGCGAAACAGAGGCGATATCTAAAAGTTGCCGATGTATTTCTGTCAGCGGAATAAACGGCACCAGCACGATGACATAAGCGGCAATTACGGCGAAAGGCAAAAAATTCAAGTGATCCCAGGCCGTCAGATGCAGCAAAAACCCGAACCAAGATTTGAACGGTATCCTTCCGAACATTAAAAACAATGTCCGCAATGATTGGGCATTGCCGAAAGCCCATCGCCATTTCTGGTGCTTGTAGGCTTCCAAATCATATGGCATCAAACCATAGCCCATCGGACGATCCACGTAGACGCCCCTATACCCTGATTCATAAATCCTGAGCCCCAAATCAGCATCTTCAGTCAACGCCTCACCCCGGAAACCCAATCGTTTGAGGACTTTTGATTTATAAATACTGACCGTGCCAGTCGAAGGGACGCAATCCAAATGATTCGCCATATTCATATATATGCCGAAAAAATGGCGATATTCATCGACGATCGGCTGGTTTTGTTCAGTGGTATTGCGATAATATTGGGGAAACTGGACAAGGGCGATATTTTCATCGGCAAAATACGAAAGTGCGGCGGCAAGGAAATCAGGCCGGACCAAATAATCCGCATCGAGGACTGCCACATATTCCGACCTGGAATCCAACCGCTCTATAAGATAATTGAGCGCCCCGGCTTTAAACCCCAGAAGGGGGTCGACATGGAAAAACTTGAATTTTTCTCCCAGCGTTTTTGTGAATGCCTCCACCGGTTTCCAAACCGAAACGTCTTTCGTATTATTATCTATGACCAGAACTTCGAAATTTCCATATTCCAGATGGGATAGCGTATCCAGCGTCTGCATCAAAATGGTCGGCGGTTCATTGTAGGCAGGCACGAGGATGGAAACGAACGGATGCGTCATCAATTTATTGCGCTTAAGTTTGAAACGGGGAAACAAAGCGATAGCTATCTGGAAAAAAGACAAAAAAAGCCCTAAAAAAAGATTCAGGACTACGAAAGCGAGGACGAATTGGGGTATGGAAACAGCTGATATCAAGATGAGGATGAAAAAAAGAATAATGCCCATATGTACAATTTTTAATGGTTAATCATCCAGCTACACCAACCGGACCGGATGACATCAGTTCCGCCATGATTCCCTCAGCTACCTTGTCCAGTTTAGCACGATATCCGGAAATTTTCCAGTGCCGGCCCATAAGTTTGGATAAAACGCAAAAACAGGGTTTCCCCTGTTTTCCTTAAAACTATATTTGTGAAACTATCTTGTTAAAATCATCATAATTGCCATAAAAATATCCCTGCCACCCCAATTCTTTAGATACCGCAACATTGCTTTTCTCGTCATCCCAAAACATAATCTCCTCTGGATCAATATTATCTTTATTTTTAATATCAGCACTTATAAATTCAAAGAATTTTTTATCTGGTTTTTTATATCCGACTTCCGCGGATGAATATATATGATCAAATATTTCTTCAAAACCCATGCGATTTCTCATATATTCAGTTCTGTATTTTTCTTGCTTTGTTCCAAGATAGCACCTTATTCCCATCGACTTCAACCTCTCAATTTCCCTGACCACTCTTTCATCAATATGATGTTCTACCTTAAACCAATAGCCCAAAAACTCCTCAACTGTTCCCGCCCATTTCCAGCCGCTTAAAAACGGTTTCAATTCCTCCTTAAGATCCGCCTTCCCCACGAGACAATCCTGGAACTTACCCTTGAAGAATGGCAACATCATATCGTTAGAAACGCCGAATTCTTTTTGATACTGGACACTGAAATAATCAGGTGAATTTATCACCACGCCATCAGCATCGAATACTATTGCTTTTATTATCATACATTATGGCTTTTTATTCAGAACTGATTAAAAATTTCACTTCTTTCCTATCTCCAATAAATTTACATACCCCATCTTCACAAAAAATACCTTCCCCATCTCTGCGCCTGCCTATATTATACCTGAAATACGCTTCATGCAAAATAAAAGCACGAAAACAGGGTTTCCCCTACTTTATCATTTCTTCGTATATGCAATCAACATTAAATCAATTAAAGAAAGGCATGGCGGAAAATTCCGTCATGCCCCTCTAGCTGCCTGATACCCTCAAATCAGACAGCTACCGAATAAAAATTCCTCCTGATAACCCCCGTTGAAATCAAAAGGCCGCGCAAGGTCTCGCCGCAGCCCGGACGATTACAAGCATAGCCCAACGTCGGGATGGGATCTCTGGGAGACCAGGCCATTGCTGTGATTTCAGCTTGGCATTTCCAGCAAATATTCTTGTAAACCCTATTGCCGGGGAAAAGCATCCAGCAAATCCTCGAAAACAGCTCCGTGCCCAAAATAATGCGAGCGCTTACTTGATAGTAAGCCATGCTGTTGCAACCATTGGCGCATACAAACCACATAACATCCCGCGTGGCATCATAAGCGCATGCAAACAATGGACTGCCGCAAATTGGGCACTGGGAAAAGCCGGTGTGTAGCATTTTGTCACTCCTGTATCGAAAGAGAATCTGATAGGCCTCTTATTTACATAGCTCCTTTTGGTTATTGGACAATTATCTTGCCACGGTCATTTTGAACGCGTACATACCCCAGCCTCTTAAATAGCCCTCCTTTCTAGGCAAAAAGCTCATAACAATTTACCTGCAGCTGAATGGATAATAAGTGTCGCACCCCGATCAATCGCACGACACTAGCCAATTTTCCCAACACCTCCCTTGTTAATGAGCAAGCATCATCATAGGATATGGACTTGGTAAAGTCAAGGATATTGCGAACGACCGATGAGCACGAAATAAATTAGGGGTATCCGAGTATTACTTAATGCAGCTTATTGACAAAAAAATTTTATGGAGTATGATAAGGATATAAAAGTTAGCTGAACACTGTCCGTATGGCAGGTCTCCTGCAAGGGATAGGCTATTCCCCCTATAAACGGGGGTTTTGTTTTTTTATAGTTCAGATACGCATTTCCCTTTTATTAATTTTACCATGGCCTTCACCGCCCATTCATTACCATCCTCACTATCCCTGACAAGTCCGCATATGGCATCCACCAAGCGAATGAAGGAATTATTTTCATCTTTTTTCACGCCTCTTATTTTCCGAGTCCTTATTTTCAGATCTCGCAATCCCCGACTAAAAATCTCGATTTCTTTTTTCTTAAAACCATCGACAAATATTGTGACTTTATAATCTTCTTTTCCAGATTTTTTCAATATCGCTTTAGCCGTAGCAAACGATGTCAGTTCTATGTATTTCTTTGTATCACTGAAAATTTCAAAAAATATCCGCCCTTTCAAATATTCCAACTTCAGAATGCCTTTTATGTATGCCTTGCGGAATTCATGATGGGATTTATTCCATTTGGTATTTTTCTTACCACTCTTGATTTCAATCTTCTCCAATCCATCGCAAACAGCCCCTATCTCATTTTCTAAGACCAAAATGCTGACCACAAAAATAAGTCCTTTAGTGTCTTGGCCGGATTCATCAACATAGGCATACAGTTTTTTCTTTTTGGTTTCTTTTTTCATATCATAGTGATATACTATCATTATATTATCACGATTGGCCTATCTGTCAATATCATTCATCCAAAAACAAAAAAACAGGATTTCCCCCCGTTTTATCTTTTCTTCATGTATACCCAGCAAATCAAAATCTTTTGCGATTAGTCCTGTTCGAGCCTAGCTTTTACATTCCGAAGAATGTAAACGACCATTAGATGATTGCAGCTCCGAAGAGCCACTGTTCACCACTACTCCCTAGAAAGGAGGTGATCCATCCACAGCTTCCGCTACGGATGCCTTGTTACGACTTCACCCTTATTATCGATCCCACCGTGGCCCCTGCTTTGATACAGGGTCTTTGGGTATTACCGACTCTCTTGGTGTGACGGGCGGTGAGTACAAGATCCGAGAACGTATTCACCGTAGCGTTCTGATCTACGATTACTAGTGATTCCGGCTTCATGGAGTCGAGTTGCAGACTCCAATCCGAACTGAGACCAACTTTTTGGGATTAGCTCCGTCTTACGACTTGGCAACCCTTTGTATTGGCCATTGTAGCACGTGTGTTGCCCATGGTGTCAAAGGGCCACGCTGATTTGACGTCATCCCCACCTTCCTCCCGGAACCCTGGCCACAAATATTAATTTATGAACAAAGTTCCGGGCAGTCTCGTGTGACAATATAACACACGATAGGGGTTGCGCTCGTTTCCTGACTTAACAGAACATCTTACGACACGAGCTGACGACAACCGTGCAGCGCCTGCTATACACCCTCGAAGGCTTATATATTTCTATATAATGCAGTATAGTTTCAAACCATGGTGAGGTGTCCCGCTTACCGTCGAATTAAACCACATGCTCCACCACTTGTGCGGATCCCCGTCTATTCCTTTGAGTTTTAGTCTTGCGACCGTACTTCCCAGGCGGCATACTTAACGCGTTAGCTACGGCACTAAGAGGGTCGATTCTCTTAATACCTAGTATGCATCGTTTACGGCGTGGACTACTGGGGTATCTAATCCCATTCGCTACCCACGCTTTCGCATCTCAGCGTCAGAACAGCCCTAACCAAATGCCTTCGCCTTTGGTGTTCCGTATGATATCAACGCATTTCACTGCTACACCATACGTTCCATTGATCTCTGACTGTCTCTAGATATGCCGTTTCGAATGCAGTTTTCGAGTTGAGCTCGAAGATTTGACATCCGACTAACATATCCGCCTACATGCTCTTTACGCCCAATAAATCCGGATAACGCTTGAGGCCTCTGTATTACCGCTACTGCTGGCACAGAGTTAGTAGCCTCTTATTCCTTAGGTACCGTCATTACATTCTTCCCTAAGAAAAGCGGTTTACGACCCGAAGGCCTTCATCCCGCACGCGGCGTCGCTCGTTCACCCTTTCGGGCATTGACGAATATTCTCGACTGCAGCCTCCCGTAGGAGTTTGGGCAGTGTCTCAGTCCCAATGTTGGGGGTCGTGCTCTCACACCCCCTACCCGTCATAGCCTTGGTAGTCCATTACACTACCAACAAGCTGATAGGACATAGGCTCCTCCTGAAGCGATAAATCTTTACTCCGTAGAGACTATCGTGTATTATCACGGATTTCTCCGAGTTATTCACGACTTCAGGGCAGATTCCTATGTATTACTAACCCGTTTGCCGAGGGTCTAACCCTCTCGACTTGCATGCCTTATCCACGCCGCCAGCGTTCATCCTGAGCTAGGATCAAACTCTCATAATAAAATTGCAAACCCAATAAAGAATTTACAACTACCTGGTATCTAATGAATCCAGGAATTTGTTTTGCAGTCTTGCGACTACAAAGTTGTAGCTCTTATCAAACCACCCGAAGGTGATAAGAAAGGACTAATCACAAAAAATTGCGATTTATTAACCACGCTAAGACAGCTACTAATCCGTCTTGCGTGATTTCTGAACATATACATGTATATTCGATTGTCAAGGCAGCTATTTTCCAGACCCACCTGCCGGTGGGAACAAAAAACACAGCGGTAAAAATATCCTTGCGATACTTTCATTGCTGTATCTTCTTTCACCCGAATTTATAGGTTTTTAGCTATTATTCGTTTTGCGGTTTTATTGTTAAATTCTTATCTTTTGAAAGATTCCTTTTGCAGTACTTGTGTAGTTTAGCAAGCCCTAAAAAACTTGTCAACCCCCTCTTGATTTTACCCTGTTGATAACTCTTCTTGGACAGCTTTTTCAGTATAAAGGAAAGTTAATCGGGAGTCAAGTTGTAGTATTGGACAAGGAAGATGGCTTATTTGACAAAACTCGGATATGTATGTATTATTAACGCATTCAAAGGGACAGGATGGTTGTTTAAAAACCAAATGAGGAACTGGAGGTCCATTCTGGGACTTGGTTTGCAAAACACGCGGCGATAAAATCGCTCGGTTTTCCAAACAAAGTGACGAGTGGGATCAAATCTGCACAAATGGAGGATAGAAAAAATGAGACTACTGGATTATCCATACGAACCCGGACAAAAAATCATCATAGGGATCATATTTTTGATGATTTCCGCATTGTGGCTAACTCAATATCTGAATGAGAGTTCTATAGGTAATTTTTACGGAAACTTCTTCACAGAAGAAAATTCAGCGAAAATTGCTGCCAGAAATTCTAAGACAGCCACTGAAGCTGCCGACCCGTTTTCATGCGATGCTTTTTCATTGTCGCCAAACGGATATCGACCACCCCCAAACCACCCCGGAAAAAACGGGGTTAAAACCGTAACGATCCGATTCACGGCCTACTACGGACCAAAAAGGAATCAAAAAAAATTCTTCACCGGGAACTTCAAAAAAGAAGTCCGGATGAATGGCAAAGGCGATCTGACAGCCTACGGCACGAAACCGCGCCTGGGCATCGTCGCCACCGACCCGGAAGTTTTTCCGCGCGGAACACAATTCCTGCTTGTCGATCCTTTGGACGGCCAAGAGAAAATTTTCGTCGCTGAAGACACGGGCGGAGGCATCAAGGGACATCATTTGGATTTTTTCGCCGGCTGGGGAAGAAACGGCTACGAACGGGTGAAAAAGATCCAGAGTGCCGGTGATACGATGATCGTCAAAATTTTGCATCTGCCGACATAAAAATGCCGCATCGCGATGTAAAAAACATAGGGCGTAGGAGAAAATCTCTCCTACGCCCTATTATTTTTTCTTCTAATCTTTGGATTATACCCCTAGATCGGCATCTGACAATCCCTCTTCCAGCGTACTATCATCGATAGCCTGCATATCCTTGTCGATATTTTGTATTTCATCATCCACTGTCACGCCCGGTTGCGTGCTGACGCTTTCCGGCAGGACGGCCGCAGAATTATCCGCAGTAGAAACACTTTCAACCGGCGCGGATACCGAAACAGGAGCCGGAGTTTCCACTGCCTGGTTTTCCGTGTTGATTCCGGATTGCCCGCAACCGGCCAACAGGATGACCGATGCCGCCAAGCCGAGGGTGATTGATATTTTTTTCATATTTTTATTTAAATAATTTTTATCCTAGGAACGATTATTCAGCCGCGCCATCCTTCGCCTCGACTTTCTGTCCGCGCAAAGCTTGGATGTCAGGCCGCACGGTCTTCAACATATAATTGCGGATGTCCGCCGCGTCAGCGCGTACGGTTTTCATCATAGCCCTAGCTTCAACCAATCCGCTCTTGAACTCGCCATCAGACTGTCCACAAACCAGATTTTTCGTATCGCCTATCTTTGCGGCTTGCGCGGCATAGTCATCGGAAAATTTCTGGATTTTTTCCTTCAGCACCGCCAAATCAGACTGGATTTTCGATACGTCATATCCCTTATCCTCCAATTTCGCCATAAATTTTGAAATTCTGTCCACCATATTGCCATAGACCGACATATGCTTCTCTTTCCGATTCCCAATATTGGCGGATCCGTTATCGATCCTTTCCTGGATGCGGGCGCATCGTTGTTCGCGCGTCTCCTCCCGGTTCTGTTGCCTCTCCTCTTTCCGATCTCCGATGGCGGTTTTTTTCTCCGCTCGCACTTCTTCCCTCTTTTCCTGCCTTGCCTGCCGATCCGGATTTTGCGTTACGACTTCCTCCTGGGCGAAAGCCACGCCGGACATCGCCATTGAGGCGGCCACCAGCGAAACTAATAGGCTTCTTTTCATAATTTTGTTTTTTATCCGGCCGGACGACCGCTTCGCGACGCCGACTGGATGATTTGTTTAATGATTATCTTTTTTGCCAGACGCACGCAAGTCCGCCCGGCAAACCCTGCCTATATGATAGCATAATCCCAGCTCGGTTCAAACGCTTTTACCGCGCAGTCCGATCAGCTTTATCGTAAGCCAAATAACCAACACCCCGTCCGCGGCTATTCCTCCCAGCACCATCGCCCAGGCGATGGAAAGGTACCCGAAACCGAAAAGGTAAACAAACAGATATGCCAGCGGGACCGCCACGAAAAATATCCTGACCAGGTTGGCTACCAATCCCGGAACTCCGGTTCCGATTCCCTGCAACGCCCGGGTAGCCGTCATCATAATCGCCATTAATGGAAAAGTCAGGACATCCACCCGCAGATACCCGCCGCCCAACGCCAGCAGATTTTCATCCGCCGTGAAGATACGCAAAAAAATCTCCGGCCAAATGAAAAAAATGATCCCGATCGATGCGGAAAAAGCGGACGATATCCCAATCGCGTACCAAACAATGTTCTTCAACAGATCATAGCGCTTAGCGCCGTAAAACATTCCGGTCAAGGTCAGCAGAGCGACGGAAAAACCGACGGGCAGCAGGATCGCCACGCTCTCCAGGCGCGAAACCAGTCCGAAAGATGCCACGTAGTCAGTGCCGAAATGGGCCATCAGCCTGTTCAAAAAAACCACATACATCGAAATGAGCACTATCATAAAAGCCGACGGGACCCCGATGGAAAAGTTTTCCCGGATTATTTCCCAGGAAAAGCGAAAATAGAGCGGATCCAATTTGATATATGATTTTTTCTTAAGATAATAGATGGAAACGACGAAGGCGGAAAAGGTGGCGATGAGCGTCGCCAACGCCGCCCCCAAAACTCCCAGATGGAAACCGTAGATAAGGATCGGGTCCAAAATGATATTCACCGCCAGACTGAAAATCTGGATTTTCATCGACAACAAAGTATCGCCCTCGGAAGAAAATAGGCTGTCGATGGTGAAAGCTGGGAACATGAATAATGTCCCAATAAAAATGATCTGCAAATAACTGACTGCCAATTCCAAAACGTCCCCGGACGCTCCGAACAAAACCAGCGTCGGACGTAGAATAAAAAAACCTGAGGCGGAAACCACCAGAGCGGTGGCGACGGAAATCGCGACCGCGTGCAAGGCGGAATTTTCAGCCTTCACCTTGTCCTCAGCCCCTAAAAAACGCGCGACCATCGAACCCATTCCGGTGCTTATGCCGGAGTTGATCGCAATCAGGATAAAAAACAGCGGGGAGGCGAATGACAAAGCCGCGATAGCTTGAGCGCCCAGCCGGCCGACAAACGCGGTATCGGCTACGCTATAGGCCGTCTGGACCGCCATACTGACCAAGACCGGACCAGCCAGCACGAACAAAGCCCTCTGGGGGCTGGCGATGAATTCCTTGAGACGGTTATTGTTTTCCATAATTGGATCATACCAAACAAAAAAGACCTTGCAAATATCATACAAAGTCTTTTTCGGAAAATTCTATTTTCTTTTTATTTCATCCATAGCTACCGGCATGAATTTTTTCAAAACTTCCGGAATCTTAATCGAACCGTCGGCTTGCTGGTGATTTTCCAAAATAGCGATAAATATCCGCGGGCTTGGCAAGGCAGTATTGTTCAGCATATAAACAAATTTCTTATTGCCTTCCTTATCGGAATATTTTACATTCAAACGACGCGCTTGCCAATCCGTAAAAATACTAGCCGACCCGGTTTCGCCATAACGACCGAGTCCCGGCATCCAAGCTTCAAGGTCATATTGGCGATATTTTCCAGCACCCAAGTCCCCCGTGCAAATTGCCAGTTGCCGATAGGGCAAGCCCAATTCCTCATGCATTTCACGGGAAATCGCTATCATTTCATCTTGCAATTTCTCCGCTTCCCCATTGTCAGCTTCGCACAAAATGACTTGTTCCACTTTCATAAATTCATGCACGCGATACATACCCTTGGTGTCTTTGCCATAACTGCCGATTTCACTGCGATAACATTGCGAATAACCGCACAGCCGCATTGGCAATTGGTCTGCTTGCAAAACCTCGTCGGAATAATAAGCCAGCAAGGACGGTTCAGCTGTCCCGACCAAAAATTTATTATTCTTGCTGATTTCGCCGGTCACTTCTTTTTCAGAAGAGGCCACTTTATAAATCTCATCGATTTCTTGGTTATATTCCAAGCCTTTGAAATAGCCGCTGCCAAACAAAGAAAATTCTTTCACCAAAGTTGGTACGATCATCGGAGCATATCCCCTGACCATCATCTTGTTGATCGCATACATCATAAAACCCATCATCAAAGACACGCCTTCGTTCTTCACATAATAGCCCCGGTAGCCACCAACCTTCGCACCTCTTTCCAAATCAAGAATGTCCAAATCCTTGCCAAGCTGAATGTGGTCTTTTGGCGTGAAATCAAATTGCGGAACATTATCACTGCGATAGATTTCCACGTTATCATCTTCGCTTTTTCCGATCGGCGTATCGGAAGAAACGACATTCGGCACCCTAACCATCAAAGTTTCGAATTCATTTTTTATTTTTTTATATTCCGGTTCGACAGCGGCGATTTTTTCCTTGACTTTCTTGCCCTGTGCGATAACGATTGACTTATCGGCAGCGGATTTAATTTCTTCATTCAGCTTATTTTTTTCGCCGCTCAAACTTTCAATTTCCTGCAGCAATGCCACTCTTTTTTCGTCCAATACCAATAATGCATCCAGATCCAAATCTATACGCTTCTGAGCGATAACTTTTCTTATCTCTTCCGCATTTTCCCTGATGAATTTGATGTCCAACATAAAATAATCCTTAGCTTTGTTATATTGCCTAGTCTATACCAGTTTTTTAAAAAAATCAAAAACATCCGGACTATGCACGCTTTTTCATAATGACCTTTCTATAGATGCCATATTTGGAAAAAAATTCCCGCATCAACATCGTGATTGAAAACGATACGCCGATCGCCAATTCGAAATTGAAAAACATCAAGGCATAGAAGGAAAACGCTCCGGCAAACGCCGCCATAATATACGTCGATTCATGTTTGAAAGCATAAGGCGTGTCGCCCATCACCGCGTCCCGGATCACACCCCCGCCGAATCCGGTCACCATACCCATAAAAACCGAAACGAGAAAGGCGATGATGCTCCAGGATGGATCAGCCGGAAAAAGATGCTTATGCGCGATGGAAGTCCCAATGATTACGAAGGTCGCCAAGCCGATAGAATCCAACAGACGGAACCAGGAATAACCTTTTTTGAAAACATGCGGAACCGCATAGGTCGCCACCGAACCGAAAAATGCCACCAAGAGATAGTTCGAATCCTCCAGGTAGAAAAGCGGCACCCGGCCGATTGCCAGGTCGCGGAATGTCCCGCCTCCGACTGCCGTAATGGCGCCCAAAATGACCACACCGAAAATATTTAATTGCCTTCCCCTGGCCTTGAAAGCTCCGCCGATCGCAAAAGCCAAAGTTCCGAGAAGATCAAGATAATACATACTGGTTGAAAAAATTCACAAAATAAACCGCGGATGCGCCATAAACTATGCCCAGAATCGCGCCCGCTATCACATCGCCTGGATAATGCATCCCATTATGCAATCTGGCATAAGCCATAATCAAAGCCCAAACGGCGGCAACCGGCCAGACAGCCGGGAAAAAATATACGATAACCGACAGCGGAGCCAAATTGGCCGACATATGGCTTGATGGGAAAGATGAATCGCTGAGCATCCGGCCGATAGGAAAAATCTTGTCCGGATGGGCTATATAAGGCCGGATTTTATTGAAATATTTACGTAACAAACGCTTGAATATTCCTTCGGTGATAGCGAAATGCAAGCTGGCCGCCACTATCATAGTTATCGATATGATTTTTCCGTTTTCCGCGAAGAAAAATACGGCGATCGTAGCCAATGTCCAAAAAACCGCCAGATACAACATCCGACTTACGAAATCCGTCACACGGTCGACTGCCGTTCCCCGTCCCCACCGGTTAAAAAATTTTACGATATCCAATCCCATTTGTTTTATATTTTTTATATTAATCAAAAAATTTGATCAAATACCTTTTTGGTTGCAATTCCCGTTTTATTTCATCCTTCCATCCCGGTTCAATATCGGAAACCCTTTTTATTCCTCCGCCATACCGGCAAAGCGGATCGATAACCCTGGACTTGCAGTAGACTTCCGCGTCATAATCATCAGGATTGTTTTCATAGCCCTGGCTATTATTCAGATTTTTCCATAAAGAAGCCAGTCTCGCATCTCCAGCCAAGCGACGGTTTATTTTGCCGATGACTTCATCGTCCGTAGTGTATAAATCATCTTTCGTAACATAGCCCATATCCAAAGCATATCTCAAATAATCCCCTAGCCGGCGAAACATTACGGCACTCGTTATTCCGGAATAATAATTATCGTTCAGGATATGGAATAGTTGGGCATATCCATACGCCAAATCAAAATCCTTAATTATCCACTTCCCGTCCTGGACGATAAAGTTTTCCAAAATATTCCCAATTTTCCCCATATCCGCCACTTTATACGCCAGCAATCCCCGCAGGGAATAATCGATCCTATCGGCGCACAAATCAGGCAATTGGTTTTCCAAAAGCGGGAAATTTTTTTCATCCATAATATATCCCGCATCAAATCCGTATTTCTCCAAAATCTTAGGTATGCTTGAGTTTAGGACATATTCCGTGAAATAGTTGTCCTGGTGGTTTTGTTCTTTTTCCGAGCCTTCGGACAGGGCGTAATCTACCGCGTGGGAAAAAGCCGAATGGGACACATCATGGATCAATCCGGAGACCTGCTCCTCGATCGGCGCGCCGAATTTCCGCAATAACAGATATACTCCCACTGAATGCTCAAACCGCGTATGTTTGCTGCCCGGGTGGTACGGTTCGAAGTAACCGGCCAAGCTGATTTCCTTCAGTCTTTGCAATTCGTAACTGTTTATCAGCTCTAAAATCACCGGCTCATCGATCAGCGCTTGTCCGTAAATTTTATCTTGATAGACCATAACCATTTTTTTACTTGTTGCTTGTTATATTATTCCTTTTATTTCCTGATTGAATCTCTTGAAAAAACCATGCATAAATTCCTGTCTTCCCTTAGCGATTTTTTTGCCTTCCTTGGTCAGGATTTTTTTATAAATAAATCTTAGTTTCTTATAATATTCCAAAAGCGACGAATCTTCCCTGGTATATGAATAGTCCTTGCCATCATCAGCTAATCTTTTTTCGTTTCCCGTATACAAATTGTTCGAACCGGCACTGCCAGCAAACAAGAAAGCGCGCGCAGCCCCGATCGCGCCGATTGAATCGATCTTATCCGCATCAAAAATAACTTTGGCTTCTAACGTTGTTGGTATATGGCTATTGCGGGAGCGATGCGCCTGGATGCAATGAAAAATATTTTCAATTTGATCCTGACTTAATTTATATTTTTTCAAAATATCCTTCGAGATTTCCGCGCCTTTCTCCGCATGGCAAATCTTGCCTTTGTTGGCCATTTCTTCTTTGCGACCGATATCATGCAAAAGCGCGGCCGCTTCGACGATGAACAAATCAGCTTTCTCTTTTTTACCGATATGCAACGCCAATGCCCGCACCCGCTCCACGTGCGTCCAATCATGGCAGCCGCTCGCTCCGACAAAATATTTTTTGGCTTCGGTTTCGATTTTAGAAATCAATTCTTTTTTTTGAATCTTATCCATATAATTTATTTTTTCACTTTTTTGGCCATCCGGCAGCCCCTCGCAAACTCCGCTTTCTCCATATTGAAAACTTCCAGCACTTTATATTTTCCTCTGGTCCACACTTCACCGTCTTGCATAAAATGCGTAACTTCCACCAATTCCACGTTGGCCACCGGCTGGGAAAAAGATCCGCCCTTGTCCACAGTCTTGATCAAAGACACTTCGCCTTCAAACCAATAGATGCGTTGTTCTTTTTTGAGAAAATCATAAATTTTGCCGGCTTTCAATTTTTCCGGCACGCATTCCTCGCCTTTCCTTCTGCCTTTTTTGAACTCCGCGATATCGCGCAGCGCCAGATCCGGATTGAATTCCACCTTGACACCCATAAAAAATTATTTGAATATTTATTCTGATTCCCTGTCTTTAATATATCGCCTAACCAGATAAACCGCAACTTGCACGTAAATCAGGCCGAGCAACGCCCCGCCCAGGACATCCGACGGATAGTGCATACCGTTATGCATCCGGGAAAGTCCAGTCAGGACGGCGAACACGGCCACGGCCTTCCAATATCTCCGGCAGAAATAGGCCAGCACGCCCAAAGTCGAAACTACGCTGGACATATGGTTGGATGGGAAAGAAGTGCTGACGCTCCGCGTTCCCAAAGGGGAAATTTCCTGGGGATACGCGATATATGGCCTCTCCCTCACTCCCAAATATTCGGGCACGACGACTTTTAAAAAACCTTCGCTGACGGAATAATGCAAAGCCACGGAGACAAGAAGAGCTAAGATGAATTTGCGGAAATTGATTCTGTCCCCGGACAGACTGAACGATCCGGCCGCCAGGAACAGCGCGATGAAAAGACCGTTATAACTGACGATGACCGAAAGCTGGTCGGCGACCGTCCCCCGCCCCAAATGGTTGAAAAATTCCGCGATTGCAAAATCCATCGATAAATAAACTATGGAGAAAAAATTAAGATTTCAAATATTTTTCAATAAATTTTTTTATGCCGTTCGTCCGATGGCTTATCAGATCCAACTCCTCGTTGCTAAGCTCGGCGTAATTTTTGCCAAATCTTGTCACGTGCAATACCGGATCATAACCGAAGCCGTTATCGCCTTTCATCCCATCCACGCCATCCACGATAAAACCTTCGGTTGCGGTTTCCAAGAACCATTCTTCTTCGCTTTGCGGATCATAGGTCGCCACTACTCCGATATATCGGGCGCTGCGCTGATCCTTGGGAATACCCTTTAATCTCTCAAGCAACTTCAAGCATCTCTCATGATCGGTGCCCGCATGCCAACGCTTGGCATGGATGCCGGGCTCGCCACCCAGCGCGTCCACGAAAAGCCCCGTGTCATCCGCTATAGCCAATATCCCGGACATTTCCGCATATTCCCTGGCTTTCTTTTGGGCATTATGCAACAAATTATCACCGTCTTCCTCCACATCGAAATCGATGCCCACGTCGGACAAAGCCAAAACCTCGGCATCCACGCCTGATTCCCGAAAGACCCTTTTGTACTGCGCCAATTTATTCCGATTGTTCGTCCCAATTAAAATTTTCATATTTTATCCATATCTCCGCGTTTTTTAAATCCACCCTAATTCTTGATACATTTCCTGGCTTGGAGGCGTAAGCGGAATATTTTTCAAATCATTCTTCCTGACCCATTTCGCCTCCGCCAGATCATCGCCTGGCCGGAGCTCTCCATCCGCATAATCACATAAATATTCCAAAAAATAAAAATGGATCATTTCTCCCTGTTTGCCGATAGCTTCACCTTGTCTTGGCTCGGAACGATATTCCGGAACGATATTCCGTATATTTTCAATTTCAATTCCTAATTCTTCCTTTATTTCCCTTCTTAACTCATTTTTAAAATAAATATTTTCCAAATCACCTTTCGCATATAGCTCCTGCGCCAACTCAAAATCATTTGCGCCGCCGCCCGGAGTGTGCCAAACATCAGGATAAGGAGCGGCGCCCTTAGCCTTTTTACCCAGGATTATTTCATCCCCTTTCCGGACTATGCCGCAAACGATATATCGATAATCCATAGGGTTATTTTTCCTTCATCGCCGGGAAAATGACGGTTTCACGGATCGATTTATCCATCAGGAAAGAAAAGACCCGTTCGCTCATACCGAAACCGAAAGCCGGCGGCATGCCGATTTCCAAAGCTTCGACGAAATCGTCATCGATCATTTGCGCTTCAACATCTCCGGCTTCGCGCATTTCCATTTGCTGTTCGAATCTTCGCTTCTGATCGATTGGGTCATTAAGTTCCCCGAAAGCATTGCACAACTCGCTCTTGCCAGCCACTATTTGAAAACGCAAAACTTTCATCGGATTTGCCGGATCGGTCTTGGCCAAAGGCGAAATCTCCAAAGGATGGCCTACCAAAAAACAAGGCTGGACCAATTTTTGCCTGACGGTTTTTTTGTAAAGCGTGTCAATCATACGCCCCTTGCCATAGCCCGGTTCGTATTTTATGCCCAATTCGTCCGCTTTCGCCCTCAATCCCTCCAAAGATACGTTTTGGCTCAAATTGATGCCTGTTTCTTTTTCAAATTCAGTAAAATAATCCACGATTGGAAAATCTTTTGACCAATCGACTTCCGCCCCTTCGTATTTATGGACATAACCGCCCAAAACGTTGAAGGCGATTTCTTTGTATAATTTTTGCGCGAATTCCATTCCCTTGGACATATCGGAATAGGCCCAATAAAATTCCATATGGTCGAATTCCTGCAGATGATCGCGGTCCATACCCTCATTGCGGAAAACGCGCCCGATTTCGAAGACCCGTTCATATCCGCCCACCAGAAGCCTTTTGAGCGGAAGCTCCAGCGAAATACGCAAATAAAAATCCTGATCCAAGGCATTGTGATGCGTCACGAACGGTTCAGCGTCAGCTCCGCCCGGAGTATGTTCGAACACTGAAGTTTGCACCTCCAAAAATCCTTCATCCACTAAATTTTTCCTGATAGTCTGCCAGAAAACGTTTTTCTTGCGGAACAGCTCCCGCGTTTCCGGATTGGCCAGCAGATCCAAATACCTTTTGCGCAACAGTTCTTCCTCATCCTTGATGCCGAAATGCTCGGTCGGAATCGGCCGCATATTTTTCGACAGCATCGTCCAGTCGTGGACCTCCAAAGTTTTCTCTTCCTGTTTGGTTTTGAAAAGCTTTCCGGTCACCTGCACGAAATCCCCCAGCTCGACGTTTTTGGCGAATAATTTATATTTCGCCTCATCGATATTGTTCTTATTCAAAAACAATTGGATCTTGCCTGAACCGTCTTCGATATGGGCGAAAGTCGAGCCGCCCATCGGCCGGAACGACCGCACGCGCCCCACCAAGGTCAGTTCTTTTTCCCCCAATCCGTCGAATTTATCCAGAGCCTCGGCATTGGCCATATCGCGCCGGGTTTTTTCCGGATAGGCTTCCATTCCGAACGCCCGAATATTGTTTAATTTGTCCAATTTTGTCTGCAGGATATCTTCCCTCATCGTAGTGTTTCACAATTAGTATTTAGCACCCGTCATTGATTGAATTCTACCGTAAAGAGCGGATAAAATCAAATATGGCGTAAACAAAACCGGGCCTGGACATCGCCCTGGACCCGGTTTACGATTTCAAAAAATAATCCGGTTATTTCACATCCAGAATCCTATATCTCACTTTACCGCCCGGCGTATCGATTTCAACCTCATCGCCTTTTTTCTTGCCGATGAACCCCTTGCCCAGCGGAGACTCGTTGGAAATTTTCATTTCCGCCGGACTGGCTTCGTTGGAACCGACGATTTGAAATTCCATATCAGACCCGTTGAAATGGACGATCACTTTCGATCCCATCTGTACAGAGTCCGTAGTCTGGTCGCGGGTCACCACAGTTACTTCCTTGAGCATAAAATCCAATTCGGCCACGCGCGCCTCGTTTTCCGCCTGTTGCCTCTTGGCTTCGCTATATTCGGCATTCTCGCTCAAATCACCCTGCTCTTTAGCCTCTTTGATAGCATTGGCGATTTCCTGACGCACCGTCGTCTTCCTATGCTCCAATTCCTCTTTGATTTTCTTTAAACCTTCTTCAGTTACGAATTTCACCATATCAATGTCATTAAAAAATTATCCTATGTTGCCTAATAAAATTTACTGTCCTCGGGGGACAGTAATTTAAAATATCAAGACTATTATAACAGCTGTAAAATTATTGTCAATCCGGGCTTTTTCAGGCCTATCCAGGCCTCCCAAACTACTTGCCGCGGTTGAAATAATAATCATACACTTCCTTGGTAACCGGCACTCCGGAAGAATGCCCTTCTCCGCCGCCTTCCGCGATGATAGCCAAAGCGATTTCAGGATTGTCATATGGAGCGAATGAAACGAACCAACCATGGGTTTTTCCTTCGCCTCCGAATTGCGCCGTGCCGGTCTTCCCCGCCACCTCGACGGACAAATCCTTGAGTGGCTGGGCTGTTCCGTCAGTCACGGTCTTGCGCATACCTTCCCGGATAACCTGCATAACCGATTTATCGATAAAATCTTTTCTGATTATACTAGGATTAATATATTCGGATTGGCCGTCGCTCTTTTTAATTTGGCTGACTATCTTAGGAGAATACAATGTCCCGCCATTAGCCAGGGAGGCCGTGTAATTCGCCAATTGCAAAGGCGTAGCCGTTATATAACCCTGGCCAATTGAAGCGTGGTATGAATTACCGATAAACCATTTTTCCTTGAATTTATCCGATTTCCACTGTTCGTCCGGAATGAATCCAGTTGACTCCCCAGGCAAATCGATGCCTGTCGGGCTGCCGAAACCGAAAAGATTGTCATACTTTTTCATCCGGCCCATGCCCAGCCCGGCAATGTTGCCATAGCCGCCTCCTATGGAATAGAAAAAAATATCATTACTTTCCGCGATAGCCGTCCTGACATCGCTTGCGGCGTGCGCTTTCCAGTCACCAAACCGGAAAGTGCCAATATTGATGCTGCCGCCCATCCCATCGATGATTGTCGACGGGCTGATCGTACCTTCCGAAAGGGCGGCGGCGGCGATAGACATCTTTAAAGTCGATCCAGGAGGATATTCGCCGTCGACAGCCCGGTTCAGCAAAGGCAGGTCCTTGTCCGAAATGATAGCCTGATATTCGTCATTGGAAATCCCTCGCGCGAACAAGTTATTATCATAATTCGGAAAACTGACCATAGCCAGCACCCCGCCGTTCCTCGGATCGATGGCTACGGCGGCGGCGGTCCGAGTACCGGTCGTTTCCAAGATATTCGCCATGCTGTCGTACAATTTTTTTTGCAATCCCGCGTCGATATTCAAGACCAGGTCATTCCCTGCTTGCGGATTGATGATGCCCAAATTCTTTTTCATATTTCCCATCGAATCGACTTCGACCTGTTTGGCACCGGGCACTCCGCGCAATTCTTTTTCATATTTTTTTTCCAAAGCCGTTTTCCCGATATAGTCCGTCATGACATAGCTGGTATCACGGTTCATTTCCTCCCGGGTTATCTTGCCATCATAGCCGATAATCGTAGAAAATATATTGCTATCCTCATAATTCCGGATGGCAGTATTATCCACCGATATCCCCGGCAAATCTTTGGCTTTTTCCGCTAGAAGCAAAGCTTGCTCCTGGGTGATATTTTCCGCCAATAGGATCGGATCGGATGATTTCCGATTCTGGCTCTCGATCGCAGTTTCCACATTCCCTTTTTCCAATTTCAAGATTTCCGCCACTTGCCCGGCTATCCCGATTCTCAGCCCAGGTTCATCCGGCAAATCGATTGGTACGATAACCGCATCGATACTCGGGATATTTCCGGCTAAAACCTGTCCGCCCCGATCTAATATTTTTCCTCGCGGAGCTTTGATTACGATCGAGCGGATCCGATTACCTTTGGAAACATCCGAATAGTATCCGCCTTTGACGATATCCAGATACGCCACCCTAGTCATCAAGGCTCCGATAAAAAAAATCATAACGAACCACAGGACATCGAGTCCTTGCCGCTTGAAAGGCGTTTCCATGACCGCCTCCTCTTTTTCGGTAACGGTCATTATGGAATCTTCGATTTCCATCCCCTTAGCCATCCGCCGCCGATTGAAATACTGATCGAACATATTTATCTTTTTATCACTACCCGGTTATTTTGATAAGCGAAAATCTTGTCCAGTTTTTTAAGCGGCCAATACAGAATCGCGAATACGCCTAAATTATACAACAGTTTTAAAAAAAATCCCTGGCCAAAAAACTCCGGGATATGCCGGAATAATCCGCTTGGCTGCCCGTCTATTCCCGCAGCGAATCCGATAATCGCCTGATTAACCGTCGTTCCGACCAAAACCAGGATAATCAGCATAAAAAATTTCCAAGCGAACTGTGGTACCAGGAACCGCTTGCTAAGGGAATTTATGATGAAAGCCACCGCGACGAACGAGAACACGTTCAGTCCGACCGGCTGGAAAGACGCGATGTCCGCCATCAACCCGCCCAGGATCGCCCATTTCAAAACCGAATTGAAATCGGCCCGCGCTATCCAAACCATAATGATAATCAGCGTGACATCCGGAACCGACCGGCCCGTAAAAAAAATCGGCAAGAATGAGACCTGCACGATAGTCGCTAAAAAAAGAATCAGGCTGATTGCGATATTTTGCATCATTGGTTTTTTACGGCAAAAACAAGATCCAGTTTTTGGTATCTTATCCTAGGTATCACGATGGCCTGCTGGAACAGCTTGTCAGGTGAAGCTTTTATTTCTTGGATCCGGCCGATCAGAAGACCTTTCGGAACTTCTCCGCCCAAACCGGAAGTTATGACCGTATCGCCTTCGTTCAAAGCGTCCGTCTGCGCCACCATATCCATAATCAGACCCAGTCCGTATGTCCCTTTGATCAACCCCCGGGCGCTGGTTTCAAGGTCGTTTACATTTACCGCGCTTTCGGAATCGGTCAGCAACCTGACCTTTGAACTGTCGGGACCGACCTCATCCACTTTCCCGACCAAAATCCCGTTGGAAACGATGACCGGCATACCAGTCCGGATCCCGTCCGAACCGCCCTTGCCGATCATCAGCCAACTGCCTAAGCCTTGCGGATCTTGGCCGATAACGAAACACGGTTCCAAATCGAACTTATCCCTCGGCGCCAATTTCAATTGCTCGCGCAACATCTCATTTTCTTTCTTAGCTTCCTGCAGCGATACCACTTCGGAAACCAAAGAATCGTTTTCCCGTATCAGCCTTTCATTGTCGCTTTTCATTTCTCCGATCGAGCCTAGGAAAGAAAAAGTTTCATCCACGCCCCGGCCGAGCATATAGAAAGATTTCTGGAACGGATAGGCGACTTCTAAAAAAATAATCCTGACCGGATCGAATATCCCCTTCGGATTCCAAAAAACCAGCAAGAAACAAATTGCTGATATAATAAATAATTTTATTATCTTGGATGAAAAATACTTTCTTGGCACAATAAAAATTTTCAGTTTTAAATTTTAAATCAATTTAAAATTATCAAATTAATAAATTTTTAAAATTTCGTCATTCAGATTTCATTTTAAATCAATGATCTTTCATGTTGGTTTTCCATCAGCACGCCCTTCAAGGCTTCCAAATCCTCAAGGACGATACCCGTACCGCGCACTACCGCCGTCAACGGATCCTCCATCATGCGCACCGGCATATCGGTCTGATCGGCTACCAGACGGTCCAAGCCGCGGATCAGGCTTCCGCCGCCTGCCAATATTATCCCGCGTTGCATGATGTCAGCCAGCAACTCCGGAGGGGTTTCTTCGATCGTTGATTTTATATTATTGACGACGATGCGGATCGAACGGGAAAGGGCTTCGCGCACTTGGGTATCGTCTATGATAATCTCTTTGGGCAAACCTGTCACCAAATCCCGGCCGCGCACCGGCATCTGCATCTTGTCTTTTAGCGGACAGGCACTACCGATGGCGATCTTGGTATCTTCAGCGGTTTTTTCCCCGATTAAAAGATTGAATTCATCCCGGCAATAGCGGATGATATCCTCGTTCATTTCATCTCCGGCGATACGCAAATTCCGCGAGGTCACCACTCCGCCCAATGAAATGACCGCGATGTCCGTCGTCCCGCCTCCGATATCCACGATCATATTGCCTGCCGCGTCCTGCACCGGCAAACGGGCGCCGATCGCCGCCGCCATCGGTTCATCGATCAGATAGGCTTCACGCGCGCCGGCATTCATAGTCGCGTCAATCACCGCGCGTTTCTCGACTTCCGTCACGTCCGACGGTATGCCGATCACCACCCTTGGACGCGGAAATAAAGTGAAGCTGTCGCGATGGACCTTGTCGATGAAATACTTAAGCATCTGTTCGGTCACTTCGAAATCACTCACGACGCCATCCACCAAAGGACGCGTCGCCACGATATGCCCGGGAGTTTTCCCGACCATTTTCTTCGCTTCTTTTCCGATCGCTAAAACTTGGCCGGTCTTTTTGTTAACCGCCACCACCGACGGTTCGTTGATAACGATCCCCTTGCCTTTGACATATACCAAAGTGTTCGCCGTACCCAAATCGATGCCGATATCCTTGGACAGATTGCCGAATATTTTGCCTGTCAGATCTTTGAATATATTTTTAAATTTATTCCCCATAATATGAAAACGAAATCCGTTCTTATTTAAGAATTTTTTGAATCAGGTTTGATTTTTCCCTCTTTCCAAGTCCGATGCCGGGCCGGATTGCCCTTTCCAACTCCGACAGGCCTCTGTCTATCATACTTCACTAGGCATCCATTGTCAAAAACAAAAAACGGCCAACCCGAGCCGACCATTTCCCGATAAGATGCTATTTTATGAATTTAAACACATCCCGCAAGGTCACCGCTATCATCAAAAGTATCAGCAGCATAAAGCCAACCGTATGCATCGACTGTTCCGCTTTTTGGCTGATAGGACTGCCCTTGACCTTCTCAATCAAGATGAACATAATCCGTCCGCCATCCAAGGCCGGAATCGGCAACGCGTTGATTATAGCCAGATTTATGCTGAGCATCGCCGCAAATTGCAATATATGGACGAATCCCAGAGCCGCCACCTGCTTAGTCAGGATCGCGATACCGATCGGACCGGAAACATCCGCCCCAACTCCGTGTCCGGTAAAAATACTCGCCAAAATTCCACCCAGCGACACCAGGATTAATATCGTCAAATCATATACCGCGATCGCCCCCTTCCAAACAGCCTGATACGCCGGATATTTGACGACGACCGTCTGAACCAGACTGACTCCGATCACCCCTTGTCCGTCTTTTTCTTCAGGCGTCGCCCTTATCGGAATGATTTCATCCCCCCGCTTGACATCAAAACCCACTTCTTTATTACTATTTATCTTGTTGAAATTTTGAAAATCGGATATGTTGCCGAACACGACCCGGCCATCGGACGATTTGATGATTTCGTCGCCGATTTTCAAGCCGGCCCTTTCCGCTGGCGATCCAGGCATAATCTGGCTGATTTGGATTTTCGAACCAGGCACGTCGGTTCCGGCGTTATAATCGATCGCCTCCGGCGCCCCGATCATCAGGCTAAGTGAAATAGCGAACCAGGCGAAAACCAGATTCATCACCACGCCAGCGGCCAAAATCTTAATCCTCGGCCAGGCTTTTTTAGCGGCAAAACTATCCGGTTCAGCCACGCCGCTTCCATCCTCACCTTTGATTTTCACAAAACCACCCAACGGTATCCAATTGATCGAATAGACCGTATGCTTCGATTCGATATCTTTGTTCCCCCAAACGAACTTGAACTTGCCAGTTTCTTCATCCCGCACGAAACCGGCCATCCGCGGAGGAAAACCAAAACCGAATTCATCCGCTTTGACTCCGTTCCGGCGAGCCGTTACGAAATGGCCGAGCTCATGCACGAAAATCAGGACACCCAGGATGACTATGAATAATATTATCGTTACCATTTATTTTTTTAATCAGATTAAACCGTCATTATTTCTTCTTCCTTTTTGACCCTGATTTCTTCCACTTTTTTGTTGTATTCGTCGATCGCTTCTTGCAATTTATCCTTGCCGGCAAATTTGTCGTCTTCACCCATCAATCCTTCTTTTTCCATTTTTTGGATTTCATCCCAAGCGTCCTCCCGCTGCTTGCGGATAGCGATCCGGGCATCCTCCGCTTTTTGATTCAGGACTTTTACCAAATCTTTTCTCCTTTCTTCGGTCAGGGCCGGAATATTGATCCGGATAACCTGTCCGTCATTATTCGGATTTAAGTTTAATTGCGATTCGCGGATGGATTTCTCGATGCCTGCCAAACTGCCTTTGTCCCAAGGGGAAATCATAATAGTTCTCGGTTCCGGAACCGAAATGCTAGCCACTTGTTTCAAGGGTGATTTAGCGCCATAATAATCCACCATCAAGCCGTCCACCATCGTCACTGAAGCCCGGCCGGTCCTCAATTGCCCCAACTCCTCTTTGAAATGTTCGATTGATTTCTCCAGTTCCGGTTGTTTTTTGTCGATTATCTCCTTATACATATCGGTAATTATATAAAAATTATTATTTGGCTATTTTTTCCTCAAGCCTAGATATAGGACATCCGGCTCGGTCGAATATTTCATGACGCTGATATTTTTCGTGGTTTGCAACTGGAAAGGGATCCAATTCACTCCGCCGTCCAGCGACTTATATGTCGCTTGCGCCGCCCCATATGCGATTTCATCCGAATTGGCCGGATTGATAGCCAGCGCTTTCACCGGAAAAGCGTTCGCGTCACCTAGCGGCTTCACCGTTTCCCAACTGGATCCGGCATCCTTGCTCCTGAATATCCCCGCCTGGCCGGCCGCATAAATCCAATTGGCGTTCAGCGGATCGGTTTCAATCACCCCGATACCATGGTTGACGGCATCATTTTCTATCCCTTCGATGGAATTGCCGCCGTCCCTACTCCGCAGGATGCTGCCGCTTAACAGATTGAGATATAGCAGGTCGCTACTCGCGCTGTCAATCGCGATTTTCAAAACCGGACTGCTGGACGCGTAAATATTTTTCCAAGAAACTCCGGCGTCGACACTTTTGATTATTTGGTTGTCGCTCGTGGTGGCATACAAGATGCTGGGATTTTTTTTATCCAAAGCCAGGGAAATGACCAATGGTCCGTTGGAAGGAGCGGTATAGATTTCATTCCATTCATCGCCACCATTTATACTCTTGAATATTTTTCCCCGGTCCTGCCAAACTCCGCTCGCGTATATTACGCGGCTATCCGCCGGATCGATCGCCAATCCATAAGCTTTATCAGCTTCAAACGGGACAAGACTCCAATTATCCCCGGCATCATCGGTTTTCAAAATTCCATTCTTGAGTGTCCCGACCAGGATGCTTTTGGCATCAAACGGATTGGACGCCACACTGACGACATCCACCGCGTCCAAATTCACCGCTTCTCCGGTTTTACCTTTGAATTCCCAGCTTCGCCCCCCGTCAACCGATTTCAGGATACTGCTGCTTTTTATGGCGACAGGTTGCGCTTCCTTGACATCCGGTTCGGCCGGAGCCGAAGAACAGCCAGCTAAAGATATGGCTACGAAAGGCAACAATGCAAATATCAGATATTTATTCATTGAATTGATTATAGCATAAAATACAAAAAATCCCACC
This sequence comes from Parcubacteria group bacterium, assembly GCA_041674205.1. GTDB lineage: Bacteria > Patescibacteriota > Minisyncoccia > Moranbacterales > UBA2206 > JAUXSK01. The sequence continues at coordinate 65,349 of JBAYWF010000003.1, forward strand.
CGGGGATTTTTATAACGTGTGCGCCCACCAAGACTCGAACTTGGGACCGTTTGCTTAAAAGGCAACTGCTCTACCGACTGAGCTATGGGCGCAAAATGACAATTTCAAAATTCAGATCTCAACCCTATATTTTAAATTTACTCAAAACAATAACTAGTTATCAAAAAGATAACCTTTTGCCATTATAGCATCCTTTCCAAACCCGTCAATACTTCTTCCTATCTCAGCGGTTCAACCGCTTGTGGATGAAAAACATAAAGGCCATCGGGATGATCATCCAAGCCAAATGGGCGTTTTCCGTGGCCAGATACCCATATGCCATCGGAGATACGTATTCCAGCGCCACGTTCTTGGGAGCCATCCATAAAACAAGGCTGAGTAAGAAAACCACTTCCAAAAAACTCATCACGAACACGCGCCACAAAAAACCGGAGCCTGATCCGGAAATATATATTTCAAACAATTGTTTGCTGATCAAGGTCAGGATTATGATGGCTGCTAAAAAGAAAACCAACTCATAGACATAATCCGTAAAGTATTTGGCGGGCACGCTCATCGTGACCGCGAAAGCCACATAAATATTGATGAGGATCGTAATCAGCTTGTAACGCCCGATGAACATCCCGAAAACGAAACTCAGGATAGCAACCACGATAAACAAGGATATGTCCTGCGTCAATTGGGGCGACACGCCGAAACCCACTAATATTTTGCCGATATCCATCGTTATGTTTTAATCTTTATTTGTTTAGGATATTTTCCTTTGCCATAAACTGCCGGATGTCATTCACCGTCGACATAAATTGCGCCGGGAAAATGATAGTGGAATTTTTCTCCACGCTGATTTCCGCCATAGTCTGCAAGTTGCGCAATTGCAACGCGATCGGATGGGCCGCCATCACATCCGCCGTCTCAGCCAGTTTCTGGCTGGCCAGCAATTCCCCTTCCGCCGCGATAATTTTGGCCCGCTTTTCCCTTTCCGCCTCGGCTTGTTTGGCCATCGCCCTTTGCATATTTTCCGGCAGCTCGATATCTTTGATTTCCACCACCGAAACGACTACGCCCCAAGGTTCGGTGCTGGCATCCAAGACCGCGCCGATTTCCTTATTGATCGCATCCCGCTCCGACAAGATTTCATCCAACTGGAAACGGCCGACGATGTTGCGCACGGTCGTCTGGGCTATCTGGTTGATGGCGTTCATCACGTCCGCGATCGCCACGATGCTTTTTTCCGCGTCCACGATCTTATAATAAGCCACTGCGGAAACGTCCACTGAAACGTTATCCTTAGTGATAATTTTTTGAGCAGGGATCGGCAAAGTGATGGTTCGGAAGTCGATTTTCCGCATCTGATCGACATATGGAATGATCCAGTTCAAACCAGGCTGGCGGCTGGAAATTATTTTCCCGAAACGAAATACGACTCCGATTTCATATTGTTGCACCACCCGGAAACCAGGCAAGATGAAAAACGCGAAAATTACAAGCAACAATGGGAATGAACCGGCGATGAACGCAATCATAAAATTCATTTAGTTTATTATGTTTTTATTATAGAACTATTTGCCGAATAAACAAGGCGTCCTGATCCGGTTTTTGCAGTTAAAAAAATAGGAGCCGCACTTCCAGCTCAGCATTGCCGGCTGTCCTGGTTTTCAGGTGCACGCATATGGCACGAAATGGCTGTTTCCGAATACCCGCTAGCCATCTGTAGACGTTTTAGGTTTTCTATTTCAGGCACCGAACTCACCCTGGACAGCGGCCGGCTTTCTCCTGAAAAAACAAACACTCCAAACGCTGATATTCGCAACCAATATCACTGCCGGATATGCGATCGTCACAAGATTATAATCGGCGATAGAAATAATCGCCAGGACATTGATTGCCGCCATCATAAACCAAAAGGAGAGCGTTTCACTCCAAGGATCCGCGAAAGATTTCCTGATTGTCGGAGCATATCCCAATCCATCGATAATCGCGACCATCAGCACCGCCAACAACGGGCTTTCCAACAGCCACCAGATGATGACAGCCAACAAGGCCGCGGCAAAGACGGCCGTATCGCCCCGGGTGATGTTTTTCGTGCCATACTTTAACGACAACAAACCGACTGCAGCGACTAAAACCGTGTCAGCGGCAAAACTGAAAGCCGCGTAGTTTCCGCCGCTATGCCAAATCGCCGTTGCCGCCGTCCCTTCCGTAATCACCCAGACCACCCAGGTGTATAGATGCGGTTTCGTCTTATTGCGGAAAATATCCCGGAAATACGGGATATACGCATATACGGTCAAAGCCGTCGCGAGCAACGAAGCTGCTAATTTGAAATCCGGATTACCCAATGCTTATTAGCGGAAAAATAATTAATTGCGCGTTATTTCCATATTGATCCGGGTTGCCCTCCTGTGCGCTGGCGCTATCAGGACTTAGCTCCTTCACTCCGTGTATTTTTAATTATCTGGCTTAATTTTTTATGCAATTCCTGAGAAGCCGCTAGGAATGTAAAATTATCCTCGGCCCTATCCAGATGATTTGCATAATCAATCGGATTTCCAAAAAAATCGGTATAAATTCCACCTGCCTCTTCGATGACAACTTGCTGGGCGACATTATCCCAAATTTTGCTGGTGCGGTTCAGGAAAGCCCCATATTTTCCTTTGGCAACCATCGCCACATCAAAAGCGCTGTTGCTTGTCCTGAGATTACGGATGTTTAAAACAATTTCCGCCAATAGTTCGCATTCGTTCCTCGTAAACTCCGGATTTTCTTGATGGCCATCGATACCGTATGCCACCAAAGAATTTTTCAAATCAGCCTCCCGGCTAATCACAATTTTTTCTCCGTTGCAATATGCGCCGTGGCCTTTTTCCGCGACATAGATTTCCGAATAACTCGGCAAGGCGATGCCACCCGCGACCGGCACATCGTCCTCCAGCAATCCGACCATTATCCCATACAAAGGGACTCCGCTGGCAAAATTGCTCGTGCCGTCGATTGGATCGACAACCCAAGTCAGATTGGATTTCTTATTTATGACTCCGGCTTCCTCATCGATGATATTATGCGTTGGAAACCGTTCTTGTATTTTTTCCACTATCGCTTGGCCGATTTTCAAATCAGTCTCCGTCAGAATCTGGTTATTATCCTCCATCTTCGCAACCCCGGACACCTTGCCGAAGCTATTCCTGGCTATCCCAGAAACCTCCTCTAAAATTTCAACTATGAAATCACCGTATCCCATATAATTAAAACTTAAATATTTACTCTTCCCTTATATATCGAAAACACCTACTCCTGGACTCTTTCGTATCCGGTTTTTGCCAGCCATCGCTTGAAAGGTTCGGCCTTGGGAGAAGGGATTGATTGGATAATACGGAAAATTCCTTCTGTATTCGCACAATCAGTTTCACGCATTTTTCCATCAACAGCTAACATTTTCAACTGTAGACAAATTGTCGACGGTTCAAATCCATCCTCATCTTTTACTCTAATTTTCATCTTAAACCAATAATCACGAGAATTGACGCTGTCCGTAAGCGCCTCGACCACATCCACCACCGAAAACCACCATTCACCCTAATAAATCTTCTTTCTGATCTCCTTGCCCTTAAAAATCACAATTTGAGTATTTTCCAATATATTATTTATTTTTTTCATATTTTTTTGTTAGCTTGCTATAGTGATATAATACCACTATACGCAGCTGGCTGTCAACTTATCTCAAAAAAATTCCGACTTTTGTTGCTTTTGAAAGGCTAAGTCGCGATTCAGCCGTTCAGTTTGAAGATTTAGTCCCGAGAACTAATCATAAAATCTGGGTTAAAATACACCGCCTTCGACGCCTTGGCTTTCAAGATATTCCTTCTCATTTTCATTTATAAACAAAAAGGCATTGTGTTCATGGGTAATCATTCCACCGATCATCTCTCCACTTCTTTCAAAATAGCGGATACCCCTGTTTGCCTCAATTCTACGCCCAAACCAAGCGTTTGGCAAAATAAAAAAGCTGTCTCTCAGCTTTCGGTTAAAAAAATAAGGACCTGCCAATCGAACTAGACTGGCAGGTCTTGGAAAAGAAGGGCGGATCCCATAGTTGATCAAGCGCGAATTCTACTTCTGCTGATTCAACTCTTCCTGCAACCTTTCATCCGCCGCTACGACATCCGCCGCAGCGTATTGCCTGGCATCATGCAATCTGATAGCCACATTCTTGTCAGTCAGCGCTAAAATCTGAGCCGCCAAATAGGCTGCGTTTTTAGCCCCATTGATGGCTACAGTAGCCACGGGCATACCTGGCGGCATTTGAACCGTAGAAAACAATGCATCTACTCCAGTCAAGGCCGATCCATCCAGAGGCACACCGATAACAGGTTTGATCGTCTCGGCCGCCACCGCCCCAGCCAAATGGGCCGCCATACCCGCACCGCAAATGAAAATTTGACACCCCGCAGCTTCCATATCATCCACTAGCTGTCGGGTACGCTCAGGCGTGCGATGAGCGCTGGCTATATGCATTTTGCAACTGACCCCCAGTTGATCCAACACTTCCTTCGCCGGCAACATCTTTTTCTTGTTAGACTCACTCCCCATCAAAATCAACACTTTCATAAGCCACTTCCTCCTTTTGCACGCAGGCATTTAAGATTGAAAAACGGTAATCAAACACTTTGGTTAAATTATCTCTTCTTTTCGATGCGGATCCCCTCCATTTTTAAGGTTCTAATAAAAAAACGGCTGCTCTCTTGAGCTTGTAGCGATTTTTCGTAAATTAAGCCTAGCTTATTGCCCGGCAAAAAGCAAGACTATCCAAGCACAGTATTGTAAATATTTTGAGATGCAAAAAAAATTTAAACGGCCAAATCACGATCCAGCCGTTTAAAAAATATGGAAAAATCCGTTTGAGATGTCAGTTTGGAAAATCAAGTAGGCGCCGACTACGAACGCGGAAAAACAAAGTCAACATCCTGGCGCGACACTTTATGCGGGCTTCTTTTTCAATTGTCCCAACTCAGTCAGGTTGCGGGCGTTGTTTCTTGAAGATTCGGCCAAGAGTTTGTCGAGAGCGAAGACTTTCGGATTGACTTGCAGGGCGCGGTCATTGATGCCCAAAAGTTTGATGCCGGCCAGCGTGCGGACGCGTGAAAGAGCGACATAGCCCATACCGTATTCGAAAGATTTGCTGAGATCCATTTCCACCGCGTCCAAGGTCATACCCTGGCTTTTGTGGACGGTGATCGCCCACGCCAAGCGGAGCGGAATTTGCGAAACGGAAGCCAAAGATTCGTCGTTTTCTTCAATCATCCACTTCTCCGGCGTCGCCACGATGGCTTTGCCGGACACCGTTCGCACGATCGGCATCCCTTTCTTATCAAAGCCCTCCACTTCTCCCAAAGTGCCATTGACATAGCCGCGGTCAAAATTGTTTTTTACGAACATCACGATCGCACCTTTTTTAAGCGCTAAATTTTCCGGCGCCAGACACCCTTTCTTCACCGCGGCGACCAGATATACATTACCGCTCTCCGTCATCCGGAACAACTTGGCTTCGCTTTTTATTTTCGCCAATTCCGCGGCATTGATGGCGTCCACATTGGCATTATGGGTGAAAAGCCGCGTCGGTCTGAGAGTGTTTTCGATTTCAATGTTAGTGCGCGAAATCAAAAGTTTCTTGGTTTTTTCGTCGCACGATCGGGTTCGGATGTCATTCAGGATTTTAAGCATCTCCCGATCCTCTTGGCGGTGCTGCTCTTCCAGATAACAAACCTTCGGATCCATTTCCCGCCAGGCGTCGGATTCGATGACGAAGCGCGCTTCCTCTCTGAATTTGGTGACCGGCGGCAACTGGAAAAAATCCCCGCACAGGATGACTTGCAATCCGCCGAAAGCCAGGAAAGGCTCTTTGAAACTTTTACAAATATTATTGACGATGTCCAACTGATGGGCGTGCAACATCGAGATTTCATCGATGATCAAGACTTTGGTTTTTTTGAAGCGCTCTTGCTGATAACCTCTTTTTTTGAGCTTATCGAAATCAGCCTCGTTGAAAGTTTCACTGATGCCCATACCCGACCAACTGTGGATCGTCTGCCCGTCCATATGGGTGGCGGCGATGCCGGTGGAGGCCGTCACGGCCACTCCGATATTCCGGCTTTTGAGATAATCGATATATTGTTTCAAAAGATAGGTCTTGCCGGAGCCGGCCGGACCGGTCAAAAAGACATTATATCCGAGTTTAAGAATTTCAAGGGCGGTTTTTTGTTTCATCCCGCGCTGCTTTTCCAGTATGATTTATATTTCTAAATTATCCTGGAAAACATACAATAATTAATTCCCCGCCCATAGAACGGCTTTGCGACACGATCAATTTGGAAAACCAGCGCGGGATCCCATTCCTTCCAGTCCGCGCTCCCTTTCGCTTTTTCCATTGCGGATCTAGATGCCTTGGTTTTTCAATTTTTCCAACAAATCTTTCTGTTCGCGGCTCAAGCTTTTCGGAACCTTGACCACCACCGTCACCAATTGGCTGCCCACGCCGCGGCCATTCAGTTCCGGCACGCCTTCACCCTTGACGCGGAAGACCTCGCCGGATTGCGTGCCAGCCGGAATTTTCAAAATCAAGCTGCCTTTGACGGTTTCGATTTCAATTTTACCGCCCAATGCCACCACGGAAAAAGGCACGGATTCGGTGCTCAAAATATCCTGGCCCTTGCGTTTGAATTTCCTATGCGGCAAGACGCGCAGATTGATATATAAATCGCCGGCTGGCGCGCCTTTCTCACCCGCCTCGCCCTGGCCTTGCATCGACATCGTCTGGCCATCGGCGATTCCGGCCGGTATATCCAATTGGATCTTTTGCTCCTCTTTGACCCTTCCGTCGCCTCCGCACTTGGAACATTTTTTCTCATAAATCTTGCCTTCCCCATGGCATTCTGGACATTCCGACACTTGCGAAAAACTGCCGAACAAACTGCGCCGCATCGTTTCCACCTGGCCTGAACCCTTGCAAGTCGGGCAAGTTTTCATATCGGCATGGGGTTCGCCGCCGGTGCCGTGGCAACGATCGCACGCTACCCGTTTATACAAATCCAAATTTTTTCTGATCCCGGTTACCATTTCCGCAAAAGTTATTTCCACATCCACCTGGATATCGGCGCCGCGCGAACGCCGGCGCGCCCGGGAACCGCCTCCGAAAATATTGGAAAAAATATCATCAAAACCTTCTCCGCCGAATTCAAAACCGCTGTTCTGTCCGCCGAAGCCTTGGAAGCCGGAAAAATCAAAACCGCCGAAGCCTTGTCCGCCGAAGCCGTTGCCGGCGCCGCTGCCGCCTTCGAAAGTTTGTCCGAATTGGTCATACTGCTGGCGTTTGCTCTGATCCGATAAAACCTGGTAGGCTTCATTTATCTCTTTGAACTTAGCTTCATCCCCGCCTGACTTATCCGGGTGGTGCTTATGCGCCAATTTCCGATAAGCCTTTTTGATTTCATCATCCGTCGCACCCTTGGAAACCCCTAAAATATCATAATAATTCTTCGCCATATATTTTAAATACGCTTTATTCTTACCAATCCAATCTAGCACGGAAACAACAAATTAGCAATCCCTCATCAAGAGTGCTAAGGACTCGGTTCCAACTTCCCTCATTCGATAATCTCCATTTCAACCGGAACCCGTATGATGCGTACCAATCCGGTCCTTCTGAAAATCCAAAATGCCGATCCAGCCAACAGAATCCAAATCGGACTCAAGGCCGAGCCTAAAGACAAAACCGTCAGGAACAATCCGATGGCCATTATGGCCGGCAGTGAAGATGTTTTCCCCGGAGCCACCGATTCCGAGCTGAAATATTGGTCGATTTTCCGGTTTACGATGCCCGAAAAAACATCCGCGATTTTTTCATCACCGGTCAGATCGCTACCGTAAATTTCTGAAAATTTACGCCTTCCTTCCTGCAAGATCAAGATTTGCTGTTCCCGCCCCAGTTCCACGCTGGTATTCGCGGCTTTTTTCAAAGTTTCATCTTTCAATATTTTCTTTTGCGCGTCCGTCAAACCAGGGTTGGATTTTTCAATCGCCTGATCGATCTGGATGTCCATAGCGCTCGAAATTACCACGTCATTCCCCTGCCCTTCCTGTATCTGCGATATGAATTGATCGACTGTCAACCCCTCCTGGCTGATATCCTTTAAATCCGGATTCAGCAACGTCAAAATTTTGGAAGTCAGATTTCCCGAAATTGAGCTTACGCGGAATTGCGGAACGATGCGGTCCGCGTCAAAATTTTTCGCCGAAGCGTAATATTGGCTGGCAATCATAAAAGAAACCGCCAACAGGACTAATGTGTTGCCGGCGCGGATGGATTTCCATAGGCTTACCCAGATATTCAGTCGCACATCGTCCATTATCCTGGTTATCCCCCAAGCCAAAAAAACATAAGCCGCGAAAACCGCATTCAAATGTCCAAGGCTGTGCACGAAAATGAAACTCAACAAAATGGAAGCTGAAAACAGCCATTGCAATATTTCAGTCCGCTTGATAACGATGGCATTCAGATATGCCAGCACGAAGTAGGCCGAAAAGAAGCTTACTGGCACCGCCCAGATGCCAGCCCCCGGAACATTCACCGCCCGATCGACCGAACGCCAGGCCAGAAAAGAAACTATCAGAAAAAGAGCCGCCAAAACATATTTTAGGATTTTTGTTTTCAAATTTGGGAATTATTTATTAGAAAAACGATAGACATTCGTTTTGCGGCGCTCGAACCCGATCGACTGGTAGAGCTGGTTGGCGATTTTCCTCTGCGGCCGGCTGGTCAGATCGATATATTTCATCCCTAGGGCCCGGCTTTTATCCAAAAGGATCTGCATTATTTTCCGTCCCAACCCCTGGCCGCGGTATTCTTCATCAACAACGACATCTTCGATGCTGCCGCAAAAAGAAAATATTTTCCGAAGCGGTATCAATGTCCCCATACCGACCAGGACGTTTCCCTGGGCAGAATCGCGTATCGTCATTATTATCCCGGAATGCATGACCTCCTTGATTCTTCTATAATCCACCGCGGCAGCCTCCGGATTTAATTGCTTCAGCAACCCGTTCACCGCCGAGATATCCGCCGCCTTGATATCGTTTTCCCCGATCAAAAATTTGGCTGGTATTTTTTTCATCTTGTTTCCGGCTAAATATTAGCTTTGCCTGAATTCTACAATAAAATCACCGCACACACAAACGGCGGAATTCCGGGAAAATTAAAAGGGAGGCATCGGATGAATCCGACCCTCCCTAGGTTGATCTTTCTGGGGCTGCCCTTTTTTACTTTTTAGGAATAAAATACAACAGCAGCTCCCCAATCCGGAGACTGGACGACATTCTATCCAGAAACTCTCCGAAATTGAGCTTTCCGCCTTCGCGCATTTCTAAGACATACTTATCAATGCGCCCCTCTGAGTCACGCTCTTCTTGGATTGAAAGTTTTATCGACCTCGCAAAAGCGTCCTCTATTTCTTTTTGCAAAACGGAGATATCGTCCGTGAAAGAGTTCTCCACATTTAGGATAATTTTTACATCCATTCCCTGTGAAAAAATTTTAGCATACTTCATATTGCCATCGTTAAATATCACTCTGACATATCTGCCCTTAGGAGAATTAATATCTCCTTTCACTGTTGCCGTATTCATACGCACCCCCGTGCTGATAAATTTTTAAAAAACACTCTCATTAAGTAACTGTGATTTATACCGCAAAAAAACCTTCCTGTCAATAGGTACTACAAATCAAAAGACACCTTCGGTCAAAAAACCGTAAAAGACGTACAAAAACGCGCAATTTTGCAGAATCAGCAAAGGGATCCCGATGATGAAATACCATTTCCGGGTTTTGTGGCGGAAAGCGAACATCCCGGCATAAACCCCGATACTGCCGAAAACCGTAGCCATAAAAAACAACAAGCCTTCGGAAATCCTTTCCGCGCCCGCTTTCCGCGAGTTGAGTTTGTCAAAAAGCATAATCAAAAAAGCGGCGGCGTTGATCGCTAGGAAGAAAATTATGACGCCTAGGGAAACGGGATCCATCGGAGTTGTTATATTTATCTTTTTAGAACCGCCAAAAAAGCGTCCGACGGGATGCTTACGCGGCCGATGCTTTTCATTTTCTTTTTTCCTTTTTTCTGTTTTTCCAAAAGTTTCCTTTTACGCGTGATGTCCCCGCCATACAGTCCGCTGGTCACGTCCTTGCGGAAAGCCTGGATGCTTTCGCGCGCGATCACTTTGCCACCGATAGTCGCCTGCAGGGCGATTAGAAAATTCTGTTTCGGAATCGAGTTCTTCAGCTTCTCCACGATCGCCTTGCCTTCCGAATTGGCCTTTTCCCTCGGCACGATGCGCGAAAAAGCGTCGAATTTTTCCCCCGCCACCAGGATATCAAGTTTCACCAGGTCATTCGGCCGGTAATCCTTGATTTCATAATTCATCGAAGCATATCCGGAAGAAGCGCTTTTCAAATCATCATGCAGATTGGTGATGACATCCGTCAAGGGGCAATCGAACGTCAAGATGATCCGCTCACTGTCGATATATTCCGTATTCGAATATTGCGCCCGCGTATTGCGCATCACTTCCATAATCGAACCCAGATACGCGGCTGGCGAAATGATGTCCAGCTTGGCATAGGGTTCATATATATTGTCGATCACCGACGCGTCCGGCATTTCGGTAGCGGAATAAATTTTTATCCGTTCAGTTTTCCCTTTTATTTCCACTTCATACACGACGCTCGGCGTGGTGATGGTCGGACTGATTTCAAATTCCCGCTCCAGCCTGGATTGGATGATTTCCAAATGCAGCATCCCCAGGAACCCGCAACGGAAACCGCGCCCCAAGGCCTGGCTCGACTCCGGCTCGAATTCAAAGGCCGCGTCATTGAGCTTCAACTTGTCCAAGGCGTCGCGCATAAAATTGTAGTCGTCGCCCTCGATCGGATAAAAAGAAGCATACACCATCGGCGTCACTTTCTTGTAGCCTGGCAAACTTTCCACCTTGCCGCGGTACCCGGCCAAGGTGATCGTATCGCCCACCCGGCAATATTCCACGCTTTTGAAACCGGTAGCCAGATAGCCGATATCGCCGGCCGTCAGATTGCCTATCTTTTGCATATCCGGTTTGAAATAACCCACTTCCACCACATCGCTGTCGGCCATTCCCGCCATCATCGCCACTTTGTCATCACGTTTCACACTGCCATCCAACACCCGCACATACGCCACCACGCCTTTGTACGTATCGTATTTCGAATCGAAAATAAGCGCCCGCAACGGTTTGCCGGCATCGCCCTTCGGATACGGTATGGTCTTGACGATTTCTTCCAAGAGTTTGTCCACGCCCAAACCGGTTTTGCCGGAAACTTCAAAAATATCTTCTTCTTTGCAACCCAGGACATGGATGATTTCTTTCTTCACTTTCGGCGCGTCGGCGTTCGGCAAATCCACCTTATTGACCACGGGAATGATTTCCAAACCTTGCTCGATGGCCAGATACAGATTGGACAAGGTCTGTGCCTGCACGCCCTTGGTCGCATCCACCAGAAGCACCGCGCCCTCCACCGCCGCCAAAGACCGCGAAACCTCGTAGCCGAAATCCACGTGTCCCGGCGTATCAATCAGGTTCAAGACATATTTTTCGCCGTTGAGTTCGTAATCCATCCGCACCGGCTGCAGCTTGATGGTGATGCCGCGCTCCCGCTCCAAATCCATCTGATCCAAGAGTTGCGCCTTCATATTCCTTTGTTCCACGGTGTGGGTCAGCTCTAAAAGCCGATCCGAAAGGGTCGACTTGCCGTGGTCTATGTGGGCGATGATACAGAAATTCCTAACGTTCTTTTGGCTCATATAGTCTCCATCTTAGCCTAGAATCGGAGAATAATCAAGGATTTGGGACAAGCGGATCGGAATAATCTTTAAAGCTTAACTTCCCTGCGCATATTACGGTTTTTTTATCTTTTATTTTTCAACACGCTTTAAAACTTTGACAATCCCCGCATATGCGTCGACTTCTATCAAATCCCCATCATGCAGGACTTGGGTCGCATTCTTAGTGCCCACGATACAAGGAATATTGAATTCCCGAGATACGATGGCGGCGTGGGAAAGCATGCCACCCTGGTTGGTGACTATGGCAGCTGCTTTTTTGCAAGCCATCATCAATTCCGGTCCGGTTGTCTCGACAATCAATATTTGTCCGCTTGCCATCGAACCTATGATTTCAATCCTTTCATTCTCATCCACGTCAAGAATATCGCTTTTGAGAACCTTTGCCGTTCCGCGAACCCTGCCCTTATTCGCGATATGGCCAACGATAGTGTTTTCTCCTGTTTTATCTTCCATATTCCGTATGATTTTTTTAGCATCTTCGCCAAATAAAATCCGCATTTTATTATCAAGGAAGATTGCGACATAAGCTGTCCGCCTATCCCCTAATTGCTTCTGAACGACTTTTTCACCTTTAAAAAGCAGCAGGACCTCTTCAATGGAATAAAGTTGCAGGTCATTGGACGGTACGGTAAATTTTTTTGAAAGCTTGGCTATAAGCCTATGGAAATAACTGCTTTTTTCAAAAGACATCCTATTGATGAATCCCTTGGCTCTCAATCTGAAATCTCCAAAATCACCGAAGTTTTTTTCAATATTGTTTTGCGCCCCATCGGCATAAAAAAATTCAGTTTTGGAATAAAAGAAATAAAACTGGGCTACGAGTTCTAGAAATTTTTTAACATCCTCCTGTTTTATATTTTGAGTTTCGATTTCCAACGTGTTTTTGAAGAAAATTTCCGATCTTTCCATATATTCCTCGAAGTTTTTTCTAAATCGTCCTATATCCGGTTTGCTTTTATAAAATCTCCCGCCTTCGCTAAGGGCAAGTCCTAGTTTTTGTTTGGAAATATATCTATCAAGTGTTTCGCCATCGAAAACCGCCAACAGATCCATTGATCGGTAAAACTCAGAAAACAGCTCGAGCCCTAAAAAATAAGGCGCGCTGACTTTCCCGCCAAAAAGCCTTTGATAATTATCAAGGTCTATTTTATTAATATTTTTTTCAACCATATATGAATATCATTAAAAAAAATAATCGTTTTTGTATTTTAGTTGTTAGCATTTGCCAGATAATCGCCTATGATTATTTTATGATCAAACGCAAGTTCGTCCGGCAAGCCATCCAGCGGAAACCATTCGTATCCAAGGGCGTCATCACCGGCTTTTGGACTGCCTGAAATTGTCACAGCATATGCCATATCTATGACTTGTTTGGGATGCCTATTCGGTTTGCCGTAAACCCCGATAAGCTTGATCGACTCGACTGCGACGCCTAATTCCTCTTTGACTTCCCTTATGACGGATTCCTCCGTCGATTCATCCCATTCCACATATCCGCCAGGCAAAGCCCAAAAACCTTTGAACGGATTCGCGCCTCTCTTGATAAATAAAATCCTATCATCTTTTATGATGACCGCGTCAATCGAAACGCCTCGATTGTTGAAGCGACCGCATTCAGGACATTGTTCATCGTTTGATAATTCCATTTTGTTTAAATAAAAATTATAGATTCGCAGATCACAGAAACCAGTAATTGATGATGCCGAACGTGGTTATAATGGTAAAAATAATCGTCGTAATCAAAATCCCGATTTGCCCGGCTTGTTTCCAGGCCTTCCATGATGAATATAGCCAAAACGGCTGGGCAAGCAAATTCATTATTAATCCATATTCCGGAAATTTTAACGAAGTCGCTATTTGCGCGCCGATAGTCAATCCGGGAAGGGCGAATTGGGCGACCTTATTGAATAATTTTCCTTTTGTTGCCGCTTCGTTCATAAAATTTTTTAAAAATATTTTGTCTGACGCATCTGCATATCTGAAGTTTAATCCCGACTTTATCACCCAAATCTTAACATGATTAGGGACGCTTGTTAATAGACTGATTTGGAATATTCACCAGGCTACGGGATTAAATTCAGGTGGAGCCATTAAGAATTTTAGCTTTTTTATATTTCGTTTTCTATGTTTCTAAAATAATTTTTTGCCTCCAACAATGATAAATTTTCTACCATATTTGATTTATTGACCCATTTAGCTTTAACGATGTCTTTAGCCGTAGGATGGATATGTTCTTGCTCGGATTTGAAAAGAAACATATAAGTATCGATAATGACCGGATTATCGTTAGCTGCTCGTCTCTTGTAGTTGGGCAATGTTTTTATCAAGGTCAGCTTTTTAATTCCTGCTTCTTCATAAATTTCCCGTTTCGCCGCATCAATGATATCTTCACCTTTTTCAATGCCTCCTTTTGGAAATCCCAAGCATCAACATCTTTCATTAAAACTAAAACGACTTGATTTTTATTATTTACAACTATTCCTCCAGCACTATCAATTATTTTATAGTCGGTTTCATTCATAGAGATTGATAAAAATTTGGGTGAAAGAAATTTATCCTCTTGATTATTATTTCCCGAAAGCGAAAAAAAGTTTAGATCAAGATGGATTCCTATAACCGCGTATACAGGTGTTATGCGCTGTCGTAATTTTTTTCGTGTTAAAGCAGCCCCTCATTGATTAACTGGAATGATGATTTGCCGGTATGCTTTTTCGTAATCACCTCGCCTGGGTTTTTCAAAATGTCTTTTATACGATCGACTTGTTTTGGTGAAGTATTGCGTGGGATGTCCTTAAAGGCAAAATATTTTATTTTATCAGCCTCTGGATTCAGAACGATTTCTCCGCCGATGACTTTGCAGATGTATTGGAACACAATCTCATCCTTATCTGGCTTGCTGTATACGCCTGTTAGCCGCTCAACAACCGTGTTGAATCCAGTCTCTTCTTTTACCTCTCGAACGACGCATTCCCAAGGTGTCTCACCATGTTCAAGGGTGCCTCCGGGGAGATTCCACAAATCGCAATCAGTCCTATGGCAAAATAAAATACGGTTTTCATCGTCGAATATAGCCGCGAATACGCCAATTGTGAAAGTCGGTTTGGACATTGTTTATTAGATAAAAAATTACGATCACATACAACGTATGCGCATCATCCGAAGTTGCACCATGGATTATTGATTAAATTTGTTAATATCGCTTTACTTGATTATATCACTAAACTTGCCATTTCGTCAGCGCAATTTGAGAGAAGAAATTTTGCACTCCTTGAAATATAATTACGCAAAATTCCTGACTCGTCGTAACTATCATTAAATCGAAATCTGGACGTAGCCTAATAAGCTGTTTTGTAACTATTTATTTTTGGCGATTAAAAAAATAATTCCCGTGTTTACATATTCTTGTATGGGATTTTCTTCAAGGACAAAATCCAGTATCTCAAATTTATGCTCAGAAAGCATGTCTTTTATTTCTTTTTCGCAGTAGTAAGAATAGAATTTTTTTGCGTTATCATATCTGTCGTCCGTGATTACTTTTTCGCCACTGCCTTTTTTTAAATTTATATATAATACGCCACTGGCTTTAAGCACCCTTTTCATTTCCTTCAGTGCTTTTAAGGCATCAACTTTATTCAGATGCAATAATGTGGCGCTGCACCAGACGCCATCGAACGATTTGTTCTTAAAATTTAAATCTAACATATTCATCACATGGAACTTGGCATCTGGGACGGATGATCGGGCTTTATCGATCATTTTTTGAGAAAGGTCGATTCCAGTCGTAACGTATTTGTTAGAAGCAAAAAAATCCGTATCGCGACCAAAGGCGCAACCGATATCCAAAACGCTTCCATTTTTAGGCAGATACGAAATGAATTTGTCGAGCCAATCTTTGTTTTGCAAGTTCGTCGTGTTTTTAATGTATTCGTCGACATTTTGATCGTAGAAATTAATAGTATTTTTAATATAATCCATAGATAATTACAAAAAGTTTATTGAGCGGAACCAGATATGCGGCGTTATGCGATGTGGCAAAAGCCGACTCCGATAAGAAAAAATTGGAAGATTGATTAAAAGTCGGGCTCTCTCTTCAAGTTTTTGCTACTTCTTTATTATATATCAACAGAAGAAAAGGGCAAAAATTCGGGTAAAAAATGAAATTCAAGTCCAGAAAATACAAGAGGGAATTTCATTTTTTCCTCATATTCGGTGTTGTGCGATGTAAATTTTTTATCTCAATATTTATTGAACTAAACTCTGTTTTATTACTAAGAAAATTTGATTTTTGTTTTGGATTTTGGGCAGATGGGTCAGGGGTGAATGCCCAAAATTCAAAACTCCTTATTAAGTTTTGTTCATCAATCTCAATATTTCCTTTGGGTTATTTGCCACCCTTGTATTACCAACCATACTTTTATCAAGTCCCCAGCCATAATCTACTAATATAATATTATCATCATTTATACCAGCTTTTTTTGAAACTTCGTAATCAATAGCTCTATCGCCTATGGATACGATTTCATCTGATGAATAGTTATTCTCTTGTATCAAACCTATCATCATATCGCTCTTGCGGGTTTTTTGGTCTGCTCCGCAATAAATTTTTTCGAATAAAATTGTTAGGCCAAATTTTTCTATTTTAGGCAGAATTTCATTACTATGGGAAGCAGACACCAGATATAATTTATATTTTGTAGCAAGCTCCTTTATCACATTTTCTATATCCTCAAAAACACCATGCTCCATTTTGACAATTTCTCTTAAATAAATAGAATTGGCTTCTTCAAAATCTTTCTCTTGGATGCCTAAATTTTTCAAACACTCTTTGTAATTATAGCCATAAACAACCCTAAATTCTTCCAATGTTTTTGGGCAAGAAACTTTGAAGCGCCTACAAATCATTTTATAAACTTCAAAGACGCTCACAAAAGAGTCTATTATCACACCGTCATAATCAAATATAATCGCTTTTATCATAAAAAATACAAATTAAATAGTTTACGTAGCCTCAGCGGAGAAAACACCTTTTCCCCCTCTATAAATAAATTAAAAATCAAATTTTCTGTCCTTAATTAAATCACAAATCTAAAAATTACCACCAAGATAAAAAAATTATTTCGCCGAACGTTTCGCAATATCCGACGTTCGCCTTAGCGAATGTGGCTTTAGCCCTTGCGGATATTGAGTGTTAGCTGATGTATTAAAAATTCTTTTCGCTTTTGTCGTTAGACAAAAGATTTAATTGGGGCAAATTTATTTTTTTAATCCTTCCGCTGTGTTTTATTTCTTTACAATTCCCAACAACTGCTTAACAATTTTAGCGTTACCTGCAACATAATCTCCTTCATAAACATCGCATTCTTTTCCGTCTAAATTAGTCATTATCGCACCGGCTTCAGCGGCAATAAGGCTGCCGGCTGCAACATCCCATGGTTTTTGTTTCAATCTGATTAAACCGTCAATTCGACCGCATGCCAAATAACAAAACTCGGCAGCCATTCCACCTTTTCCAAATGTTTCATCAACAATGTGGGTGCTGTCGTAAAATCCAAAATATTTAACATTGGGAATTGAATTCATTATTCTTTTATCAAGTCCACCAATTTCATCATCTTCACTTCCAGGATAAGTTGAGTAAGTTATAATTGCTTTTGATAAATCATAGGCTTTGCTTGTGTGTATAGGTTCATTGTTTAAGGTTGCGCCCTTTCCTTTCTCAGCAACAAACATTTCATCTGTTTTTGGTAAATAGATGACTCCCAAAATAATTTCGCCTTTATATTCTAGCCCAATGGACACCGAAAAAGTATTTCGCTTAGCAATGTAGTTATTTGTACCATCAATTGGATCAATAATCCATTTATATTCTGAAATTAACACACTTTTACCTAGTTCTTCACCTAAAAAAGCATGCTTGGGAAAAGATACTTTAATTATTTCAACAATTTTTTGTTCTGATGCTCTGTCTATTTTTGTTGTCGGATTAGCATGTACGTCATATTGAATTTCGTCAGATTTTACATTGTCAATATTTTCCATCAAAAATCTTCCAGCTTCTTTGGCTGCTTTTATTGCGGTTTGTCTGAGATTGTTTTCGTTGTTTGTCATGGCCTTGGATTAAAAAAATAAATTTGCCTAGATTGAATGCCCGCTAAGGCCGAAAATAATTTTTTAATATTTCAGCTAACGTATCCAAATATCTGAAGTTTGCTGGAGTGTAACGAAAGCAAATTTGGGAGAGAAAATTTTTCTTACCTTTGAAATTTAAAAGTGAAAAATTTTTGAACCAGATATTTGGTGTTGTCTGATGTTTTGTCTGCCGTCGTTTTTAAAATCACTAAGCCGCCCAGCCGAACTCGCCATAATGCACATTCTTGTTAATATTCTCTAGGGCAAGTTTTACTTCTGGTAAAATGTTGTTCGGAAGACCGTCCATATTATACCATTTAAGCTCGTCACATTTATCAAGTTCCATATTGGTAATATTACCAGCCCATTTTTCAGTACGAAGATAAATATCAAAATATTCGCGATCAGATGCTAATCGATGCATAACATGAACCACCTCGAGGTCTTCCGGACTTACCTTAATCCCAGCTTCTTCACTGGCTTCTCGGATAATGCATTGTTTCGTTGTTTCACCACCATCAAGATGTCCTGCCACCAAGCTATAATTGCCGTCTTGATAGCCAGTGTTGAAGCGTCTGAGAAGTAAAACTTGCCCGTCCTTAATCAGCACAAGGTAGGCGGCGACGTATGGTTTAAATCTTTCTTTATCAGACATAGTAATGTTGGATTATTAATTAGGCTGACAAAATTTCAGATAACGATTAAGAATATCTGAAGTCCTGCGCTTTTGCTTCTATGCACAAAATCTTAAATATTCCTGACATTTTGTTAATTTTATTATACCCCAAATTACAGCAAAACTGAAAAGCGCGGGATCTGCCTGCCTGCCTGCCGGTAGGCAGGGGAGAGAAAAATCTATCCCCCTTTTAGTTTTAATTGTGGTAAATTTTTAGAACCTCATATTTGGTGTTCTGCGATGTTTAATTAAGCGGCTTTTAACAACCGCAACATTTTTGTAGGCCATTCAGTATTGCCCCGTTCTATTTCTTCGTGGAAAAATTTTATCATGAGCTGTTTTGGCTCGTCGGAAAAATCACAATGCTCAATTTCAGGCCAAACTTCTTTATACCACAATCCAATATTGTCATGGCGTAAATTGCACGCACCGCCGTTTGGATCGCGTTCAATAAACAAAATCCGATTTATATGGTTAGTGACTGAAGCACCAAGACACTGGATGCAAGGCTCAAGCGTACTGTAAAGAGAAATAGCCTTACCATGCTTCCAAGCTTCACTCAAAAGCTGACTATTTTTTATTATCAAACTATTTTCAGCATGATTGACGAAGGATTTTTGTTTATTGATTTCGTTGCCAGCAGTGTCAACGATTTTTTCATCAATAGCCAAAACAGCACCCACGGGATAATTGCCAGCCTTGTAAGTTTCACGGGCAATACTGATGGCCGCCTCAAAACATTGTTTATCAAATAGACTTAATTCTTTCATGAGATGTAGCTTAATTCAATTTCACTTAACGTTTAGGAATATCAGAAGTTTTTGGCTCTCTTTATTATTATTTGGGACACTTTTCGTAGAATACCTTAAAACTTTTTTCTTCGCCATATTTCGTACTCATGCCATTGAGCAATTTTTGAAGGTCTATATCGAAAAATTTTCTATGCGAATAAGCAGGGTCGCCAAGCGTAACAACAACATTTTTATTTTTTACAGTGACAGAATCTACCACGCAGCTATGGCCATAATTGACCCCGCTTCCAGGTTTAGCGTAAGCAGCCATGTTAAACGAAACAATAATGTCATTACCAGCTTTTAAGTTTTCGCATAGAAAATTTTTTATGTCGCCTATCTTCGAAGGGTAATGACGCTCAACAGCCAGAGATATTTTATGCTTCTTCAAAAATTGCGGTATTTTATAGACCCACGTGCCATAGCCAAGTCTGTCTTGCGGCAGTTTTCCCGCAACTTTCATTTTTATATTGAACAATCGTTGATCTTCTGGGGCAATAACAACGCCCAAATCTTTGGCCATTTCATCCTGCGAAATCAAATTCAACCCGCGGCGCAACATTACCCATTGAATACAGCAAGGCAAGCAACAATATTTTTGCTGGGTAAGCGGGATATAACTTGGCATTATGCGGACTTTATTTGTTGTCATAAAATTCCCTGGATAATAATTTCAAAATCTGAAGCGTGCAGCATTTTAATGGGACGTAGTGGGATCAGATTACCATATCCTGCGATACAAGCCTATTTTAACTCTCAACTTCTCGCAGGAACTCTTTTAGAGGTTCTACTATGTCGGTCAAATCGACATATTCAATGATTTTATCAGCGACCCCCTTGGCAGTGTCCCGAAGCTGGACCCCTTTATTGATTATTATGATGATCTTTTTGCCGGCACCAAAGGCGATTCCCGCCTCAAGAGCCCGTCCGGTAGATGAGGTTGATAGGTCGATCAATAAAGCATCGCACTCAAGGACTTCTTCCTTGGCGCGATCCATCAATTCCCGTGGATCATAAAACATCTTTTGATAATTTTCAACGTCACGGATAAAACAAAAGTCATCGAACCCGGCTTCTTTTACCAAGTTGCACAAGTTTTCTATTTCGGATTTATTTTCACCCTCTTTGAAGGGGGCGGTGATAAAAATTTTCATAGCGAGAGAGTTAAAAATAGACTTATTTCACATAACGTTTCTCGATATCCGACGTTTCAATGAAGTGAAACGAATTGAAATGTGGCTTTAGTCCTCGCGGATATTGAGTGTTAGATGATGTTTTTGTGTGACACTATTCCACTTAGATATAATAACAATGGCATCAGAGAAGTGCCATCACTAATCTCATTATTAGCGATCAGTTCTTTTACTTCACTTAATGAAAGCCAATGGATTTCCTTGACTTCGTCTGTGTCGATTTCGGCCTGCTCGCCAGTTTCAACATTACCTAAAATTATGTGAACATTTTGATTCGACATTCCGTTCGAAGGATTGTAAGAGTAAAGAAGTTTTAATGCCCTCGCTTTAAAACCAACTTCCTCCATTACTTCTCGTTCAGCGGCTAATAAAATATCTTCACCATTTTCAACGCCACCAGCAGGCAATTCCCATTCAATCTTTTGCGTGGTATAGCGCAAAGACTTGATAAAACAAATTTCGCTTTTGGCGTTTAGCAATAATACGGCTATTGACTCCTTCGGGTAATCAAGTTGATGATATTTTTCTATAATTTTTCCAGAAGGCATTAAAACTTTGTCGATATATAGATTTATCCATTGGCTTTCATAGATTGGTTTTCGATCTAATCGTTTTGGTAGCATATATTTATAATTTAGAGAGTGTCGCACAAAAATTTCATCTAACGTATCGGCACATGCGAAGTTGCGCCGTGGATTAATTGATTATTTTGTTAATATCGCTTTACTTGATTATATCACTAAACTTGCCGTTTCGTCAGCGCAATTTGGGTTAAAAAAAATTTGCATTCCTTATAAAATCTAATTGCGCAAATTTTTTGAACCGCATGTGCCGTGTTATCGGATGTAAAATTTTTTTAATTCACTTTTATCAAATAGATTGGGATTTAACAACCTCCAATAACTTTGCATGCAGGGCTGGAGACGACGCAAGAAAGGTGAAATTGTCTTGTGGTTGAGAAAGGGCATTTGAATAATCAATCGTATTTCCGAAAAAATCTGTATAAATTCCGCCCGCTTCCTCAATAATTATCTGCTGGGCAACATTATCCCATATTTTGCTCGTGCGATTTAAAAAAGCACCATAATTTCCTTTGGCTACCATAGCAATATCAAAAACACTATTACTGCTTCTTAAGTTTCTAATATTCAAAACTATTTCAGCTAGCAGCGCACACTCATCTCTTGTAAACTTCGGATTTTCTTGGTGACCATCAATTCCATACGCTACAAGCGCTTTTTTCAAATCGCCTTCTTTGGTAATGCAGATTTTTTCGGAATTACAATATGCTCCTTGCCCTTTCTCGGCCACATAAATTTCGGAAAAGTTTGGCAAAGCTAGTCCACCAGCAATCGGAACATTATTTTTTAACAATCCAAGCATTATCCCGTACAGCGGCGTTCCGTTGGCGAAGTTGCTAGTGCCGTCAATTGGATCAATGACCCATGTAAAAACTGACTTTTTATCAATCACTCCAGCTTCCTCATCAATGATGTTATGCTCCGGAAATTTGGCTTGGATTTTTCCAATCAATAATTTACCGATTTCTAAGTCAGTTTCCGTAAGTACCTGATTATTATCATCTTCCTTGGTGATGCCAGCAACTTTGCCAAAACTTTTTCTTGCAACGTCAGAAGCTTCTTTCAGAGATTGAGTAATGAAATCCTTGTATTCCATAATGTTAAAAAAGTGAATTAAAAAAATTTTATTTCCGATAACTCGTTTATGCGCGAAATTTGTTTCGTATAATGCTCGATAATTTGTTTGTTATGCTAAATTATTGCGCGTTATCCGGATTTATTTTAATCCCTAAAACTTGCCTGCCGCTTTTTTCTAGAGTATGTACATCTGTCACATCCGACTCACTTCATCCGTGCTTTCTAAAATGACTTTATTGCCTTTGAATATCTTGCGGGTCAGGGAATTTCTGAACAAGACGTATTCTTCCAGCTTCAAGAAATGGCTGATGCCGGTAAAAATCACGAATCCCAGGGCCAGCGGAACGGTCAATTGGGTGAAAACTCCCAAAAAAGTATCCAAATCGACCACCGAAGCGACCGCGTATTTCGCGCCTTGTATCCCGAGGCCGGCCGCGAAGGAAGCGAAAGCGATTTTCGATACCGACAGGATGATGTTTTTATCATCCAAACTCTCGAAGCGAGCGCGCAAGAAAAAAAGTAACAGCATCATCTGCACCACGTTGGCCAAAGAAAACGCGATCGCCAAACCGACGATCTGGACGCGGCCGATGAGCATTATGACCGCCAGGATATTCACGGCCTCCGTAGCGATGGCGATATAGAAAGGGGTCTTGGTGTCTTGCAAGGCATAGAACGAACGGGCCAGGAGCTGCACCGCGCTTTGCGCGAACAGGCTGAGCGCCAAGATGCCCAAACATTGGAAGGTCAGGATCGTATCGTTCCAATCGAATTTTCCGGCTCCCAACACGACCCGCACGATCTGCGCCCGCAAGACGACCATAAACACACTGAGTGGGATGACGAAAAACATTATCTGGCGGAAAGTTTCCGAAAAAGCCCTTATGAAATTTTCCTTCTCGTCACGCGCGGCATACGTTGACAAGACGGGAAAAACCGCGATAGCGAAAGATATCCCGAACACGCTGAGCGGCACGCTGGCCAAGTTTTGGGAAAAATTGAACACCGCCAAACTGCCGGCGGCCAGCGTCGAAGCGAAGACCGTGATCACCATCAGATTGAACTGGTTGATCGCGATGCCGGTCATCCGCGGCAGCATCAGGGTGAAAACCTTGCGCACATTCCGGTTTTGCCAGGCCGCCGCCAATCCCCATCGGTGGACATAGCCCAATTTCCGCACCGTCGTATATTGCAGGACCATATGCATCAAGGCGCCGAAGACCACGCCCCACGCCAGCCCGATCGGCCCCATCAGCCGGACAAACACGGTGATGCCCAGAATGATGCCGATATTATACAGGAGCGGCGCGATCGAATACACTAGAAAATGTTTCATCGAAGTCAGGACACCACCCATAATCCCGCTGACACCCAATAAAATCGGGCTTAAGAACATTATCCTGGTAAACAGGACCGCGCTTTCCATCTTTTCCGGGGAAAAACCCGGAGTGATGATCCGCATCAAAAGCGGCGCGGCGATCGCACAGGCCAGCGAAATGATGATGATTAAAAACAAAGACAGGTTCATAATCCCGTTGGTCAGCCGCCAAGCTTCGTCATTATCCCCGTCCTTGCTTCGCAATCCGGTGAAAACCGGAATGAAAGCGGCGCTCATCGAACCCAGGATAAGCAAGCTATAAATCAGATCCGGAATCCGGAAGGCCGCATAATAGACATCCAGCGTGTCCCCCGCTCCGAAATTCGAAGCCAGCAGGCGATCGCGCACAAGCCCGAGCAGATTGCTCACAAGGCCCGCGACCGTGATTACGAAAGCCGCCGAAATGACCGATTCGGTCGGCCGGGATTTCAATATGAAATTAGCTTTGAAAATTTTATCCATCATAAATTTATCTTTGCGTGAACGCGGCGCCTACGAATTTATCCGTCTTGAGATCGGATTCGATTTTTATATTATTATTTTCCCGCCTGACCTTTTCCGGATAATTCCAAACCATCTTATAGTTGTCCGGATAGGCGATTTCCGCCGTGAACGCGCTGCCCAAGCTGCCGGCTTGTTTTTGGGCCAAAAGCGAATACGTGTCCGCCGGTTTGCCTGCACCATCCATACTGAGTTTGAACGGCAACAGATATTTATATTTTATGACCACCGTTTCTTGCGGACTGACATAGACCCAGTTGGCAAAAACGGTCTTGCCCGAATCCGCATAAATCCTGGTTCCGCTTTCTTCATCGATTTCCAGCGAATCCTCCTCCATCCGCACTTGGGCGTCTTGTTTGAAAGCCAAAGCGCGGTAATCCAAAGGCGGCGTGTCGTATTCGCGCGTCTGCCCCTCAGCTGAAAGCAAGACGGAGCCTTCCGGGACATAGACCCGCATATAATCCGCGTTGACTTTATTCCACCAATCATGTTCCAAACTGCCTCCCCTATGATGGCGAGTTACGGTCAAGGTGTCAACCACCGATCCGTCCGGTTGGATTTCCGCCTGATGCTCGATTTTTTCATCGACCACCCCGTCCGTTTTATACCCGTTGATATTCGTATTGACCACGCTCACATAATCCTTTTGCGTATCCAATATCTCGCCCGACCAGCCCTGCCCGGATAATACTTTTTCAATTTCATAATTTTTGGAATAAATCAAAATTTGTTTTTCATCCAAACTCTCCGACAAGACGTCCATAGTCCGGGCGATATCGGAAAAATTCCTGGCGTTGAAAAGTTTGTCCAAAATTTTCGGCGCCAGATCGGCCAAAATCTGTTTGGGCTTGTTCAGCTCCTTATCATAGTCCACCTCCACTTCGTATTGGATCTTTTCTATGAAATTGTCCTTATCCACCGTCACGCCGTATTCCGGCAACTCGATAGGCCCGGTGATTTCCAGCATCTTTTGCATCACGGTCGGCGTCATCGCGATCACGCCGTCCACGGTCGGACCGCCGGTCTTCTCATAGAACCAGGCGGCCTTCTCAGCCGACTTGGGAAAATCCGGAAACCAATTGCTGTCATGCAAACTCCAAGCCGCCGAAATTTTCTGGATCGGCACCGGCGGAATGACTTTTTCCCGCAGCTGGCCGTCCGGATTATATATCCCGTCGATAAAAAATTTCCTCACGTTGCCATTGGAAATATCCAGCACTCCATAGGTGCCGATGAAACCTCCCGTAGCGCGCATCTCCTGGTTGTTTTGGAAAAGAAACAGGTATTTGCGCATCCCGTTACCGCCCAGCACATCCGTAAAAATCTGGCTGTTGCCGATAAATTCAGCCAAGAAAAGGTTCGTTTCCGGCAGCTGGCTTTTCAATTCGACAAATTGCGCCTGGCGATCTTCGGGAATATCGTCAAGATTGACCTTGTCCAAATTATCCTGGACATCCTGCATCAAGATGGAAATTTCTTTCAAATTCTTGTCAGTATCCTGGAATATCCGCAAAAAAGACACGGTCGGACCGGCATCGCCAGCCAACGGATTCTTGATCGCGTCCAGCGACTGCATAATCCCGCTAGCCAAAATTCCAATCCGGGAAACGTCCTTCCCGACCTGGGCGATATGGTCGCCGGAGGAAATTTTTGAAAAAAACGGGATGAACCGGGAGGTTTCGACCAAGATTCCGCCCAGACTGTTTATGTCCTGGGATATTTTCCCGAATTTATCATAGGCCTGGCTGAATTCCAAAGAAGATTTTTGGAAATCACGCCCGGCGATGCCGTCCCTGGCCATAGCCAGATCCGCATACGCATCCTGTCCGATACCTAAAACATCTTTCTTGACCCCCATGCCCTTATTGAAAAAACCCGTACCCGCGATTACCAAAAATATGGCCGCCGCCACTCCCGCGAAAGAAAAAAATACTTTTTTATATCGCCGGCTAGGGACATCCTTTTTTTGATCGTGCGCACCGGAAAATACCGTCCGCTTGGCCGCCGCACCCCCGGCATAATCCGCAAAAATCCGGTCCGGTCCGGCCGCCAAAAAACGCGGTTCGACATTCCTTTTGATTCCTATCTTTACGGCGCCATCCGGAACGGCCGGATGTTCCGGCACGTTTTTTTCCCGCCGGACAGGCGCCGGCCGCGATATGGCGCTCCCAGGACGCCGGATATCCCCGAAAGTTGTCCGCCTGGCGGCACCATCCCGGAACATTCGCGATTGCGAATCAGAGCCTGCCGTCTTTCCAGCCATTCCCATCGGCGAACCGCCGGTTTGGTTAGCCGGCCGGACATCCGACATCCGAAGATTTATTTTATTTCCCCCCGTCCAGGAACGGGTTTTATTTTTGTTTTCCATCAAACTTTATTCGAGTATATTGCTAAAGTTTCCTCGGCCATTTTTTTCCAGCTATATTTCTTAGCCTGGACATAGCCCTTCCCGATCAATTCGTCCCGCAATCCCGCGTCGCTGACGATTCTCCGCATCGCTTCAGCCATCGCCCCGACATCCTTGCCGTCAAAAAAATGCGCGCTCCCGCCCAAGACTTCCCGCATACAAGGATGATCCGAGGATATGACCGGCACGCCCTTGGACATCGCCTCGAGCGGCGGCAAACCGAACCCTTCGTATAAAGATGGAAAAACATTGGCGACCGAGCGATGGAACAGAGTGTCCAATTCGTAATCCGAAACATCCGAAAGGAAAATGATATCTTCCGCCTGATGTTTCCTAACCGATTTCCGCAACTGCCCGTAAAAATAGTCGTCCTTGCCCACCAACACCAACTGGAAATCTTTTTTTTCTCCGAACGCCCGGGTGAAAGCCAACACCAGCCTGTCCAGGTTTTTATGCGGATACGCGTTGCCGACATAAATCAGATACGGCTTTATTATACCATATTCTTGCAAAATTTCCTGGCCATTTCTCCGGCTGAACATACAGAAATCCTCGCACGCTTCATAGGTCACGGTTATTTTATTTTCGACGGACCGGCCGTATTTTTTCACGACGTCATCTTTGGTAAATTGCGAAATGGCGATGATATTTTCCGCCCGCATTATCGCCGCCCGAATGACCAGCAGGTACGCGAAAAACTTCACCCGGTAGAAAACCGGATGCAGCGTGCTGTTTTTGACGGTGGGAAAATGCACCAGCGTCAAATCATGGATAGTCACGATGAATTTTTTGAAATATAACAAAGGGACGTTGAAGTGGGGAAAATGCATCAGATCCAATCCATACCTGCGCACCATCAGCGGGAAAAATAATTGTTCCCTGAAAGTATACCACCGGTAATCCGCCAAGACTTTTTTGAAGTTCGGATTCTTAGGCTGGTATTCCTCGAAATTTTCCCGTTGGAGGAAAATCCAATATTCATTGGCCGGATCTATTTTTTCCAAATTCTCCACCAGCTTCTGGGTATAGCGCCCCAAGCCCTTTTGCCTTATGCCGAAAAAACGCGCGTCGATTCCGATTTTCATAGCCTAATTATACCACCAAAAACGGCTTGGGACTATGCGCGCAAAAACCGAAACCAGGAATTCCGGCCTATGCCGGCTCCTACAGTTTATGGATCATCTTCAAAAAATCTTCCGCGGTCCTCAACCAGTTGAAATTCCTGGCCTGGGCCAGGCCTTTGCCGACAAGATCATCACGCAATCCGCTGCCTGCCAGCACTTCTTTCATCGCCCGGTATAATTCATCCGGCTTGTGCGGATCGACCATAATCCCCCCTTTGCCGACGATTTCCGGCAATGAAGAATTGTTCGATGTGATGACCGGCACCCCGCAAGCCATCGCTTCAAGCGGCGGAAAACCGAAACCCTCGAAAATCGACGGATAGACGAAGAGCGAAGCCAGGTTCATCACGAATTCCTTATCCTCTTCATCGATGAATTTCGCGACTATTATTTTGTCCCGGTACCGGGAAGCGTTGATTTCGGCGAATATCTCCCCGTTCAGCCAGCCGTCCGATCCCGCGATGACCAATCTGTATTTCGCGATTTCCTCCTGATTGGCGTCCGACGCGTCCCGTTGCAATTGGTTATAGGCCGCGATGATGGCCGCGATGTTCTTTCTCGGCTCGATCGTTCCTAAAAAAAGGATAAACTTGTAGGGCAAGCCGTATTTTTCCTTGACGCGGACCAGCTCGCCGTTATTGCGGTCCAAGACCTTGAATTTTTCCGAAAGGCCGCTATGGGCCGCCCGGATTTTTTCCGGCTTGATCCGGAAGAGGTTCGCGACGTCTTGCGCCGTAGAATCGGAAACCGCGATGACCCTGTCGGCCCGCCGGCACATTTTCTGCGGATTTATGAAGACGTGCCATAATCTTCTTTTCCAGGAAAAAGTTTCGGGATATCTGGCGAAAGACAAGTCGTGGATAGTCAAAATCAATTTGGTTTTCCGGCTCACGCTGCCGAAGATGATATTGGGCATAAAAAAAATATCCGCCCCTCCGATCATTTTGTCTATCTTCGGCCAGTCCAGATACCAAAACAGGAAATTCAAAAGTTTGTTCGGCCAAGCGAACCTTTTCAGGCTGACATTCGGAAATTCCTTGATCCAGGAAAAATCGACCGCCTCGGATCTGAACGAATTGAAAAAAAGCACATATTCGTTGCGCGTATCAAGCTTGAACAGGTTAGTCAAAAGATTGAAGGTATATTCCTCCACCCCGGTATTCCTTCCTTGCGTCAAACATCGAACATCGATTCCGATCCGCATAAGCCTGCAGTTTAAAGATAAATGCCGTCCGGTTTTTATTCCAAATAGTGTTTCAACATCACCGCCCAAAATCCAAGGAAAATCCCCAAGGCCGCCGATGCCAAAAGGATGGCCAGCGCGCCGATCCGATCCTGGATGATGACCGGATCCTGCGCCACGATTTCAAACCAAGCGGCCTCGTTCTGCTTCTTGTTCAGCAGTTTGATGTTTTTCGTGATGGTTTCCGGTATCGCCGCGGAAATTTTTTCCGCCGATTTTCCATCTTTCGCGGAAAAAGAAACCGCTACGATTTGCGCGGAAAGCTTCTCCGCCGTGAAACTTTTGGCCAGCCGGCGCATAGTGAAACTATCCGTCCCGATTCCGGCTTTCCCATAGATATCCACCACGGTCCGCGGATTTTTCAGCCACTCCACGACGGTTTCGGCGAATTTTTCATCGGCCTGCAAGCGGTAGAAATCATCATAGCGGTAATCGGCGGTCTGTTGGATGCCGCCGCGGGTGATGTTGAGCGCCAGCGAAGCTGAATATGAAACCGGGCGCAAAGCGAAATACGCGAAACTGCCCAGCACGATCACGATGATCACGCCGAAAAACAATCCGCCATTCTTCCTGAAAATTTTGAAATATTCTTTCAGTTCCATATTTTTATTTAAATATTGATAATCCCTCTGGACCGGCAGGAATCCCGAAACTCAATTCGATTCTTTGAATTTCCCGTATTCACTCTCTATATATTCCTTTATTCTAGCCTTAAAAAGGCTTTTGTCAAATTTCTCGGCCTGCGCACGGATATAGGCCGGATCATAGTCGGCATCATTGAATTTGCCGATCGCCTCGACGATGGCTGGCACGGTCTGTTCTTCAAAAAACAAGCCCATTTTCCCCTCTTCTATATGTTCCGGGATATCACCCCCGCGGAAAGCGATTATCGGACGGCCTGAAGCCATCGCTTCGATAGCCACTATGCCGAAATCCTCCTCTTGCGGGAAAATGAACGCCCGGCACTGCGCATAATATCCGGGCAATTCTTCGTCCGAAACGCGCCCTAGGAATTCGATATTGCCTTCCGCCATTTCTTTCAATTTCTGATATTCCGGACCCCGGCCGATTATCTTCAACTGCAAGCCCGTCCGGTTGAAAGCCTGGACCACGAGATCCAATTTTTTGTACGCCATAAACCGTCCGACCAGGAGGAAATAGTCCCCGCGCTCCGCGCTGGTATAAAATCTCGTGATATCGATTGGCGGATTGATTACCGCGGAATCCCTTTTATAATATTTTTTTATCCTGCGCGCGATGAAATTGGAATTGGCGATAATCTTGTCCGGCCGATCGGCGCTGACACGGTCCCATATCCGGACATAGTTCATCACCAGCGGTATGAACCTTTTTATAATCGAAGGGAAATAGAAATCTTCGGTATATTTCTGGCAATCATCCCAAGCGAAACGCATCGGGGTGTGCATATAACAGACGTGCAGCGTTTCCGGACCGGTGATGATGCCTTTGGCGAAACTGGATGAATCCGACAAGACGACATCATAGCCGGAAAAATCGAACTGTTCGATGGCCATCGGCATAAATTGCGGAAAAACCCGGTGCTTCTTCCGGGAAAACGGGATGTTCTGCAAAAAAGACGTCCGGATGTCCTTGCCTTCGAAAAAACCGTGCATCAGTTTTTTGTCATAGACCAAGGTGTGGATCGGAGCGTCCGGAAAAACCTCCGTGAAACATTCCAGAACCTTTTCCGCCCCTCCGACTTGGACCAGATAATCGTGAACCAGTGCGATTTTCATATTTGTTGAATTCGTCGCGATCGACTTTTTCCGAGAGCCGGTGTTTGATTTCAATAACTTCATCTTAAACCCGTGAAGGCCTTCTGTTGACTTCGGCTAGTTTCAATTTCATTCCGCCGATAACTTCCAATATCAAATCGACCTTTTCTGTCAGGCCGGCACATTGCTCGATAGCGATCGCGCCTTGGCTTTTTATCTCCTCAAACATCGCCAAGATATGATCTTCCGGATAATTTTTCTTACTTTTCATGTTTTTTATTCCTATCTCTCAGCGATTTTCATGAATCAATTATACTTCTTTCAAATTTCGATGTCAATCAGCCAAAAAACCCGGAAAAAATTCCGGGTCCGGTCCGGTTTTTCCATTCCGGCAAGCGGATCATCCGACCTGCTTTGCGATTTCTTTCGGGGTTATGATCGGCAGTTCCACGATGAATTGCGAACCTTTACCTTCGCCTTCCGACTCCACCCAGATGCGCCCGCCGTTGCCTTCGATGAAGCCTTTGCACAGATACAAACCCAGTCCGGTGCCGCCGGCATTCAGGCGGCTGGTATCCAAGCCTCTCGAAAATTTAGCGAAAAGATGCGGGATTTCCTCTTTGGGAATGCCGATGCCGGTATCGGAAATGGTGATCCTGACCACCGGCCCGCTGATGTTTATGCTTTTTTCCTCCGGATTGCTGGTGACTGGCGGGACATAGCCGGATTTTTCCGCCTGTGTCAGAGCCAAGGTGACGCCGCCCGCCGGGCAATATTTCACCGCGTTATCCACCAGATTGGAAACCGCCTCGCGGATGACCTTGCCGTCGATGGTGAGCTCCGGCAATGGGGTTTCCGGTTTTTCATATTTCAAATACAGGCCGTTATCCTTGGCTTTGATGAACAAGGTGTCCATCACCTCCTGGCAGAGGTCTTCGATTTTCCATTTGGCGAAATCATATTTCATACCGCCGGATTCGATTTTGGAAGCGGCGAAAAGATCCTCGATCAAAAGACCCATATTCTTGATGACAGTCAGGGTTTTGCCCAGCGCGTCCTTCTGCCCGGAAGATATTTCCCCATAGGAGCCTTCTTCGACCATCGACACATACCCCCGGATGCTGGTAAGCGGTCCGCGCAGGTCATGGGAAGCTCTCGCGATGAAGTCGGTTTTGGCCTGGTCGAGTTTTTTGAGTTCGACGTTAGCTACCGCCAGTTTGTCGGAAGTTTTCTGCAACTCGTCTTTCTTTTCTCCGAGTTCTTTGTTGGCGATGAACAGTTTCACGTTCTTGACGTTGATCTCCCGGTTGGCGGTTTGCAGTTCTTCCTTCTGTTCCACTTCTTTCTTGACCGATTTGATGAGATAGTAGCCGAAGACAAAAGACAAAAACAAAGTGATGCCGGTCAGGACCCGGTTGGTGTTGTTCCTGATAAAAGCGAATTGGGAAGCGATCAGGATGACCTGGGTGGCCACTAAGGCCTGGGCTCCCAGGAGCTTGATGTTGAAAGCTTTGAATTTAACGATGAGGTATCCAAGGAAAAGAATGAAAACTGTCATTCCAAATAAGCCATATTGTTCAATCTCAAAAGCATACAGATAACCTTTTTCATCAAGATAGCTAGCTAGAAATCCCGCAATAAAAAAAGAAAGGAAAAATAATAATAATCCTATAGAAGCATACCTAATTTTTTTCCTTTCATCTCCCCACGCTTTTCGATAGCCAAAAAAAGAAAAAATTATAGTTAAAAAAGCAAAGAATAATTCCAAAAAAAATATATAATAATCATAGATTTTTACAATCCCCGGACCAACCATTGGCTCACAAATAGGCATATAAAATCCACTAGAATTTTTCAAATTAAACAAAATCGCCGGCATAATTATCATAGCTAGAAATATTTTAAATCCAATATTAATATCCTTTTTGTTGATAAAAACATAGATAAAATAAAAACACAAAAGAAAAAGCAAGGGATCTAAAATTCCAAGCAGAGACCAGAAAAACATAATCAAACTACTATCCACATTTGTCCAAATAATAAGATTGAAAAATGTCCACAAGAAAAAAACAGCTGAAAGGGACAAAAGAATTTTACTCGCCAAATTCCTACTTCTATAAAAAACAAAAAAACCAAATAGCAAAGCAATCAATGCTGTTGGGATATGTGAGTAGTATAAAAGATGCGGAACTGAGTTAGAAAAAACTAAATATAATGGAGCAGGTATGTCAGTACAAAACATTTATATTTTTACCTTTAAATAATTAAGTTTCAAATTATTATATTATACATTCATGTATTTTTTATTTTTTTTGAAATATTCTGGATTTTTCCAATCATTGCCCGTAATTATCTTGCGGCAATTCTTTGATCCACAAAGACAGGGCATCTTATATTCCGGGTCAGTCACTGAAAATCCATAGTCATGCGTTAGTTCTTCTCCAGATTTAACATTCTTTATTAAAATCAAACTTCCTTTTTTGTCGTATCCCATATTTGGTTCACAACTATGATTACCGAGCCATGCTATCGGCATATAATTCATATTGGGAACTGCATAAAAACCATCTTGGACTTGAGTCCCAAAATGGCCTACAACTTCTTTTGTTATTCTGTCTAATTTTTCATATACATCCTTACCAAAAAACTTATCAGAATATGAGAAATCATGATCTATAATAATTGTACCTTTTTTTAATGATCTTAAGGCAAACAAACCTGCTTCACCAGGAAGCATTTTTGATGGCTTAACTCCTATTATTACAGGGGGGAATTTAAACATATTATTATTTTATTAATTTAATTTTTAGATTAAAATTATTCGCACAATCAATTATATGTTTATTTACACCTGGCGGATAACTCCACCAATAAAAATCCTCATCATCAGTTTGATCTTCCGGATATAAACGCACTATCAATGGCCTTAACCCAAATTCTTTCTCCACTCTTTCAATATTCGGCAAAACTATCTTTTCCACAAATCCAGCTTCTCCTTTTTCCCTGTCATCGAAAGAAAAAGTCTCAAACAAAATTCCGTGAGCAATCAGATGAAGCATCGTGTAATAATAATAACCTGAAACATCTTGAACTTTTTTTCTCCATTCCGGATTGTCATATATTTCCATTTCATAGCCGGAAATTTTGCAAAGATTGTGATGGAAATCAACCAGTTTTTCTCCATTTTTCAAAACACACTCATTCAATTTCTTTTTTTCATTCGTATGGAAATCCATCACATCGACAGTCGCTTTTTCGCCATTTTCCAATGTCACACGCAAACGCCCAAGCCCTTTCTTTTCTTCATTAAAAGAAACGAAAATATCCTCGCTCTCCTCCCAAGCCAATGGCTCCGCCCCGACATATTTGGCGCATTGGTAGAGAAACACAAAACCATTATCTGGCGAAGCGACTTGCCGGTTCAAAACCGCCCTCGGCATATCTTTAAAGGGCGGCAAGAACTTATCCCCCAACTCCTCCTCGATCCTCTTCCTCAGCTCGACATCCGCCCAGCGTTTTTTCAGTTCTTCCCTGGCTTCGTCCAAGGACACATAGATACCATCCGCCATAATTTTACCCTTAAGATTTTCCGCTTTTTATGATTCCATTATACCACAAACCCCCGGAATTGATAAAAGACACCGCGACCCGCGCGATGCCTTTTTTTTGTTGCCATATATATATGAGCTCTCACTTTTTGTGGTCTATCTTGAAGCTCGGCGAGGTAACGGAAACCTTGGGAAATTCATTGACCGTGATGCGGATTTTAGCCTTGTCCGTATCTTTTTTGATGATATCACGGAAAGGCTTGTCCTCCATATCCCAGCCCTTGGTTCCGTCGTTTTTTGTTGAAGATGCCAAGGTATACCAGCTTCCTCCCCCATTCAAGGAATATTCGATCTTGACCGTGGTGCTTTTGGGGACATTGGTCGTGTCCCAATCGATCGAATGTTCGCGATCGGTTTTCCAGGTGCCGCCGACCGGATCCTTGATGACGATTGACATCTTGGGCGGAGGCGGAACATATTTCTTGACCGTGAGATTGGCATATTCGTCAGTGTCATCCCTGTTAGAAATATATTTCTGGCCGCTGTCATGACTGATGATTTTGGCATAGATATAATACTCGCCCAAATCATCAGGAGTCCGCAAAGGTTCTCCGTCCGAATCTTCGGTTTTCCGGTCTTGTAACATTTCGCCGCCTTGGATTTCATCGATCCAATCGGAAGCGATGTATTCATCATCACTATCACCGAAGATATAGTCACGAGACCTGTAATAACTGGTTTCCACATCCCTGGCTGGATCGTCTCCGGTATTTTCCAGTTCGATATGGATATGAT
Organism: Parcubacteria group bacterium; assembly: GCA_041674205.1. Lineage (GTDB taxonomy): Bacteria > Patescibacteriota > Minisyncoccia > Moranbacterales > UBA2206 > JAUXSK01. Next base: position 100,449 of record JBAYWF010000003.1, read on the forward strand.
AGCGGACGTCCGGCTCCTTAGACAGCTGGTGCTCGGAATAGCGATTACTGTCATCGGAGAGTTCAAGGTGCTTGACTTTGACGCGGGCGTCAGAAGCGCAATCATCTTCTCCGCCACATTCAGCATCAGGATTTTTTCCGATATCCCACAATAGCTGCCTTACCTCCTGATTAAGATTGTTTGCCCAGACGTTAGGAACGTTAAACGAAGCAAACAGCAACACGAAAACCATATGACCAACGAAACGTTTTAGCATTTTTCCTCCTCGAATCAATTCTGATTTGATTTTTTGTCATATCCGCTACATAGCCATTATGGTATCGGGACGAATTTAACTCTGTACAACACAGGCAATATCCGCTGCAAAATGCTTGAGATTTGCGGATAACGCTCCAATATGTAGACAGGGAGGCCTGTGTTTTCAAGCAGATTGCAGAAATGACAGGCAACCTCAGGATCGACTCCTTGCGTATTGAAAGCCTTTTTTGCTTCCCAAGCCTGGATTGGAGTAAATTTAACTATTTCAGAGCCTGGGATTGATAGATATACTTGGGATTTCTCTTCCACCCAGGAACGCATCCTATCCATTGAATTGCAGTCGAAGCATTCACATTCAGGCTCTCCAGGATTGTATTTATCCCAAAAAATGACACACACCGAATTGCTTCCCTTATCGAACCAAAAAATCACATGAACATTCGACACTTCTAGACCGCTTTATACAGAAAAAAAATGTCGATTAAAATGCAAAGCGTATGGAATTTCCGTACCAGGAAAACAACCCGGTGCATTTTTCATTCGTGTAATAGTATGAGACTCGACTCCATCTTTAACATCGTATTCGTTAGATAAATGTGGAGTTTCTCCAAGATAACCCTCGTAGTCATTTAGACTATATCAATTATCTGGCATATGCTTCTTTCTCAATTCATCAAACTTATTCCAGAAATCATCCGGATCACAGTTTGAATCTTGGGATATGTCTTGAATTTTTTTAGCAAGATCATTCAGAAGATTAGGCATCATGCCATCATTACTCGAACTTGAAAACGCATTAATCGCCATTGCAAGTCCACAAAAAAACAGACCAACCGTAAAAATCAATACCTTTCCTAGCCTCATTTCTTTCGTCTCCTTCTTTGAATCGATTGATTTTAATCCAGCTCACCTTTAGTTTCCAAGCCGAATCTGCCTCTTAGATATTCAATGAAAACATCCTCCTTGCCAATATCATCATAATATTCAACAGCAATCACATAATGTTGCCAACCTCCGACCCAAAAACGCATTATGATTCCCATCCTGGAATATTCAATGCTGCCCATATCCTCTTCGAATTGCCCTTCGAGAAGTCCTATTGTTTCATGATTTTTGAATTTTTCCGACATGATTTGCAAATATGAAATGGAAACACGACCTTTTGGATTGTTGTCTGATAAGTTTTCTGGCACTCCAAACAGATCCTCCCTCCTTTTTCTTATTTTATACACATCATATCCGTGCAATTGCATTGATGATTCTTTTCTATACAAAGAAACCTCGATGCCAATCTTCTTGAAAAAATCAATAAGCATTTGGATATTAATTTCTCGCGAATTATATCTGACACCTATTATATCTTTTCCAAAATTATTCAATTTTTCTACAAAGAAAATTTCATAGATACTTTTTGGCATCCTCATATTATCCGGTACCCAACAAAGAAAAACATCATGAATAAATTTGCCCAGGGATCCATACTCCTCTATAATCTCCGCCTTGACCGACAAAACCTCGAAACCTTCCGGAGCAAATGCCTCACTCCAAAATCCAATTTTATTTGATTCAGTACATATCTTCATACGTTTTCTCCCGATGTGTTAGTTATTATCCTCTATTCAGAGCTTACTTGACCGGTATTAGATTGTCAAAGGATAACGGGGTCAGGAGCCTTTTTTATGGGCAGGTAATCAGGGTCAGGATCTTTTTAAGCCGTCCTCCTTGTTTTAGCGTTGAAATCAGACCTAGTTTTTTAACTATCTTTTTTATCCAACTATCATCCCCGAATGGCCGGTTTTTTTAATGGAATATCCGGTTGTTTCAATTTTTTCTTATTCACCTTTTTGTTTTTTGCATAATTTTTATTTGAATAAAAGGCACCTGACCCCATTGTTTCGGAAGATTCAATCTTAGGAGCTAACCTTCGGGATTAGAGCTATATACATTTGACAGAAAAAGACTGGAAGTGTTACATTACGCTTAATATTACTTTCTTATTAACACGCTATGCCTTGTTTAACCCGTGTCCTAAAAAATAAAATATGTTAAGCAAGAAAAATGGATTCAACTCTAATGTAACTTTCGAGCGAATATCCTCTTTGACAAAATATCAGGTCACAAAAAAAATTGGCGTGCGACGTGATGAGTTGGCTTTTTCGGAAGCTATTGAGCTTGCTAAAGATATTACGGAATATCAAAACCAACTGCGATCTATCGGAATTCCAATTCCACCAATCGACGAACTGGATGTAAAATACTTTCCAGAAACTGAAAAAGCTTCAATCGCCCTTTTAACACCTTGGGCTGGCGAAGATGTTGAGTCAGTTATTCTTTCATTAGATACGGAACAAGACAAAAAAACAATAGAGTGGATTATAAAAGAAATGTGCCGTATAACATTACTAGCCTGCACCAAAAGAACAAAGGATGGGGAGTTATCTGTCGGCATTGACGCAAAGACAAATAATTTCACTGTAGCAATAGACAATTCCGGCAGGCGGACTATGTCTTATGTCGATCAATATCCTCCCCACTATTGGAAAAATGGAGTGCCTCTTTTGGAGTGGGTACCCCTAAAATCCCCTCTTGGCAAAGAATTGAATCGATTTAAATATTTTGACTGGCGCGGTGTTTTTCTGACGCTAACATCCCAGTTGTGCCGAATTAGCCCATCGCTTAAAAAACAAGTGGAAGTAATCGCCCTTGATGAATTCAAGAAATGTTTCGCAGAATCTGAATTTAAAGAGTTCCATAATCAATTCATCGAGCTTCCTTGGATTATTTTCCGTAAAATGTTAGAAAAAAATAAATTAACCCAAGCTGAACAGATAATTATGCAGTGCGTTTATGATAAAGTATTTGGCGTCAGATATAGCTTCTACACGCTTCGTGAAATAGCATTGGAGATGGCTATGCGTCAATTAATTTCCCTGGATGAATTGCATAAATTATTTTTTGATTTATATTTTGAAGATGAAGAGTTTATGCCAGAACGATGGAAAAGCATCCAGGAACGATTGTGTCGATTCGTTAGACGCCCCCTCCCATAAGTTAGAATTAATTTTTAAATTTACTAAATATCTATGGCAAACTACATAAAATGGATCCGGGAAAGAGTTGGTCACGACCCGATAATACTAAACGCTTCTGCAGCCTTTGTTCTGAATGATGAAAATCAAGTTCTTTTATTGCGCCGCTCTGATCGCAATGAAGAAGTTTGGGGAGTGCCAGGCGGCATGATGGAAATAGGTGAATCAGCGGAGGATACGATGAAACGAGAAGTATTGGAAGAAACAGGGCTAAACGTAAAAGTTGAAAAATTTCTTGGAGCCTATACTAAAGACAGGTTTGACTCTTACCCGAATGGGGACAGGGCATATGTGATCCTTTTTGTTTTTGTGTGCCGCGTGATCGATGGGGCACCTATCGCTAATAATGAAGAGGCGGCGGAACTGCGCTACTTTGATCCAGATAATTTTCCATCAACCTTCAGACATAAACAAGTTTTGGAAGATTATAAATCCAACTTAAGCGGAATAATCAGATAAAGATAATTAAAAACAATTCTATATAAATAAAATGAGCTTTGGTTGTCATACCAAAGCTCATCACTTTTCTTCCCCATTTTAAAATGATTGTTCTTGCTTGGTACGGTAGACTTCTTCCATCCTAGCCGGACCATTGATTCGCAAGAAAACTTCATAAGCTCCCTGTGGAATAAATTCTTTCCACGATTCTCCGCCTTCCATAACCTTTTTTATGATTCTTGCATTATGCAGTTTAAAAGGAGGAGAAACGGATTCATAATTTCGTCCTAGGAGCTCTGGAAATATCTTACCTCTCAACGCGTCAATACTTGCGTCGCCATCTTTTTTTTCTGGCCGTACAATCATGAATTCCGCAGGAGGATATCTCACGTTGAATTCTTTATCAAAGTACGGTCTTTTTGAAATATCACAGCTGATACGATGGTTCAGCTTACGACCTACTGTCCAGGCGTCCCACATCTCCTTTACCTCATTGGGTGTAAAAGGATTTTTGCCTGGCGCATAAGATGTTTTTTCCGATGCTTTAATGTACTCCTCCCACCTTCCGATATCGAACCATTCTGGTTTTGGCGTGTTGTATACTACGCATATAGTAACAAATTGCCATTTATTGAGAATGGTCTCTACCGTACAAACATGGGCAATCGTGGGAGGCTGAAAGCGTCCCTGAAACAAAGCGTATTTCATTGATCCTCCTTTGTGTTTTGGGGAAGAAGGTGGATATTTAAAGTATTATATGTTTGCCTATAGTTGTCAATATGACGTTTGATTCTAAAAAATAATGGGGTTAAGCATATTTTTTAAGCCGTCCCCCTTGTTTTAGCGTTGAAATCAGACCTAGTTTTTCAGCTATCTTTTTTATCCAACTATCATTTACGAATAGCCGGCCTTTTTTAATGGAATATCCGGTTGTTTCAATTTTTTCTTCTTCATTTTTTTTGCAAAGTATTCCGAGGTATTCCTGCCATAACCGAAGCTTAGCATGTTTTTTACGGCATCTGACCTCTTTATTCAATCGGGGTGCTATGGCATGTTTTGACTGGAATGAAGCGAAAAACCGGTTTTAGCCGGTTTTTTTGAAGTTTACGTTTTCTATTTAGCTCTTGCCAACACCAGTTTTTCCAGCTTGACCAATCTTTTCTCAAAAGCCTCCATCTTCTCCGTTTGATCGATTTTTCCAAGATTCTTTTTCATCTCTTTGAACTCAGATTTCAGATACCGGATCTCGTCATCGATATTGAAGAGATATTCTTTAACCACCTTGAAGTTTTCATTGGTTTGATCGCGAAATTCAAACAATCCCTTGAAATTTTCATTGGTTTGATCGCGAAATTCAAACAATCCCTTGAAATTTTCATTGGCTTGATCGCGAAATTCAAACAATCCCTTGAAGTTTTTGCTTGTCTCATTCCTGAATTCAACCATCTCTCCTTTGAATTCCACAAATTCTTCATTATTGTCATCTATTTTTTTATTCAAAGAAGAAAACTGCTCCAAAACCAAAACCAGCTTGGAATTCATATCTTCCAGAACGACGGTCTGCTGATCGCGTTTTGTTTTTTCGATTTTCTTTTTCATGCTCCATATTTTAACAAATCGCCTCTGGACAGTCAAACTTCCGGTTTGAGCCGGTTCTCAGGCATAATTTTCAGGCGGATAATTGGAGCCAGGCGCCGCAACCTGCGCGATGCCTTGGGAATACCTCCTCATAACAAAGCTTTCTTTTTTTGGCCATTGTTGTTATATTGATTCTATTATTGATAATTACCCAATGGAGAAAAACATCATTAAAATCGCCATCGTTATCCGCGACAAAGAAAACCCGGAAAATGTCCTTCTCATTAAGGAAAAGGTTGAAAAAAGCAGCGTTGCGAAATGGAATATTATAAAAGGAACTTGCGAGACGCAGAAAGAGGATATTTTTGAGGCAGCCGTAAGAGAATGCTTCGAGGAAGCGTCGGTCCATATCAGGATAGAATCTTCCTTGGGCTGTTTTTTTGTTTCAAAAGAAGATGGGTCAACCAGCATCCAATTCAATTTTCTGGCAAGCATCGGCTCGGGGAATATCGGAATCCAGGATAAAAATTTCCAAAAGAAGCTAGGTGAAAACATATCGGAAGTGCGATGGTTCGACAAATCAGAAATAGCTGGAATGGATGACTCTGAATTTGTTTCACCCCGCACGAAACTTCTTCTCGACAATTGGATGAACGGCCGGACATATCCGCTGGACAGCATATCCGTTATGGAAGAAAAGTAGGAAAAAAATTATCCTCAAAGGCTGAAGATGTTCAGTCACAACTGTCCGAAATATCCACCGCCATATTTAAAGCACTTTCGGAATATATCACACCCTTTCAAATTCCTCCTTTATCCATTCCGGGTAAACGCCTTCCAGGACCATATTCTTGTCGATCCAACCATATCCCGTATGTTCGCCGCTCAACTTCAATTCGCCGCCGGCATATTTAGCCAAGAAAGTTATGCCTACCAGATGCAAACCGTCTTTCACGAAACCCCATACTCGCGAAGGACGCCCTATTTCGATATTGATACCCAATTCTTCCCTGACTTCCCTTTTCAAACTTTCTTCCGCGCTTTCGCCGAATTCCATCCTGCCGCCCGGGATATCGATCCCATTGGGATTTATTTCTTCGGTTCCGCTTTTATACAAAACCAGATATTTCCCGTCATCGTTTTTTATCAACGCTTTCGTGGCAACGCCGAATTTTCTTTCCATTTTTTATTCTAAACCGTTTTAACGCGGATATTTTTTTATTTATAACTTCCTTTTCAAATACGCATCGATTTCTTTTTCAAAAAAATCAGCCACCTCGGCAAGCGTCGCCGGCTCGATCATTTGCGTTCCATCAATTTCCGTATTTGAAATATCCTGGGTGTATAGGAGCTGCGCCAAAAAAAGCTTTTCATTGAACAATTCCCCATATGCCTCACTTGATTTTTGCACGATATCTTCAAGTTTCGTGATTCTCTTTTTCAAAATCACATACAAATCGACGTAGTCCCGCCAAGCGTTTCGCCTATTCATAGCGTAGGCTTTAGTAAGCGCCACGCCAAGCGAGGAAATAATCCGCAAAGGGGCATCCGGAAATTCAAGCACGTATTTTTCCAAATCAAAAGGATAGAAAATAAAAGATATTTTTATATCATATTCCGTTATAAACGTGAATTCGTCAGCATTGTTCACTAGCACCTCTTTAACGCGCATTTCTTTTTTAATTTTTGCCGGAAAAGACGCCGGGATTTCCTTGGCACAAAAAATATCAAAATCATAGGACACCCGATGGCCTAATTGAAGAGCCAGCGCCGTTCCGCCCGATAGATAGCCCAAGGAGCGGAAAGTTGAAAGTTTTTGAAAAATATTTTCCCTTTCCTGATCAAGGATTTCGAGGTGGAGTTTTTCCATATATGTTTTTAATATATTGCTGGCCGTTTTTGACTTTGACACCCAAAACATGTTCGAATAGGTGCAGGACGGACGGCGCGTAGATACCCTTGGCAGGTATTTGGAATTCTTGGCTTATCACATCCCGACCATATTTTTGAAAAAGTTTCCGCACATCCCGCATCGATCCCAAAGCCAGCGTTTGATGGATAATCAAATGGCGATCCTTGGAAAAATCCAAAACGGCTTCGTTTTTTTTCAGAAACCAAAAAAGCTTATCCACCTTTAATTTAAGTGCTTCCATACTCGTATATTAGCACAAAACAAGCCAAAAATCAAATCAAAAAGCGCTTTTTACAACCAGCCTAATTTTTCCAAAAACTCCCGGTCTTTCTTGACGAATTTCATCCCGATATCGGACCGGTAGAACATTTTCGGGATGACGATTTGGTTTATCAGGTCATAGGTCTTGTCGCGGGCTTCCTCGATCGTTTTTCCGGAACCGGTCACGTGGAGCACGAAGCCTGTCTTGCCAGAAATGTAGTGTTTATCCTGCCCATCTTCTTTTTTCCGGGAAACCTCTTCCAAATGGATATGTTTCCAATCATTTTCGTCGAAAGTGTCTTTGAAATTGATTTCCAAACCTTGCGAGGAATATTTCTGCACGTTCACTTCATATGGGAACGGCGGCACCGCCACCAAGGCCACGATCCCGTATTCCTTTTTGTATTTCAAATCATAGGGCTGGCCGTCCGCGATGGCTTTCAGGAATTTCCCCCAGGGCGACAGGTGCAGTTCGTCCTGCAATTGCAAAGCTGGAAAACCGAAACGCGCCGTCAATTCCAGCGGATGGGCGCCATCTTCGTTGATGATGCAATTGACATCTACATCCCCGCGGAAATTGCCTTTGATCAAAGCCGGTTTCAACTTGTCCAGCAGTTCCTTGAACAGCCGGTTATCTTCATTGTCGTCATACCACATCAATGTCCCCATCTCGAAAGTTTTCGGCCCGAGATTGCCATTGAACAGCCCCTTGTGTTCGAAGTTGATTTCGATCGGACCCGCCCAGTCGGTGCCGTTGAAGTAGCGTCCCACGCCGACTTCCACCCCTTTGACTTTTTTCTGCAAATCGATCGACGCGCATTCTTCCCGGTTGTTTTCATTGTAATTCCGGAGCATCGAAACGACATCCTTCCCGCTTTTCAAACGCCCGACATAGTTGAAAGTCTTGTCGATGTGGCCGTTTTGTTTGACGACCCAAGGCCCTTCGTTTTTCTGGACGAAACCGATCACCTCCTCGACACTGCCGAAATTGGTGGACGGGATGATGTTGACTTCGGAAAGGGAGAGGATCTTTTGCCCGTATTGGCGGTCGTGCTCCAGCCGGTCGCCCATCGCGCTGCCGCCGACCACCGAATAGCCCTTGGCCCGCAAATCGTCCTGGATTTGGCCGAACCCGACGCAATCGAACACGATGAGTCCGTCGCTCCCCACCCAGCCCAGCTCGGATTCCCAGTCAGCTATTTTTTCCAACATCCCGTCATAAGCGTGGGCATATTCCGCCTCTTCGATGAAAATTTTCACTTGGTTCCCCTCTTGTTGCAAACGATAGGCCAGATCGGCGCCGGAAAAATCTTTGGATATTAACAATACGTTCATAAGGATATTTTTAAAAATTTGATTATCAGAAATTCATACTGAGGAAAACCGCGCCTTCGACGATGAGGCCGATAGCCAGGATCTTGTGCGCCAATCCAACGGCCGTCATCGACTCCCGGCCCAGTTTCGGAAAAAACAAGGTTAGTAGGATGCCGAATAGGAAAACGAAGGCCGGCTGGAACCCGTTGACCGTCATTACCAGCGCGATCGGCGCCAGCAGGGTCGCATAGGCGAAAACTCCGTCGGCCACGACGAAAATTATCTCATTGAACGCGTTCAGCGACATCACGCCCCAGCTGTTCATCCGAAGAACCTGCAGAAATTGCTTGCGATAGGATGAAATTGAAAAATACAGGATCGCGCCCAACAGCACGCTTCCGAAAAAGTCCCAAAAAATCGAAGTCCAGAAACCGTCCTCCACCGCGATCATTTTGAAAATCACCCCGCCGACCGCATAGAGGAATGAGGCCAACAGCATTAGCGCGGCCACTCTTTTTTTGAATTTGAGCTTGCCTTCGATGAAATTCAGCGACAAGATGATCGTGCCGGCGATTATCAATCCGCAAGAAATTATTTGGGCGAGCGTCAAGGTTTCTCCCAGGAAAAAATAGCCCAGGATAAAACCGAAAATCGGGATGGTCTGGTAGTATGGGATGACGATCGAAGCTTCGTCGTCCTGCAAGGCTTTGAAATACAAAATGATGCAAACCACCGTCAGCATCCCGTTCAAAGTCAGCACCGCGATCGTCGTCAAATCCAGGGAAAAAACTCCCGGATCGATAAAATAGATTATCGGCAGGGTCACGACCGAAAACAAAGACGAAAAAAGGATGAGCGCGCCCGATTCGCCGCCTTTGAAATATTTCTCGATCAGATATTTATCGATGTGGTTGGAAACGGCATACAATACCGGACCGACGAGAGCGATGAGAAACCAGCTCATAGATATATAGCAAAAAGGTCTTAACACTCAAATATTACCACATCCAAGCCAAAACATCAAAATAAAAAAGGCTTGCCGGAATCCGACCGCGCTATAAATATTTCTTTCCCTTCAATCTCTCCGGCAGATAGTCTTGTCCGGCATCCTCGGGATTTTCAAAATCCGGGGTATATTTGTAGTTTTTGCCGTAGTCCAAGTCCTTCATCAGCTTTGTCGGCGCATTGCGCAGATGGATCGGCACCGGTTCGGCAGGAAAATCTTTCGCGTCCTGCCTGGCTTTTTCATAGGCGACATACAGGGCGTTGCTTTTTTTCGATTTGGCCATATACACCGCCGCCTGCGCCAGGTTCACTCCGCACTCCGGCATCCCGATATAGCGGCAGGCATCATAGGCGCTGATGGCCTGCTCCAGCGCGAATGAATTGGCGATGCCAATGTCTTCGGAAGCGAAACGGATGATCCTTCGCGACACATAGAGCGGATCTTCCCCGCCCTCCAGCATCCGCGCCAGCCAATACAAGGCGGCGTCCGCGTCGCCGCCGCGCATACTTTTGTGCAAAGCCGAAATTATATTATAGTGTTGTTCCCCCGCCCGGTCATAGAGCAGGCTGGTTTTTTGCAAGGCTTCCTTGATTTCGTTTTTCCCGATCATTATCTTTCCGATCGCATCTTTTTTTCCGATCGATGCTGCCAGTTCCAAGACATTCAACGCCGTGCGCGCGTCACCATTGGAAAGTCCGGCCAGAAAATCCAAATCCTCTTCCGCGATCCCTATCTTCATTTTTCCCAAACCCCGCTCTTTGTCCGCCAGCGCCCGGACGGCCAATTTTTTCACATCCGCCGCCTCCAGCGGTTCCAAAACGAAAACCCGGGTCCGCGACAAAAGCGCGTGGTTGACTTCGAAGCTCGGGTTTTCCGTGGTCGCGCCAATCAAAATCAAAGTACCGTCTTCCACATACGGCAACAGCCGGTCCTGCTGGGCTTTATTGAAACGATGGATCTCATCCAGAAAAAGGATGGTTTTTTTGTTTTTCAGTTTGGTTTCCGCGTTCGCCTTCCCAATGACGCCTCTGATTTCTTTCACCCCGCTGGAAACCGCGCTCAACTTCACGAAGTCCGCGTCGGTCATCTTGGCGATTATCTGCCCCAATGTCGTTTTGCCGCTGCCGGGCGGACCCCAAAAAATCATCGAGGGTATCTGGTCGCTCTCGATGATCTTGCGCAGGATTTTCCCCGCACCGACGATATTTTCCTGCCCGACGAATTCCTCCAGATTTTCCGGACGCATCCTGTCAGCCAGCGGTTTTTGGATTGTTTTTTCCGGCATAATCATAGCTGGATTTATTACGGTGATATTATACCACCATAAACAGCTTCCGCCAAATCCGCTATTTTGCACCTTCCGGATTCCGCGTTTGTTTTCCGATTATTTTTTCCAATCCTTGATCAAGACCCCGCCGCGGAATTTCTTGACCGCCACCTTCTGCTTTCCCCGCCAGCCTAACTCGGTGACTATCTCCTTGGGCAAGGTCAGGCCAAGACTTGAACCGACGCGGCCCATCCGGATGAGCTTGCGTATGTTCTTATTTTTTAATTTTTGCATAAACTGTTATTTAACAATTATTATGCCAAGTTCTTCTTGCGCTTATTATACCTCTTTCCGGCTTTTTGGACAAAAAAACCGCTTTTCCAAGCGGCTTATGCCATCGTATTACAAATTCCTTCTCTTCCGGAACAGGACCCCGATCGTTTTGATGCATATCTGGATATCCAGCCAAAGCGACCAATTCTCGATATAGTACAGATCCAATTTATATTCGTGTTCGAAATCAAGATCCGACCGCCCGGAAACCTGCGCCATTCCGGTCACGCCCGGCTTGATCGTCAGCAGCCGGCGATGGTAATCCATATATTTCTCCACTTCCCTTTCCTGGTGCGGACGCGGCCCGACCAAGCTCATCGAACCGAAAAGCACGTTGAAAAATTGGGGCAATTCATCAATCGAATATTTTTCGATAAAAGCCCCGACTCGCGTCTTTCTCGGATCGGCTTTGATTTTGTACAGCGGACCCTTGCGGACGCTTTGCGTTTCAATCAGTTTCTTTTCATACTCAAGCGCGTCATTGAGATTCGGATTATCCCTGGAAATGCAAAATTCATTTTTGAAATATCGGAATTTATAGACGAAGAATTTTTTCCCGTCATTGCCCACCCGCTCGTTCTTATAGATCAACGGCCCCCGGCTGTCCAAACGGATGGCCAGCGCCACTACCAACATAATCGGGGAAGTCAGCACGATGCCCGCCGAAGCGGCCGCGATATCGAAAACCCTTTTCCATATCCTGCCCCAGCCGTCCAGCGGAGTATGTTTGACTTCGATCAAAGGCTCGCCGTTCAAAACCCCGACTTCGTATTTCGAAGTTTGCAAAGTGGTCGGGATATATTTGTAGGTTATATTGTTCAAAGCGCAGTAATCGATCAGCTTTTCCTGCTCATCGTCAGTCACGGACGGCTCGCACAAGATGATTTCATCGATTCCCCTTTCCTGCCTGACAGCCTTGATCACCTTCAAATGGGCCGTATCGATCTGGTCGACGATCCGGTAGCCCAAATCCTTATTCTGTTTGATCAACTTCGCCATCGTGTCCATCTTGCCGTTCCGGCCGATAAGCAAGACCCGGTGGACGCCGATACCTTTGTTTTTTAACAGCCACTTCTGGAACAGATGCAATACATAACGCGCCAACGTGACATAAAAAACCGCCAGCATCCAAGCTGCCAGGATTATGAATCTGGAAGAAAACCATTCGCGCTTCAAAAATATGGCGACAATTATTATGACCAGTCCGATGGAAGTCGCCGTAAAAACTTTTATAGCCTCCTTCCAAAATTTCCTGGTTACGCGGATATCATACAAGCCCTCCAACGCATAAATCAGGATGAATATGGGCGTCACCATAAAAAGGATTTCCAGGTAATTGTTAAGGGGGAACTTATAAAGCTTCGGCTGCAACGCTATGATTTGCGGCACATCCCGCACCATAAAAGCCGATAAGCCGGCCAGGATGACCATAGCGGAATCAACCGGGACTTGGATGGCGCTAAAAAATAGTTCTGATCTCTTCATAGTATGCCGGAAAAATGCGGATGTTAAAAAAAATTTATTCGGATATCTCCCCATCCGTTCGCGATCAGTTGAATGCAAAATTTATCAAAGCAAACCTGTAAGCCGGATTCTGTCTTGGACAATAATTTATCTGGGCCGGACGTCGCCGTCCGGCTCGCGCGGCACTTCTTGTTTCAATGTGGAACAAGACACGGCCTTGCATCCAGGCAAGGATTTAGCCGTTTCACCCTCCGACTTCACCCGGGGCAAGCCCCAAGCTTATTTCGAAGATTATTCCATTCCTGGAACCCATAACCCTTTCGGATGATGGCGTCTCTGCTCGCACCTCGTAGGTCGCCCTAGGCGGGCGTTACCCGCTGCCGATGCCGCACACAGCGCGAAATTTCCAAATTCCGACGGACTTGGAATTTTCGCGCCATGCACAGCTAGATGTCCGGACTTTCCTCCCCCGACCGCCGAAGCGGCCAAGGGTAATTGCCCGGTTTACTTTGATAAATCCTGGATTCAATTGTATAGAAACACCTCTTATAATAATTTATTTTTTATGTTTTGTCAAACATAAAAACAAATTTATGGCTGAAATAAGCCATTTTTATAGACGACTCAGATTTTTCTCAAGTTCTTTTTGGATCCTGGCCTTTTCCTTATATTCTTCAAGCTTGTTTTTCACGGACTGGATTATTTCCGCCGGAGCCCCCGCTATGAATTTCTTATTCTTCAGCATCCCTTCGTTTTTCGTCACCAAACCTTCCAAATTCCCGATTTCCTTGCGAATTGAGGCGAGTTCCTTCTCCACATCGATCGATTTCGCGATATCCAAACGCAAAGTCCTCAACCTGGTCGAAACCTGGATCATATTTTTCTTACCCTCTCCGGATCCGATCTTGACCCGCGCCAACCTGCCGACGATTTCCTTTCCGATGTCCGCCTTGGCATATCCATCTAAAAGCTCCGCTGGATCGATGTGGTAGTTCGCCCGCATATTCCTGATTTTCGCGACCAGGTCCTGAAGATCCGAAAAGTCAGCCTGCGCTTTGGCATCGATGAATTTCTTTTCGCTCTTCGGCCATTCTGCCATCATCAGGATCTTCCCGCCTTTGTCCAATATGCCATATATCTCTTCAGTCACGAACGGCGTGAACGGATGCCACATTTTCAAAAGTCTATCCAGGACATAGCCTAGGACCTTGGTGTTTTTTTCCAATTTGTTTATTTCCAAATACCAATCCGCAAAACTGTCCCAAGTGAATTTCCGCAACGCGTCCTGCGCCAATGAGATGTTCTTATCCTTCATATGCTCGCCGACTTTTTTCACCACGCCTTCAAGCTGTGAAACGATCCACTTATCCGCCAAGGTCTTCAAATCGCGCTTGCTGATTTTTTCCACCAAAGCGAATCCCGCGTCAGATTGTTCGCAATAGCGGAAGATGTTCCATAATTTAGTTACGAAATTCCGGAAACTCTCGATCTTTTCTTCGAACAATCGCGAATCCTGACCCGGCGCGATATCCATCACCAAGCTCAAACGCAAAGCGTCCGCGCCGAATTTTTCAATGATTTCCAAAGGATCAATGCCATTGCCGCGGGATTTGGAAAATTTACGGCCATCCTTATCGCGGACCAAGCCGGTGAAATATAAATTCCGGAAAGGGGTTTTGCCGGTACGGTATTGGCCCAGCATTAACATCCGCGCCGCCCAAAAAAACAGCAGGTCGCGTCCCATTATCATCATATCGGTCGGATAGAAATTTTTATAATCTTTCCCTTTCGGATAGCCTAACGTCGTGTATGGCCATTGGCTGGAAGAAAACCAAGTGTCGAAAGTATCCTCGTCTTGGATCCAACCACTCCCTTCGGGCGCTTCCAATCCGACATAGGTTTCTTCGCCGCGATACCAAACCGGAAACTGCGGACCCCACCAAATCTGCCGGGAAATGCACCAATCCTGCAGGTTGCCCAGCCATTGGATGAGGATTTTCTTGAAATTTTCCGGATAGACTTCCACCTTGCCGGATTTGATCAGTTCAAGGGTTTTCTTTTTAAGCGAATATTTTCCGCCATCGACTTTCACGAACCATTGTTTGGAAATCAGCGGTTCGATCACCGTTTTGCACCGTTCGCAGACCGAAACATTATTCACCAAAGTTTCTTCTTTTTCCAATAGCCCCTGTCCGGCCAGATCCGCGAT
Source organism: Parcubacteria group bacterium (assembly GCA_041674205.1). Taxonomy (GTDB): domain Bacteria; phylum Patescibacteriota; class Minisyncoccia; order Moranbacterales; family UBA2206; genus JAUXSK01. The sequence continues at coordinate 115,578 of JBAYWF010000003.1, forward strand.
GATTTTCGCGCGCGCCTCCGAAACACCCAAGCCGGCATAACTTCCGCCTTCCAAGGTGATTTCCGCTTTTTCATCGATCACCTGGATTTCAGGCAACTTGTGGTCCTTGCCGATCTGCCAATCCAGCGGGTCATGCGCCGGCGTGATTTTCACCGCGCCCGTCCCGAATTCCATATCGATCCGTCTGTCGGCGATCACCGGAATTTCACGATTTTGCAGAGGCAAAATCAAGGTTTGCCCGATGAAGCCCAAATATCTCTTATCTTTCGGGTTGACCGCGACCGCCGTGTCGCCCAGCATCGTTTCCGGACGCGTAGTCGCTACCATAATGGACTCTTTCGAATCTTTGACCGGATATTTGATATGATACAATTTTCCTTCCTGTTCCTTATGCTCCACTTCGACATCGCTCAGGGCGGTGCCGCAACGCGAACACCAATTGATAATCCGATGGCCTTTATATACCAAGCCGTCCTTATGCATTTTTACGAAAGTCTCCAGCGCGATTTTCAGCCCGTCCGGATCCAGCGTGAATTTTTCCCGCGACCAATCCGCGCTGATACCGATCCTTTTTTCCTGCGAGCGCATATAATCCGCGCGATCCATACAAAAACCGTAACAGGCTTTATAGAAATCTTCCCTCCCGAATTCATAACGCGTCATCCCCTTTTCCTCTTTCAATTTCCTTTCAAAAACCACCTGGGTCTGGATGCCGGCGTGGTCTTTGCCGGGCAAAAGCAAAACTTTTTTCCCATTCATCCGCTCGAAGCGCCCGAAAATATCCATTACCGTATAGCCGCTGGCGTGTCCTAGATGCAATTCTCCGTTCGCGTTCGGCGGCGGCAGGACATTGCAATATTTCTTGGAAGACTTTATATTATCGGGATTGAAAAACCCGCTCTCCTCCCAGAGCTTATATATCGCGCTTTCCCGTTCTTTGAAATCAAACTGTTTGGAAATTTCCCGCATATCCAATATCACATTCTTAATTTGAAATTATTTTCTGATTTCCGCGCCCAATTCTTTTTCCAGACTGGCGATTATTTCCGCCATCACCGCGTCGATTTCCGCGCTTTCCAAGGTGCGGTCAGCCGCGCCCAGCTCGATATGGAAAGCGAAGCTGTTTTTTTCTTCCTTCCGGAATATATCAAACAGTTCGACATCGACGACCAGGCTGGCGCCGGATTTTTTTATGCTTTCCATTATCCCGCCGACTGTGATTTCGCGCCCGGCCAAAATGGAAATGTCGCGCAAGACTGTCGGATATTTCCGGATGGCTTCGAATTCCAATTCAACGTCCGCCGTTTCCATCATTCTTTTCAAATCCAACTCGACTATCGCCACGCGCCGGTTGATTTTGAAAAGGGATAAAATCAGCGGATTGATTTCTCCGATGTATCCGATTTTCCCGTCCATTCCCTCGACTTTGATTTCCGCGCTCCTGGCCGGATGCCACAGTCCCAACAGCGAATCAGCCGGGGCCGCATCGAAATTATCGAAATAAACATTCTTGATGCCGAGTTTGTCGGACAAATCGCTGGCCGCGCCTTTGGCCGCGAAAAAAGTTTCCGCGTTTTTGCCTGCCCCATGATCCGCCACGGCGGATTTTTCGGGGTCATGCTCCAAGACGACCGCCAGCGCGATCATTTTCTTTTCCTCCGGCAAGACTCCCCCGTCCGGCCAATAGACCCGCCCGCTTTCAAAAATATTGAAGCTCTTAAAATTTCTTAGGTTATCCCGGACATTTTTTAAAATATTGGGAACGAGGCTGACGCGCATCAATTGTTGCTCGGGATTCATCGGATTGGCCAGCTCCAGATGTTTCAGTTCTCCCAAAGCGCAGTCATTGGCTTCTTTTTGGCCATAAAAAGAATAGTTATACACTTCGTCGAATCTCAAACCTGTCAAAGCGTCTTTGATTTTCCTCTCGAAAAATCTTTCCCCGTTCACTTTGGCTGGCACGAGCGGAGCGACCATCGGCTGAGGTTTTATATTTTCATATCCGAAAACCCTTCCGATCTCCTCGATCAAATCCTCTGGGGTTTTGATATCGATGCGGAATGTCGGAACCGTAACGACCAGTTTTTCATCCTTGCCTGAAATATCCATTCCGAGGGATTTCAATATCTGGACCGATTTCTTGAAAGGGATATCTTCCCCCAGAAGCTTATTCGCGTATTCCAGATCCAATTTTATTTTCCACGGATTCACCTTCTTGGGATAAATATCCGCGACGCCTTCCAATTTTCCACCGGCGATGTGTTCGATGATTTCGATCGCCCGCACCATCGCTTTTTCCGCCAGATTCGGGTCGATATCTTTTTCGAACCGATCCGAAGCGTCAGTCTTCAATCCCAATTTCGTGCGGGTCTTGCGGATATTCACCGAATTGAAATTGGCCGCTTCCAAAATAATCGTTTTGGTAGTTTCGGTTATGCCGGAATCTTTTCCGCCCATCACGCCTGCCAACGCCCAAACTGATCCACCGCTAGCGATCAACAGATTGTCTTTATCCAATTTGATTTCCTTTTCATCCAACAAAACTATTTTTTCGTCTTTCTTAGCCCTGCGGACGGCGATATTGACATTGGGGATTTTGGATTTCACGCTGGAAACTTTCTCAAAGTCGAAGGCATGCATCGGCTGGCCCAATTCCAACATCACGAAATTCGTCGCGTCCACGATATTGTTGATCGGACGGATGCCGGAAGCCGACAGTTTCGCTTGCATCCATTGCGGCGATCCTTTCACTTCTATGTTTTCCATAACGGCGCCGATGTAGCGCGGACATAAATTTTTATCCGCAATCTCGACACTGATTTTTTTTGATTTCTTTTTGGGCAGTTTCAAACCGCTATAGTCGTAATCGAATTTGCTATTCCCGATAGCGGAGATTTCGTACGCCATACCGACATAACCCAAACAATCATGGGCGCGATTGGGCAGGACATCGATATCCAAAATATAATCGTCTTGTTTCAGATATTCAGCCAATGGAGTCCCGATTTTGGTTTTCTTGTCCAAAATAAAAATTCCAGAATGATCCTCTCCCAGACCCAGCTCGTCCTTGGCGCACAACATTCCGAAGGATTTTTCGCCGCGGATTTCCGCCGCCTTGATTTCCACTCCGTTCGGCAATTTCGCACCGACCGTCGCCACCGGAACCTTTTGCCCGACTTCGATATTTTTCGCTCCGCATACGATATCCAAAATTTTTCCGCCTACGTCGACACGGGCCAATTGCAATTTGTCCGCGTTGGGATGTTTTTTGATTTCCAAAATTTCACCCACCACCACGTTTTCAAAATCACTGCCTATTTTTTCCAAACCTTCCACCTCGAAAGACCTGAGCGTCAAAAGCGCCCGCAGTTTTTCCGGGGATAATTTCGTACCGGACAATTCTTTCAGCCAATTGTAACTATACTTCATAATTTTATATATCTTTAAATCCTAATCGCTAAATACTGGTATATTTTTTAAAAACTATTCCCGCACTAGCGGAATACCAAGATACGAACGCTGTCCTAAAACTGCCTGATAAACCTCAAATCCCCGCTCTCGATCAATCGAATATCATTGATTTTATATTTCATCATCGCCAACCGCTCCAAGCCGAATCCCCAAGCGAATCCTTGGTAAGCGTTTCTCTTGTAGCCCGCCGCCGCAAAAACGTTCTGATTGACCATACCGGCGCCGCCGACTTCGAGCCACCCCGTGTGTTTGCAGGATGAACATCCGCGTCCGCCGCAAACCGTACAACTGATATCGAATTCAAATCCGGGTTCCACGAACGGGAAATAACTCGGCCGCAAACGGACGTTCAATTTCTTGCCGAAAAATTTCGTAAAAAAAGTTTCCGCGATATATTTGAAATTTCCCACGTTCACCGAATCGCCCACGACCAATGCCTCGAATTGGTGCAAAGTATGCTCGTGCGTAGCATCCGTCGCTTCGTTGCGGAAAGCCCGCCCAGGCACGATGATCTTGAACGGAGGCTTATTCTTCTCCATATATCTGATTTGCACCGGCGAAGTATGGGTCCGGAGCAGGATATTTTCTGATTTATTTTGGATTTTGGATTTTGGATCTTGGATTTCCGGCTTTAGCCAGAATGTGTCTTGCATATCACGGGCCGGATGGTCCTTGGCGACGTTAAGCGCGTCGAAATTATAAAATTCCCGTTCCACTTCCGGACCGTCGGCGATTTCAAATCCCATCGCCGTAAAAATATCCTCGATTTCCCGCTGCACGATCGACAGGATATGAAGATGGCCATAGCCGTTCGCTTTGCCCGGAATCGTCACGTCGATCCGCTCGCTTTCAAAATCAAAACTGGCGTTTTTCAATTCCCGTTTTTTTCCTTCCAGCGCCTCGGAAATTTCCCGTTTGACGACATTGGCCAGCTCCCCGATTTTTTTCCGCTCTTCCGGAGACAAATCCTTGAGCCCCTTGAGAATACCGATAAATTCGCTCTTTCTACCCAGATATTTTTTTTCAAAATCAAAGAGTCCGGAATCATCATTGACACCCCGTATCTTTTCCAGCGCCTCGGTTTTTATGTCCAGTATTTTTTGTTCCAGCATATCATTTTTCAAATTTAATTTTTGCAAATCCGAATTTACCCACCTTGAAAACCGCGCCGTCATCCGATCCGGTCAAGACTCTCTGCCAATCGCTTTCCCGCGCCTCATTGATTTCCAATCCGCCCTGCTCGATTTTCCTTCTGGCCTCGCCATTGCTTTTTGCCAACCCTGCCAGTACTAAAAATTCCACTAATTTTATTTCTTCTTTATCCACATTGACCTCTCGCACCTCCTCAGGAATTTCCTTATTGGAAATCGTTTTCACGAAATATTCCTTGGCCTTATCCGCCTCCGTTTCCCCATGGTAAATTTTCACGATTTCACGCTCCAATTCCAATTTGGCATCGCGCGGATTCATAACTCCGGCCGCCATATCTTTTTCCATTTTTTCGATGTCTTCCAACGCGACGCGCGTGCAGTGGATGAAATATTCCACGATCAAGCCGTCGCCCATACTCATCACTTTGCCGAACATAGCATTTGGTTCGTCCAAAAGATTGATCGTATTTCCCCAACTCGAACTCATCTTCCGGCCGTCAGTCCCTTCGATCAGGTTGACCATCAGGATATCCTGCGGTTCTTGGCCGTATTTTTTCTGCAGCGTCCGGCCGGCCAACAAATTGAAACGCTGGTCGGTCCCGCCCAATTCCAGGTCGGCTTGCAACGCCACGCTGTCATAGCCTTGCATCAACGGATAGAGAAGTTCACGCAAGGAAATCCGCGTTCCCGCATCCAGCCTTTTTCGGATATTCTCCCGCGCGATGAACTCCGCCAGGGAAAACTGGTCGGCTTGTTCGCCGATTTCCGCATAACCCAACTTCGAAAGGCCGGTCGAATTGTAATAGTATTCGACTTTCTCCATATCTAAAATTTTTCCGGCTTGTTCCCGGTAGCTCCGCATATTTTCCTTCACGGCTTCCACTTGGAGCATCGGCCGCTCGCTCTCCTTATCCGAAGTATCGCCGATCACGCCCGTAAAATCGCCGATGAGCAAAATCACCTGGTGTCCCAGGTCTTGCAAATCACGCAGTTTGAGCAAAGATACGGCCCGGCCCAAGTGCAGATTCGGGCTGGTCGGGTCAATACCGAGTTTGATTCGCAATTTCTTGCCGGAAAGAAGCTTCTTCTTGAGATTCGCGCGGTCAATGACCTCCGCGACTCCGCGGCTCAAAACCTCCTCTATTCGGGATTCTAAGTTGTTATCCATATATCCCATAATACCAGCCTGGAAACTTTTTTGCAACAGCACCCGGAAAAAAGAAAACAGCCTGACTGACGGTCAGGCTGTCTTCGTGGTAAGTCAGAGGCTTTGTTTATTTCTCCAATTCCTCGTCAATGGCAGCCTTCAATTCCTCGGTGCTCACGACGCCGTTTTTGAATTGGTTGTTTATGAAAGTCGCCGGGGTGCCGGAGATTCCGAAGGCATTAGCTTCATTTTTGTCCGCGTCGACCTTGTCCTGGTATTTCTTGTCATCCAGGCATCGATTGAACCGCTCCGTATCTAATTTCAACTCTTGGGCATAATTTTTAAACAGTTGGGTGCCGGTGGACTGGCTCCAGGCGGATTGCGCCGCGTAGAGCTTGTCGCCATATTCCCAAAATTTATCCTGTTCCAAGGCGCAATCGGCAGCCAGCGCCGCATTATTAGCTTGCGGATGGATACCCAGCGGCAAATGTTTGTAGGTGAAAGCGACCCGGTCGCCGTAATTTCCCATCGTCTCACGCAACGAATTCCAAAAAGATTTGCAGAACGGGCATTGGAAATCGGAAAAGACTACCACTTTCACATTCGAATCCAGCTTTCCGAAAACCGCGTCCCCTGCCTTTGATTCCGGAATGTTCAGATATTTTCCCGGTTCCAATCCCAATTCTTGGGTTTTCATAACGAACGAATCATCTTTCGGATCGAACAATATCTGGGCCTGCGAATAAAAATCCGTCTTGGCGATATCTCCGTCAAAAATAAAGGCTGGCAGGGTCGATATGCCGAACTTGCCGATCAAGTCCTTGCCGGCTTGGCTGTCATAGGCCACTTTCTCGGCGCTGATCGTCGGCAAAACCCGGCGCAACCATACCAAAGCTTCCGACGGATCGCACTTTTCGCAAGCGTCGTCCGTAATGACTTTCACCCCTACGGCCGGTTCGCTATAAGCCACCCAGGTTTTTCCGCCAGCTTCGAAAATCTCCGCCTTGTTCAAATTTTTCGAAGAAAATCCGCTCCCTCTGATGATTTGCGCCATATCCACGAACAAGCTGCCCGCGAAAAGACCGGCCAAGAGAATTGCGATTGAAAGCAGATTCTTGATTTTCCTATCCTTTTTCGATTCCATATTTTTTATTATTAGGTATGTTATTTATAAATCATTTTCAGCCGAGCCTTCCCCTGCCGGTTCAACCGGATCCTGCTGGTTGGCTGATCCTTGATCGTCCGCCGGTTCTTCCGCATTTTTTTTAGCCACTTCGAACTGCAATTTATTGATATTGAAATCCTGCTTGGCCAATTTCATCTGATAATCATCGAAGCCGATGACGAACCGTTTATTGGCTTCCGTTTTGACAGCGATGCCGATCAAAACACCCAGAATAAGGATCAATCCGAATTCGATATAAGCATCCATCTTCTTATGGCGCTCAGCTTCCATTTTTTGGTTTTCACCGTTTTCCGACCCTATGGCCGGTTCGATTTCCGCCTCTTTGATTTTTCCCTCCCCGCTATCCGGTAGCTTTTCTTCCATAATCGTTTATTTAACAAAATATAAGAAATTAGCCCCTTAAGGTTAGCATAAACGCAAAAAAGCGACAACTTGCGCTTTTTCCGTTATATTGCATAATCAAGCCTGCCTATTCCTTCCTCAGCGCTTCCATCGGGGACAGCAATGAAGCTTTTCTGGCCGGATATAATCCGAAACTAATCCCAGTCAGCAGCGAAAAACCGACGCCGACAAGGATCGCATACCAGGAAACCCCGAATGCCACCGCAAATCCGGCTTTGAAAGCCAACTGGGTAGCGATATATGTGACAGCTATGCCTATCATTATGCCGACCAATCCGCCGAATATCGTGATGAATACCGCCTCAAACAAGAATTGTTTCATTATATCGGAATTTTTGGCTCCCACCGCTTTCCTAAGTCCGACTTCCGCCGTCCTTTCCGTAACCGAAACATACATCACATTCATTATGCCGACACCACCGACAATCAAGGATATGGAAGTCAATGATACCAATAGGATATTTATAATCAAGAAAACCTGATTCAAAATATCCGTCACCTCCGTAATCGAATTGACTGCGAAATCTTCTTTGTCAGGACTGGTGATGTTATGTTGATGATCCATCACGCCGGTAGCTTCAGCAATCGTTTCATCTGTCAGATTTTTGTCTTTCAATTTAAAAATGGCGGACTGTATATAATCGATACCGGCCAATTTTTTCTGATAGGTCTGCAATGGCATATAGATGACATCATCGAAATTGAAAAATCCGGTAGCGCCCCGCTCTTGCAGCACGCCGATGACTTTGTAGTTAGACCCCTTTATCTTGATATTTTTTCCAAGTGCCGAATCCTGCCCGAACAAAGTATCTTTGATGCTGCTGCCTAAGACCACCACCTGTGCCAAGCTCCGATCTTCCGCATCCGTATATATCTGCCCCTCTGCGATTTTTGTCTGTTGATCAACCTGGAAAAGTCCGGATGTAGCCGCATAAATGATAGCTTGTTTCGTAGTTGATCCATAACTGGTGATGGCCTGCCCGATATTGCCGACATACCAGCCGGAAATATTTTGGAGTTTAGCCACGGCTTCCGCATCCTTCAATTTGAAAGTCGTAATCGCGCCAGTCACCGCGCCACGGAAATTTTGAGATGAATATTTGCTGACTTGCGGGACCTTAGATTCGATCTGGATTATATCCGTCCCGAACGATTCGACCTGTCCGACTATGTAACCTTTGATACCTACGCCGAATGAAAGCACTAGGATGACAGAAACCACCCCGATCACTATCCCGACAATGGACAAAATCGTGCGCCCCATATTTCCACGCAGGCTTTTAAAAGCTAATTTGATTGAAATAAATAATTCATACATAATTTGATGTTCTGTTCGTAATTTTAATTCCTATTCGTAACGCAACGCTTCCATCGGACTGACCTCAGCCGCTTTCCTGGCCGGATACATTCCAAAAATCAACCCGATCAAAACTGAAACTACCGTTGCTACGATAACCGATTGCAAGGAAACGATAAATTGCCAGTCATAACCGAAACCGTTAGTCACTATGACAGATATCAAAAAAGACGATAAAATGCCTAAAATTATCCCGATAATGCCGCCTACTAAAGTGATAGTCGCTGATTCCATAAGAAACTGCAACATAATGTCCGAATTTTTCGCACCGACCGATTTCCGCAAACCGACCTCGCGGATGCGTTGGTTGACGGTTATAAGCATTATATTCATGATGCCCACGCCGCCGACAATCAGAGAAATGGACCCGACGGACAGCAGGAAATATTTCAAAATATCGGTAACGTTTTTGATCGTATCCAAAGCCGAAGCGACATCGCGCACCGAGAAATCATCATCCACCGGATTTTTTATGTTATGTTGTATGCGCAACGTCTTAGTAATATCATCTTTAGCCACGCCAATATCATTGACATCAGCCACTTTCAGCCGGATAAAAGACAGGTAATCCATACCCAAGACGATTTTCTGAGTCGTTTTTAGAGGTAAAAGCACCGAATCATCCGATCCACCCGCACCTAAACTGCTGCTACCCTTGGTTTTCATTACGCCGATTACCGTGAAAGTCTGGCTCTTGATTTTTATTTTTTTATTGATGGCGTTATCCGTTCCAAACAAATCGGTTTTGGCCGTAGAGCCCAAAACAGCTACCCTAGCCAAGTTAGTATCCTCTTCCGGTAAAAAAAATCTGCCCGCATCCACCTCGGCATCTTCTACGTCAGGATAGCTATGGGTTACACCGGTGATTCCCAAAGAAACGTCATTACTGCCATAGGAAACAAAATCAGTCCCCTGGATATAGGCCGCGCCATCTGAAACTTCCGGAACGTTTCTCTTGTCGATAAGCGCCAAAAAGTCATCATATTTCATCGTCGTAGTTATGATTCCCAAAGCTTGCGCCGGCGGACCCTTCTCACTGGAAGCCCCCGGCAAAACGCCGATCAAATTTGAACCTACGCCGGAAATCTGCGACAAAATCAAAGATTGGGCCGAACTGCCGATCGCCATAATCACGATTACCGATCCGATCCCGATAATGATACCCAAGACCGTCAAAAACGACCGCCATTTCGCCGCCACTATATTTTTATATGAAATTTTTATCGGATCAGCGAAACGCATGCGATTAATTTACTTTAGCAATTCACCATCTCTCGCGACTCTTCTATTCTCAACCTGGAAGTCTTGCCTGATATCCCCGTCCTTCATCACGATGATGCGCTTGGCATGTTCAGCTGTAAAAGTTTCATGCGTCACTAAGATGATAGTATGGCCTTCGTCATTAAGCTTCTGTAATATCTTCATTACTTGGATACCGGATTTGGAATCAAGGTTTCCGGTCGGCTCATCGGCGAAAATCACTTCCGGATTATTGACTAAAGCGCGTGCGACTGCTACGCGCTGCTTTTCACCGCCGGACAATTGGTTGGACAGGTATGTCGCGCGATGTTCCATACTGACCGCCCTAAGCGCCGCCATCACTTTTTTTTCATTCTCTTCTTTTTTTTCCCGTTTGGAATCATAAAGCAATGGCAATTCCACATTTTCCATCACCGAGGTCCGCGGCAAAAGATTGAAAGCCTGGAATACGAAACCGACTTTTTCATTGCGGATGAGCGCCAATGCGTCATCGGAAAACCCAGCCGTATTTTTCCCATCGAAAAGATAATCACCCGAAGTCGGACGATCCAAAAAACCCAACATCTGCATCAATGTCGATTTGCCTGATCCGCTCGGCCCCATAATCGCCACGAATTCACCTTTCCCGATCTCAAACGACACATCCCGCACCGCCGGCGTAGAAACGCCTTCATTCTCATAGGTTTTATTTAAATTTTGAGCTTGGATCAAAATTGCCATACTTGCTTTTCAGACAATGATTATTTAACGAACGTCACTACCGCGTCACCTTCCATCAACCCAGAAACTACCTCGATCATACCTTCATCCCCTTCTAACCCAGCCGTTATGTTGCGACGCTCTGTTATGTTATTTTTCGCATCCGTCAAGATATCTACGTATTTCTGATTCCCGTCCGTATGCACCGCCCGCGCAGGGATCATCAAAACGTTTTCTTTTTCAGCCGTCATAATATCGACATTAGTACTCATTCCCGGTTTGATGCGATCATCCTGATTGGACAGTTTCAATTTCACGCGATAATTAACCACATCCTGGACAACGGTTGAGGCCGGATCGATTTCCGTCACACTGGCCTCAAAAACATCGGCGGCCGGCAAGGCGTCCAATGTCACATTGGCATGCTGACCTAAACTCACTTTCACGATATCCGATTCCGGCACTTCGGTTTCAATCACCAGATCATCCGGATTGCCGATAGTGAAGACCGGGCTAGGACTATTGGCTACCGTCGTTTCATACATATCAACTCCGCGCTTCAACACTGTTCCGTCGGACGGAGCATACATTTTCGTATCTCGGATTTGCGCATTGATGGCATCGATATTGGTCTCAGCTGATCTTATCTTCGCTTTTTGCGCTTCTTTATCTGAATAATTGAACTGGGAAGGATTTTTTTTCATACTTGCCAGAGTTTCTTTTTGCACTCGCAAATCCTGTCGGGATCCAGCTAATTGCGCGTTCAGAGTACCCAAATCAACCTGCGCCAAAAGCTGGCCGGATTTCACCGCATCTCCCACATCCGCCGTCAATTTGATAACCCGGCCGCTGACTTTGAAAGACAAATCCGTCTCATCTACCGGATTGATCGTACCAGTCTCTGAAACGGTCTGCGCTAGATTGCCGCGTTTCACACTTTCAGTCGTGTATGTCGTGACGGTTTTTTTACTGGAAAAATATTCATATCCCCCGAATATTATGGCAACGATTACAACTGACCAAATTATTTTTTTCTTCATCATTTTTTATTTGTCATTCCCGACTTGGTTGGGAATCTAGCCGCGATATTTTAATCTTCCAATTAGATTCCAGTTTTCACAGGAATGACAATTATTTTAGAATAATTTATTACACTCGGCGTCCAGCGCTTCATTGACCAAGGCATCCGCCACTTTATTTTTTTCCCTTCTTATATGTGAAAACTCAACTGTCTTGAAATCCAACATCAAATTCCAAATTTCAATAAAAAATACCTGGATGCGTCCGTCGCTCAATTTGTATTCGTGATTCAATTGCTTCACGACCAATTCACTGTCCAGGCGGCAATCTATGGCCGATTGCTTGGCTTTTTTCCCCAGCAATTGTTTCAATTTTTTCAAACCGAAAATCAAAGCGCCATATTCCGCTTCGTTATTGGTTTTTTCGCCGATGCATTCGGCATATTTCTTCCCTAACGTTTCAATATAGACCCCGATGCCGGCCGGACCGGGATTCCCCCTTGAGCCGCCGTCGGTATACATCACGATTTTTTCATCTGCCATAGCTTTATTTTACATCAATATATGAAGGATGGCAAAGGCTTTTTCAATTGACAATAGCTATCGGAATTTGCTACAACTAGTGCAACCTTAACAATAAAATACTCCGTTTTAGCGGAATAAACCCACGAGCCCCAAGGAGGGATTATGTCAAACAACACGATATGCTTGCCCGAAACGATTATCGATTCACATTGCCATACCACCCAGGAAAAAATCCAAAACAAACCTGGCGGATTACCGTCCAATCAAGAAATGGTGCCGGTCATCTGCACCCTGGCCAAAAAACATAAAATTTCCAACCAGCGGGTCGTCGAGTTGCTTTCCTGGAACGCCAGCAAGTTTTTAGGAATCAAGGTTTCCAAAAAATTCAACCGCTACCGGCTCGTCCAAAAGCCGGATGATCTGATCTACAACCATGGAATCGTAACCAACCCCTGGAACGGGTTGGAATTACTTTTTCCCGTCGCAATCGCGACATAACTAAAAAGGAGCACGTGATGATAAAAACAAAGAGGGGTAGCCTCTCTCATATAGTCATTTCGACTATCCTGGGCCATGGCGGTTTTGGGATGTTCCCATATTTTTTCTTTCCAACCTTTTGGTATTTCCTATTCACGATTTGGCGGAACAACATTTCCATTTTCGCCAAATCAGCTACCCGCCACCGGCATTGCGGCAATTTCATTTGGTGGAATCCATGGACCTGGCGGTTCGTGCATGTGATAAAAAACAAAGAAAGCCTGCTGAACGCATACGGCCTGACCAACCCGGGCGTAGTGATTTGCGCCATCATGATCCGGATCGCCTGTATGCTCGGATTCAAGGTGATACCGAGCTACTTCATCGATTTCTCCCGAGGCTACATAACTGGACTCAGGGAAGCCGAACAGGCTATATGTATCTACAAGAAGATTCTGGGAAAATACTTCTGGGCCATTGAGTTGAATCCTTCTTGCCCTAACCACAAGGAACCCATCCTGACAAACCAAGGCAACATTTTGGCGGCACTCAGGGCGTTGAAACAAAAGTTTCCTTGGCTGCATTTCATCATCAAAGGCAGCATCGTTTACCCGGGAGAATTTTACAGCCAAGCGGAGCAAGCCGGCGCCGACACCACCCACGTGATAAACACCATTTCCTTCGATGTCGCTGTAGGGATGGGCATATCGCCATACGAAAAATCCCCTCTCGGGGAAAAAACCAAAGGAGGGTTCTCTGGAAAAATAATCACCGATGCCGCCTGCAAATATTCGACCGGCACGGTAATTCCAGCAACTACTGGGTCGTTGATATTTGGGGGCGGGATATCCGAATGGCGCGACACCCTTCCCTATCAACAGAAATTACGATCACGCGGAGATAGAAGAAACTTCTCTTTCAGTATCTGTACGGCGGCTAAATTCAATTTTATCGAAGCCGCAAGATTCGCCAAAAACTTTCATCCAATTGAATATTGAATAAATATAAACCTCTACCCAAAATCGAAAGGGGCCTTGCCAGCAAGCAAGACCCCTTTTATAATTTCCAAAAATATTTTTTATTTCCTCCTGATATCGATCAGGTTGAATTGCATTTTTTTATTGCCGTTCCATTCGTCTTCCTGCAGATTGAAAACGATATCGACCGCTTCGCCGACTTCCAATCCAAATTCATTTTCCCCCAATCTGAAACCGATCGCTTCGAATATTTTCGGACCATCCTGGGCCCGCAAGGACAATTTCAAATGTTTGGTGCCGTTGCCGACGATTTTCATATCCGCGATCGTCAAATCTCTCATCAAAAAAACCGGCTCTTCATTTCCTTCCCCGAACGGTTGCAGTTTATCGATCGCCTCAACCAATTCCCAATCGATGTCTTGCGGTCCGACTTCCAAATCGATCACGATGGATGGAGTGATGTCTTTGCCTTCCAATTCTTTCTCTATGATCGCTGACATTTTTTCATAGAATTTTTCCATATTCTTATGTTCGACTTGCGCGCCGGCCGCTTGCGAATGTCCGCCGAAACGGATAAGCAAATCCGAACATTGCTCCAAAACATTGACGATATTGACTTGGTCGATACTGCGGAACGAACCGACGAATTCGGTTTCCCGTTTCTGGAAGACCGCCGTCGGTTTGTTGAATTCCTCCGCGACCCGGCCGGCGATCAAGCCCAAAATGCCGACCTGCCAATGCTCATTAGTGGCGAAAATAAGCTTCCGGTCTTTAAAAGAATTTTCCGCCAAAGCCCGCACTTCGCGCACGATTTCCGTAGTGATTTTTTGCCGGCCCTTGTTCTTGTCTTCGATTTCCAAAGCCATATCGCGGGCTTTGGCCGCGTCTTTCTCGATCAGCAAATCATAGGCCATACTGGCATGGTCCATCCGGCCGGCAGCGTTTATCCTGGGTGCGATTTGGAAACCGATTTTCTGCGTGTCAGGGATATTATTCTCATCGACAGCGATCCGGCCGACTTTGAACATCTCCAAAAGACCGGCCCGCCGGGTTTTGGATAAGACTACCAATCCATATTTCGCCAGCACCCGGTTTTCACCGATCAGCGGCACGCAATCCGCCACCGTTCCGATCGCCACCAGATCCAACAACCATTTCAATTGGTCGATCCTGCCCGCGTCGAATTTCCGGTACAAAGCTTCGGCGAATTTGAAAGCTACTCCGACTCCGGCCAGATCCGCGAAAGGATAGCCGCAATTTTCCATATGCGGATTGATGATCGCTACGGCTTGCGGCAATTCCTTCGGCACATAATGATGGTCGGTTATGATCACATCGACACCCAAACTCCTGGCCTTGTCGGTCTGCGCCACGTTGGTCACGCCGCAATCGACCGTGATAATCAGGCTTACACCCTCTTTGGCCAGATACTCGATAGCGGTTTCATTCATCCCATAGCCCTCAGTCTGCCGGCCTGGAATATATGGGATGACATCGGCAAATCCGAGGCTTGTCAATGTTTCGAACATAAGCGCCGTCGCCGTCACGCCGTCGGCGTCATAATCGCCGAAAATCGCGAGCTTTTCTTTTCTTTCTTTGGCCTGCGCCATCCTAGCCATCGCCTTTTCCATATCGGAAAATAGGAAGGGATCATGCACGTCCGCAGCATAACTGAAATTGAAAAATTTACCTATTCCGTCCGGTTCCGTGATTCCCCTATTGGCCAGAAGCCGCAAAACGACCGGATGGAATCCCCCATCTTCCAACCCGACTATCGGTTCGCCTGATTCTTTTTTAACATCCCATTTTTTCCGCATCTTTATTCCAAAACAACAAAGCCCGACCCGCCACGAGCGGATTGAGTTCCGCGAAGTATTTTTTTATTTTTTATGATTTGCGCCCTCAGCCGAAGCGGAGCGCTCCGGAAATGCCAAAATTTTAGCTGCGCCCATTTCCGCATCCGGCACACACGAGCTTAGCCGAAAATTCCTGGTTCTTAGCATCCACCAATTTCATAGCCAAAACCAGATCTCCTTCGCACTTCTGGCATTTGAAATCCATATTGATACGCAAATCGCGGGCCATTTTGGCGGCATCCAATTCATTGGCCGCGAATTTTATCTTATATTCCGGAAGTTCGAATATCGCCCGGATCTTTTCTACGATTTCATACGGCGTATAGAATCCCTTGATAAAGAAAGCTTTGGCGCCCAAATCGCGCGCCCGCTGTTGATCCTCTTCGCGCCCCAAATGGGAAGAAATCACGACCGGAATATTGCTTGTCACCACGTTTTTCTTTAAAGCTTCCATCATAGTGAAACCATCCATCACCGGCATAACGATTCCGGTAAAAATGATGTCCGGAGTATCCTTAGTCGCGCTATCCAAGCCATCCACGCCATTTTTAGCCTCTGAAACCGTAAAGCCCTCTTTGCGGAAAATTTCAGCGTACATTCCCCGTGTCGCATCTTCGTCATCCACCAACAGGATTTTCAATGTTTTTTTCATATTTGTTTATATTCCGTTAAACACCGCGACTCATTCCTGGCGCTTAGTTAACCGGATGAATCTTAAATTATTATTTTCACGTCCACAGCCACGGCCTCTTTGCCATCATTATAGACCAGAAGCGGATTAATATCCAATTCTTTTATTTCCGCCGCTTCCCTGGCCAGCAATGACAAGCCGAATAAGATTTCCGCGATGCCCTTGATATCGTACGGATTTTGGCCGCGTGTTTTTTCAAATAAAAATTTGATTTTGCCTTGCGCGAGCGAATCCGCCACCTCCTGGACGCTGTTCGGGGAAATCAGGAAATCGACCATTTTGAAAACTTCCGTATAAATTCCACCCAGGCCATAGACGATGATCGGTCCGAATATGCCGTCGATTTTTATTCCGGCGATAAGTTCGGTTTTTATCGCGAGCATCGGCTGGATGATGAATTTCTCGCCTGGAAAATTATGCCCCATCCGCGCATAAGCTTTTTCCAGCTCCGCCTGGTTTTTTATATCTAAAATCACGCCTTGCTTATCGGTCTTGTGCAGGACCTTATCGCTATCGACTTTCATTGCGACTGGAAATTTGACGTTTACCGGCAATGTTTCCCCGGAAACGACACCCGTCACATCCGGAGTTTTTATGCCGTACAGCGCCATAATTTCCCGCGCTTCCGGAAATGAAAGCGCTCCGCGGCCTTCTTTGCGGGCCTTTCCGATTATCGATACGACTTTTTTCTGCCGGCTGGAATCAATAGCGACCGGTTCCGCGCTTTCCGCCACAGACTGATCCGCGTTCCTGCGCCTGTTCCAAGCATAATATTCGTCAATCGCCCTCACGGCCAAATCCGGAAAAGAAAAATTCGGGATGCCGTTTTCCCTTAATTTGGCGACGCTCTTTTCCACCCTTTCTCCGCCGATAAATATAGTCGCCACCAATTTGTCGGTTTCGTCCCTGAAAGCGATTATCTTGTCCGCGATTTTGCCGACCGGAGTCTGGTCTTGCGGAGTCAGGACGCACACCAATGAACCTATATCCTCCATCGAATCCAAAACGCCCAGCGCCTGGGCATACCTATCTTCCATCGCGTCACCCAAAAGATCGATCGGATTTGCCACGGACGACTCCGCCGGCAAAAATTCCCGCAGCCTGTTTTTGATTCCGTCATCCGGGTTGCCCAGCTCGATTTCTTTTCCGCCGAAAGCGTCCGTAGTCAGGACGCCCGGACCGCCCGCGTTGGTGATCACCGCCACCTGGTTGGTTTTCGGCGCTTGCGTGTTTGAAATCAACTCGATCAAAGCGAACAGATCTTCCAAATTTTCCGCCCGTAAAATTCCCGCTTTTTTAAAAACCGCTTCCACGATATCGTCACTGCCCGCCAAAGCGCCAGTATGGGAGGAGATCGCTTGTTGCGATTTTTCAGTCTTGCCGGCTTTGATGATGATTATCGGCTTGGTCTTGGAAACTTTTTTCGCCGCCCTGATGAATTCCGGACCGTTTTTTATCCCTTCCAAATACATCCCGATGACTTTCGTATCCGGATCTTGGGCCAGATATTCCAAAATTTCCGCTTCATCGATCAACATCTTATTGCCGACGGAAATTATATTGGAAAATCTGATGTTTTCTTTCCGGGCGATATCCATAATCGCCACCGCTAAAGCGCCGGATTGGGACACGAAAGAAACATTGCCCGCCTTCGGCATTCCGCCCGCGAAAGAAGCATTCAAGTTTAATTTGGGGATTATGAATCCCAAACAATTCGGCCCGAGGATATTCAAGCCATTTTCCACCGCCAAGGCTTTGAGTTCGTTTTCCCGCTTGCGGCCATCCTCGTCCGTTTCGGAAAATCCGGCCGAAATGACTACGAAATTTTTTACGCGCCCGGCGGATTCACGGATAACCGGCACGACGACCTTGGCCGGCAAGACGATGATCGCCAAATCGATTTCTTCCGTGATATCCCCGAGGCTTTTATAGCTTCGGCAATCATAAATTTTGTCATGTTTCGGATTGACAAAAAAAGTTTTTCCGGCATATCCGAGCTCGATCAAGTTTTTCGCGATGACATTGCCGACCTTGCCAGGCTCCTGCGAAGCGCCGACGACGGCGATCGATCCGGGATTGAATAATTTTTCTAAATTTGACATATTTTTTTCAGACTAATATTTTTTTCTCATCCAGCAGGCCCTCAACGGCGCCATAAAAATTGACGACGCTGCTGCTATTGGCGATGCCCCAGCGCAAGCATTCTTCCAAACCATTGCCTTTCATCCGGGCGGCGATAAAACCGCTGGAAAAAGCGTCACCCGCCCCCAAAGTGTCGGCGACTTTTTCTTTCCTCGCCGCGATATGCAAAAATTCATTACCATCGAATCCCCAAGCTCCGCGCGCGCCGTCGGTCAGGGCTACGACCCGGGCACCCAAGATATTCAATTTTTCCACCAGGAATCTTTCGTCATCGAGCGAACCGCCATCGAAGTCCCCGGATTTTTCAACGATTTCAATCGCCTCGTCTTTATTGACGATTAAGATTTGGGCCTGACCGACTCCTTCAAGCACTTTTCGCGGATTTCTTTTGATGTTTTTTTGCCCCGGATTGAAAACCATTTTTTTGCCCCCCTCCCGAACCAGCGCCAATATCTTGTCCAATTTAGCTTCCCAACTTTCATCCTCGTTCCCATTGAGCGAACTGACAAAAAACCATTCCGCCGGAATTTTCCCTATTTCATCCAGAAGCACTTCCAATTTTTCATTCGCATCGCGATCGGAAAAAATAATCCGATCCTCGCTGGGAATATGGGCCAAGATAAACGAAAGGTCGCTCCGGCACTCCCCATCCATCTGCAACAAATCGGCCGCAACTCCGTTTTTTTCCAATTCTTCTTTGATCCATTTCCCGGACTGGTCATTTCCCATCCGGGTGCAACAGAAAGTCCCGATGCCCAAACGGGCCAGACCGCAAGCCACATTGGCCGCGCAACCCCCGATGGATTCATGCCGTCCGCCGGCAAGCTGGTATTTAGCCCCTAATTCAAAGGTGATTTTCCGCTGGCACTCCAAATCATCCGGAGTTTCCGTCACGACTCCGTCATTCATCGGAAATATGACATCTTTAGTGGATGAACCGATGCAAATTATCTTATCCATAAAAATTATCCGTTAAAAAATTATTTCAACAATGATTCCTTGACCATCAATTCCGGCTTCTCTATGCCTAAAATATCCAAGATGGTCGGGGCGATATTCCCCAGAACGCCGCCGTCGCGCAATTTTTTGTTTTTGAATCTTTCCCCAACCAGCAGGAAAGGCACTGGATTTTTGGTGTGGAAAGTGTTCGGCTGGTCACTCTCGAAATCCACCATATCATCGGCGTTGCCATGGTCCGCGGTAATGATCATATTGCCGCCGCAAGCCGCTATTTTCTTCGCCAGCCGGCCGATCTGCTTGTCCAAAAACTCGATCGCCTCCACCGTAGCCTCCATATCCCCGGTATGCCCAACCATATCCGCGTTGGCATAATTGACCGCGATGAAATCATATTCATCATCCTGGATGCTTTGCAAAATCGTGTCGGTTATCCGTTCGGCCGACATCTGCGGAATCTTGGCGTACGAATCGACGACCGGGGATTCAATCATAACGCGCGTTTCCCCGTCGACCAAGTCGGCATAACCGCCATTCAAGAAATAAGTTACATGCGCGAATTTTTCCGATTCGGCGATATACAACTGCTTTATGCCACCCAAAACCATCGGCAAAGTCGCCGAAATAGTATGCCCCGGAAAAGCCGTGTGTATTTCCAAATCCGGACCGAAATCCGTCATAGCCGCGAAATATAAGTTTTTTATTTTGTCAGTTATGGGCATATCGTCTTCCATAATGCTTTCTTTGCTCATCGCCACGAAAAGTTTGGTGAATTGCCTGGCCCGATCTGACCGCAAATTGTAAAAAATAATCGCGTCATTTTCACTGATCCTCACGACCGGACGGCCGTTTTCATAAATCACGGTCGGAAGCAGATATTCGTCCGTCAACCCGTTCTGATAGGCGTTATCGATCGCTTCTTCAGGAGAACCGGCTTTCTCGCCCCTCAAAAAAACCATCGCGTCATACGCCAAGGTCAACCGCTTCCAATTTTTGGCGCGGTCCATCGCATAAAACCGCCCGCTCAAAGTCGCAATCTTCCCGATGCCGGCCTCCGCCATTATTTTCTGATAATATTTCAAATGTTCGCGGGCGCTCCGCGGATAAGAATCGCGGCCGTCGGTAAACAGATGGCAATATACTTGCGGAATTTTATTCCTCTTCGCCAATTCCAAAATCGCGCGGAAATGCTCCGGATCGCTGTGCGGACTATCCGAGTTGCCCATAAGTCCCATCACATGCAGGCTGCTATTATGCTTTTTCGCATGGTGCATCGCGCACACCAAAGTCGGATTTATGAAAAAACTCTTATCCTTGATGCTGTTGGAAATATATAACGAATCTTGGTTGATGATCCGGCCGGCCCCGATGTTCATATGCCCAGCCTCCGATCCGCTCATCTTGTGGTCCTCCAAACCGACATCTTCACCAGTCGCGCCAAGCACGGTTGACGGATACGTTTCATATAGCCGGTCCAAGACCGGTTTTTTAGCCATCGTTACCGCATTACCCTTAGATGGCGGAGCGATGCCCCAACCGTCCAAAATCGCCAATAGCGTAGGTGTTTTTTTATTATCCATATTTTATATTCTTTTTAGCGTGACTGGCCAGATTCCCAAATTTTCAATTATTGATTTTTTATTTTTTAAACAATAGCTGGTTTTTGAAAGATTCCGGAACCAGGAATTAAAAAATTTATTTCGTTATTTCCTCTTCGATCCTCAAAAGCCGGTTATATTTACAGATCCGCTCCCCGCGGGAAAGCGATCCGGATTTCATATATTCCGCTCCGGTTCCGACCGCCAAGTCGGAAATGAAATCATCCGTGGTCTCTCCGCTTCGGTGGGAAATGACGATTTTCATCTTGTTTTTCTTAGCCAGCTTGATACAATCGACCGTTTCCGTCAGCGAACCGATCTGATTGACCTTGATCAGGACCGAGTTGCAAGCTTTTTCTTGGATAGCCGTTTTGAGCCTTTTTACATTAGTAACCAGCAGGTCGTCCCCGATCGTCATCACCTTCTTGCCGATTTTTTTCTCCATCGCGCTCCAACCTGCCCAATCGTTTTCATTCAAACCGTCCTCCACCGAGATGACATTATATTTCGCGATCCATTCGTTATAGATATTCATCAACATCTCCCGCGTCACCCCGTTACTTTCCGGCTTGAAGATATATTGGCTTTCTTTTTCATCAAAAAATGAAGAGGCGGCCGCATCGATGCCGGTATTAACTTGCTTGCCCTTGGCATAACCGGCTTCGGTAATCGCCCGGTTCATCAATTCCAAAGCTTTGGAATTGCTTTCCAAACGCGGAGCGAACCCGCCTTCATCCCCCACCGCCACACTCTGGCCTTCGGACGCCAAAATTTCTTTCAATTTATGGAAAATCTCGCTGCCGGCGCGGAACTGCTCACGGAAAGTCTTGATGCCGTTAGGCACGATCTTATATTCCTGGATCGACAACCCAGAATCACTATGCTTTCCGCCATTGATGACGTTGAACATCGGGATCGGCAATTTCATTTTGGCCGGAAATTTGAAAGTCTTAGCGATATACGCATATAGCGGCATCCCTTGTTCCGATGCGGCCGCGCGGCAAACCGCCAAAGACACGCCTAAAATCGCATTAGCACCTAAATTGGTCTTATTTTCCGTCCCGTCCAATGCCAGCATTTTTTGGTCGATTTCCATTTGCTTTTCCGCCTCCATCCCAACTACCGCTTTCTGGATTTTCTTATTCACATTCTCCACCGCTTGCAAAACCCCCAAGCCGTTGAATCTTTTTTTGTCGCCATCGCGCAACTCCAAAGCCTCGAAAGTTCCCGTCGAAGCACCGGAAGGAACAGCCGCCGTCGCCTTCACACCCGATGCCAGCTCGACATCCACTTCCACCGTCGGATTGCCCCGCGAATCCAATATCTCACGCGCAAAAACTTTCTTTATTTTAGACATAAAAATTTCCGTTAATTTGATTAGGCTATTCAATATTATATCACAAGCCCGACGAAATCAAAACAGGGGTCGCCCCCTGTTTTAAGCCGGTTATTCCTATGTGATTTCGATATATCCTTACGCTTTAAGGCTTTCGATTCCCGGCATCCTATTGCCGGCTACATAATCCAACATCGCGCCGCCGCCGGTCGAGACGAAAGAGATTTCATCCATAGCGTGGTTTTTTTCCAGGATTTCCAAGGTTTCCCCGCCGCCGACGAGGACAAAAGCGCCGCTCGCGATGACCGCGTCCAGGATTTCATTGGAGCTCTTGGCATATTTTTCGTCTTCGAACTTGCCAGTCGGTCCGTTCCAAGCGATCGTTTTGGCGCCCGCGATGATTTCTTTGAATTTTTCCAAGGTTTTCGGCCCGATATCCAGACGGTCATCTACGAAATCGATCGGCAAAACCACCTTGTCGGAAAATCCGATCTTTTGATCCAAGGCTTCATTAGCGATTTTTCCGCCGACCAGGATATGGTCGTATTTTTCTTCAAAAAATTTGATAACCGGAATTTTGGTCTCGATTTTGGCGCCCCCGATGATAGCCACAGCCGGACTGACCGGATGATCTTTGATGATAGTCATCTCATGGATTTCTTCCAATAAGCGGAAACCGGCGCAACTTGGCAATATTTTCGCCACCCCTGTCACAGAAGCCTGGTCGCGATGGCAGACGCTGAATGCGTCCTGGACGAAGACGTCGAAATTTTCCGCCAACATTTCCGCGAATCCCGCGTCGTTGGATTCATCGCCCGGATAGAACCGCACGTTTTCCAAAAGCAAAGCGCCGCCTTGCATATTTTCCAGGGCGTCCCGCACCTTTTCCCCCGCGCAATCCGGCACGAATTCCAAATGGGTCGCCAAAATTTCCTGGGCGTCGGAAACGATCCGCCCCAATGAAAAATCCAGGTCGATCTTTCCGTCAGGCCGACCTAAATGGGAAATCATCGCCACTTTGCAATTTTTATTCAATAAATAATCCAACGTTTCTTTAGCTGCCGCGATCTTGAAAGATTCCTTTACTTTGCCCTGATCCACCGCCACGTTGAAATCCACCCTGAGCAGCACTTTTTTGCCCGCCAAATCCATGTCCTGGATCTTTTTGATATCCATACTTTTTTATTAAATCCCGTTAAAATTTACTCTTTCTATTTTATCACATCCAATTAAAAACCGGAATTCCGACCAGAAAGTCCGATTTTTTTAGTACGTCATCTTCTTTGATAGTAAGTTGCAATGCCAGTTTTTCCTAACGGAAAAACCCACCACGCCATTTTTCTTTTCCCAAAAGAAAAGTGGCAAAAAAGAAAAAGGCCGCACGGCTGGATACCAAGACAAATTTTCAATTTATTCGCTAAAAAATACC
>JBAYWF010000004.1:0-109279 GCA_041674205.1 Parcubacteria group bacterium
AAGTATAAGAAGTGCTGTGGGAAATAAAAATATTAAGGAGGTGTCAAAGATCAATGAGGACCACTACTACGCTGTGTGTCATATATAAGTATCCGGACATCCTTTTGGGTATGAAAAAAAGGGGATTTGGCGTTGGCCGCTGGAACGGTTTCGGAGGTAAGCCGCATCCGGGTGAACCGATCCAAAATGCGGCTATCCGGGAGATCCGTGAAGAATGCGGCCTTAGGGCGGATAGACTTGAAAAAGTCGGCTTGATTGAATTTACTTTTGAGAAAACCGGAGATGTCCAGGAAGTCCATTTTTTCTTATGTGAAGATTTTACGGGGGAGCCTGTGGAAACGGAAGAGATGGAACCGCGATGGTTTCCGATTACGGAACTTCCCTATGCCGATATGTGGCCGGATGATAAATTTTGGATGCCGCTTTTGATCGGCGGGAAAAAGTTTGCGGGAAAATTCATTTTTGGAGAAGACGGCCGGATAAAAAACCACACTTTGGAAATTATTGATGAAATATGATGGGTATAGCATTTGAAAAATCAATCGGAGCGGTTGTTTTCCGCAGAAAAGAAATTGGCGGAAAAGAATTCCTGCTCCTGCACTATCCGTCTGGCCATTGGGATTTTCCCAAGGGGCATGTTGAAAGTGGCGAAACCGAAGAGATGACTTTGCGGCGCGAAGTCGAAGAAGAGACAGGCCTCAAAAATTTGAAGTTATTGCCGGGCCACCGGGATAGTATGTGGTATTTTTATCGCGCGAAGGGCAAAGAAAGGGAAAATCGCGAAAGGGATAAGCGCGGCATCAATGTTTTCAAGCGGGTCGTCTATTATGCGGCTGAAACCGAAGAAAGGGAAATCGGTCTTTCTTATGAACATATCGGATCCGCATGGCTGGATTATGCAGCGGCGCTGGCCAGGCTGACTTTTCCAAGTGGCAGAAAGATTCTTCAAAAAGCATATAATGCCCTAAATACTGGTGGCTGATTTCCAGCTTCAAATCAACCTTGGTTGCGCAGTTTTTTGGGATGCTGTAAAATGGACTCAGTATGTTTTGCGGTGGGGCTTCGCTCATCGCCAAGGTTTTAATTAAATAAAATCGAAGTTTTAGCGTTATTTCCTATGACATTCCGACAAAAAATTTCCGTAAAGTTCGCCCTGGTAATAATCCTAGCGATTGCGGCAGTACTTATTTCTTATCCGAAAGCCGTTTCCAAAATTCCGCCGGTCTATAGTGTCCTGGAAAAGTTGAAAATAAATTTGGGCCTTGATTTGCAAGGCGGTATCCACTTGGAATATAAGCCGGACTTAAGCAAAATTGATTCATCTAAAATTGATGAGTCGATGCAGGCCGTGCAGGATGTGATTGAAAGAAGGGTTAATGCTTTCGGCGTGGCCGAGCCGACGATCTATACGACGAAATCCGGATCCGAGCGCAGGTTGATCGTGGAATTGGCCGGAGTAAAAGATATAAATCAGGCCAAAAATCTGATTAAAGAAACGCCATTTTTGGAATTCAAGGCTGAGGGTCCGGCGGACACTTCAAAAGACATACCTCAAGAAATGCTGGATACGTTGAATAAGCAGGCTAAACAAAAAGCTGAAGATCTGTTGAAAAAAGCGTTAGCCGGCGATGATTTCGCGCAACTCGCCAGGGATAATAGCGAGGATCCCGGCAGCAAGGACAACGGCGGTGATTTGGGCTTTGTGAAGAAAAATACTTTCGTACCGGAGTTCGACAAAGTGCTTTTCGATGGCGGTTTGAAGGATGGGGAGGTGTATGGCCAGCTTGTTGAAACACAGTTTGGCTGGCATATCATCAAGAAAATTGAACAGCGTGGCGAAGGCGATGGATTGGAAATCCACTCGGCGCATATTCTGATCGCTAAGAAAGCCAATCCGGCGCCTAAAGTGAATTATGTGGCTACCGGGCTCACAGGCAAGAATTTGAAGAACGCGACAGTTGATTTTGCCAGCCAGGGGCTTTCAGAACCGCAAGTGGCGTTGAAATTCGATGATGAAGGCACGAAACTGTTCGCCGAATTGACTAAGGGCAATATCGGCAAGAGTATCGCGATCTATCTGGATGAACAGATAATCAGCGCGCCGATCGTACAGGCTGAAATAACCAACGGCGAAGCGGTGATTACAGGGAATTTTTCAGTCGAAGAAGCGAAGAGTTTGGTAAAAAGGTTGAACGAAGGCGCTTTGCCGGTGCCGATCAATCTGGTCAGTCAGGAAAGTGTAGATGCGTCTCTGGGCGGCGAATCGCTGGCGAAAAGCTTGAAAGCTGGTTATATCGGCCTCGGTTTGGTGGTGGTTTTCATGCTGCTGTATTATAGATTTTTGGGATTGATCGCTTCTTTCGCGCTGTTGGTATATGCCGGAATGATGGTTTCTATCTTCAAATTGTCCGGATTGACGCCGTGGCAGATTACTTTGACTTTGCCGGGTATCGCCGGATTCATATTGTCGATCGGTATGGCGGTGGATGCCAATATCCTGATTTTTGAAAGGACGAAGGAAGAAATCAGAAGAGGACGGACTATTTTGGGATCATTGGATGAAGGATTCAAACGGGCTTGGACGTCGATCCGCGACGGCAATATTTCTTCCATTATTACGTCGCTTATCTTGATCGAACTTGGAACCGGTTTTGTGAAGGGATTCGCCGTGACCTTGATCGTGGGTGTCCTGCTTTCGATGTTTACGGCTGTCACGATTTCGCGGACTTTGTTGAAATTCATCTTAGGTGAATGGATTTCCGATAGATTGTGGCTGGTCGGGGTGAAAAAGAGCGAAATTATGGAAGCTAATAAAAAATAATATACTGAAAATGTACAATATCATTTCAAAAACCAAGTACGCCTATGCCTTTTCTATCGCGCTGACCATTCTGAGCGTGCTAAGTATTTCTATCTGGGGATTGAAATTCGGCATCGATTTTACAGGCGGGACGGTGATGGAAATCAAATTTTCCCAAAGCTTGCCGACGAACCAGGAGATTGTGGGAATTTTGAATGAGTTGGATCTGAATAGCTTGACCGTCCAAGGTAAAGGCGGCAACTCCTTGCTGGTCAGCTACGCTTCGGCCGATGACAGCATCAATCAGGAAGTTTGGAAAAAAATCAGCGGGAAATATCCGGAGGCGATCCAATCTAAAGTCGATTATCGGGACTCTTCGGTTTCGACCGAACTGAAACAGAACTCCCTCTGGGCGCTTTTCTGGGCGGCGGTCGGTATTATGGCTTTCATCGCTTTCGCTTTCCGCAAGGTTTCCCGTCCGGTCGAGTCTTGGAAATATGGCGCCGGAGCGGTCATCGCGCTTATCCACGACGTGTTGATTACGGTCGGCGCATTTGCGATCCTAGGGCATTTCAAGGGGATCGAGGTCGGCGTGCCTTTTATCGCCGCCTTGCTGACTATCCTGGGGTTTTCCGTGCATGACACGATAGTGGTCTATGACCGGACCCGTGAAAACCTCCTAAGAGGTTCGGGCAAAGAAGCTTTCCCGGAAGTTGTTAATCGCAGCCTGAACGAAACCTTGGTGCGTTCGATCAATACTTCGATGACGGTGATCATCACCTTGCTGGCGATCTATATCTTCGGGGGAGAATCGATCAAAAATTTTTCATTGGCGCTTCTGATCGGCGTATCGTTCGGAACCTACTCCTCGATTTTTATCGCCTCCGGACTTTTGGTTACGAGTTATGAATTGCAATTGAAAAAGTGACCCGATACTGAAAAATATTAACTGTTAACCTAAAATAAATATGGTGTGGAATCCTTTCAAAAAGAAAAAGAAAAAGAAGACGAATCCGATAACCGGCGAAGTGGAAATCGGAGAGGATATGCCCAAGATGGGCATGTTGCAGAGCCTGGCTATGAAAAAATTGGCCAAGATGAGTCCGCAGGAGCGCAACAAGATGATGCAGGAGGCGCTGAAACCGGAAAACCGCGGCAAGATAATGGATATGATGGACGCTATGAAGGCTTCTGGCCAGGTGACTGACGCGCAGATCGAACAAGCTAAAAAAATGCTGGGACTCTAGGGCTCCAGTATTTCATAATAAGTTTACATAACATACAAAATCTTGTTATTAAAAAATAAAAAGTTAGGATAAAAACTAGTTAAGCGCAATTTCCCATTAGAAACTTTTCAGCTGCTATTGGAAAGAGAATGGGCGGGGACCATCCGCATTATGAAGATCTTATGGCGGTGAATCCCATCGTTCTACGCGGGGATTCGGATAATTTTTAAATATGCGAGACTATGTCAGTAAAAATATTATTTTGGATGCTCACGTTTCTGGGCGTCGGGTTTGAAATCGCGGGGGATGTTTTTTTTAAGAAATGGACGGTTGAAAACAAGCCGTTATTGATTTGGATCGGATTCGCCATTTATTCTGTCGGCGCTTTGTTTTGGGCATTTTCCTTGAAATATGAGATGCTATCCAAAGCCATTTCAATTTTTACCATTTTGAATTTGGTGATCGTGGCGCTGATAGGAGTGGTATTTTTCAAAGAAAATATATCAATCGTCGCTAAGATCGGAATAATTCTAGGCATAATAAGTATCGTGCTCATAGAGCGGGGATGAGGCCTCGTTTCCGGTTTTTGCGGCGCTGGTCGAAAATGATGCTATAATCGCCCAAATATGCGGTTTTTTTGCGGTTATTAACGGCATAGCTATTTTTATGCTATAATATCAGATATGAAATATCACAAGGATATATTTGAAATAATTTTCCATGCGCGGGGCGGCCAGGGAGCCAAAGCGGCGGCGGAAATCATCGCGCAAGCGGCGGTGAACGAAGGCAAATTCGTCCAGGCTTTTCCGCAATTCGGACCGGAACGGAGCGGAGCGCCGACCAAAACTTTCGTGCGCATTTCGGACAAAGAGATCCGCACATATGAGCCGGTAATCGATCCGGATGTGGTAGTGGTGCTGGACGAGACCATTTTGGATTCGGAAAATGTCGCGATGGATTTTGATAATAAAGTGGCGCTGATCGTGAATACGAAAAAATCAGCCGCGGAAATCGGACAAAAGATAATTTCCGGCGGCAGCAAATTCGATGGTCGGATCCATTCTGTCGATGCGAACGGGATTTCCATGGAAATCGTAGGACAGCCGCGTCCGAATACCGTGATTTTAGGTAAATTCGTGCAAGTGACCGAAGCGGTGAAATTAGCCAGTGTGACTGGCGAGTTCAGGAATATATTCGAGCATAAGATCGGTAAAGAAATAACGGATAAAAATATTTTAGCTATTGAAAAAGCGTATGATACGATCTAGGGATAAAAAATTCGATTTCGAGGAAGGCGCGGTTATCGCGCATGATTTGGATAAGGCGCCTAAGACGGGCGACTGGCGCTATATGGCGCCTAAGGTGGACAAAGACAAATGCAGCGGTTGCACGACTTGCGTGCCGTTTTGCCCGGAAGCTTCAATTGAAATGAAAAAATATAAGGAGGGGCAGCGCGACAAGGCGGATATCGATTATGATTTTTGCAAGGGTTGCGGAGTTTGCGCGCAAGTCTGTCCGATGAAAGCGATAACTATGGAGAAAAATAAATAATATTTCAAGGATGAATATGATGGATGGGACGCATAAAAAAAGAATAGCGTTGACGGGTGGCGCGGCGGCAGCCGAGGCTTTGAAGCAGATAGAACCGGACGTGATGGCGGTCTATCCGATCACTCCTCAAACGACAATCATCGAGACCTTTGCCAAATTCAAGGCGGATGGGGAAGTGGTTACGGAGGTTATTGAAGTGGAATCGGAACATTCGGCTATCTCGGCTTGCGTCGGTTCAAGCGCGGCGGGAGCGCGTACGGCGACGGCGACCAGCTCGCAAGGATTGGCTTTGATGAATGAGATCCTCTATATCGCCAGCGGAATGCGCTTGCCCATCTTGATGGTGGTGTCGGCGCGCGCCTTGAGCGCTCCGATCAATATTCATGGCGATCATTCCGATGTGATGGGCGCGCGGGATACCGGCTGGATCCAGATTTTTTCTGAAAATTCTCAGGAAATATATGATAATACCATAATCGGGATGAAATTGGCTGAAAAAACCAAACTGCCGGTCATGGCGATTATGGACGGTTTCAATACTTCGCATTGCGTTGAGAATCTGGAAATCCTGTCGAAAAACCAAGTACAGAAATTCTTAGGCGAATTTTCTCCGGAAAAATATCTCTTGGATATCGAACATCCGGTGACGTTCGGGCCGCTAGCCTTGCAAAATTCCTATTTTGAGTTCAAGGTCCAGCAGGAAGAGGCGATGGAAAAAGCCGGCCGGGAATATTTGAAAATCGCCAAAGAATTTGAAAAATTAAGCGGTAGAAAAAAAGATTTTTTTGAAGCTTATAGGACCGAGGATGCGGAAGAAATCATCGTTTTGGCCGGTTCGACAGCCGGTACGGCGAAGGATGTAGTGGATCGGATGCGCCAATCCGGCAAGAAGGTTGGTCTTTTGAAAATAAGCCTGTTTCGGCCGTTCCCGCTGCGAGAAATACTAAGCGCCCTGAAGAACGCTAAAAATATCGCGGTTATGGAACGGGCGATTTCCTCCGGAACTTATCCGCCGATTTATAATGATATCGTGAACGGACTTTATCAAGCAGGCGAAACCAAGAAAGTCCATTCACTCATCTATAGTTTGGGCGGGCGGGATATTTTCGCCAAAGACATCGAAAAAGTTTTTGAGGATTTGAAAACTGAAAAAATTTCAAAAGAGATTAAATATATCGGAGTGTAAATTTTATGAATAAAGATTTGGCTAAAAATTTCGCGTCAGGACACAGCGCATGCGCGGGCTGCGCTTTCCCGACTATCGTCCGGACGATTCTTGGCGAGTCTCCGGATCCAGTGGTGATTTCCAACGCGACGGGATGTTTGGAGGTGACTTCGACGCTGTATCCATATACGGCTTGGAAAGTGCCTTTTATCCATAGCGCCTTTGAAAACGCTTCCGCGACCATTTCCGGCGTGGAGCGGGCGCATAAGGCGCTCAGCAAAAAGGGTAAAGTGCCAAAGAAAATAAAATTCGTAGTTTTCGCGGGTGATGGAGGAACTTATGATATCGGTTTGCAAAGTTTGTCCGGCGCTTTGGAGCGCGGGCATGATTTCGTCTATGTAGTCTATGACAACGGAGGCTATATGAACACTGGCAATCAGCGGTCTTCGGCGACGCCCTACGCCGCCAATACGGAAACCACACCGGTCGGCAAGGAATCTTTCGGCAAAGTGGAAATGCGCAAAAATCTGATGGAAATCGTGGCGGCGCACCATATCAAATATGCGGCGCAAGCTAACGTAGCCTATTTGTCGGACCTTAAAAAGAAAGCCCGAAAAGCTTTCGAAACCGAAGGGCCGGCATTTCTGAGTGTTTTTTCTCCATGCACCAATAATTGGAAGTTTCCGACTTCGCAATATGTGGCTATTTCGAAATTGGCGACGGAAACTAATTTCTGGCCGTTGTTTGAAATCGAAGACGGAAAATATAAAGTGAATTGGGCGACGGAAAATCCGAAACCGGTGGAGGAATTTTTAAAAACCCAAGGGCGTTTCAAGCATTTGTTTTCTGAAAAAAACAAGCCTGTGCTTGACGAAGTGAAAAAAATCGTGAAAGATGAATGGCAGAGATTGGTTGATAAGACGGAATAGGAAAATGCCGATGTGGCTCAGTTGGTAGAGCAGCACACTCGTAACGTGCAGGTCGCCGGTTCGATCCCGGCCATCGGCTCATTTGCATAAGCGCACGAATCCCAAGTTGCAATTAATCCATTAAATTTCAACGGCTATGAGAACATATATTTGTGAAATTTGCGGGGACGCCTATCTGGGAACCGAAGCACCTTCAAAATGCCCTTTTTGCGGGGCGGACAGGGGCTATATCAAGCCTGGAAGTGAAGCCAATCCGGTTTTCAGAAGGGAGGGAGATATCTCCGAAGAGTCTGAAAGAAGCCTATTGGAAACGTTGGATTTGGAGATGAAGGCCAATGCGATTTATCTATGTATGGCCGGTAAAGCTGGTTCATATGAACTTGAGAAGATGTATAAACGTTTGGCGAAGGTGGAATTGGAGCATGCGACGATCGTGACCAAATTTCTCGGATTGCAACTGCCGGCTAGCCTGGTGGAACAATGTTCCGACGAGGATGTCGAGAATTTCAAACGTACCGTCGAATTGGAGGAATATGCCAGCGGGCTGTATGCTAAGTTTGCCAAAGAAGCCGGCGAACAGAAAATCAAGATATTTTTTGCCGCCTTGGCGAAAGTCGAAGCTGAACACATCGAGTTGGTTAAAAATTATCTGTAATATGGTCAAAGAAAGCCAAGAAAAGTTGAAAGGAATGCAGTCTAAAATCGCTCTTTTGAGCGACTATCTTTGACTTGCCGAAAAAGCAGGAAAAAATCACGGAGCTGGAAGGGCAATCAAATCAAGTCGGGTTTTGGAACGACAGCCAGAAAGCCTCGGGAATTATGCAGGAGCTGGAGGAATTGCGCAAAGAAATCGCGGATCTGAGCCTTTTGGAAACGGAAATTGATGAATTATTGGAGATAGTGGAAATAATTTCGGAAGAAAGTGAGGAAGCGCGGGAGATGGAAGAGAAAATCGGCGGACTGGAAAAGGAGATCGGCAAACTTGAGTTCAAAATCTTGCTAGGCGGCGAATATGACCGCAATGATGTGATTTTGGCCATCCACAGTGGAGCGGGCGGCGTGGACGCGCAGGATTGGGCTGAGATGCTTTTACGGATGTATCTGCGTTGGGCGGAGAAAAATGGCTTTAGGACGAAAATTATGGATGAGGCGCGCGGAAGCGAAGCAGGCATCAAAAGCGTGACGCTCGAGGTGAATGGTTCATACGCTTTCGGTTATCTCAAAAGCGAAGCTGGGGTGCATCGATTGGTCCGTCTTTCGCCCTTCAATTCGGATAATTTACGGCAGACATCCTTCGCGTTAGTGGAAGTTTTGCCGGTTATCGAGGTGATGAAAGAAGTCGTGATCGAGGCTCAAGATTTGCGGGTGGATGTGTACCGTTCATCCGGAGCCGGCGGACAAAGCGTCAATACGACCGATAGCGCGGTGCGCGTCACGCATATTCCGACGGGAATCGTGGTAACTTGCCAGAATGAACGCAGTCAGATGCAAAACAAGGAACAGGCGATCAAGATTCTGAAAGCCAAATTGCATCAGAGATATCTGACTGAACGGGAAAGCGAGAAGCAGAAATTGCGCGGCGAGTATACTTCGGCGGAATGGGGGAGTCAAATCCGTTCGTACGTGATCCATCCGTATAAGATGGTCAAAGACCATCGCACCAAGCACGAAACCGCTAATGCGGAAAGCGTACTGGACGGTGATCTGACCGGGTTTATGGAAGCCTATTTGAAAAATATGAAAAAATAATGTAGAATGCGAATGTGCTTCTGTTAAATAAAAATACAAACGAAGAACAAGATAAAATAATGATAAAATTTGATTCAGTTTCTAAAATATATAAAGGGGATTTTCCCGCTCTTGAGGATATCAACCTGGAAATTCACGAAGGCGAGTTCGTTTCAGTCGTGGGCCAAAGCGGATCCGGGAAATCAACGCTGTTGAAATTGATTTATGCTGAAGAGATGGCTACTAGCGGAGAGGTCTATTTCAACTCTAATCTTTTGAACAACCTCAGTCGGAGAAAGCTACCCTACCATCGCAGGAATATCGGGATGATTTTTCAGGATTTCAAGCTGCTTCCGAGAAAGACGGTTTTTGAGAATGTGGCCTATGCCTTGGAGGTCGCCGGTGTTCCTGATGAAGAAATACAGGAAAATGTCCAGCAAATTTTGGATATCGTCAGCATGGGCGGGAAAATGAAAAAATATCCCCACCAGTTGAGCGGCGGTGAACAGCAAAAGGTGGCTATCGCCCGCGCCTTAGTGCATGCGCCGATGGTGATTATCGCTGATGAACCGACTGGCAATCTTGATCCCGTGACTTCACTTGAAATCGTCCAGTTGCTGATGCGGATAAATGAATTGGGCACTACGGTCGTCCTGGCAAGCCATGACAAGGATATCGTGGACAGGGTCAATAAGCGCGTGCTGGTCCTGGATAACGGCAAAATCGTTGTTGATTGCGCCAAAGGAAAATACAAAGCCTCATAAAAATAAATACCATTCAAATCCTATGTTTTTAACAATCCGACGGACATTCCGGGAAGCGATCCAAAATTTCATCCGCAATGGCTGGCTTTCAATCGCGACCGTAAGCATCTTGATCCTATCCCTCTATGTTTTGAGCGTTTTTTTCGTAGTCACTTCCGCAGCTAACGATATAATGAAGGATGTCCAGGGCAAGGTGAATATCAGCATATATTTTAAGCCGGATGTATCCGAACAGACCATAACGGAAATTAAGGCTGACTTGGAAAATTCCAGCGAGGTGAAATCAGTCGAATATATTTCCAAGGAGCAGGCTTTGGCTGATTTCAAAAGGAACAATGCCTCTGAACCGATCATCTTACAATCGCTGGATGAAATAGGCGGCAATCCGTTGCTGGCTTCGCTGGTGGTTAAGGCCAGTGATTCGACAAGATACCAGGCGATTTCCGATCGCATCAGCCAGGCTTCTTTTATCGGCGAAATCAGCCGGATAAATTATGGTAAAAACAAAGAAATCATCGATAGATTAAACGGCATAGTAGCGACGATTAAAAAAATCGGTACTACTTTGGGCGTACTATTCGTCGCTATTTCCTTGCTTATCACCTTTAATGCTGTCAGGATTACAATTTACACCCATAAGCAGGAAATTGAAATTATGAGGTTGGTCGGAGCATCCAACTTATTTATCAGATTGCCTTTTATTTTTGAAGGATTTATCTATGGCGTGGTGGGAACCGTATTTTCAATGCTACTTCTGTTCCTGTCTGTTAAATTCGTAAGTCCGTATGTTTCATCAGCGGTCCCATCTAGCAACTTAGTCGCGTTTTATTTAGGTAACTTCGGGGCGTTATTAGGCGGACAACTTATCCTTGGCACATTGCTGGGCGTAATCGGAAGTTTGATAGCGATGAGGAAATATTTGAAAGTTTAGGCGGTTCGGACGCTATTTCGACGGTAAAAAAATCCCTTTCTGATCCAGGGATTTTTTTATTTACCCGTGTAATAATCCGATAAAAGTGATTGTATTAGGTACGAATAAACCATAAATATTAAATCATATGGATATATCCAAATGGGAACAGCTTCCCGTCGAATCCGTAGTCGCGAAAATCGTTTCTAATTTGGAAGTGCGAAATATTTCCGCGGAAGTAGTGGATACTAAAGAGCAGGCGCTGGATAGATTGAAAGAGCTTATACCGGATGGAGCAATCGTTATGACCGGCAGCTCGACCACTCTGGATCAAATCGGATTTACTGATTTGCTTAAATCAGGCAGGCATCCTTGGAAAAACCTGAAGGATGGGATTATGGCCGAAAAAGATTCTGCTAAGCAGGATGAACTGCGGAAAAGAAGCGTGCTAGCTGATTATTTCCTAGGCAGTGTCCATGCGGTGGCTGAAGACGGCAGGATTTTAGATGCCAGCGCTACCGGTAGTCAATTGCCGGCCTATGCCTTTACCAGCCCGAATGTGATTTGGGTGGTAGGCGTACAAAAAATCACTAAGGATTTGGAGAACGCTTTTATCCGACTCAGGGAATATGTCTTCCCCTTGGAGGATCAGCGTATGAAAAACAACGGCTATGCCGGAAGCGTAATTGGCAAGGTCATGCTGTTCGAAAAAGAATTCTTCCCAGGCAGGGTCCATATCGTTTTTGTCAGGCAATCTCTGGGATTTTGAAATATAATATTTAATTTCAATGATATGTATACAAAAAAAGATTTCACAAAATTAAAAGGTATGCCTGGCTTCAGCGACAAGCTTTTGGAAATCCATTTTTCCTTGTATGAAGGTTATGTTAATGGCACCAATAAAATCCTTGATTTGCAAAAAACACTGACTAAGGACTCACCGGAATATGCCGAAACGAAAAGAAGGCTGGGATGGGAGCTGAATGGAATTATCCTGCATGAATTGTATTTCCAAAATTTAGGCGGTGGAGGGCGGCTTGATGGGAGTGGGAAATTAGCCGGAGATTTGGATAAATTTTTCGGCGATTTCGCGCGCTGGAAGGAAGATTTCACGGCGACTGGCAAGATGCGAGGAATCGGGTGGGTGGTATTATATCAGAATCCGCAGGATGGGAGTCTGATGAATGCTTGGATCAATGAACATGATACCGGACATCCGGCCGGTTTTAATCCGATTTTGGTAATGGATGTTTTCGAACATTCTTTTTTTCCGGATTATGGCAAGGATAAAGCGGCCTACATAGAAGCCTTCTTCATAAATATCGATTGGAAAATCGCGGAAGACAGGTTTATTGACGCAATAGGCGGCTAATTCTGACTGTCCGGAATCGCGAATATAGACATAATTTATATGCAAAGCTTATGAAATTTAATGATTTTATCGCGCGTAAAAGAAAAATAAAAATAATCGGCGGTTTGGCCCTAGCGTTGGCATTGACGGCCGGTTTGGTTTTTGATTATTTCGAATCACGCAACGAAGCCGGCACCGTTTTGGGCGACAAGGAAAATATCATCGTGCTCTCTCCCAAAGGACCGGTAACTTTCGTAGCCAAAGTGGATACTGGAGCGGATTTTTCTTCGATTGATTCAGGCTTGGCGGCTTCTTTGGGTTTGCCGCATAATCCCTTGAAAAGGCGGGTGCTTAGCGCCCAAGGAATCCAAGTGCGCGATACCGCCAACGTCGATTTCGTAGTCGGAAATCAGGAAATCAATACCGTAGTTTCATTGGCTGACCGGACGCAACTTTCAACTGATATGATTATCGGCCGCAGCGATTTGCAAGGCTTCCTGATTGATCCTAACAGGCAATTCCTGAATGAACCGAAAACTACCGCGCAAAAACCGACTTGGTTTTCCTTTTTTGTCCGTGCGACCGACCGTTCATTGAGCAAGCAGATAATCATCTTGCCGATACTGGCTGCCATCGTGGTCTTATTCCGGCTGATTTTGGGGATACGCACTTTCGGGGTGTTCGCGCCGGTGGTCATCGCCCTGTCGCTGATCCTGATGCAGCCTAATGTCGCGCAGGGCGTTATGATCTATGTGGTGCTGATTTCAGTCGGCGTGGCATTGGAGCTTCTGATGTTTTCCAAGATGCAATTGCCGAACGTGGTGGAAATGTTTTTGATTATGGCTGCTATCGTCCTGATGCTGGTCTTGTTTTCTTTTTTGCCGCTAAGTTTCCAATTGACAGCCACTACCGTATTTTTCCCATTGATCATAACGACGCATATCGTCGAAAGGTTTTCCAAAGTCACTGAAGACCAGCAAATAAGTTTTGCCGTTGCTCTTCTTGTGGAAACTCTCGTCGTGGCTCTTATTCTGACTTTTATCGGAACTTTCCTGGTAAATTTTTCTACTGGCGTCTTATGGGTGATTTTCGGGATTTCCATTCCGATCTCGTTCGCAGCTGGAAACTATACCGGCTTGCGTTTGAGTGAGTTTTTCAGATTCGATAAATTAGTAAAAAAATGATGGGAAAAATCAAGGAAATTTTCACATCCGTGCCGCTAGGGATGAATCTGCGTAATTACGCGATCCAGGTTTTCAATCCGCGCGAGTCTATGCTTTTGGCTAAAGACAAATTAGCGACGAAAAAACTGCTGGTTGAAAATGATATTCCGACTCCAGCCACCTATTCCATATTGGAAAAACATTCGGATTTGAAATTGATCGCCCGCTTTCCGAGTGAAGTGGTCCTGAAACCTAACCATGGCCATGGCGGCAACGGAATTTTGGTTCTGGAGCGGAAAAGCGGCGGCTATTTCGACCCGGCAGGGGAGAGCCACTCCATCCGAAATATTGAAAAGCATATTTTAAAGATTTTGGATGGTGAATTTTCAGGTTTTATGGAAAAGGACACGGCAATCGTCGAAGAAAGGCTATATCCTTCATCTAAAATTATTTTTAAATATGCCGCCGGCCTTCCGGATATCCGGATTTTTTGCATAAATCATATTCCGGTTATGGCGATGCTCCGTTATGCGACCAAAGAAACCAACGGTCGGGCCAATCTGTCTATGGGAGCCATCGGCATAGCTATCGATGTGGGAACCGGAGTTTTCACTCATTTGCATAAGAAGAAGGAAGGTGCCGACATAACCCTCGATGATTTAGGAATTCCAGCCGGATTCATTATGCCCAAATGGAAGGAGATGAAGGACGTCGCGATCAAAGCTTCACGGTTTTCCGGATTATCAGTAGCGGGAATCGATTTGATTTTGGATCGGAAAGACCGGGTTATGGTTTTGGAAATCAATGGCCGGCCGGGAATTGAGATACAAAATATCAATGAAAAATCATTGTTGAATATGTTTGAACAATTGGATGTTGAGTCGGAAAAGAAAAAATGATTTAACGAAGCCGGCTTTATAGAAAATAAAAAAGGTTCCGCATATGATAGGGAACCTTGAAGAAGTAAAATGATGGCGAGCTATAGATGATTCAACATATATTCTCATCCAGTAACTCTTGGTTGTCAACGCTTATGCCTTTGACTTGGCAAAGCCCAACTATTTGACAAATAACATCTCCTGCTGGTGCCACCAGGAGGATTTTGGCGCGAAAACGCATCAAATTTTTCTTATTTTTGCCATCAAGTTGGGAGGTAAGCTCCTCAAAGTGCCTTTTGTGGCACCAGAGGTCGTGGGCATCTTTTTTAGCCGCGAACCAACAGTTTGCCAGGGTTCGCTCATTGATGCTTGGGATAAAAGGACTCCCAAGCAGCATCATCCCTCGCCATGATCGGACAAGGCTGTGCGGGGCGCCAAGGCCCCAAAAACATTCCGTCCCGTCCTCTTCACACAGGACGCCGATTCCCATTTGGGAGAACGGCCCATCCGTGTCTGTGCCCACGAATGGCACGACTTTTTTTGGTTGTCCATTCATGGTTTTTATCACTCCTTGCCCTTTTGTAAGCAGTATCATTTTTATTTGCCTCCTCTTCTCATTGATGGTTTGGGGATTGATAGTAGATAAGAACGGTACTAATGATAGTATGGCGGGCTGCGAATGTCAATATGGTTTAAAAAATTAAAAAGAGTGAGGCCTCCTGGCTCACTCTTGTTTCGCAACTTGCTAAGTTACAGGCAAATAACATTTTTATATTTTATAATTTCTTGGTAGGCAATCTCAAATTGGTGATTATTCAGATAGCCTAAACTGAACTGATCGGTTTTTCTACCTGTTTTCATGGTTTCAGAAAAACCGAGGATCATTGCCGTCAGATCGGCAGCGACCTCATTGTATTCCAGAGGGTGCCGCATAGCATTAAGTATGATGTGCGACATCTCATGCGCGATGGAATATATGAATGACTCCATTGACACATCCACTACCCGCCTAAAAACAAACATAAGCAGTTTCAGATTTTCAAAGGGAGGTGTCCCATAGATGGGTAAGCGGGCAGGTTGCAAGATGAATGCCCCTGCACAACTTAAATCCTTTTGAAGTTCTGAACCAAATTGATGGGGATCATAGCCCATCTTTCGCGCACTATCAGAAATCAATTTGCGGAGTGAATCGGCACCAGGATAACTTTTTACGAAGCAAATCCTTAGCGTCAGATTCAATCTGTATATATTCTTCACTTCCCTGATACATTCTGAAAATCTTTCTGAGACATAAAGATCATTGAACTTGGTGATTGTGGAGGCTGGCAGATCGTTTTTTACTCCTCCTAATGAAACGATTAATATGCGGACAAACTCAATTATTTCAGCATCCGTGGCGGTTGTTATAAGCATGGCAGCTCCTTTGCGATAATGATTGTAGTTGTGCATAAATTGACGTCGGAACATTCAAATAATGTCAAATTTATGATTTTTTAAATAACAATTTATTATTTAATCATAATAAATTAATTTTGTCAATCGGGTATTTAATTTTTTAACTTCTCAAAAAAGATAAAAATATCACTGCTATTGTCTTTTTTCATACAAAAAAGAGTGAGGCCTTGCAGGCATCACTCTTTGGGTAACTCAATCGTTGTCTCTCCTCACTACTTGCTAGCAATGCCGTTGCTTTTTTACTGCTGCTGGGTGCTTGCTGGATCATCAGTGGGAGCTGGCGAGCTGGTCGCGGTTGCGACGATGATGCCTAACTTTTCCCGCATTTTGCAGATCATTTCCGCGGGATTATCATCGTTGAGCAACATTTTAGTGAGTGATTTGATGATCTGGCTGCTTTCTTCCAGGGATTTCTGCACCCCGGTAAGGTTTCGATGGACTCTCGCAGCCTTTGAGGCTGTTGTTGCGTGTTCCTCCTGCAGGTCATTCAGGTTTTTTTGATGATTTGCCTCCATCTCTTCCATCATCGCGCCCTTTCTTTCTATTTCCCGGGTAAGCGATTTGACCAATTGCTGGAGGCTCTCCATTTCAGATTGCAGACCGATTACTCTCGCCTCGAGGATCATCTCTTCGGCGGCCTTCACACGCGCCTGGAGCGTACCCTGTCCACTGAACATTGCGTCCAGCTGCGCGTTCAATTCATCCATATTGTCTTCGGTTGTAATACCGCAGACACGACTCCGACCTCCGTTCATCATTCTTTTCAACATTTCCTCTATCATTGCATTCTCCTTGAAAAAAAAGTGTAGTCCCCGTTTATTTGCTAAACAGGAGAGCTGTTTCGGTATGAAACCAGCATTTTAGGAACCAAAATAAGCGCCCAAAATGCCGATTTCATATCTGACATATGAAAAGAACTTAAACCATATTCTAGTATTCTTTGATTTCTTTGTCAATGATATGGGGACGTCGTCTAGACTTATTTAAGTACTTTGCGGTGTTAATAAATCCCATCATTGAATTTTGTCCCCGTACTAAGGGGATCGAGTAAATCATGCCATTTAGAGGGAAGACAAGATGCTAGACCTTGAGCCTTACAAGTAGTGGGATTGATATCTTTGAGTATTGCTCCTTCAAAGAATACATGATTTTTATCCAGGGCAAAGTGGCCGTATATCCCATCTTTTTCTTTATATTGGATAACTTCAAAAGTTTTTCTGTCAGCCCTATCCAACGTATGATCAAGATAATATACTCTTTTCTTGTCTCTTGAATAACTGTTCCCAAGTATTTCAAACGAATCTCTATCTATAAAATCAACTAGGGTTCCGCAGGCGAAGTAAACGTGCTTTTTGTCCATGGATATGGATACGGAATATGGCATCCCGTCTCCGTTGAGGAATGCCCCGAGATATTTAAACGATTTGATATCGACGCCTTCCATTTTTTTTGAATTTACATAAATATTATTTTTATCTCTGGAGTAGTAAGATGCTGACATTTCCATTGAGGCGCAGACACCTATCGTTTTAAATGTTTTTACGTCAACATTTTCAAGTTTTTTTAAGGTATTGAAATATTCAACAAAATATACTCCTGAATAATCAATGAAATAGGGAGTAGTTCTTCTGTCGATTTGTGACTTTTCTCCGGTTAAAAACCAAAGTCTGGTTATGAATATAGTATTTATTTCTTCAATTGAACTATTGCCATATATAGTAAAGATATTATTTTTATCAAGAAAGATTATTTCCGAATTTCCATAATCAGAATAATTTTTAATTAAATATTTTTTTGCGCGTCTGCCATCTATATGCATATCAGCAATAATAAGATTTTCTTTCGGTATGTTTAGAGATTCTATTCTTTGATCAAAAATTTTTTCTAGTGACGACCCGTCTGAGTTATTTGAAACAGATATCTGAATTTTCCAGTGGCTACTATCATTATCGGATAAAATAATATTTTCATCGGATGAATTTTCTGAAACAATCAATCCAGGCTGATATTGAATCCCATAAGCATATTTTTCATTTGCGTATGTTTGTAATAATTGTCTTCGCGCACCTTCTTTTTTAGATGGACTGGCTGTGTCCGTATTATTGGTAACTGCGATATTTTCAATATTCTGTGAATTATTCTTTATCTTTTCGTATTTCCATATAAACACGCCGACGGTAACTGCAATAATCACTATTGTGATAGTTCCAAAAATTGTAGGTATATTTTTATTATTCATTTTTATTTTTTAATTTCATATAATTTAATTATATACCCCAATCAAAAAAACGCCTATCGAAAAGCGTTTTTTTATGTTTGTTGGGGTTGTGGGATTTCCGCGTCGTCCGTGGCGGACTCCTTGTCCTGGGCAGTGCTGAATGCTCGCTCGCTTGCATCCATCGGCGTTCGAATCCGTTCTTCAACAAATCAAAAAGCCCTCTTTAGGGGATGACTTTTCGCTTTGTTGGAGTTGTGGGACGAAGTTGGAACTTATTTATTAAATTATAACACAAGCTTTTAAATAAAAAACAACCCACAAGAGTGTATCAAACCTGTAGATTGTTTAGTTTTTGGGGATATGAGCTTGGCTTTGATTTATTCGGCCTGCACAACTTCGCCCTCCGTATGCTCCATTTCCTTCGGTGGAATAATTCTGTATTTCTTTAGTTTGTAGTATTCCAATTTTTCAGTCCAGCTAGACCTTGCTCCGTCTTCGCCTACTTCGTTCCTTGGAATATTTTTTCTGGCGATAATTTCCGAAGACGGCCAAAATTCGATTGTTTCCCCCTCTCGAATTGAATAGTCGTGTTCGAATACGCCAGCATAGGAAGTCTTGTCATCCGGTTCATGGATTTCGAAAATCGTCGCTGCGCCTCCTGAACCCATTAACCCCCTGATGACGAAGTCAGTCTTACTTATCACGCCCATCCTTCCACCATCCTTTTTCTTCTTGTTCTCGCTTGTCGTCTTGGGTATGCTGGCGACAACTTTAGGAATGAACACAAGCAACAGAATAAAAAACTCCGCCAACGCTATTGCAAACCATGGGTCTTTCATAACCTCACCTCCCTTTTTTCTTGGTTATACTGCGATTATAAGGCTTGTATTTCAACGCTTTTTAGCGATGCATTTTTAAGAAACTTCAAGATAGTTTAGCACGCATTCTATTTTCTGTCAATCATGCTACATAAATTTTCAACAGGTTGATTTTTATCCAAAAATAAGGCAGAATGTAAATACAATT
The DNA here is from genome assembly GCA_041674205.1 of Parcubacteria group bacterium. Classification (GTDB taxonomy): domain Bacteria; phylum Patescibacteriota; class Minisyncoccia; order Moranbacterales; family UBA2206; genus JAUXSK01. The sequence goes on from JBAYWF010000004.1 coordinate 19,165, forward strand.
AAATTGACCTAACCCCCACTTTTTAGTAGGGTATGGTCTTAAAACCTGTACACCAAAAACGGTCTCATGATCGGTGCTTGGTGTGTAGGTAAAAACTCGGAAGGGTTTTTGATTCTCGAAAGGGGGTTGCCATCGCGAGACCTTTTTTTGTATCTAAAAAATTATTTATTTTTCAATAATCTAATTTCGTACCTACTCAAAAATGAATAAGGAACAAACTAAAAAATGTCCATTCTGTGCAGAAGAAATAAAAAAAGAAGCAATTGCATGCCGATATTGTGGCAATTTGATAGAGGAAAAATATTTGAATATAGTACAAAAGTTTGATTTTTTTGGCATATTCAAATCATTGCGGAAAAAATAAGGTTAGATGAGGTTTTGTTGTGAAGGAGGGACTTCCGCCTCTTCGCCTAGGGCGAATCGTTGCCCGGGGCAGCGTCAAATCCTCGCTCGCTCGAATTTGCCGACGCTCGCTGCGAAAATTCCTTCGTAAATTTTCTAGCTTGCTCCTGCCCGTTCGAATCCGCTCTCAAAATAATCAAATTTAAAAACGCCCTTTGGGGCGCGCCTTTAAATTTAATTTGTTGAGGCTGTGGGACGAAGTTGGAACTTATTTAATTTATAATAACAAAATTAAGATGAAGGCTTGACTGAAAGATAGTGAGCTTATTGGGAAATAAAAAAGGGGAATTAATATGTAAATTGCTTCACAAATTAATTCCCCCATAACCAGACGTCAATCATTTCATTTGCAGTATTTGTCATCGACTCGAGCCATACCCGAGTATGTGGTACTTGCATAACCTGCTTGATTGTATATTGTCATGACTTCGTAGCAAGCCCCAGAATTGGGACTTTTTGTAAATGACCATTGGATTTTTGATGGTTCTTTTCCTACGTCTGCACCTGGAGAGGTGCAAGATGCCAGCATGCCAAAGACCACAGTTAGTCCAAGTATAATAATTTTTTTCATTGTCTTTCCTCCTTGATTTGTTGTTGCGCTTCTATATTATTACATTGAAATAATATTAGTTGCCGGGATTGCAAATTGGAATTGCTGTTTCTTTATAAGAACAATAACTATGGTAACGATTAAAGATAGCACAAAATATAAATAGTGTCAATATACACACCAAAAAAGGCTCCAAGGAGCCTAATATTTTATGTGTTGGGGAGGAGGGATTCGAACCCCCGCATCCAAGGACCAGAACCTTGTGCCTTACCGCTTGGCTACTCCCCATAAATCAAAAGTCTTCATATATAGTATAATAATCCGGCTTAAAAATCAACACTTTGCTTGATATCCTCCGGTACTTGCAAAAATAAAAATAGTATGGTATAGTTACATTCCTAAAAAGTATAAACCGTTTGTTTATGGAAAACCTGACTTATCCGATGCGGATCAATCGTTATCTGGCGAAAAACCGGGGTTTTTGCAGTCGGCGTGAAGCAGACGCGCTGATTAAAAAAGGAATAGTCAAAATCAACGGAAAAATGGCCGTATTGGGCGACAGGGTCAATGAAAATGACGTGGTGACAGTGGATAAAAATTTGAAGAATGCGCTTAAAAAATATGAATATTACGCTTATTATAAACCAATCGGCATCGTGACACACACGCCGGAAGCGGGACAAAAGGATATCAGGCAAGCCGTCGATGCCGCTGCGGATATTTTTCCGGTCGGACGGCTTGATATGGCCTCCCACGGGCTGATTATCCTGACCAATGATGGACGGGTTACTGGGAAATTGCTTGGTCCGGAATATGGCCACGAAAAGGAATATGTGGTCGCGGTGAATAAACCGATAAAGAACCAATTCTTGAAACATATGCGCCGCGGAATCAAATTGGAAGATTTCACGACCAAGGAATGCGTCGTTGAAATGCTGGATGACCATGTGTTTAAAATCATCCTGACTGAAGGCAAAAAACATCAGATCCGCCGCATGTGCACCGCTTTGGGATATGAAGTGCTGGATTTGAAAAGGGTACGGATCATGAATATACGGCCGACCAATCGTCCGGGACAAAAAAGACGCCTGGCGGGCGAGGAATTGGAAAAATTCCTGGCGGACCTCGGAATTGAAAATAATTAAAAAAGTATAACCGATTTTTTCCCGCCTCGCCTGGATGGAGAACCATCTTCGCGGGTCGAGACGGGCGATCCAATAAAGATATGTTGACTGATGAAGTAAGGATAAAAATTTTTGCCGGACGGGGAGGCGATGGCGTCGTGGCTTTTAATAAAACCAAGATGAGTCTTGGTCCGACCGGCGGAACCGGAGGTAAAGGCGGGAACGTATATTTCCAAGGCGTTTCAAATTTGTCGGCTTTGAACAAGTACAAAAACAAACTGAAACATTATGCCGGCAACGGTAAAAACGGAAAGGCGGATAATTCGGACGGCCACGCCGGAAACGATATCGTCCTGACCGTACCGATCGGTTCAGTTTTACATAATTTGAATACGGGCGAGGATATCGATGTGTCGGAAGTCGGCAAGCCGATATTGGTGGCGGAGGGCGGCATCGGCGGTCGTGGGAATTTTTGTTTCCGTTCGCCGATAAATACGTCTCCGGAAGAGCATGAAGATGGGAAACTAGGTGAAGAATTCGAGTTTATGATCGAGCTTCGGTTGATTGCCGATATCGGACTGGTCGGATTGCCCAATATCGGCAAGTCCAGCTTGCTGAATGAATTGACCAAGGCGGATGTCAAAGTGGCTAATTATGAATTTACGACCCTAGAGCCTAATTTAGGGGCTATGGAGGGCATCATAATCGCCGATATACCCGGACTTATCGAGGGTGCGTCTAAGGGCAGGGGATTGGGCATAAAATTCCTCAAGCACATTAAGCGGACCAAAGCCCTGGTGCATTGCATTTCCCTGGAATCGGAAGATCCCCAAAGGGATTATGATATCATCCGCAAAGAACTGGGGGACTATGACCAGGAATTGCTAGCCAAGAAGGAAATGATTCTTTTGACCAAAGCCGATCTGTTCGATAAGGACGTAATCGCTGAAAAAATCAAAACGATCAGCCGGATCAATCCGGATATCGAAACGGTCTCTATCCATGATTGGGATAGTTTGCAAAAAATCCGCCAGTCTTTTCTCGCGCTGGCTGGAAAAAATTCGTAAAAAAGGTTTTTAATGATAGAATATGGATATAATCATTAAATAATGATCGGAATGGAAAACAAATTATTTTTTATCCTTATAGCGATTTATATCTGGTCGATACCTTGGAAGGGATTCGCGCTTTGGAAATCGGCGCGTCGCGGGGAGAGCGTTTGGTTCATTATCTTGTTGTTGTTGAACACGGCCGGGATATTGGAAATAGCATACCTATTCTTATTTTCCAATAAGCGTAAAGTCATAATAAATAAAAATAATGATCCGGACGCAAGTTTCCATTAATATTAAAAAGATCGGTATGTATTGGTTGTATCTGATGATATTTATAATCGCCGTTATGATTCCGGATATTTTCCGCGATGATTATTTCGGCATGCCCCATGAGCAAATAGAGGAATTGGCGATATTCCTTTTGGGAATGATCGGATTCCTGTTTTTCATCTTGAAGGAGCATCAATTGGCTGTCCAGGAAAAAGAAAAAAGGCGGGAGCAGCGCAGGTTGCAGCAGACAGCCCGGGATTTAATCGAATCATACAGCTATATCGGTGAGATAAACCGCAAGATGGACCTTTTGATGCAAATCGGGATGGGCTTGTCCGAACGGACGAACCTGAGCGAGAAGCGCGAGAACGAGATATACCAGTCGATTACCGAATCAGCCAGTTTCCTCCTTAAGGCTGAATGCGCGACGTTGCTTTTTTTGGATATTGGGACGAATAAAGTCATCAAGCATGTATGTCACAATGAAAAATGTGATTCGCTTGAACAGGATGCCAATTTACTCCTGATGGGGGAAAATATTTTCATAAAGCAATCCGGCAACCATATCGTTTTCCGCTCCCATGAAACCGTCGATAACGTGAAAAGTTATTTGGTGATAAAGGCTTTCGATGAATTTCAGGGCCGTGACAACAATAACCAGGAAATAATAAAATATCTGGCTTCGCAGGCCTTGATATTATATTCGTATATCGCAAAAAACCCGATCAGCAGGATGGGATAGCGATCGGGGCAGATATCTTTCTATGAATTTTTCTGTTTTATTTCACGGTCGCATAGCCCTTCTTTTTCCAGCTATCCAATCCGTCCGAAAGGGCAAAGGTATTGAAAAATCCCATATCGAACAGTTTGACTGCGGCCTTGAAGGCCCATAGCCCGTCATTGTCATAGAGGATTATTTTTTTTCCAAGCGGTATGTCGTTTTTCCGTTTTTCCAAATCATCCAGAAAAATATTGATGGCTCCCTCCAGATGCTCTTCATTGAATTGGCTGTTCTTCCTGACATCGATTATGGTAAAACCGGTTCCCGAACCGATCATTTCCTTCAGGGCGTCGGTCTGGATATAACTTACTTTAGACTGGTCGGTGAACCGGTTCGGGTCGCCTTCGGAAATCGTCGGATAATAATTGCTTTTCCAATCCGAAAATCCGCCTGCCAGATAGGATATTTTTTCAAAACCGCTATCTGACAATACACCCAGTGTTTCCGCGATCGGCTCAGATATGCTGTCGGCACCGATCAATACATAAGCCGCGTGCCTATCCATTATTTTGAGCGCTTCATCGATATCCGCCAGTGGGATATTTTGCGAATCCAGCAAGTGTTCTTGGTCATATTCGGTCTTGGAACGGATATCTATCAGCATCAGTTTTTCTTTCCGCTGGATTTTTTTGGCCAGTTCTCCGCTGGAGATTTTTGGCGAGGCGTTTAGTTTTTCCGCGGCGGAGTCATGCTGGCTTGCATTTTTCGCATCGGAATCGTTTTTTGCTGAAAACGGATGGAAAATCGTCACGAGGGCGATCATAATAATCAGGAAAAATCCGATTGATAGCGCTATAGCATTATTTTTTGATTTGTTTTGCATAGTTATTAGCTTAGTTTGCTGCCGATAAAATTTTTGTAGCCATTGATGAAGTCAGTCGCTTTGACGGCCGGTTTCCCTTCGAGTTGTATCTCTTCAAGTTCGATCGCACCATCGGACGTTTGGATACGGATAGAATCGCCAGTTTGGAAAATTTCACCTGGTTGGCGGTCCGTGGCGCTGTCGCCCGTCAGATTGATTTTTTTCAACTGGAGGCGCTTCAATTGCCCATTGGCATTCCAAGAGGTGAATACGCCCGGCCAAACGGCGAAGGCCCGGAATTTGTCGTGGATTTTTTTCGCTGAATCATTCCAGTCGATTTGGCCATCAGTTTTTTTTATTAAACGGCAATAGGAGGCTAGCGCATCATTTTGTTTTTGCGGCGTTATTTTTCCTGCTAAAAAATCATCTAACGTTTCCAAAAGCAACCCAGCTGAAAGATCAGCCAGCCTATTCGCGAGTCCGGCATATGTTTCGTCGGACAGGATAGTGGTTTCTTTTTGGCGCAAGATGTCACCCGTATCGATGCCGGCATCCATCAGCATAATCGTAGTACCGGTAATTTTTTCTCCAGTGAGTAAAGCGTTTTGGATGGGAGATGGACCGCGGAATTTCGGCAAAAGCGATGGATGGATATTGATCGCGCCAAGTCTCGGCAGATCCAGCACGGCTTGCGGCAAGATTTTGCCATAAGCTACCAGAATGATCAAATCCGGCCGCAACGATCGGAGTTCTTCGATGGCTTCCGTGTGAAATTTAGCGGGAGTGAAAACCGGAATCCCGTTTTTTTCAGCCGCTATTTTCACGGGGGATTTTTTCAGGAACTGCTTGCGGCCGACTTTTTTGTCCGGCTGGGTGAATACTCCGACGACATTATAAGCGTTGGTGACGATAGAAGCCAGGATAGTCGCGGAAAAATCCGGAGTGCCCATAAAAACCACGCGTAATTTTGTTTTGTCTTCTGCCATAAAAAGGGATTATTTTTTAGCTATCTTGGATTTTTTTCGGAGTTTCGCCTCCTTTTCAATATATAATTTCCCGTCCAAATGATCGATTTCATGTTGCAAAGCGCGTGACAAAAGACCCTCGGCTTTGATGGTGATTTCCTCGCCGTTTTCATCAAGGGCTTTGACGCGGACTTTCTTATGTCTTTTGACCGGAATGAATTTGCCGGGGAAGGACAGGCAACCTTCCTCCCAAACCTCTTTCAGGTATGATTTGAAAGTGATGCGTGGATTAATCAATATATAAGTTTCATCATCTACGCGGATAACGCACAAGCGGACGGATTTTCCGACTTGCGGCGCGGCCAATCCGACGCCGCTATTGATTTCCATCGTTTCCAACATATCGGTGATGAGATTCTGAATAGCGGCCTGCCCGGCCAGGGGTTTTTTGGTGACATCAATAAGGGCCGCTTTTTTCAAGAGGATTGGATCGGGATATTTGACTATTTCCAGTTCGGCCATATGTTTGTTCGGTTAGTTTCTAAATAATACTGATCGGATCGACGTCGATAATCCAACCGGCCGGCAGATTTAACAATATTTTTTTAACTTCTTCGTTTAGGATCTTGTTTTTCAATCGGATGATGATTTGTTTGCGATGGCGTCCGCGCACATTGGCGACGAAAGACTCTTGCGGTTCCGAAATGCCGATCCGGCTGTCGTCGTTTTCCGTCAATATTTTAAATACGCGCTCGGCTTCCTGGGAAACTTTTTTCTTATCATAATCTTGGAAAACCAGTTTGATCAGTTTGCCGAAAGGCGGCAAGGACAAATCTTTCCGTTCCTTAGTTTCTTTTTCAAAAAATCGTTTGAAATCCCGCTCCGCCGCGAAACGGAAAAGTTCCTGGAGGGGATTGAATGTTTGAAGGATGACCATCCCGCGGAACTTGGCCTGCGGCCGGTTCGAGCGGCCGGCTACTTGGACGATATTCTGGAAAGCCCGGGAATTGACGGAAAAATCGGGAATCGCCAGCATATTATCCGCGTCAATTATACCAACAAGTGCCACATTCGGCAAGTCCCAACCCTTGGTCAGCATTTGGGTGCCGATCAGGATGTCGATTTTCCCGGAAGCGAAATCACGATAGGTTTTTTCCTGGGCGCCGGCCTCTTTCATCGTTTGGCTGTCCATTCGCGCGATCCGCGTGTTGGCGAACATCGAAGCGATTTCCCGTTCGATTTTCTGGGTACCCAGGCCGATGTTCTGGAAGGCGATGCCGCGGCATTTGGAACATTCCGGGGTGATGGACGTGACATAGGTGCAACTGGTGCACTTATAAACTCCAGAATTATCATAAATCAAAGCTTTCTCGCATTTAGGGCATTTCAAGACCGTCTTACAACCGGTGCAAATGGAAAAACTGCTCATACCTTGGCGGTTGATGAATAGAATGGTTTGCAAATCATTCTTGAGCGCATAGGAAATTTCCGAGCGCAATTTTCGCGAGATAGGGGAATGATTCTTCTTCCATTTCTCTTTTTTTAAATCCACGATGACCACCTCCGGTCCATCATAATTTTTCTTTGGTGCACCGGGGATTTTCAGGTGCGGAATTTCAACTAAGGTAAATTCTCCTTCAATTGTCTTTTGATATAATTCGACACTCGGCGTAGCGGAACCGAAAATGACTTTGCCTTTGTGTAATTCAGCTAATTTTTCCGCCACGGTGCGCGCGTCATAGCGCGGATTCATATCCCATTGCTTGTGCGACATATCCTGTTCCTCATCCACCACGATCAAGCCTAACTTCTTGAACGGCGCGAAAACCGCCATACGCGTACCGATGATGATTTTGATTTCACCGGATTTGATTTTCTGCCATTGGGAATAATATCCACCCTTGGAGATTTTACTGGTCAGCACCGCGATCCGATCTAAGCCGAAATACTCACCATATCTTTCGATCGCTTGCGGGGTCAAAGCCAGTTCCGGCAGAAGGACGAGGGCCTGCTCGTTCTCTTTGAGTTTCTTAATTGATTCGATATAAATTTCAGTCTTGCCGGAGCCGGCGGGACCATACAAGAGAAATTTTGAATTTTGAATTTTAAATTTTAAAATCTTATTTATGGCATTTTTTTGTTCATCCGTAAGGATAATATTTCTTTTTGCGATAATTTCGTCACTTATCACTTGTTTCTTGCTTCTGGTCTTTACCCTTTTCGGAATAAAGGATTTTAAAACTATCCCGAGCGGGGAGAAATAATAATCTGATATGAATCGCGCCAGCTCGATCTGTTTTTTGTCCAAAAAGCCTTCTTCCAAAACTTTGGAAACTTTCTTGAGTTCGATATTGCCCAGCCGCTCGAAATCCGGCCGCTGGCCGGTCACGATCCCTTCCGCCATCCGGCGGAAAAGCGGCACGGATACCAATGACCCGGTCGGGATTTCCGCGTCTGACAAATACGAAAAAGACTGGTTCCGCGAAAGGGGAATCCGGGCGATCGGCACGATATCGATGATGATTTTGGCAGACTTTTCCATAAGCCTATTCTAGCAATTTCGCAAAAACTCCGCCAATGATATTGATAAAGACCGTAAAATTAAAACAAGCGGGGCATTCCTAGTGCTCCCGCTTGGGTTGTGCAGCGCGATGGCTGACTATATTGTCAATTCCGACAAAATATCCCTATGTGTATCTGCGAAAATCCCGTTGCACTGATACCATTCGGCGCTATTGTCCTTGCTGTGAGAGGGCATTCCTGCTATGAGTGAATTTGCCGTCACGATCCTGAATCCATGATGGATAGCGCTTAATCCGGTAGATTTAACGCAATAATCGGCATTGATACCCATAAGTAATACGGTTTTTATCCGAAGTTCCAATAGGCATTTTTCCAATCCAGGATTCGTAAAACCGTTATTCAGACACTTTTGGATAATTATGCACTTTGGGATTTTTTTCGCTTTCCGCATCAATTTCTTATGGGTCCTTCCATATCCTTCGTATTCCAGTATTATCAGAGGGATTGAATTCAAACGGCAATATTCAAGGACTTGCACCTGATTTTTAATCAATTTTTTTTGAGTCCGATGCGAAATGCATTCAAGAAATCCTGCTTGCATGTCGATCAAAATTACCGCCCATCGATTCTTCCCCCCCCAAACATATAACCTTAAAACCAATTTCCATAGATTCAATAATGCATCAGCCATTGAAGCTCCTCCTTTATCGATGTTAGATCCGGGTGTTTTACAATTCAGTAGATATGACTGTTTTTTGTCAAAGGGCCAGTTTACAAATATGGCACGCATCTTACTTGAAGTCAAATGCTATTGCGAATACTATGTAAAAGCAGGCTTCCCCGGTTTTTTTGATCGTAACAAGACGGGGTCCGGGCGATCGGTACGATATCGATGATTTTGGCAGATTTTTTCACAATCTTATTCTACTGAGTTTAAGGGCAGTCCGCCAATTGCCAAACATATGCGATTTAAACGGCCAAATCGGCGATTTAGCCGTTGATTTTTGGGTGGGAATGGGATAGGATAGGAATATAGGCAAGTATTTTTGAACCATACTATGGACATCGAAAAAGAAATTGGAATCATCAAAGAAAGAAACAAGCGGGTCGAAGCCGGGATAATTTAAGAAATAAAAAAACTATGTTTAAAATAGATCTGCACACACATACGATTGCCAGTGGCCACGCCTTCGGCACAATCCAAGAAAATGCCAGGGAGGCCAAAAATAAAGGCATTGAGCTTCTGGGTATTTCCGATCATGCCCCGACCGGATCAGGCGCTCCGTCGGAAGCGTATTTCAGGGTTGGCAAAAGGTTACCGAAAGAAATTGAAGGCGTGCGAGTTTTGTTCGGGGTCGAGGCTAATATCATAAGCGATGCTGGCGGATTGGATCTGCCGGAAAAAATCTTGGAGAGGTTGGATTTCGTTATGGCCGGGTTCCATGACTGCTGTTTTGAGGATCAAGGGATGGAGAGGAATACCGAAGCCTTGGTCAAAGCCATGCAAAATCCTTATGTAAAAATAATTTCCCATCCCTACGTTTCAAAATTCGTAGTCGATATGGAAAGGATCGCACTGGAATCAATCAAAAGCAACGTACTCTTGGAAATAAATGCTTCCTATTTCTACAAAGGCCAGATAGTGGATGAGGGAATTTGGAATAGGATGAAAAAAATGGTTGAGGTTTTGAAAAATAATGATCAAAAGATCCTCGTCGGTTCTGACGCGCATACCCCATGGGAAGTAGGAAAGTTCGAGGATGTCGTAAGTAACTTGAAAGAATTGGGAATTGATGAAAGTGACCTATGGAACGATGATGTCGAAGGCATGTTGGCATTTCTAGGTAAGGAATAATTTTTTTGTAAAAATTATCAGTAAAATAAATATCCGATGGACATCGAAAAAGAAATTGGAATCATCAAAGAAAGAAACAAGCGTGTCGAATCGGACAAGGGTTGGGAAACCAGCTGGACGCGCCGGCTTTTTATCGCGGCGGTGACTTACGTGATCGCGCTCGCTTGGATGGTCATCATCCACGAAACCATCCCATATCTCAAAGCGGTCGTGCCGGTGGCGGGCTACATCCTCTCGACTTTGTCATTGCCGGTGGTGAAAAGATGGTGGGTGAGCAAGACTAGCTAAGTTGTTAAATTTGTAAAGGATATGAAAATTGATACTAAAAAATTAAATAATGGATTCGAGATGTCGGTTTTTGGAATTGGAACATGGGAAATGGGCGGTCGCACTGAAAGAGATGAAAATTATACAAATGAAGAGAAAGATATTTCGGCTCTGCAAACAGCGATAAAGATGGGCGTCAATCGTTTCGATACCGCCGAGGTGTATGCGCAGGGATATTCAGAAGAAATTTTAGGCAAAGCGATAAGAGATTTTGACAGGGGAAAATTATTTATTGTTTCTAAGGTATCTAATCCTAATTTGCAATATGATAATGTAATAAGATCAGCTAAGAATACCCTAAAAAGATTAGGGACTGATTACTTGGATTTATATTTGATTCATGCGCCTAATCCGGATATTCCAATTGAAGAAACGATGCGCGCGCTTGATTATCTTAAAGAGAGGGGGTTGATAAAAAATATCGGGGTATGTAATTTTGGAGTTGAAAGCCTTGAAAAGGCGCAATCGGTAACAAAAAATAAAATTGTTTTGAATCAAGTTCATTATAATTTAATTTTCAGGGAACCTGTTTTGGCTGGAGTTTTAGAATATTGTCAAAATAATGATGTTTTTCTAGAGGCTTGGAGACCTCTGCAAAAAGGAGATTTGACGCATTCCGGCATAACAATTTTAGATGAAATATGTGAAAAATATAACAAAACCCAATCGCAAATTGCAATAAACTGGTTGATTTCACAAAAAAATGTTATCACTCTGACAAAAACGAGCAATCTGGAGCACCTGGAAGATGATCTTGGCGCTTTGGGTTGGGGGATGGAGGAAAATGATGTCAAATTGCTAATGGAAAAATTTCCAATCCAGCTTGATAGATCTAATGCTGTTCGATTAGGATAAATCATATAATTTATGTATTTGTTGAAAAAATAAATGCGGACTGAACTAACGCAGGAACGGAAAGGCGAGCTTATCATTTTATCGGAGGGTGTCTTATGGAGCTTGTTTCCCGTTGTCACGATCCTGTCACTGAAAACCGTGGCACCATTGCTATCTTTGGCTTGGAGCACGCTTTTCGCAGCCATATTCTTTGGTATAGTTTTGTTTTTCAAGAATGGTTGGGGAAAATTAAAAGATAAATCAGCTATAAAAGATATTCTTTTGGCAACGCTTATATTAGGCGTCATATTTTATCTATTGTTTTTTTCAGGCTTGCACTACACGACAGCTGGCAATGCAAGCCTGATCGGTTTGACGGAAATATTTTTCAGTTTTCTCTTTTTCAATATTTGGCACAAGGAATATTTTTCCAAGGATCACATCATCGGGGCGGTTCTGATGCTGGTCGGGGCGGCTGTCGTCCTATATCCGAATGTCCATAGCCTTCAGATAGGCGACCTGTTGATTTTAGCGGCGGCTTTCATCGCGCCTTTAGGTAATTTTTTTCAAAAAAGAGCTAGAAAAAAAGTCAGCAGTGAATCGATTTTATTTATCAGAAGTTCCATAAGCGCGCTCGTCATATTCATACTCGCATATTTTTCCCGAGTTGATTTTTCAGCGATCAACCTGGATAAAACGTTTATCTTCTTGCTTGTTAATGGATTTTTTTTGCTCGGACTTTCTAAATTGCTTTGGATAGAGGGTATCCATAGGATCAGCGTGACCAAGGCAAACGCATTAAATAGCGTGACGCCATTGCTGACATTATTGTTCGCCTGGATGCTCCTAGGAAACATCCCAACTAGATTCCAATTACTAGCATTTATCCCGATGTTTTTTGGAATCATATTGTTAAGCAGGAATAAAAAAATAAGTATAAATTAGATATGCAAAATGTAATTTTAAATATTCCCGATTGCTTCTATCGCATCAGCGTCAAGGCTTTGATTCTGGATGAGGAAAAAAGATTCTTGCTAGTGCTGGAAAATAAAGGATTGTGGGAATTTCCCGGCGGGGGATTGGATTTCGGCGAGAAGCCGGCCGAGTGCCTGGCACGGGAGATCAAAGAAGAAATGGGATTGGAAGTTATCCATATCAGCGAAAAACCGGCATATTTCTTAACCACTCCGGTCAGAAACGGACAATGGTGGACTGGTAACATGATTTACGAAACGGAAGTCAAAAACTTGGATTTCACGCCGTCTGATGAATGCGTGGAGCTGAGATTTTTCACCAAAGAAGAAGCTTTGCAAGAAAATCTTTTTCCCAATATCCGGGAATTCGTAAAAATGTATGATCCTGGAAATCACTGAAAAGACCGCGAATCCTTGCTTTTCGGCTTCAAATAGGCTAGAATTTGGATATGAAAAGGAAAATATTCATCAGTATAAACCTGCCCAACCGGACGAAAAAACGCCTTGTCAAAGCCACGGAAGCTTGGCAGCCTGCCCAGACAGGGCCCGACCGTCCAGAGCCTGCCCAGCCAGGGGATTTGCCGGTCAAGTGGAACAAAGAGGAAAATTTGCACATAACCTTGCTTTTCTTGGGTTTCGTGGATGATGATTCGACCTATGCGGTATGCGAGAAAGTCGCCAAGATAAGCGAAAATAGCGAGATTTTCGATATCGAATTCGATTCGATCGGACTGGGACCGACCGCGGAAGACGCGCGGATGGTTTGGGTTTCCGGGCAAGCCAATGAAGAACTGAGAAGCCTAGTTGAAAAAATCGAAAAAGAATTGGGCATTTTCACCAGCTCCAAAAAAGAATTCCGCCCGCACATCACTTTGGGCAAGATCCGTAAAAACAAATGGGATGAGCTGGCTGAAAAACCGGAGATTAAAAAAGATTTTCCATTGGTAGTTTCAGTGGAAAGCGTGGACGTGATGGCGAGCAATTTCGAAGGGGATGGGATGGAATATACCATCATCGAAAGTTGCGAATTAAATTAAGGCTTGCATGGATATTTTAGGAGTTAAAATTGATAATCTTAGCCGCAAGGATATTTCGGATAAAGTATGGTTTTTTTTACAAGAAGAGAAATTCCATCAAGTGGCTACCGTCAATCCGGAATTCATCTTGCAGGCCCAGGAAGACGGGGGATTTAAAAATATTTTAAATGGGTGCGATTTGAATGTCGCTGACGGTGTCGGCATCCGGTTCGCGTCCTTGCGCTTCGGCAAATATTTGAAAAGCCGGATGGCGGGGATCGACTTGATGTCGGAAATCCTGAGGTTGGCGGATAAAAACAACCTGTCGGTGTTTCTGGGGAGCTATGGCGGCGCGTTGAGTGGCTGGGAGGAAACCCGCGAGGCTATTTTAAAGGAATATCCCAAATTGAAAATCAGCGGGGCTACCCTGGACAAGGAAGGCGCCGGTTACGGATTGCGAGTTGCGGATCACGAGGTTGTATTTTTCAATTTCGGCGCGCCTGCTCAAGAAAAATTCCTGCACTCGCTAAAAAACCAAGAAAATAGTAAAATACGGTTAGCGATGGGCGTGGGCGGGAGCTTCGATTTTTTGACCGGTAAAATAAAAAGGGCGCCTGCTTTTATTAGGAAAACAGGGCTTGAGTGGCTATGGCGGTTTTTGCAGGAGCCGGGTTATCGCGCCAAAAGGATTTTCCGAGCGGTCATAATTTTCCCAATCAAAGTTTTGTTCAATAAATAATTTTTTAATAACAAAAATATGACCGACAAAGTGAAGTTGATCCGCACCATCTATTTGTATCTGGCCGTGGCGGTGAGTCTTATTTTCACCGGCATCGGCGCCGGGACGCTGTTGAATACCGGGTTGAAATATTATCTTTTCCCGAAAGCGGAAAAGGGCGGATATAGCCAGTGCAACCAACAGCCGCCGGTCTATGCTTTGGATAAAAACAGCTATGCCGGCGTGGCTACGGCGGATCAAAAAATCCAACTGGAAAATCTCCTGCGCGACTACGACCAATGGAAAACCGCCAATACCGGCGAAGAATGTTATAGCGCTGAGCGCCAATCGAACGTGGTGGATGCCTTGACGATGATCGTCATAGCCCTGCCGATTTTGTTGGTGCATTGGAGAGTAATCAAAAAAGAAAAGTCGGAAAAAAGCGCATGATAATGCTGATCATAATCGCAGTCCTTATTTTCATCGCCGGAAGCGCGTGGATAATTTTTAGTAAGAATGGGGAATAAATAAAAACTATGCCAGAAAAAAATGTGTTCAAGGGGACTATCAGTCAGAACTTCGAATCGCTCGACAAGCAGGCTGTCCAAGTGGAAAAGTATGAGAAGGGCGAAGCATTCGATTTTTACGCCCGCTATGGCTATTTGAAACTGGCGGAGCGTGAGAAGGAATTTTCCGAGATGATGGGGTCGGCAGACTGCGCTTTGTTCAATGACGGTATGGCCGCGATCGATACCGCGATCGAAGCCGAGGGATTGAAAAACGGAGACGTGGTCATATGTGCCAAGGAAATGTATGAACAATCCAATGCGATAGTGGATACGCTGAAAAACAGAGGGGTCGAGGTGGTCGCGGTGGATCCGGGAAATATGGAAGAAATCGCGGAAGTCGTGGAAATGAAAAAGCCCAGGTTGATTTTCCTTGAAAGTGTCGCGAATTCCCAAGATATGCAAGTTTGCGACATAAAGCGGTTGATGTCTATCTCCGAGAGTGCCAATCAGGATTACCGGGAAAATCTCACTTCGGAAAAATTGATTGAAAAATATTTTTCCATCAAGCGCTATCCGCTTGCAGGCGGCGCAAACGATCAACAGGGCCCTTCGGTTGGAGAAACCCATGATTCCAAGGCGGGATCCGAACTGGGAAATTTAAAGAAAATGTTGTCCAAAGAAATCAGTGAATTCGAAGAGGGCAATAACCCGTTCGTTTTCCGCAAAGCCTTGCGGGAATTTGAACGACAAACAGGTTGTGACAGGGAAGAATCGATCAGGGAAATTTCCAAAGCGGTGCGATACGTCCGAAAAAATAGCCGGGAAAAATTATCCGTCATCATCGACAATACCTTGCCATCGCCGGTCCTGTATAATCCGTTGGAAGACGCGAAAGGCAGTCCTGTCGAATTGGTCATCGTGGAAAGCGCGACAAAACACTACCAAGTAGGCCGGGACAAGATCACTATGGGTATCGCGTATTCCGATAGCGCGGAGAAAATAAAGGAGATAAAAAAAATCCGGGCTATGATCGGAAGCTATTTGCAGCCGATCGCGGAAAAAGAGATACCCAAGGACTTGATAGGAATTATGCCGGAAATCATGAAACGCCACGCTGAAAACGCCCTTGAGTTGGCGAAAATGCTGAGCGGAAGCGGGAAAGTGGGCGAGGTCGAACATCCGAACCTACCTGAACATGCCCAGAGCGAGTTAGCCAAAGAAATCGCGCCGGAAGGCCTTGTCACGCTCTTCAATATCAAGATAACCGATGCGCCCCGATTCGTGAAAACCTTGAAAGAAATCGCCGGTGACAAAATCGGCCTGGGAGGAAGTTTCGGACATCCGAAGACCTGGGTACTGAGCCTGGGGGAATATTGGCCGGAAAGGATCCGGATAGCCGCCGGTAGAGAAACGGAAAAAGAGTTCAAGGAAGTTTTGGATATTTTCAAAAAAGCCCTGGAAACATACGAAACATAAGCTGATTAGTAATAAAAAAATATGACTGTCAAAAACTATCCCATCAAGAATGATACGGATTGGTGGCCTAAATTAGCAATAAAATGGAAAGGGATAACCGATCCAGTGAGGCCATCAGAGGATAACTTGGGAGTTTATGATAAACTCCTCAGAACTTCCCTAAAGGGTATAAAAAAGCCGAGAATTTTAGTGTTGGGATCAACCCCTGAAATGCGCGATTTGGCTCACAGATATGATGCTGAAGTTACCATCGTCGATATCAACATTGAAATGATGCTGGCGATGTCGGAATTAATGGAGCATAAAAGCGATATCGAAAAAGAAATCTGGGTAAAAAGCGGCTGGGACAACGTCCCATTGGCTGGAAATTATTTTGATGCGATACTAGGTGACGCGGTCAGCAGCAATATGCCTTGGGAAAAATCGAAATTATGGATGGCGCATATGGCTGAACTGCTAAAAAAGGGCGGAGTTTTCATCGAAAGAACGTACATCCATACTGGCAATAAAAATACCGAGGTTCTGATCGATAAGCTTTTTAAGCGGATATCTGCCGAGGGGATGGTC
The DNA here is from genome assembly GCA_041674205.1 of Parcubacteria group bacterium. Taxonomy (GTDB): domain Bacteria; phylum Patescibacteriota; class Minisyncoccia; order Moranbacterales; family UBA2206; genus JAUXSK01. The sequence continues at coordinate 35,913 of JBAYWF010000004.1, forward strand.
AAAAAACAAGACCTATCCATACTTCAAATATTATTGCTGGATCTGAGTTATGATAATGAAAAAAAGATCGTAATAAATACCAACAATAAAATAAACATCTCGAGATTCAAAGACGCTTATAGGGATGAATTCATCGATGGATTATATCGGAAATTCAACAAACTCTTTCCGGATAATCCGCCTAAGATGTGGCGCGCGGTTACGGAAGATGAACAGGACATCATATTCAGCAAAGATTTTAAAATTATCGATAAAATGCCCTCCAAATCATTTGTTAAAAATTTCATTTTTTACAAATTAATCAAAAAATAGGATGAAGATCACGGAAAAATTCAAAAATCATCAGAAAAAATGGGCCAGGATTTCCAAGCACTGGGGGAATTTTACCGAGCCAAGCCGGCCAAGCAGAGGGGATATCGCCAATTACAATTCCTTGCTTAGTGCGGCGCTGAAAAACCGGAAAAACCCCGACATCTTATTGCTCGGTTCCACGCCGGAAATCCGCGACGTGCTTTTCAAATTTTCCATGACCCATGGCGCGAAAGTGATCTGTGCCGATATGACGCGTGAGATGTTTGACGCTATGTCGGCACTCACTGATTTTAAAAACGCCAAGGAAAAATTCGTATCCGCGAACTGGGTCGATATGCGGTTTGATAAAAAATTCGACGTCATAATCGGGGATTTCGTAAACGGAAATATCGGGGACAGACATAAGCACGCTTATTTTTCCAATCTGGTGTCACTTTTGAAAGAGGACGGCTCATTCATCACCCGCGATTGCGTATTTACAGACGAATGCAAGATAGGAAGCGTCGAGCAGGCGTTCAGGTCTTTCTTGAACCAGGCGCGCGATGAGGAATACCCGATGAAAAAAGCGGCCAATATGGCGGCAAACACGCTTATCTGGGCAAGCCGGGCATTGAATGATGAGAGGAAAGGGTCGCTTTCGTATTTTTGGCCGGAACTTGAAAAATTCGGAGAGAAATTGGATTCGGCCCGGAGCGAGGACGATATCCTGCTCAAGATAATGTACCAGCGGATGATGAGAGCTTGGACGCCGTACAAATCGAAATATTGGACGTATAACACCTTTGAAGAAAATAAGCGGATGCTGGAAGGATATTTCATAATCAAGAAAACGCTTTTTGCCGACGACTACGGAAAAATCATCACGAAAGCTTCCCCGATGTATTTATTAGGTAAGCAATAACAAACTACGGAAAAAAACTATGGAAAAGAAAGTTGTTGACTTATGGAAAAATTGGTGGAAAGTATGGACTAAAATCGGACCGCCTTGGCGTCCATCTAAAAAGGATATCGGTTTTTGGGAAAAGCGGATAGAGGAGCTTTCAAAGAATAAAAAATTAAAAGTTTTATTGCTTGGATCGACTCCTGAAATCAGAGATATGTTCGCGAGACATGACATCCCACTGACCCTATTGGAAGCGAATGAATCTATGTACGAAGCTATGGGCAAGATGAGAAAGGTACATAGCGCTCCTAGCGATGAAAAGCTGGTTATCGGCAATTGGCTTGAAGCTGACAGGATATTTAAGGAAAATAGATTCGATATCGTAATAAGCGATTTGCCGCATTGCAATATTGCCTACAAGGACTGGCCGAAATTTTTTACAAATATTTTTAATGTCCTAAAACCAGGGGGACAATTTTTGCTTGCTACGGTAACTTATGGTTACCCAGAAAGGCAGACGATTGAAGAAATGTTGGAAAAATACAGTAAAAACAAAAAATACTTCGCTGATTTTAAAAATAGGATTTGGGAACTATATCAAGTTCTAAATGAACCCGGGATTCTTGATAAAAAAGAATGGCGATTCAACCTTTACAAGCTAAGGGAGCTTGTAAAGAAAAAAGCCAAGAAAAAATTTTCACTGGACGAGATAGATAGAAACCTTGTATTCATCCAGGGTGATTTAACCGGGGAACTGCTCAATGATGTCGTTGAAGTCGGGCCACCCCTGGAAGAGCAACTCATCATGCAGTCGAAATGGTTTTATTTAGATAGTTTGTATTTGGTGCCAGATCATCCGGTTTTTAAAATAAGAAGGACGATGATCCTTAAAGTAAAAAAATAAACAATGGAGATAAGCCATTCATTCGCATAATTATGATATTATTAAGCAGCCACTAATTTATTTTATTAAATATTGAAAAGATGATATGGAAAGAGTAAATGACAGAAAGGCTTGGGATAATATCTCAAAAATGTACTCAAAGCTGATAATTCCTAATCGACCTAGTTTAGGAGATATTGAAAATTACGGGCGCATAATGTCGCTAGTATTAGGCAATAAAAAAAATCCAAAAATAATGATAATGGGCTCTACGCCAGAATTGAGATCTGCTGCTTACAGATTTAGGATTATGAAGGGGGCAAAGGTTTTTTGCGTAGATATTAGCGAAAATATGTATGAAGCAATGAATAATTTTTGCGTATCAAAGCAGTCAAATGATGAAAAGTATTTAGAAAGATCGTGGCTAAAAACTGGTTTCAAAAAAGATTACTTTGATTTAATTTTGGGAGATGAAGTTATTTGCAATATCCCATTTGAATCACAAGACGAATTATTTAAAGAAATTTCAAGAATCCTGAAAAAAAATGGAGCTTGGGTTACAAGGCATAATTTTTCTATTGGAAAAGACGAGGTAACAAACCCAAAAGAAATAATAGAATACCTAGCTATTAACATATCTAATGGGAATATAAACTTTGATTTTGCTGTAAATTTATTATTCGTGGATTTTTTTTACTACGCGGGATGGCATAATCCATTAGATAATTCTATGGAGAGCCATTTGAAAGTAATGAAAAAAGAATATTTAATTCACTTCAAGAAACATCCATTAAAAAAGATCGTGAAGGAATTGATAGATTTATATGATATTTTTTGGGTAAGTTTATCCGGGAATCATAACTGGTCTATTGTTTCAAGAAAAGATAGTGAAATAAGATTAAAGAAATTTTTTAAAATCGGAAAAAAATTATATTCCAATGATTACCCAACTGCTAAAAATTCACCGATCTATCTGTTAAGTAAAAAATAATATGGAACCAAAAAAACCAAAGGTTTATAACCAAGCCTGGGCCAGCTATTATGATATGTGGGGCAAGACGGAATCGCCGTGGCGGCCGAACAAGAACGACATCGCTTTTTGTGGGAAGATGATCAAGGATATTCTCAAAAAAGAAAAGAGCCCGAAAGCCTTGGTGTTCGGTTCGACTCCGGAAATCCGCGATCTTTTGGCCAAGTATGGGATAGAAACCACCCTTGTCGATGCCAATCCGACGATGAAAAAAGCGATGGACAAATTAATGAAGCTCAAAAATCCCAAAGAGAAATTCATAATCGACAACTGGCTAAGCGTCAGATTGCCGAAGGAACATTTCGATTTGGTTTTCTCCGATGGGCCGCTGTGCAATATCGCCCTTAGTACCTGGGGAAAGTTCATCGATAACGTGAATGGGTCGCTTAAAAAAGAAGGTTTGTTTTATCTGGCCGCTTGGGTTTACCAAGTCCGGAATCCTTGGGGATTCGATGGATTGATAGCGAAATATAAGAAAGACCCGGAATATTTCAAAGATTTCAAAAATAGGATATGGTCGTTGCACCGCCTCTACCAGGAACCCGGACTATACAACCGGAAGAAAAAAGAATTCCATTTCGACAAAGTCATAAAAAGATTGGAAAGATTTGTTAAAAAGGGCATCATCAGCGAATCAGATCTTGGAAATATCCGCTGGGTGAATGATGATTTGGGCTCATACGTGGAAATCGCTTTTGACAATATCAGGGAAAATGACGATTTTTTGAGGCGATTTTACACGATCAAGGAAATATATACCGACAAATCCCATCCATTGATGGCTTTTCGAAGGGATTATATGCTGAAAAAGAAATAATTCCTAATCCATATTCGAAAGTTAGCTGATTTTTTTGGTTTTGTAAAGCCAAAAAATAGTATATAATAAGGGGATTGATGCAAAAAACGAAATCAGTAAAAGTTAAAAATATGTCAAAAAAACCAGTATTAAACAAGGAAGGTTGGACCCGTGTTTCAGAAGAATGGGGGCGGGTTATGTCACCTGATCGTCCTTCACGCTATGAAATTGAGATATATGAGGATTACATCCGAAAGATAGTCCAAAAATCCAAGAAGAAAATCAAGGCTTTGATTTTAGGCGCGACGCCGGAACTCAGGGATCTATTGGCTACGTATGATATCGACGTCACTATTGTCGACATAAATTCGGATATGATCAAGGCTATGGATCAGCTTCTGGAATATTCGGATGGGAAAGAAAAAACAGTGGTTTCAAATTGGCTTGAAATTCCGCTGGAATCGGATTCTTTCGATGTCGTTCTTTGTGACCACGGAGTGTGCCATATCCCGTTTGAAAAGTGGGAAGCGTTTTTCGCTGAGCAGGCGAGACTCTTGAAAAAAGGCGGCCACCTGATAAAGAACGTCGTCACAGTTGAAAAAAACGAGACCCTTGGCGCGGATGATATGATAGCCGCCTTTAAAAATAATATTTTTACCCGGGATGACAAAAATTATTATTATTGGTCGTGCATTATCGGGATGGATGATTTTGAAGGCAAGCAACACCTTAAAAACTTCCAAGATTTAGATGATCAGCTGAAGAAGTTCCTAAAAGGCGGAGTTATCACAAAAAAACAATTTGATTTCCTAAAGACTTTTTGGCATGGATTCAAGGCTACGTTTCCACCGAAAGAGGTCGTTGACGATATCATCAGCAGGAGTTTTATTATAAAATCAATCAGAAGCAGCGCGGCAAATAGGGCTTTGACATGCTATAAGATTTATTTCGGTCAGGCAAAGAAGTAACGCCCCTATTTTTATAATATGAAAAATTGAAAAAGACATAATTTTTTTAAAGACCAGCGTTATGCGGAAAATTTCAGGCGTCATTATCAAGGGCAAACAAAAAGGGCGGACATTGGGATTTCCGACCGCTAATCTTGTTTTGGATGACCCGGCAATCGGAAGCGGGGTTTATGTCGGCAAAGCCCGTTTTGACGGCGGAGAATATGTCGCCGCCATTTTCGTGCCGGAAAAACGCGATGTTCTGGAGGCGCACATTTTGGATTTTGAAGGCGACTTATACGGGAAAGAAATCAGCGTCGAGGTCGGCCAAAAGATCCGCGAGGTGGTCCGTTTCGAGAGCGAGAAGGAATTGATCAGCCAAGTACTGAAAGACCTGTTCCTGATCAGAAAAGCTAAACCGTAATTTCAAAAGATATGTTCACCGGCATCATAAAAAAATTATCCGTTATCGAAAAGGTCTCCCAAAAAAATGGCAGCCTTTTCGTATCCGTAAAAATCCCGGCTGGCTGGAAAGTTTGGAAGGGGGAGAGTATCGCGATCGATGGCGTATGCTCGACGGTCAAAAATTTGACCAAAAAAGATTTTATCGTGGAATATATGCCGGAAACCATCCATAAAACTACCGTCGGAGATTTTATCAAAGATAGGCCGGTGAACTTGGAAAAAAGCCTCAAATTGAACGATCTCCTGGATGGCCATCTGGTGCAAGGGCATATCGATACGACCGGACAAGTGAAGGAAATCAAACAAATCCAAGAATCCAAAGTCGTCAAGATAAAAATCCCAACCAGTTTTATGCGCTTGGTCGCCGATAAAGGTTCGGTGACGGTGAACGGCACGAGCCTCACGGTCGTTTCCACCGGCAAAGATTGGTTCAGCGTGTCGCTAGTCGGCTACACCTTGAACAACACCAACCTCGGGACGCTCGAAGTGGGGGATAGGGTAAACATTGAAACCGATGTTTTGGCCAAATATATCGATAAATTGTTAAGGAAATAATATGCTAAGAAAACAATCAAGTGAAGTCGGGAAAATCGACGGGGAGAAATTAAAAATCGCGATCGTGGTTTCGAAATTCAACCTGGATATCACCGGCAAAATGTTCGCGGGCGCAGTTGAAACTTTACAGGATAGCGGGGTGATGGAAAAAAACATCCGGACTGTCTGGGTGCCGGGAGCGTTCGAAATCCCTTTGGCTTGCCAGAAATTAGCCCAAACAAAAAAGTATGACGGGCTGGTCGCGCTGGGTTGCGTCATCAAGGGCGATACCGACCATTACCATTACGTATCCAGCGAATCGATCCGCGGCGTGATGGATGTGATGCTTAAAACCGATTTGCCGATCGGATTAGGCATAATCACGACCGCCAATTTGAAACAAGCCCAGGAGCGCTCCAATGACCGGCACAACAAAGGTGCCGAAGCGGCCCAAGCCGTTTTGGAGGTGATAAATAATTAAATCATATATAAAATTTATGGATAAAGTCAGAGTCAGATTCGCGCCGTCGCCGACCGGTTATTTGCATATCGGCGGCTTGCGGAGCGCCCTATATAACTATCTGTTCGCCAAGAAAAACGGCGGGACTTTCATCTTGAAAATAGAAGACACTGACCGCAAAAGATTCGTCGAGGGCGCGGTGGAAAGCCTTATCAGCTCTTTGGATTGGGCGGGTTTGGATCGGGATGAGGGCGTGTTTATGAAAAACCAGGTTTCGGGTTCGGAATCACAAAAAACATTCGAGTCCGAGAATTACCCGGGGGTTATGGAAATAGGCGAGTTTGGACCATACATACAATCGGAAAGACTGAATCTGTACAAAAAATATGCCGAGGAATTGGTCGCCAAGGACAAGGCTTATTATTGTTTTTGCGAACAAGATCGGCTGGACAAGGTTAAGGAAGAAAAGATCGCAAACAAACAGGCTCCGATGTATGACCGCTATTGTTTGAAAAACGTCACTCCGGAAGAAGTCAATGGGAAATTGAAATCGAATTGCGCCTACACGATCAGGCTTAAAGTTCCTGCTGATGAAATCATCGAATTTGAAGATTTGGTCCGCGGAAAAGTTTCCATCAATTCCAATACCATCGATGACCAGGTCTTGATGAAATCCGACGGTTTCCCAACCTACCACTTGGCCAGCGTGATAGATGATCATCTGATGTGTACGACGCATGTCATCCGCGGCGAAGAATGGCTGCCTAGCACGCCGAAACATATCTTGCTCTATCGGGCGTTCGGATGGGAAATCCCAGAGTTCGCGCATCTGCCTCTTCTGCTCAGCACGGACAAGAAAAAACTTTCCAAACGTATGGGGGATGTGGCGGTTGAGGATTACATAAAAAACGGCTATCTGAAAGAGGCGATAATAAATTTTGTAGCTCTTTTGGGATGGCATCCGGGCGAAGGAGAAACTCAGGAAATATATTCGCTGGACGAATTGGAAAAAATATTCGATATTAAGCGGGTGCACAAGGCCGGCGCGGTTTTTGATTTGCAAAAGCTTGATTGGCTTAACGCGCAATATATCAAAAAAATGTCCGTGGATGAATTGTACGGACAGTCCTTGAAATTTTTCGCGCAGAAAGATTTTTATAATTCAGCTCCAAAGGAAATGAAAACCGAGGAATATCTGAAAAAAGTTTTGACTGTGGAGCAAGAGCGGCTCGTCAGATTGTCAGACGTAGGAGAAAATGATAAATTCTTTTTTACTAATATTGATTACGATAAGGCCATGTTGCGCTGGAAAGATATGTCCGACGAAGCCTTGAAAGAATCATTGGAAAAATCCAAAAAAGTCCTGATGGGAATCGATGAACAAGGATGGGAACTGAAAAATATCGAAGAAAAACTTTTTGCGGCGGCAGGGGACAAGAAGGGCGATTTGCTTTGGCCGCTCCGAGTAGCCCTTTCCGGCGCGCAAAAATCCCCTTCGCCGATGGAATTGGCCTGGGTATTAGGCAAGCAAGAAAGCCTGGATAGACTGGAAAGCGCCATAAATAAGATTTGAATTTAAAAATAGGCGTTTTTATGTTATAATGCGGTATGATTGGATTAGAAACATAGGATGACGTCTGCTGTATGCTAAAAAAACAAAGTGTGAAAAAAAATATATCCAAAAGGATCACTGCGCTAATGGCAATCTCCAGCGCATTGTTTTTCCCGTCCATCCATAGGGTTTATGGCACTGCTACCGACTGCGACTCGGCAAACGACAGGGTTGAATGTTTGGAAAAGGAGCGCAAGGATACCCAAAAGCTAATCGATATAAAAAATAAGACTCAGCTGACGATCCAAAGCCAGCTATCGCTTATCGACGCGCAACAACAAAAAAACCAAGTTGAATTGCTGAAAACCAAGGAAAAAGCGCAGAGTCTCGCGCAACAAGTGGCTAACTTGGAACGGGAAATCAAAGACAAAGAAGATCTGTTGAAATATCAACAAGTGGTCTTGAGCAAGCTGATCCAATCATACTATGAATACAACCAGGGTGGGCTTTTGAATATCGTACTGATTAATCAGGATTTCTCCGATATTTTTAGCCAATCGGACCACATTGAACAATCCAGCAGCCGCGTAAGCGAGGTTCTGAAAACTATCCGTGAAACGAAAGAAAGCCTACAAGAGGAATATGATGACCTGAACGTCAAGAAACGGGAGAGTGAAGATATGAAAAGCGAATTGGAAGATAGGAATTTGAACTTGCAATACAGTGAAAACCAGAAGCAGAATCTGCTCGGACAGACGCAGGCTGAAATCGCCAAATATAAAGAGCTTCTGGCAAAAATCGATAATGAAATCAACGACTTGGAAGAGGGCCTTTCAAATTCGGTCAATATGGCCGACTTGCCGCCGGACAAAGATGGCTACTTTACTTGGCCGGTCAATCCGCATATATTCACCCAGGGTTACGGCAAAACAAGCTTCGCTAAGACATCCGGCATATATAAGAATAATTTCCACAATGGCGTGGATTTCGGAATAAAATACAGTAGCGTCTTTGCTGCCAGAGGCGGCAAAGTGGTCGGCTCCGGCGATAATGGTAAATATGCCTATGGTAAATGGCTTGCGATTGACCATGGAGACGGGTTAGTGACATTATACGGCCATTTGAGCGATAAGGCTGTTTCTAAAGGTGGGAAAGTCAAGGAAGGGCAAAAAATTGGCGTCAGCGGAAATACCGGGAATTCAACCGGGCCGCATCTGCATTTTTCAGTTTTCTCTTCGGGAACTTTCAAGACCGTCGAGTCTTCCTATGTCAACGGCCTGATGATCCCGACCGGAGCGCCGGTCAATCCGAAAAAATATCTGTAAGCGTTTTCGTATATAAATATAAAAAAAAGACCTGCTTCATTCCGTAGGCCTTTTTTTTATTATCCGTAGGGGAGAGGTTTGGTAATCTCAAATAAAAAAAGTTTTGGACTATTGGACATACATAGATGTATCCTGCGAAGCCAGCCGATTGAAATCTGATTGGAATGGGATGCCAAGGCATACATAGATGTATATGCCGCAACTTTATTTTTTAAAAACAACTACCGATCATAGCACGGAGAGAAGGCGTATGGATAGGTCTATATATCTATTAGGATATATTATAATGGGCAAGGCGAATGTTTTAAAAACGATGCAATGTCGCAAAAGAAATGATGTGCGACACTGTCCATATTCCAAGATAGGGCTATTTTCCCCCTAAATAAGGGTACTTTTAGCATTATAATTTTTAATAAAACTGACCGGCTCTTTCCAATACTCCGCCTCCGTCAGGCCGTTCTCTTTGTAGTAGCCCGGCAATACTTTTCCATAATACGGTCCGGTATATATTCCGAAGTGCAGATGTTCTTCCTCCCAGGCTCCATTTGACTCGCTCATAGCCTTTCCGATCGTGCCGATAATCCCGCCCATCTCGATCGTATCGCCTCTTTTGACATAGCGTTTGCCCATATGGCCATACAAGGAGTAGAAAATTTCCCTGGATTGCGGTTTTTTATGGGCGATAATCACGATTCCGCCCCAATTCCTCTTTTCAACCTGGCCATTTTCGGAAAATTCTCCCGGGTGCAGCTTTGAATACACGACTACCCCTCTTCCAGCCGAAAAAACCTTAGTGTCATGCGGCACGGATATGTCGATGCCTAGGTGCTTGCCCCACAATGTCTTATCATACACATTCATCTCTCCGAATCCCGAGGAAATATTTTTGAAATTTCCAATCGGGAAAATCAAATTAGGTGTGATCCGATACGCCATGGCCGTAGTTTTTCCAGTGCCGGGTCTTGGCAATCGCCAAAACCTTGGACCGGATTGTTATTTATGCTTATTTTGATAATCCTTAATAGCTTCATGAAGGGCTTCATCGGCCAAATTTGAACAATGCATCTTGATCGGCGGAAGGCCTTCCAGCGCGTCAGCTACATCTTGCCGGGTTATCTTCATCGCTTCCTCAAGCGTCTTATCCTTGGCTAGGTCGGTTATCATGGAAGAGGTCGCGATGGCTGAGGCGCAACCCAGGGTTTCGAAACCGATCTTATTAATCACTTCTCCCCGCTGTTTGTCCCGTTTGACTTTGATATATATTTTCATCAAGTCTCCGCAAACCGGATTGCCGACCATCCCGACGCCTGAGGCGTTTTTGATCACGCCCTGGTTATGGGGACGCGTGAAATGTTCCAAGACTTTTTTTGAATATTGCATATGGTTGATTTACGGATACGGTTCAGATTTCCAGCTCGGCTGTTGTGGTCGTCCATCCGCACGGCATCCGCTTTGAATTATTTCTTAGAATAGTAATCCGCCAGGACTGAGCCGGAAATTTTCCGCAATCTTCCGGCGATGATTTTCAATTTTTTTACCACCATGTCGATTTCGCTTTTAGTCGTATACTTTCCCAATGTCATCCGCAATGATCCGTGCGCCTGTTCGGCTTTCAATCCGATAGACAAGAGGACGTGCGAAGGCGAAAGCGCACCGGACGAACAGGCTGATCCGGTCGAACAAGCGATGCCTTCCATATCCAGCGACAATAATAACCCCTCCCCTTCTATATCCCTGAATGAAAAATTGGCATTGTTGGGCGAACGCATTATTTTCGATCCATTGAGCGTCGCGTTCGGGATTTCGCGCAAAACCTTCCCGATCAGATAGTCGCGCAGGCTTTGGATTTTTTTTGAGTCCTTCGACGCATTTTTTTTCATAATCTCAATCGCTTTGCCGAATCCGACGATTCCGGTGACATTGTGCGTGCCGGCGCGCATCTTGTATTCCTGGTCGCCTCCGTCCTGGATTTTCCGGATCGCAGTACCCTTCCTGACATACAGCATCCCGATACCTTTGGGTCCGTAAATCTTATGCGCGGACATCGAAAGCAGGTCCACGCCTAATTTTTCCACATCGCAATCAAAATAGTTGACGGCCTGCGTTGCATCGGTATGGAACACGGCTTTAAATTCATTTTCCGTCCTGTTTTTGTTGGTTTTTGCGACCAATTTGGCGATCTTTCCGATCGGCTGCACTGTGCCTATTTCATTATTAACATACATTATGGAAATCAAAACCGTGTTCGGCTGGATAGCCTTTGCGATTTCGGAAACCTTCACTATGCCGTCCTTGCCAGGCTTGACGTAGGACACTTCGGCCAGTCCTTCTTTTTCTGCCGCCTTACATGAATCCAAGACGCAATGATGTTCGAAGGCGGACGTGATGATATGCGGTTTTTTGCCGCGGTTTTCCGCCTTGGAATAGTATGATTTCAAAACACCCTTGACTGTCAGGTTGTTCGATTCGGTCGCGCCACTAGTAAAGACTATTTCAGTCGGCGCGCACCCGAAGAAACCGGCGATCTTTCCGCGGGCCGTGTCGACGGCTTGCAAAGCCTCTTGCCCGAAAGAATGGATGGACATCGCGTTGCCAAATTTTTCCGAAAAATACGGCAGCATTTCTTTCAAGACTTCTTTATCTACGGGCGTAGTGGCGGCATAATCGAGATATATTTTTTTGTTCTGCATAAATTTATTTTATTTGTTTAAATCGCTTAATTTTATGTGGGACAAGGTCTTTTCAATCTGCGTGCCGAGAATCTGCCAAACGATTTTCGATGAGCATTGATGTTCCATCCGGCAGGTCTTGCCTACGCATTTCATCGGCGCAATCGGCCCCTCCAGGGCGATAACGACATCCGCTACGCTGATTTTCTTGGCGGGTCTTTTCAAAGCATATCCCCCATTGACGCCTTTGAAACTTTCAACCAGGCCATATTTGCGCAAACCGTTCAAAAGCCGTTCTAAATATTTGATGGAAATCGACTCCTCCTTGGCAATCAGCTTGATATTTTTGGTCCGGGTTTCATCCTTGGCCAAGTTGACCATAGCCTTGAGGCCGTATTCGGCTTTGGTGGAAAATTTCATAATTCAATATCCTACTAATTTAGTATGCTTTAATACTACAAAAAAACTTGAACCGCGTCAAGTCTTTTGTTTTTTGGTTTGATTCCAGGCTATCCCTACATCCACTGCGTTATTTCGTAGGAAATAGCGATAGTTATTATCAAAAATACCGAGGCGATGATCGTAAAAGCGAATTTAAGCGCCTCATCGGATTTCGGATTCTTCACGTCTTTGAACATCGTTTTTTGTTATTTTTTAATATACGGATATTTTATCATAAATAGGAAATTTGTCACCTTTGGCGCAATCCTAGGCTAATCAGAAGCAAATCCTTGACTTTTCGGGGTTTATCTGATATAACGAAACAAACCCAACAACTGAAAAAACACCTGGGGAGGCGGGGAAAAATGAAAAAAATACGAACAGTTGGCTGCAATCCATTCATGCAGGGATTGCAGAGGAATTTTTTGGTTGTCCTGGCGATATTTTCAAATATCGTCGGGATAATCGCCATTGCGGTCGACAAATTTTACCTGCCGGCCGCAGTAGGATTTTTAGCATTTGCCCAAGTGCTGAAAATCCTGCACGACTACCGGAGCATCAATAAGGGCTGAAAAATCACCCCCACCCTTGCTCCGGAGAAAGCGCCTAGGATATCCATCATCCTTGGCGCTTATTTTTTAAGCTATTTTTCCGGTTTGACCGCGCCGCCACCCTGGATTACAATTGGATTATAAACTATGAGGATATCCTACTCGGCGTTCGATACCTATCAGAATTGTTCGCTGAAATATAAATTCCAGAATATCGACCACATTAAGACTCCTAAATCCAAGGAGGCGGTTTTCGGTTCCACGGTCCATGAAACGATGAAATTTATCCACACGACCGGCATCCTCTCCCCCACCCTCGACCAAGCGATGGAACATTTTTCCAATTCCTGGAATCCGGCGGTTTTCGACAGCGCCGACGAGGAGCGCGCCGCTTTTTCGCAAGGCGTGCGGATCATCCAGGATTATTATCAAAAAAACAATCCGGCTAATTTCAATATCGTCGATTTGGAATCACGTTTCCAAATCGAAATCGGCCCCATCGAGGACAAACATATCATTTCCGGCATCATCGATCGCATCGATAAGACCGAGGACGGCTATGAAATTATCGATTACAAAACCACCAAAAAAATGCCCTCCCAGGAAAAAGTCGATAACGATTTGCAACTTTCCGTTTATCTGCAAGCCTTCCTTTCACGTTACCCGAAAGAAATTGAAAACATCGGCAAACTGAAAGTGAGCCTCTATTATCTCAAACACGGAGTGAAGCTTTCCGCCACCCGGACAATCGAACAGCTCCAAAAAAGTGAACAACTTTTTCTAGACGTTATCAGGTTGATAGAAGAAGGTAAATTCGAACCGAACATCACCCCGCTTTGCGATTGGTGCGGTTATCAAAATATCTGCCCGATGTGGAAGCACAAATTCAAGGAGTTGCGGAAAATAGACACGGAGGAGGTGGATTCCGCCATCAACGAATATGTCGAGCTGAAATCGGCCATCTCCATCACCAAAGATCGCCTAGCGGAAATCCAAGACAAAATCCTGCAATATATGGACCAGGAAGGCGTCGAACGGGTTTTCGGCTCGCAAGGCATCGTCGGCCGGTCTTTGCGCAAAACCTATAAATATGATGAAAAAAAGATCCGTGAAATCCTTGAGCCGCTCGACAAATGGGAATCGGTCCTGAAAGTCGACGGCATCGCCCTCAAGCAGATTATGGGCGTGTTGCCATTTGAAGCTAAAGCGGAAATCGAAAAAGCCAAGGTGATCGACAAAGAAACCAAAACTTTAGCCGTAAAAAAGAAGTAGTCCGGCAAAAAACAGGAAAGTCCCGCGGAAACGGGACTTTTTTATATCCATATATTTGAAATAGGTTTGATTTTAGTCGGACCGGATAGATCGCCAGACAACGAATTTTTCGATAATATCACCCTCACAACCAAAAAATTTGATATCTATGCCACCCTCGGTCCTTGAGTGATACATACTACAATGGTTTCTGAAAAACATTTCATTCAGCCGCGCGCGTCCGTTTCGGGAACTTTTTTCGCTTCTATAACGACATTTTTGAAATTTACTTTTAATTTTTTATTAATTTCCGACAATTCTTTCGCGAAGACGCGGATTTCCTGGACACTGGCACTGCCGCGGATTTTGATCAAAAGGCAACCGGTCTCTTCTTTTATTTTCACCCTTTGCGGCCCGGCCTTGATGCCCATTTTGATATGGCCTATCGCGATATTGGATACGCCGGGATCTTTCAAAAGGAAGTCGATAATCGGCCTGGCCGCGTCGATCACCGTCGTGTGCCGTCCGCCGATTTTCCCGCCGCTGCGGTGGTTGTTCGCGCCCATAAATTATTTTATAATCGTCCCCTTGGCTTTTTGGCCTTCCAGATATTTTTTGAGATTCGGCAGGTTTTGGCCGTTCATAATGGCGACTTCAAGTCCGATTTCTTGCGCTTCCTTGGAAGCGATCGGATCAAAAGGCGCGTTCATTCCGGGATCCCATTTATTTCCTACCATTTTGCGGAATTCCGTCCAGGAAATTTCTTCGATTTTTTTCGCATCGGGAAATTTGCGCGGATCTTTGTCGCAGACGTAGTCGATATTGGAAAGATTGATGACGGTTTTGATGCCTAGATATTTAGCCAGAAGCACGGCATCGAAGTCCGTGGAAAAGCCCGGCCGCCAACCGGCCGCCACTAGGATATTTTCTTTGAAGTTATAGAAATCTTCCAAATCATGCGGATTTTTGTTGATGCGAGGATGGGCGTGCTTGCGGAAGATTGTCCGGATAAAATGGGCATTCATCCGCGTGGCGTGTATGCCGATCCAATCCTTATCTTCATCATTGATGTCGTCGATTTTAGCCGACGCATCGATATATTTGCGTGCGGTTTTTCCTCCGCCGGTAATCAGGATGAATTTCAAACCTTTTTCGATTTGCTCCTCGATGAGCGCCTTGAATTTCTTCACGAATTTCCAATCGATTTCTTCCGGTACGATCAGCGACCCGCCCAATGAGATGATGATGGTTTTTTTGTCCATAATCTATAGATTTATTGATTTAAATACCCGCAAATATTATGATAACCGCAATCGCTTTTTGTGGCAAATGACGAAGGTCGTCTTAAAAAACCATTGGACTTAAAATCTATTTGCATCCGGCGCTCGCAGTCCTCCCCTGGGCCAGCGCTTCCTGGGCGGTGGCGAAACAAACGAGGTTTTCAGGCTTGATCCTTTTGGCGTACGAGCAGCTGGGCGGATAGAATTTATCGGAATTTTTACTGCCGACATAAGCGCATTTTTTCAATGGCGCCAAATCAGCCTCGCCAGGCGTTTTCTTGGTGATATCGATATTTGATGCCTGATCAGTGGAAACCGGGCATCCAGAGCCGTTTTCTGAGCCTACAGCCGGTTTTTCAATGACTACTGGGCTGGATTTGAAAGATTTCCCCTGCGTATAGCCGAATTCGAAAGAAATAGTCGCAATCAACACGAAGCCTATGGCTAAAACAAGCTTATATTCATATTTATCCCAGAATTCCCTTAAATTTAGCATAATCCGTTTGGTTATAGGCTATCAACTGCGGAGCAAAACCGATCCGATATTGACATTGTACCATATTTTGCTATAATAAATCTCGTTATCCCCTAGGGCATCGTGGTGATGGACAAATGCCTGAGTGGGAATGATTTTTAGCGGTTATAATACTTAAATAAACAAATATGGCACATCGTAAAGCTGGTGGATCTACCCAGCTGGGCCGTGATTCGATATCCAAAAGGCTCGGCGTCAAAATTTTCGGAGACCAAAAGGTCCAAGCTGGAAATATAATTATCCGGCAACGCGGATCGAAGTGGAGACCCGGAACCAACGTGAAGCAAGGCGAGGACGACACCCTCTATTCTATGGTTGACGGCGTCGTAAAATTCGCCCGGAAGAAAGTCCGGACTTTCACCGGCAACTTGGAAAATAAAAGATTCGTTTCAGTAGTTGCGGAAGCTCCCGTAGCCGAAAAAACGAAGACCGCCCGCCCGAAGACCAAGGCTGGCAAAATCAGCAACAAAAAATAATCGGATTCTTGCGATAAAAAAATCCTCCTGAATATTTGGGAGGATTTTTTATTTTTTTATTCCCGTTCATTATTCCTATCCGAATCGTCCGATTCGGTATCTGGAAGTTCAAAAGGAAAGTCATCTTCAGCTAATTTGATTAAATTTTCAAAAAAATCGACGTCGGCGCTTGTTTTAGCGGAATCGGATATATGGTTGATGATTTCTTCCTTGTCCGAAAGCGCAAGTCTTTGGGATAGGTTTTGCAAGCCCTTCCCATCTAACTGTTCCACTCTTTTTTTAAGACCATCCTTGAGCTGTTCCAATGATTTTGGTAGCTCGAATGCTTTTTCTGATTGCATATGCTTATTTCAAAAAATTATTTTATTTTCTTTTTCAGGCCCACTCCCGCTTTGATGAATTCATTGAAAAGCGGATGACCCTTGATCGGATTGGTTTTAAGTTCCGGATGGAATTGCGTCGAAACGAAGAATGGATGGATCGCAATTGGCAATTCGGTGATTTCCATCAGCTTGCTATCCGGTGATTTTCCTGAAAAAACCAGGCCGGCTTTTTCCAGACGTTCGATGTATTCCGGATTAACTTCCCAACGGTGCCGGTGGCGCTCGGAAATCTTGACTGACCGATAGGCTTTGTTAGCGATGCTGCCCTTTTGCAGGACGGCCGGATAAGCACCTAGTCTCATCGTAGCTCCATAATTCCCGTCTTCCAGATTCTTTTTCTGTTCAGGCATAATATCGATGACCGGATTTTTAGTATTCCTATTGACTTCGGTCGTGTGGGCGTCCTTGAGGCCCAAGACGTTGCGCGCGTATTCGATTACGGCCAATTGCATCCCATAGCAAAGTCCCAAGAACGGGATTTTATTTTTGCGTAAAAACTCGATTGCCAAAATTTTGCCTTCGATGCCTCGCGAGCCGAATCCGCCCGGAATGACGATGCCGTCATATTCTTTCAATTCTTCCAATTTTTCCGGATTTTTCTCATACGTCTCACTGCTGATCCAATCGATTTTCGGTTTGACATGGTTATGGTATGCCGCATGCTTCACCGCTTCAATCACGCTGATATAGGCGTCTGACAAGACGAAATCGCCTGTGCCGAAATATTTGCCGACGATTCCGATCCGGGCCGTCCCTTTCGGATGCTTTATTTTTTCCACCAGGTCGTACCAGCCGGAAAGATCGGTCTTATCATATTTCAAACCGAGTTTTTTCAATATCAAACGGCTCAAATCATCCCTTTCGAAATTGATCGGCACCTCATAGATACTATCGATGTCCGGCGCGGAAATCACGTCGCGTTCCGGGATATTGCAAAACATCGCGATTTTCTCCTTCCTTCTTTGATCCAGGAACGTCTCACTGCGGGCGATGATGAAATCCGGCTGGATGCCGGCCCCGTTTAGTGTCCGCACCGCGTATTGCGTCGGCTTGGTCTTCATTTCGCCGATCTTGGATGGGATAGGCAGATAGCTGACCATGATGACCAACACGTCATCCGGATGCTTTATTCTCATCATCCGCGCCGCTTCCAAAAACAAGATATTCTGGTATTCGCCTACCGTGCCTCCGATCTCGATGATCGAAATGTCAGCCTTGGCTTTCTCCGAAGCCTTCTCGATCCGCTCGATGACTTCCAGCGGGATATGCGGCACGACTTCCACGCATTTGCCCTTGTATTTCAAATCCCTTTCTTTATGGATGACCGATTCATACACGCTGCCGGTCGTCATATAATTTTCCGATGGCAAAGTCACATTCAGGAACCTTTCATAATTTCCCATATCCTGGTCGGTTTCCAATCCGGAATCCAATACGAAAACCTCGCCATGCTCGGTCGGGTTCATCGTGCCGGCATCGACATTGATATATGGATCGATCTTCATAGCGGTCACATGGAATCCGCGCGCATTAAGAATCGCTCCGACCGCCGAAGTCGTAACTCCCTTGCCTACCCCACTCATCACTCCCCCGACGACAAAAATGTATTTTCGGTTCTTCATAATGTTATTAAAAAATTTATTTTTTACAAACGAAAAAGCCGCCTCCCCTTGCGACTTCATATCTGGTTTTTAAAAAAATGATTTTATATCCATTTGCGAATGGGCGCTTATCAGGCGTTTTCAACCAGCACCATGATCATCGCTTCGATTTTGTGGTCCAGTTCGATTTTCACTTCATATTCCCCCAGCTCCCTGATCGGTCCTTTCAATATGATTGATTTTTCCGGTACGGTTATGTTTTCCTTTTTCAATTCTTTCACGATATCCTTGACGCCTACTGATCCGAAAAGCTTCCCGTCTTTGGATTTGACGATAAGCGTGATCGCCTTGCCCTCCAACCGATCGGCCAATTCTTGTGTCTTTTCCAAATCCAATTGGTCTTTCTCGGCTTGTTTTTTCTGGATAACTTCAGCTTTCTTCAAGCCTGATCCGGTGGCGATTTCAGCCAGCTTTTTCACGAATAGAAAATTCCTCGCGTAGCCTTCCGCGACTTCCTTTATGGCGCCTTTTTTTCCAAGGCCCTTCACGTCTTGTAGGAGGATGATTTTCATATAGTTATTATACCAAAAACTGGAAGTATGGCAAATCCGGATAACCAGAATGGTCAGGCCGCGGATATTGCCGCACGTATGGCTCTTATTTCTCCCGTCTTCAGATCCAGTTCGACCTCATCCCCGTCCTGCAGAATCCGCGTAGCGTTTTTCGTACCGATGATGGCCGGCAAGCCGAGTTCGCGTGAAACGATCGCCGCGTGGCACGCCAAGCCGCCCTCATCGGTGATTATCGCGATGGCTTTTTTCATAAGCGGCACAAACTCGATCCTGGTCATGCTGGTCACCAAAATCCTGCCCGCTTCAAAATCACTTTTGTCCGGACGCAGGATTATGCTCACAATCCCTCTGATTTTTTCTTGGCCGCCCCGGCTGGCTACCACGCCCATCAATCCGCTTGCAGATTCGATCTTGCTTGCCAACCCGAATAAATCCCTGGCCTCATCGCCGAAAAAAATGTTCCGCTTGCCATGCTCGAATGCCAAGAATACGCCCGACTCCCTTTTTGCGATAATCAACGGATCGACTCGCACGTCCTTTTCCAGCAAATCAAACAATTCTTCCATAAAATACGCGGTGCAGGTGTGATAATCGATTTTTTTGCGTTCCGTGATTTCCCGCAGCATGGAATAGATGTAATAGAATTGCTTCATCATTCCCGATTTCCTTTGATCAAACCACAAAATTGCCTTTTGGGAAAATTCAATATCCATCAAATCAACCTCTCTTAGGGCATAGCGCTTTTTAAGTTCATTTTTACTAGCATGGATATTTGAGAAATTATCTTCTATTTTAGCCAGTTCATTTTCCAGGTCGGCTTCGTTTTTTATTTTTAATTCATTTTTAACTTCATCCCTCAATGAATATCCATCTACACGCGTCGCCTCATAAAAATTCGTTTTAATCCAGAAAAAATCCCGTATATATTTATCGACTAGCGGTTGGACATTTTTATCTTCCCACGCTTTAGCGAAATCATCATTCCCAGAACTATGGATTTTCCGGTTAACCGTCAGACATATTTCAAAAAAATTCTTTCGTTCCTGATTGAAAACCGCCATCTCATCCGGATGCGCCAACACGCTCACCGCTTCCCGCGCATCTTCATAGCTGATGCCATGGCGTTTTTGGAATCGCGGCACCACTTCCCAATTGACTACCTCCGCTTTGTCTTCGCCGGTAGCGGCACATTTCCACCACTCATAGGCCAGCTCGTTTATTTTCCTAAAATATCCAGCGAATTCAGCGTCTGGAATTCCCCCTTCCGCCCTTTCCAGATATTCCAACCCCAAGCGGTCGATTTCTAGAGCCAATTTTTGTTGGGCTTGGATTTTGTTCCGCATACCCTCCGGGTTTTCCAAATAATCTTCGTAAAACTTTTTGGAAACCTTTTTGATATCGTCCCGTGAAATCAATTGGTAGAAAACGTCCGCCCCTTGGCCGAAATAGCAATGCACGTGATCATAATCGACTCCGGTGATTTCCGCCGAATCCGAATAGGCCCGGAAAACCCAATCGGCCGCGTTGAAAGCCGCCCGGGCGCTTTGCACGTCGATTTCATTTTCCGCCAGATATTTTTTCAATTCTTGCGCGTCCATATTATTTTATTATTTTTACCAATCCATGATTCGCCTTGACTTCCACCAGCATTCCGTCTTTCAAAACCTTGGTCGCGATTTTTGTGCCGATGACGGCCGGAATGCCAAGCTCGCGCGCCACGATGGCCGCGTGGCAAGTTATACCACCTTCATCCGTCACAATAGCGGCAGCTTTACGCAAAGCAGGAATAAATTCAGGACGAGTCATAGAAGAGACCAAAATATCGCCCTCCTCCACTTTGTCTATGGTTTTAATGTCCTTGCAAATAATCACTCGTCCGATAGCGGTTCCAGCATTGGCAGTCGTGCCGTGTAAATCCATTCCGAAATCATGCTTAGCCGCTTCTTTTTCCTTTTTAATTCTAGCATACTCCGCATAATCCCCGCCTATGGATTTCTTTTCTCCCTGTTCATCCACAAGAAACAATACGCCCTGGGTCCTTTCCGTCAGCTCGCCTTCCATATCCTTCATTTTTCCAATCGTTTCCATTCCCATGACATCATCCACTCCCAGGTAGGATAGCAGATGGCTGGCGACTCCCATCCTTTGCGCCAATTCATCCATAATAATGCCTAGATTGCTGATAGCTCTCAAAATATTTTCTTTCCTTTCGTCCTGCCAGACCGTACAAAAATCGATTATTCCGATCATCTCTTTCAGTTCCGGACCCAAATCCATACTAGGCATATTCTCTTGTTTCGAAGAAATTTCTTTTTTATCAACCATGCTAGCTATCCTTTCCTTGAGCGAAGCAATAGTGATTTTTTTCGGACCGACATAGCTGTTTTGGATCCAAAAATATCTTTTCAAATGCGCTTCGAGCGCCGCTTCAAATTCCGCGCCTTCCAAGGACATGGTTTTTTTAAGATCGTTTTCTTCCCTGGCTATGAAAGAGATTTCCGTAGGCGCCGTTATGGCGGCGAAATACTTATTGAAACTTTTTTTATCCTCAAGGGAATCGAATAATTTTTCCTTCAATTCTTTCTCCAGTTCCATGCCGATTCCTTCCAGCACATGGGCGATGCCTACGGAATCAGTCATAGCTTCCAAACTTTTTTTGAAATGGTCCAAAAGCCCCACGTCGTCCATCAGAGCCACCTCTCCAGCTCCGACGCTATCAAACATCTCCCGATGTTTTTTAAAAATTTCTTCGTACCGGTTTTTAATCTTAACCAGATAATCATTGTCTTCCCCGATCTTCTTCTTCGCCTGCATCCAAACGTCGGCCAGATCGCTTTGCAAATAGCCGTATTCGCAATAATCATCCTGGTAACTGCAAATGAAACCGGAATATCCATATCCCAGATGTTTTTTCATCGGCACCAGGCTTGCGGCGCAAGAGTTCAAAAAAATCGGCACGCCGTTGAATCCTTGGATATACCAATCCTTTTCCAGTGCCATTTCCAGATCTTTTTTGTCCATATGTTTTTTTTATTAAGACTGAAGATTTTTCTCCGCCTCGATCAAATCATGCAAACTTCCGATTTCAACATAGCCCTCTTTCGCCCGCAAACCGTCGCCATCATTCAGGATGTGGTATAGGCGGTAGCCGAAATCGCCGGCTTCTTTTTTGACTTCTTCGGCGGCCTCCGCGAAGTTTCCGCAATTTTTGAGTTTGTCATCGGTATACACGACCGTCCGGAACCCTTCGGCATATTTTTTCCGCAAATAATCCAGAAGCATCTCTTTGGTTTTCACGTTCGTTTCGGCATAATCGAAAGTCGAGTTTATTTTTTTGAAAAACTTCCGCACATCAAATCCGATCCGCGGGGTGAGATATTCCGCCCGCCAGTCGATCTGTTCCGGGTTGCCTTGCGTGAAAACCTCGCTGTGCTGCGCCCATTCCAAAACTTCCTGCGCGCCCGGCATCAGATCAAGCTTGAAATACCAGCCTTCGCCATAAGGTATTTTATACATTTCTTCCTCTTCCCGCGCGGAAATACCGTCCATTTTTCTGCCAAGTTCGTTTTCCAGCCAATCATAATAGCCGGCAAATCCGGTTTTCTCCGCGTCCCATTCCTCCCGGAAAATCGTCCCGGCCAGATCCCAAAGATACAATGTTTTATTATTTTTCATCTATTTCTCTAATTAATTTTTTTATATCTTTAAAAATTATCACTTTCATTCCCGCCAATATGGCGCCTTCCACCCTGTCCGGGCGATCATCGACATAGATAGCCTCCCCTCCGGATATCCCGGCTTGGGCGAGAGCATAGTCAAAAATTTCTTTTGCCGGCTTGCGGATATGCAGATCACCCGACACCGCGATGATATCGAAAATGCCGTTCCATCCGAAGTTATTGGAAAAATATTCGAACCATTCCTTGGGATTATTGGAAATGACGCCGATTTTATATTTTTTCTTCAAGGTCCTAATATAATCCACGAGCTCGGTATTTTGAACGAAGCCCCCAAGTACGGATTCCCGTAATCGATTTACATCCAGCCCATTCTTAAAATTCTTACTTACCTCATCGAAATATTCTTTTTCAGAAATTTTACCCAGCGTAAAATCCTTCCAGTATGGAAAATCGCGCATTGCCGCGTAAAGACTGCCTGGCGCCAAGGAATTATCCTTTTCATATTCCCTGATTCCGGAGATAAACCCCTCTTTTACCAGGACATTTCCCGAATCAAAAAAAATCGCTTTTATCATATGGTTTTAACTTGTAGCCCGTTCAATGATTTTTATCACGCCTGTTTTGGCATCCACTTCCACTAGATCATTATCATGGATTATCCTCGTGCCGTTTTTCGTATCCATCACGCAAGGAACGCCTAGTTCCCTCGATACGATCGCCGCATGCGAAGACAATCCGCCCTGATCGGCTATTATAGCTGCCGCCTTTTCCATCGCCACCACGAAATCCGGGGTAGTGAATTGGGCGACCAATATATCGCCCTTGTTTACTTTCGGGATATCCTTTTTGTCCAGGCAAATTTTCGCCCTTCCGCGAATAATCCCTCCCGAACATGCCACTTTGCCTTTTAGCTCCTCGGATTTTACGACATCGACGAAATAATCTTTTTCCATTTTTTTTATTTCTTCCGGATCGGTAATCAGCCGCGTCTTTGAATTACGGACGATCATAGCATAATTGGAATGCCTCCGCGCCATTTCTTCCGCATCGGGCAATACCTTGCCTTCCAGGGCGCCAAACATTTCCTCATCCGTGATTTCCATGATTTCATCCGGATTGAAATTAGATCTTCGGGCGATTTCGGAATAGAGAAAACTCGCTCCAAAATCAGCATTGAAGAAAGCTTCTACGCGCCTATTGCGCAAATATGAATGATGTTTGGCCTTTCTGATTATTTCCAGAAAGTCAGGCTTAGGTTTTATCTTATCCAGCGCCGCTTCATAGTCCGCCTCCACTTTTTCTTCCGAAGCGTTATAGTCCATCTCGTCCAATTTCATTCCATCGTCCACCTGTTTTTTTATTTCTTTCAAGCGATTGATTATGTCCTCAAAAGAATAGGGCCGGCTAGTAGCCAATCCCCTGTTTATATAGGCGTATTTATCCAGATGATCATCGATAATATTCCTAGCCTCAGCCGATAATCCATCCAGATCCTCCATTTTTTCAAAAAAATCCTTCGCAATCGCCAATAGAGCTATCCTTTCCTGGCTCACTTCGGTCGCTTTTTCCGGATCGGTAAACGTCAGCACTAGGTTCCTGAATCCAGAATCGCTAGAAGGGATGTATTCCGCCAAATTGTTCTCAATCGCGTTCTCAAAATACTCATCCAGTGGATATTGCGCATACCAGGCGCCGACCAGACTCCTATATTTATTCAATATATCAGCCAAGGATTCCTTCAACTCAGAATTGTCTTTTTCTTTCCAATTGATTTTTTTAAGTTCTAATCCTTTTTTATACAGATTCTCGCATTCTTCCAATTCTCTTTGGCAATACCGCTCAAACCAACCATCATTAGCCTTAAGATGATCAATCACTTCTTTTTCGAAACTGTTATATTCCGACGCCTCCCAATACATCATATGGTTCAAGAATGTGCGGTTGCAAAGCACGGTTTTAATTTCGACTTTGCTAGCATCCTCCTTGTTAAAAGCAGAATTTATCATAAAACGCAAGAAAATCGGAAGTTTTCCCGAAGGTTTGATCCTCCATTTCCCCGAATGCATGACCGCTGATGACATATGATTGTAATTAAAAGATTATTTTGCTGATTCTTTAGAATTTTTCCATTCCTTATACTTGCCCACCAATGCCAGAAATTTATTTTTGTCGATAAAAACTTTGCTTTCCGCCGGTCGGCTGCCACCCTCGAACCTGACCGGTATTTTATCCGGCAGATCGTTCGGATTTTTGATATCCAAATAGATCGATTCGTTGGTATCGATAAAACCGCCAAAGTCCTCGTTTTCAAAATCGGAAATCGGTCCTTCCTGGCCATCCGCTCCCAGCATAACGCCCGCCTTCTTCAACAAGGCCTCCATGAACATGCCATGCGTAACAGTATTCAATACGGCATCCTTTTTAACATTGGAATCATCCCCACCCCGGTATCGCCTATCATATCTTCCCGCTATTTCAAATTCGTGATTCAATTGTTGCGCTAACCCCATAGCCATCCGGGTTATCACCTCATCGTTTTCTTCCCTTAGGATATATCTGAATCCGACCGCTTGGTTTTTGGCCCGGATCGGTGCGATTTTTTCTTGGTCGGGCAATTTCGTAAGGTCGACTTTCAATTTTCCATTTTCATCCCTTTCAGTCGACTCGCCTAATTCCCGCAGGGTTTCTTCATTGATCAAATCAGCAGCTTTCCCTAGCTGTTTTTTCAAATCCGGATTCAATATCCCATATTGGATATCCTCGACTTTGCGCGTAGCATATTGCTTCCCGGTCAATTCCGACTTGATGCCGCTTTTTTCAGAAATGAGATCGCCAGTAATAAAAGCTCGGTCGCTTTTTTCATCACTGGCATAGGCCTTCAGCACCTCGGCCTCTTCTCCGATTTGCCCGCCCTTCCCACTTGCGTTTTCAATGCCCTCGGGAGAAAGTTCACCTGAAGCCAGCCTTTCCGCGTGCCTTGTGATCATAAAGACATATGTGGGTTCTTTTTCAAATGTTACTTCTTTAGGGCCGCCTTCCTTGAAACTCATAAATTTATTCTTAAATATTTATGTTTTTATTATATCACGATTTATTCAATATTCTCACGATCCCCATATCCGCATCCACTTCCACCAAGTCCCCGTCATGCAAAATCTGCGTCGCAATTTTGGTGCCGATGATGCAAGGGATTTTCAGCTCACGGGAAATTATCGCAGCATGCGAAGTTATACCACCCTCGTCAGTTATTATAGCTGAAGCTTTTTTCATAAGCGACACGAATTCCGGCCGGGTCATGCCAGTTACCAATATTTCGTTTTTCAAAAAATAATTTCTTTGCGCCCGATAGCTATGTATAACTCGCACTCTGCCTTGCACCTTTCCAGGTGATCCAACACTCCCCTTAATAATATTTCCTCCATATTTTTCTAAGGATTGTTGTTGTAAATAATAATCATTGATCTGTTTTTTAACGTCTTCGTGCTTTCCGATATTTTCTATCATTTTACCACCCTTATCTATAAATACCGAATATTCAGGAAAACGCGCTTGTACTATGTGGCTTATGGAAGAAATATATTCAGATCCTTTCAAGACTTCATGAAAATGAGTATACGGAATATATTTTTCTCCTACAGCACACTGAGCGAATATTTTTTGCGCAAATCTATATGTAACAGTTGTAAAGCGAGCCATAGAATCCTTCCTTACATCTCTTAATTTCATAATTGCTTGTATATATTCAACGAGTTTTATTTCTTCCGAGGAAAGAGTCCTGATCCACCGCGCATATTCTTGTCGCCTTTCTTTTTCAGCATCAATATCCCGCCTAAGGATATCGTCGATTTGGGCTAATGAAAAATCACCGAAATCTTTTTTTAAATTTGACGCGACTTCTGACGCGGATTTGATATGGTCATAATGGGCTTCAAAAAACTGGCATTTTTCCCCTATTTTCTCCCAAGAACAACCTTCCTTTATCATATTGATAAGTATATGTCTCCTTCTGATATCAAACGAATGGGAAACGGGCCATGTCGCATTCTCCCAAAGGGATCGCACCCTATCCGGATTTATATCGCTTTTCACTTGTTTGAGAAATCCCAGACACATCCGCTCATCAAATGCGATGGAAAAAAATAGCGCTGCGTTCATATCCCATACCGCGTCTCTTATGGCAATCACATCGTCTTTGATTTCAGACTCCTGCTTCAACGCGATGTAATGATATGTGAGTTTTTCATAAATTTCCGATATCTTATCATCAAGCCTATGAAAAATTTTAAATCGTTGATCCAATATGTCCTGGCCTTTCCAATGTCTCAGAAAAATTTCCTCGGAATGCCGTTGCGCCTGCGAAAAATGATAGTAATAAATACCCTCTTTAGAATTCATCGTGACAACAAGCGGGAATGACAAATCATCATCATAATACTTTTTAAAGTATTTTCTAGTATTCCATCCGCTTGACTGGACAATCATAGCGCCATTGTATAAGGCCGGAGAAATTTCCTCATTTCGTGACGCCCGCGTAAATAATTGTGCCACACCATATGTTTCCATATTGAATATGATATCACGAATTTATTTTTAATATTCGAACTGTCCCGCGATCCGCATCCACCTCCACCAAATCCCCGTCGTGCAAAATTTGCGTCGCGATTTTGGTGCCGATGATACAAGGTTTTTTCATTTCTCGAGCGACGATAGCCGCGTGGCAAGTGACACCGCCTTCGTCTGTCACAAAAGCAGAAGCTTTACGCATAGCCGGAAGATAACTAGGCTTGGTCATATGCGCGATCAAAATATCCCCTGCCTTCACTTTCATCAAATCTTGCTCGTTGTTTAAAACTTTTACTGCGCCCCTTGCGATCCCATGCGAGGCCACCACTCCCATAATTTCAGTTTTCACATCTCTAACCAAAGATTTCTTGCCAATTTCCCGCCCGATTATTTTCTCCGCTTCCGTGCCGACATGATAATTCTCCTTGCCGTCACACATCCACATAAATGTTCCATCCCTATGGGATACTTCCCTAAAATCAAAATTTTTACCGCCCACCAAGTCCTTGTATTCAGAAAATTTCATAAAATACCGCGCCTCTTTTGGAACATCAAATCTCCTAATCACCTCCTTGAATAAAATATTTATATACTGATGGGATCTAGTATATATGCCATCCCTATATTCCTTTAAATAAATAATTTTTCTCAATGCGGAAAATAAATCATGATGCCTCTTATCAATATTCAATTTATTTTCTATGTCTTTTATATTTTTCGCGATTTCTTTCTTTCCAGGAAGAGTGGACAATCCCTTTTCCGATAAATCCTTTAATCTCGGAATAAAATCCCCCGGCTCCATTATGGGCCCAAGAAATTGATAACCCAATGACTGCCAACCGAATTTCTCCGCATGCTTCTTTAATGCCAACGACGCTTTGGTTCCTGAAATAGATTCCCCCTTTCTGATCATTTTCACGATCTTCCAAAGATTTTCATCACTTAATCTGGCCCAAGACTTTCCCGGATTGTAGGCAAGCTTAGAAAAATATTCTCCGAGTTTATTTTCTTCGCCCGCGTCTTTTAATTTTGATTTCAAATACGGGATTACTTCATCCTCAATGGCAAAGGTGGCGATTACCGGAATATATGTATATATGGCTAAATTTTCATAGGCT
Organism: Parcubacteria group bacterium; assembly: GCA_041674205.1. Lineage (GTDB taxonomy): Bacteria > Patescibacteriota > Minisyncoccia > Moranbacterales > UBA2206 > JAUXSK01. The sequence continues at coordinate 64,220 of JBAYWF010000004.1, forward strand.
TTTTCAAAATCACTCAAATATTTCAAAAGTTCCTTATCACCTTTACTAGAAAAGTCGATTTTAGAAAATTTTTTGCTATACGCTATCAGGTTTCGGCCATTTTTAAAATGATATTTTTCCAGTCTGTCTAAAAAATTCGTTTCTTTTTTTATTTCTCTCAAGAAAAATTTGGCAAAATTATCCAAATCCTGTTGTTTCCAATATATGGATATTTTATCGCCCTCCCATAAATAAATATGTCCGAGATAGGTTTTGGCAAATTTCTTAAATGCCGGATGGAAAGGATGCGCGCTATCCCGCAAGTTGCAATATGAAACCGCAATTCCCTCCCGCTCCGTCCAAAGCCACCATTTGGATTTATTTTTAGATCTGGTTTTCTCCATAATTTATAAAATCTTTATTCCTCGCTCGCTCTCTTTAAAATTTTAACCACCCCCTTATCCGCGTCCACTTCCACTTCATCACCCGTTTTGAATGAGAGCGTCGCGTTAACCGTATTTACGATACAGGGGATATTAAGCTCCCGCGACACGACTGCCGCATGGGAAAGCATTCCTCCGGTATTCGTAACGATCGCTGCCGCTTTTTTACATAACAATAGGACCTCCGGGCTGGTAGTCTCCGCTATTAGAATATCTCCCTTTTTCATTATTTTATCAATCTCCATAATCTGCTTATGATTATCGAACATCGGAACCACTACAGCTTTTCCCGAAACCATCCCCCTGCTCGCGCTAACGCCTTTAACAATTTTCCTATTCACCCTTTCAGCAAATCGATCAAAAATATTTTTGGCTTCTTGATATGGGAATACCGCCAGCTTTCCCTTATGGTTTGTAGCCGCATAACATTTTTCTCTTCGTTCATAATCTTTTGGCGGCATATGTCCGTCAAAAAGCCCTCTTATCTCATCGGTGTAAAGATACTCGGCTTTCACGTCGTATTTCCTGGAAAAATATTTATAAATATTTTCCAAGACACCGCCCCTGAAATAATAGTCGTTCATAATTTCCCGGACTTCGAATTTAAATCTACCAGCATAATCCAAGTTTTTCTTTATGACCTTATTATCGTTCTTTTGAGCCACGGCATATGCATATTCTTGGAAATAGGCTTCTAAAAATCCATATCTTTTCCATAATAATCCCATGAAGTTTCTTGCATCAATGAATTCTTCTTTGGTTAAATTTTCGGGAACTTTTTTAAAATCTTTAATTATCCCTGACTTCGCTTCTCGTATATATTCCTTATATTCCTCAATATATCCATTAAATTCTTCCTGATTTCCATATAGCTCCAACCCTTGTTCCGCCCAATCTTTTTCATGTCGACGGCTTATATATGAATAAAATACCATATTTTGGTTCATGACAAGCATATCTTGTCCCAGTGGACCCTCCAGAAGAAATTCACTATGCATACATCCGATAAGCCCGTCTGTACGGAAATATTTAATGAAATCTTCCGGATTCAATTGGTTTGGGTTTATCATATATTTATTTACAGTTAATCATTCAATTCCACTTTCTCGCCCCTTCTCGCTATGGCGATGCTATTTTCTGAGACGTCGATTTTTATAGCTTCACAATTCTTAATTTCATGATCGCCAAAATATTCATTTAAAGCATAGGCTATATAATTTTCATGTCCGAATGCCATAACTTTTATATTTTTCCCAGACCCGCTCTCCTTGATTTTATCATGACCAAACCTTATCAACCTTAACAAATTTTTAAAATTGACATCAAACGTATCTTTAGCTGATTTTATTTCAGGGAAAAATTTTTTTAATTCTTCCGAGTAGTGAAAAAAATTAGCCCCCCAATTCCCATAATTTTTATTTTCTACAATTTTTCGAGCTTCCTCCCATTTCTTCCTGGCTTCAGCTGGAACTTTTTCCCAGTCTACATCCACGGACCGTGTCGGCATAAAAAGATATTGGACAAGAACATTGTCTATGCGCAATGACAAGTTTTTTATCTTCCTTATTCTCCCCTCACTAACTTCGTCTGAATACGCGCTTCTTGAACGTTTAGGACATACTATTTCGAAGCCTTTTCTTTCAGCAACCTTCATATATATGCTGGCCGTATCCATCGCTCTCACTTGCCCGCTAGACACAAAGAATAATCCATCATCATCGGGGTTAAATTCCGATAATAATTTTTCTGCCTCTTGCTCCGCCAAAATAATTCCTTCTTTTGATAAATCATTCTTTTCTTGCTCGCTTTCCTCAATAGGGCCCTGAGGATTATCAGAATCTAATATTTTTTTATAACTCTTATATTCTGAAATGCTATGGCGCACACCGTAAATTTCACTTTTTTCCATAAATTTATTTGTCTTCCGATTTTTTAATTATCCTCACAATCCCCTTATCCGCATCCACTTCCACCAGATCCCCGTCACGCAAAACTTGGGTGGCGATTTTGGTGCCGACGATACAAGGGATTTTGAATTCCCGCGCCAGCATCGAGGCGTGGCAAAGCATTCCGTCCTCATCGGTCACGATCGCTTTTACTTTTTTCTTAAAATATAAATGGGCCAATATCTGGGATCGAAGTATTTATCGGTTATGTATTTAACGTCTTCAATCAGATAATATTTATTAAAAATATTTTCCAAATTGTCCCTTAGCGGCAATCTGATTTTCAGGCTGCTCGGTTTAATAAATCCAAGCATCGTCTTAAGTTCCGAATCATCAATAATCCGTTTTCCGCGCATATCGCGCAACTTCGATAATATTCCGGACGGCGTATAGGATCCTTTTTTCCGCCCTATTGAAAGCGCCAGGTCCGGGTAAGCCATCATAAAAAGCGTTTTTTTGCCCGTCTTGATTCGCAGTTTCCTGTATCTTTCAAACCCATCAGCCGGATTGACTTCTTTGCGTACCGGACGTATTACCGCGGTAGTCGCGAATATCCCGCCCGGCTTCAAATTGTCGGCAATATTTTTTACAAAAAAGCTTTGTTTATTTATCGGGATCATATTGATAACGTTATGGCCCATTATCAAATCAAATCCACGCGCATCATCCAGCTCAAGCCAATCAGACTCAATGAATAATTCTTTTCCATCCCTTTTCATCAAAATCCTCAGCGCCTCATACACCTCCGAATTCACATCACAACAAATCGGCGTTATTTTATGCTTCAAAAGCAAATCACGGAATTCCGGCGTCGACCCCAAAATTAAAATCCTCGGCTTCTTATTACCTGCAAGAACCTTTCTGATGATTTTTTCGTATATAGCCATTTCCAACCCTGGCCTGACGGGCGCGGCATAATTTTTCCAATCTTTTGCCAATTGTTTGTTCCAAGGAAGTTTTTTTTCAGTCATATCTATATATAACTAATTATTTCGCGCCCACCTCCGCCAGATCCCCATTCTGCAAAAAATCGCATTCAATCAATCTGGTGCTTCCTCCTATATTCTTCATAATCTCTTGCCGCGACTTTCAAAATAGCATCTTTCGGGACTAAATAATCTTCATAATCCCCATTTTCAATCACCCTATCCGCCGGCATATCCGGCGATAATGACCCGTGCGTGATAATATTGACGATTTTTCCTTCTGAATCCATCGCAATGGCTTTGATATCTTCCTGCATACCATATTCCAGCAATTCCCAATCCCTAACCAATCCATATTCTTCTTCTGTCAGTTTCCAAATCGTACCATAAGTGACGGCGTTAACTTTTGGCCTGATAATATATAACTCAAAATTATCATCAAAAGCCTTGGAAACGATTTCGCGCGGAGAAAGCCTGGATGGCGCCGTCCCAATTATTTCTCCCGGTATATCATCGATTTTTTGGACACACAGCTCAAAGCCCAGTAATTTTCCCTTAACGCCTTCGATTTTTTCACGGCCAACCATAGCAGACATCATCTCCAAATCGCGATTAGTGCCATAGCCGAAATAATCCAATAGTTGCTTCTTCATAGCGTTTGTTTTGATTTAATTAATTCAAACTTAATTCTTTGCCTTGTATTTCACAGGATGCCTTGCCGCGCTTATCGATTCCGATGGAAATGCCAGCGCCTTGATCGACTGGCAAATATTTTTTCATGTCTATCCCGGCAATATGCCTTTTGATAAAAGGGCTTATGGAATCATAATGGCTTACCGCCCAGATGATTAATCGCCTGTCAGGATTAGCCTTGTGATATTCATCAGCTATCTGCGCCTGTAATGAAAGCGCGTAATTAACCCGGTCAGCTATTCCATCCGGACCTTCCGCACCCATCTCTACACGAGTCTCCCTTTCCGAATCTGATTCATACGCATCCCAAAATTCCACCCCGGTTCCATATTTATCTATCAAAAATTGCGTAAATTCTGGTGACTCTTCCAATATCATCAAGTCCCTCAGTTCTGAAACTTCAATAGCTCCGCCGTTTTGAGCGGCTGAATTATTCAACAATTGTCCATCCGCAATAAAAAATTCCGACATAGATTCCCTGAGCCCCGTCATTACCTGACCGGCAGTTTCCACCGCCCTCTGATGCTTATTTTTTATTCCATCGGGAGTGGACAATGTCGAATCGCTGGCAATCACCATCACATCGATCATTTTTCTCTCTTCCTCATTTAAACCGCCAAATATCTTATTGAAAAATTCCTTGGCGTTCACTCGCACTTGTTCTGCCGCGCCAACTTCAAGCGCACCCATATCTGGCGAGTCTTTGCGCCTATCGTCTTTGGCGTTGCGCTGCAAAACGATTGTCGAGCCGCCGATTTCAGGCATTTTTGGATGGAGATCTGCCGATGTGATTCTTTCTATTTCAACCTTCCCGCCTTCGTTATGAAAAATTTGATTCGGCCATTCATTCATAAACAATTTAATTTTTTATTTATTAATATCCTTAGCCAGATAATCCGCCGCCTCTTCTATGGAATCAAAAATAGGCACTCCTTTCTCTTTCCATTTTGAAATCCAATTCCTGTGTCCCATAACCTGCCCTAGCCGATCAGAAGTCGCCCCGCCATCATAGTTCGTTTCTTCTCTCTTTTTGATAAATGATTTATGCTTCTCCCATTCGGGCACGACTACCGCATCCGGCCTAAGCCAATTATTAGAAGCGCCCATAATCCACAAACCTTTTTCTATGGCCCGCTTTGTCACTTCATCACTTCGCCTATCGATTTCATCCATCACATCTTCGCTTTCCAGCCACCATGCCCTTTTCGGATGAGCGCCTGATTTTTCCCATAATTTATCGCCATCGATCCAATTTTTGTCCTTTTGCCTATCTACAAAATATGTTTTACCGGCACCGGATGGAGCAACGATAAAAAGCCCTGACTTGTGCCTGACGAATTCTTTTAAAAACAGCTCTATCGCCTCAGCAATCTGAGAATCATCCAATGGCTCCAGATCATATACCATATTTTTTAATATTAAAATGTTACGCTTTTTTAATATTATCACAACTCCCGCATCCACTTCCACTAGACTCCCATCCTGCAAAACCTAAATGAATAATCCTAATCCCTAATTTTTCAAAGTCGTAATCGGCCGGCTTTGGACGATGTGAAATTTTCCACTTTCATAAGCCCACTCGATATCGCACGGAAAACCGTAATGTTTTTCGATACCCAAGATTATTTCCGACAATTCCAAAATTTGTTTTTCCGCCAGGACTTGCGCGGACGCTTGCGGCTCGGGAATATTTTTCCATTCGTTGCCGCCGTTTTGCGCCCGATAGATCCCGCGTTCCTGCGTGGAAACGTTGATGTCTAAAATATTCCTCGGATTTTTTTCCACCACATAACTGTCCGGGGTGATTTGGCCGGACACGATCGCTTCGCCGAGGCCATAGCCGGCTTCGATGATGAGTTGATTGCGATCTTCCGTCACCGGGTGCACCGAAAAAGCGATGCCGGAAATCTCGCTTTCCACCATTTTTTGCACCACCACCGCCACGGAAATTTTTTGTTTATGCAGGTTTTTTTCAAAACGGTAAAAAATCGCGCGCGGTGTGAATAGCGACGCCCAACAATGCTGGACTTTTTCCAATAAATTATCCTTGGTCGTGTTCAAATAGGAATCCAATTGCCCCGCCCAAGCGTTTTCCGCGCCGTCCTCCGCCGTCGCACTGGACCGGACAGCCACGAATTCAGCATTCAATTCGGTAAATCTTTTTTTAATTTCTTGCGCGATATCTTCCGGCATCTGCGCCTTTTTAATCAAAGTCTGGATCTTTTCCGAAGCCTCTTCGACCGTGTGCATCGCATTGTGATCGACAGTATGTAAAACCGCATCCACCTCGACGCCCAAATCGGTTTCCGCTAGAAATTTCTCGAAAGTCCCGGCCAGAACCACGAAGCCAGGCGGCACCGGGATGCCGGCCTGCGTCATCTCGCCGAGAGACGCTCCTTTGCCTCCGGCGATATCGGTATCGCTTTTTGATAAATTTTGAAAAATTCTAATCAGTTCCATAGTGTTTTTTGCCTTATTAACGACTTATTTATAATCCAAGCATATCACAAAGACCGCATCTGACAAAACCTGTTTTTTATTTTAAAATCTCCCCCATCTCTTGTTCCATACCAATCTAGACTAAAACCCCGTACCCTTCCGAATCATTTAGAGCCATCCAGCTTCATTAAAAAAACCAGGATGGGAATTCCTAGTTCTTTAATATCTCTTTGATTTTTTCCATCGCTTTATCCAGTTGCGGATCCCGGTCGTTCTTGAAATCATCCAGGGTCAAATCGACGTCGATGTCTGGACTGATGCCTTTTTCCATTATGTAATCGCCGTTCGGCGTCAGCCATTTAGCTACGGTTATTTTCACGCTGGATTTATTTGGCAAATCTATCAATTCTTGCACTGAGCCTTTGCCGAATGATTTTTTTCCGATCAATTGGAGGCCTCGATTGTCACGCAAAGCGCCTGCTAGAATTTCCGAAGCGCTGGCGCTGCCTTCGTTTATCAGGACCACCATCGGAAGTCCGCTCAGTCTGTCGCCTCCAGCAGTATATAAGTTGTCTTTTTTGCCGGTTCCATCTTCTTCGGTCACGACGACTTTCCCCCGAGGAATCAAACGGCTGGCGATTTCAACCGATGAAGTCAGGAACCCTCCAGGATTATTGCGCAAATCCAAAACTATGCCTTTCGATCCGCGGGAAATTATCTGGTTCATCGCCGCATCGAACTCATCGGAAGTTTTCTCGCCGAATTGGTTTATCTTCAAATACGCGATATTATTTTCCTTGAATTCGATTTTAACACTCTTGACCTTGATCATCTCGCGGGTTATTGAAATCTCCGTGGTTTCTTGATCGCCTTTATGCAGGATTACCAATTTTACTTGCGTACCTTTTTTGCCGCGAATGAGGTCTACCGCTTGATCAATCGATACGTCTGACGTTAATTTGTCCCCGATTTGCAAAATTTTATCTCCAGCCAGAAGCCCGGACTTTTGCGACGGCGAACCGTCCAGCGGAGCGATGACCGTCAAAATCCCATCTTTTACCCCAAGTTCCGCCCCGATTCCCTCGAAACTTCCGCTGATATCCTGATCGAATTCCTGGGTTTCCTTGGGATCGAAAAAGGTCGTATAGGGATCCTTCGTCGCAGCCAGCATCCCTTTGATCGCGCCATAAACCAATTCCTGCGCGTCCAAGGAATCATGGTTGACATATTTTTCCTTAAGCAAATCCCAGACCTTCCAAAAAAGATCGAAATCCACTTCTTTCTCTTCCGTTAGGAACTTGTTCTTGATGACGGTCGAATCGATAGGATAGCTTTGATTTGCCGATTCCGTCGATTTTTTGCCATTAGTGTAGCCGATCCAAAAACTTCCGACCACCAGGAACAGCACGATAAAAAACAAAAAATAACGCTTAAAAAGCCGATGGTTTTTCTCTTCTTCGTGCACTGCCGGATTTATCAGTTGTTCTTCTTGCATATCCATTCTTGATTATATTCCGGTACCGGCCAGCTAGGGATGAAAAATCCTGTTCTAGAAGAATCTCGATGATTTCATCCCTATGGTTGGAATACGGATTTTTGCCTTATATTTTAGGCTTGATGTCGGTTTGCGCCGGCATCGTAAAGATGTTTTTCGCCATATCGCGGATCTTGTCATAATTATCCCCGATCGGAAGCAGGATATAGCCCGCATCGCCTTGAGGCGGATTGTATAATAAGCCTTCTTCGGAATTCTCCAATACCCGGCGATAGATTTGGGGATTAGCCATCCCGCCGTAGATATCATACATTTTTTTCATCTCCCAGGATTTCATATCCGTCTTCACATTATTTCCCAAGCTGTCCAAAATACCGTTCACCTTGCTGAAATCAGTCAGGGTTCCAGCGCTCATCAACCTGTCTTTGACCAACTGAATGATCTCTTGCTGCCTCTTGGCCCGCTCAAAATCGCTCGTGGCATATCTTGACCTGGCGAAACAAAGCGCCTGCTCCCCGTTCAACATCTGCTTTCCGGCCGCTAACTTGAAACTTCCCCCACACTCCAAGGTGTCCTGCGGAGCATTGCACAACGGATAGGTCGCCACGATTCGGGTCTTGTAGGCTTGGGTCGTCTTGCTAAAATATTTCACCGTCTTATTTTCAACATTTCCCGTCGGTATATTGAAAAATGAATCACAGACATGTTCTTGATTGAATTGCATCGACTCATCGAATGGCTGACTCAAAGTCACTTCGATGCCGCCGACCGCGTCAATCAATTGTTTGAATCCGGCAAAATTAGTACGCACCGCGTAGTGGATCGGCAAACCGGTAACTTCCGAAACGGCCGTCTTCATATCTTCCATTCCCTGTCCTTCGCCTTTCTGCTCTCCGTAAGCGTGCACCGCGTTGATTTTCTGCTTGTCTCCGGTGCCAGGAACCGTGACATACAGATCGCGCGGGATGGAAATCATCGCCACCTTATTTTCTTTCGGCAGGATGCTCACTAACATTATAGTATCCGCCAAATTTCCACCGCCCGGCAAATCGACTCCGCGCATTCCCAGAAGCAGGATATTTATCCGCCCGTCGGTTTCCCCCTTGAGATCATTATTGACCCCGGGAATCGAACGCGACAAACTTTCCAATAGTCCGCCATCGGAAATCTTCTTCAAGACGCCGTCCATTTTCCAGGCAAATACGCCCCCGATAGCAATCAAAACGACCACGATCGCGGCTACGATTTTGAACCATACTTTTTTCATAAACCCGAAACGCGAAGCATTCATTTGCGGGTTATTTTTTTCGATGTAAGACATTGCTTTTTCTTTAAATTAATAAATAAATCCAATCCCTATCCGCCGGAACAGGCATTAATATATATTTTACTTTGAATTCAAGTATTGTCAATCAATCGGATATGTTGCATAATTTTTTATAGATAGCCAGCATCTTTTCCGCGGTTTTCAACCATGAAAACTTTGCGGCTTGTACCAACCCTTTTTGGCTCAAACTGAACCTCAATGAGTCATCTATCACGATCCGGGTAAGCTTGTCAGCGAAATCATCCGGATCATTCGGATCGAAAAATAGCGCCGCACCTTCCGTTATTTCACTATGCGGCGGAATGTCCGAGGCGATCACCGGCACGCCGAGAGTCATCGCTTCCAAAACCGGGATGCCAAAACCTTCATATAGGGAAGGGAAACAAAAAGCCTGCGCCAATCCCATCAGGATCGGCTTATCAGCCTCATCGATGAAACCCGGCAGGATCACATATTCCTGCAAGGAATAGCTTTTGATGAATTCATCGATCCTTTGATCGAAATTATGTCCGCGCCCGCCCGCCAAAACCAGCTTACAATACTCGCGTTTTTCCGTCGGAATCCTGACATAGGCTTCAATCAACGCTGGCAGGTTTTTTCTGGGCTGGAGCGTCCCGATATAGAGGATGAAATTCCGAGGAAGGTCGTATTTTTTCCTGACTGCTTCCATTTGCTCTTTCGTATAATTTTCCCGGAAACTGTCCGCCACCGCGTTATGGATCCAGTCGACTTTTTCCGAAGCGACTTTATAATATTTGATGATTTCCTGGGCGGTGAACCGCGAAACACCAATTATTTTATCGGCACGCCTCAGACTCAAGGGAATCAGGCTGCTCAGAAAAAACAAATCCGTCTTTTTGATCAGTTTCGGGAAAACCCTGAAAGAAACGTCGTGGATGATCGTCACGATTTTGATTTTGCGGGAAATGAAAAGCGGCGTGATATATTGCACCTGCAAAATATCCACCGGATTCCGACGCAAATATTCCGGCAGGATCCAAGCATTCCAAATAATTTTTCCAGAACCTTTTTGACAAAGGCTTACGACTTTGAAATTCGGCGCCAACTGCAGAAATGCTATCGATTCTCGCAGATCCGCATCCAGCTCGGGATTCCGGTCCGTCAGCAATAAATATTCATTCTCCTTATCTATAACAGCCAGGTTTTTCACCAAATTGAAAAACACCACTTCGTCACCAGTCCTTTTTTTGCCGATATTGCGGATGTCGATCGCGATACGCATATTATTTTTTTATTTTATTATCAACAAGCGCCGCTCCCAAAAACAGCCACAGGTAACCCAGCATTATTCCTGAGTTGAATAGATTGGGAATCAGGATAGCGAAAAATCCGAGAAGCAGAAAGAGGCCGACAGTTTTTCTTTCCCTATCAGCCTGCATAAAACTCTGCAAAGCTCGAATCAGGATGATGACCAGCAGCATGACAAAAGACAACAGGCCGAGCAGACCGGAACCCAGCCAAATTTCCAAAAAGATATTGCTGGCGTTGAGTCCCGCGCCGCGTTCGTCCGTACCCAGATAGCCGCTGATACTGCCCCAGCCGATGCCGAGTAGCGGATGCGCTTTGATCAGGTTCCAAGATTTGACATAGATCACGCTGCGGATGCTAATATTCGGGTCAGCGCGGTAAACTTCCGTCACGAAATTACCCTCCGCCTTTTCAGTGTCGATGTCTTCCAGGTCGATATGGCGGCAACCGATTTTTTCCAAGGATTCCAAATCAAGAGTTTCCGATCCATCAAATTTTTCCTGTTGCCCGCAAGAAACCGTGATTTTCTGCAAACCGCTGCCGGTGCTTTGCACGCGATTGCCCAACTGGAAAGTCGTCAGCTGGAAAAAATAGACCGACGCGATGCTGACAACAAGCGCGGTCAAAATTCCGATTTTCAATTTAAATGTTTCTTTCCATCGCCAATTCGCCGGCTTAATTTTCAAATGCGTGAAAATGACGAACAAAAAAATAAAAGTCACCCCAAGCGCCCCCAGCCAAGCACTTCTTGAAACCGTCAAAATCAACAACACATATGTCGCGACAAGCAACGCATACAAAAAAGTTTGGAAAATTAAAAATTTAGTAATTGAAAATTGTTTTAAAATTAAAAATTTAAAATTTAAAATTGAGGGACTATCCAGATTATTCCCATTTCTGGAAAAATAATAAATCAAAGAATATACCAAAGCTATTAACATCACCAAAAATATTCCCAGCCAATCCGCTTCCGTGAATGTAGCATTGGGCCGCCCCGGCATCACCTCAAAATTTGAAAGTCCCTGTGCGAAGCGCACGTTCTGCCAGGCACCATAAACCATCATAACGGCCGACGAGCTTAAAAAAAACGGGATAATTTTTTTCATATCCCCGCTTGTTTGCAAAAAATTCCGCGTTAAAAAATACAAGACCGCAAACGAAGCCAACACGATCGATTGTTTCAAACTGACACCCCTGGACGATGAACCTATGGCGCTCAAAAATCCGGCTAGCGTCAAAATGATGACCAGATAGTCCGGCCAAACCGGTCTGGCAAGTTTGAAGTCAAGACGTTTGGTCGATAACCTGATAAGCAGAGCCAGAATCGTCACTCCGCCGAAAAATTGGTATGGACGGACGGCGATTCCTATTTCTGCCGGCGCTAAATTTATATTTTCCAACATAATCGTGCCGGCAAAAAACAGGAAGGCCCAGCCAGGCCGGTAAAGCGCCAGGGCTAGCGCCAGAATCGCGAAAAATATGAAATCGCCCATTCCCATCGGCAAAATATTCAAATTGGACGACACGATCAAAAACAGGACCAATGCCGCATTGGCGCCCAGTAAAAAAATCCTATTCTGATTCTTTCCAAACATATTCCTTATGCCGCTACAAATTTTTAATTATATTGAGCGCCTTATCGACGAATCTGTCCCAGGAAAAATAACCGGAGCGCTCTTTGCTGCGCCGCGCCAACACGGCGCGCAATTCCGGATTGACCAGGACGTTTTTCATCACCATCGCGATGTCGGCGATATCGTCCGGGTCGCAATACAGGATACTATCCAGGCCGACTTCTGGCAAGGATGTCGTTTTGGAAGTCACGACCGGCATACCGACGCTCATCGCTTCCAAAACCGGAATGCCGAAACCTTCATAACGCGACGGATATGCGAAAAAAAGCGCATTCGCGAACAAAGCCGGCATATCCGCCTGGGGCGTCCTGTCCAGCAGCTTCACTCGTCTGGTCAGATTGAGTTCGCGCACCAATTTTTCAGCATCCAACGCCAGCGGCGCCAATTGGGGCAGCAGCTTTCCGTAGATGGCCAGCACGGGCATCTCTTTGATGAATCGCGCTTTTTTATTCAATTCCACCAGATATTTATACGCGCGGATGGCACCCTCCACGTTTTTTCTGACTTCCATTCCCCCGCCGGCCAGGATATAGCCCGGCTTCAATTTGTATTTATGTAAAATCTCCCGGCTTTTGGCTTGGGATATCCTTGATTTATATATTTCATCGCAATCATTATAATTCACGCTGATATCTTCAGCCTTGATTCCTAAGTGCCGGATCAAATCCTTTTCCGTCCTGACCGAAACCGCCAGGAGTTTGTCCGCGCGTTTGATCGCCCTTTCCGTCAAAGACCAATAAATCTTCTTGCGCGAATTGTTCAAATATTCCGGAAACAGCTTCGGCACGATATCATGCACCAGCATCAAATGCTTGATGCCATCCGGCATGACGGTCGGGCACTGGTAGGGCGAGAAGAAAGCGTCGCAACCGTCCCGTTTAGCCATACGCGGCAAATAATATTTTTCCCACAAAACCTTGCGGATCAAGTCATCCCGTTTCCAGAACGGCAAAAAAATCCTTTTTTGGAAATTTTCCGGCAACTTGATATCTTCCGGAAAATCTTCTTCCAAATACAAAACGAATTCCAATTTATCATTTTTTGAAATTTGAAATTTAGAGTTCGAAACCGCCAACTTTTTTAAGAAGTTGGTCGTCACCTGGCCGATGCCGGATGAAGCTTTTCTAGCGAATGACGCGTTGATTCCGATTTTCATAATATTAATAGCATTATACCCGAAAAAATCATTTTAAACAAAAAATCCACATTGACATCCGGACAGTCTGACGATATAATCAGGCTATGGAGAAAAATGATCCGGCAAAAAACGGGATGACGATCGATGATCTGGCAAGGATCGTCCAAGGCGGTTTTTTGAACGTGGAAGGAAGGTTGGATACTATGGAGGGAAAACTGGGAACTATGGAAGGAAGGCTGGATACTATGGAAGGCAGACTGGATAAAATCGAAAACACTGTCGATGAGATAAAGACGGCCGTAGATAACATCCAAGCCGATCTGAACAAGAAAGTCGACAGGATCGACCACAACACGCTGACATACCGCGTGGAAAAATTGGAGGATAAATTCGTGTAGGAACAAAATAGCCTTTATAAAAATCCGGCGGCAAGCCGTTTTTTTTATTTTCCAATATTCCTTGCCGGCAAGCCGATAGTCTGGACGGAAAAACACGCCCCCTTGGTTTTACATTATTTTTAAAACCGCTTATAATAATTCGAGCGGATTAATTTATAATTTCCAAAAAAAATGGAACAGAAAAAAGAGAAGGTCTGCGTGATCGGCCTCGGATATGTCGGTTTGCCGTTGGCGGTGCGTTGCGTCGAGAAAGGCTATGAAACTTTCGGACTCGATATGGACAAAAATAAAGTCGATCTCATCAACCAAGGCAAGAGCCCGATTGAAGAAAAATTCCTAGCGGATAATCTGCCTGCGCACAGGCCGCAGGCGACTACTGATGAAAAAATCATCAAGCAAGCGGACATTATCCTCATTTGCGTGCCGACTCCGGTCGATAGCCTCTATATGCCTGATCTCGGTCCGGTCATCGGCGCGACGGAAGCGGTCGTGCGCAACCTGAAAAAAGGCGCCTTAGTCGTCCTGGAATCGACCGTCAATCCGGGAGTGAGCGAAGAAATCGTAAAACCGCTTTTTGAAGAAGCCGGTTTCAAGGTCGGCCAAGACGTTTTCATCGCGCATTGTCCGGAACGCATCAATCCAGGCGACCCGAAGTGGAACGTCACCAATATCCCGCGCGTAGTCGGCTCGTTCGACAAGCAAGGATTGGCAACGGCCGTAAAATTTTATGAAAGCATCGTGGACGGCGGAATCCGTCCGATGAAATCCATCCGCGAAGCTGAAGCCGTGAAAATCGTGGAAAATTCATTCCGCGACATCAATATCGCTTTCGTCAATGAACTGGCCAAGTCTTTTGATAAGCTTGGCATCGACGTCAAAGACGTGGTCCTGGGCGCTTCGACCAAGCCGTTCGCTTTTATGCCCCATTTCCCTTCTTGCGGCGTCGGCGGGCATTGCATCCCGGTCGACCCGTACTACCTTATCGAACGCGCCAAGAAATCCGGCTTCGATCACAAATTCCTGAAAATCGCCCGGGAAATAAACAACTCGATGCCGTCATACACCGTCGAGCTCCTGCAAGACGCCCTGAATGAAATACGCTTGCCAATGAAAGGAACCAAAATCGGAGTCTTGGGGATTTCCTATAAAGCCAATGTCGACGATACGCGGGAATCACCAACCTTCAAAATATTAGCCTTACTTGATGAACATAGTTCCAAATATGAGACTTTCGATCCGCACATCCTAAAAAGATCGACCGTCAAAACACTGGCAGCATTGCTCAAAAAAGTCGACGCTCTCATAATCGCCACCGACCACAAAGAATTCAAAGAAATCGATCCGAAAATATTCAAGCAAAACGGGATCAAGGTCATCATCGATGGAAAAAATTGTCTGGATAAAGATGCGATTAAAAAACTCGGTATCATTTATAAGGGTATCGGCAGATAGCGCTGTCCGATTGTTAATACTTGCTTAAATCAGGAAATAAAAGGTATAATCAGGATGGATTATGCCTTTTTAATTTTTTAAAAACAAGAGGATGTTCGACATACTAAAATTTATCGTCTGGATTTCAGGTTTGGCAGTCATAGCCTACTTCGCTTTGCCGTATTTCGGCTATGAAGTAAATCTGAATTATCTTAACGAAAGCAAAGAAAAATGCCAAGAAAGCGTCAATAATTGCACCAAAGAATTGGTCCAGCAAGGGACTAAGAATGCCAAGTGCGATTTCAGCTGCGCCGATCCTTTAATAATTAAGAAAAAATAATGAAGCTTATCGTAAATATCCCGGCATACAATGAAGATACCCTTATCGGAGGAACCATCCAGAAAATCAAAGAAAGTTTCAACGCTGAATTTTATTCGAAAAAAGGAGCGGCCATCGATGAAAAAATAATCCAAGTGGTTGACGACGGCTCGACCGACGACACGGCGCGAAAAGCCAAAGAAGCCGGCGCGGACATAGTTATTTCCTACAAACCCAATCGGCGCTTGGCTTATTCTTTCAAACAAGCGGTCGAAAGCTCTCTGAAAAATAACGCCGACCTGATGGTCAATATCGATGCAGACGGGCAATTCAATCCATATGACATTCCCAAGCTCCTAACTCCTATCTTGGACGGGAAAGCCGATATGGTCATCGCCAACCGCTTCGGGGAAAAAGAAGCTAAAAATATCCCCTGGATCAGAAAAAGCCTGAACAAATTCGCCGCCAATGTCATCGGTTTTTTTCTCAATTACAAAACCAACGACCTGACTTGCGGTTTTCGCGCCCATAATCGCGAAACCCTTTTGAAATTAAATCTGACCAACGTCCATTTCACCTACACCCAGGAAACCATCATCGACGCAATCGGCAAAAACCTGAAGCTTTTTTGGGTACCGATCGAAGTCACTTATTTTGATAACCGCGATGCCAAGATAACCAAGTCTATCTGGAAATTCGTCAATAATTCCACCAAAATCATCCTGAAGGCTATCCGCGATATCCGGCCGATGAAATTTTTCGGAATCCCGGGACTATTCCTGATTTTCCTGTCGCTCGTCTCACTTGGAATTTTTCTAGTCAACTATTCCATCAGTTTTCAAATCACACCTTTTCGCAACTACCTGATTTTCGGCATCGCGCTGTTTTTAGTCGGCCTGCAATTCGTCGTGTTCGCCCTCATCGCCGATATGATCAAATCCTCCCGCCAGCTTACGGAGGAATTGATGTACCAATGGAAAAAAGACCGCTACGACACCAAATAACGGATATTCTCCAAAAAAAATCTTCCAGATTATGGCTTTCGAAAAAACCGGTCCGCTTCCTTGAAAGATGCTATGTTTTGAGGTAGAATAGAACAGTAACTTGCTAAGATAAATTATGCGGATTTTATTCATATCACACTCTTTCCCGCCGATTTTCGGCGGAGTCGAAAGGCAAAACTACTACCTGTCAGAAGGCTTGAAAAAACACGCCGCAGTCACAGTAATCGCCAATACCAAGGGCAAATGGTTTTTGCCTGTTTTTTTGCCGGTCACTTTCCTGCGGGCGCTTTTTCTGATGCCATCCTATGATGTCTGCCTGGTCGGCAACGGCGTCCTGGCTCCGATCGCCGCCGGCTTGAAAATTTTCCATCCTGGAAAAAAATTCTTTTCCGTCGTCCACGGCTTGGATATCACCTTCGCCAGCAAAAAAGGCCTCCTCTCAAAAATTTACAAAGCCGTAAATATCCCTTCCCTGAAAAAATTAGATCGATTATTTATGGTCGGCAACCAAACTATCGATGAAGCGGTCAAGATCGGTATCGCCCGCGAGCATTGCATTTTCATCCCCAACGGCATCCTTTTGGACGAATTGACTATCCCCTGCTCCAGACAGGATATGGAAAAGATTTTAGGAATCAATATTACCGGAAAAAAAATTATCTTGCGGGTCGGAAGGCTAGTCCCACACAAAGGCGTCCATTGGTTCATCCGCAATGTCTTGCCGAAATTACCGGATAATTATTTTTTTGCCGCAGTCGGCGGAATCGTTTCCGATAACGCGGCTGGCGATAAAAATGACTTCCCTATTTGTGAAAAAGCCATCCAAGAACTCGGCCTCCAACAGCGGGCCAAACTTATCGGCAACATACCGGAGCCTGATAAATTGATATTGATGAATTGCGCCGATTTGCATATCGGCCCGAACATCCAAGTGCCGGGATCGATGGAAGGCTTCGGCATCACCGCTATCGAAGGCGGCGCTTGCGGAAAAGTCATACTAGCCTCTAACCTGGAAGGCCTCAAGGACGCGATCAAAGACGGTGAGAACGGATTTTTGGTCGAACCGGGCGATGCCGACGCGTATGTTAAAAAAATCAACGAGCTTCTGTCCGATGACGGTTTCCGGGAAGAATTCGGCGCCAAAGCCCGGCAATATGTGCTGGACAATTTCAGTTGGGACAATATTTCCAAAAAATATTTGGAAGAAATCCAGAAGACCATCGCTATTAAGCAATAAAATATCATGTTCGGATCCATAACCGGTCAAATATCGTTTTATGCCACGCTGGCCCTTGCGTTTTTCTTGCCGGGCTACGTTTTGCTGCTGGCGATATTCGGAAAAAGCAAGAGCCTAAGCACGCTCGAAAGATCCATACTGCCATTCGGCCTCGGCATCATCAGCGTTGATTTTTTGAATTTTTCCTTAGCCGGCCTGCACCTGCCGATCACCCGCCTTTCGCTTTCCATCAGCATCGCCATCTTCATTTCCATTTGCTGGGCTATTTTCAAACTTCACCGGAAAAACACCAACACAGACACGGAAAGTTCCCTATTCAATTTTTCCAAATCCCAATTGACTCTGATTTTACTCCTGATTTTCCTGACCGTCTTCATCAAGACCGCCTATCTTTCCGACACTGTTTTTCCGACTTCCACCGATATGGGCCACCATATGTATTGGACGCAATGGATGATCGACAACCACCGCTTGCCGGACTATGACCAGATGCCGGATTTCATCATCGGCGAACAAATCCCGTTCGGCACGATCGGCATCCTAAGCGGTGCCAGCGTCTTTTCCGCCTTCCCCGTCGTGATGCTTCTGCTCGTGAACCTTTTGGGCATACTGACGGTTTTCATCCTGACCCTGCGCATATTCAAACGGAAAAATATCGCCATCCTGATCCTGCTTTTTTTGGGCGTCCTATATGCCATAACTTCCCCCCAAGCCAAGTTTGTCAGCGGAGGAGTCGTCGGCAATATCCTGGGAAACCTGCTGATGCCGCTTGCTTTTTATTTTTATTACCGTTCGCTGGAATTCTTCGAAACCGGCTTCGCGGCGGCGGAAAACTCCCGCGCCTTTCTCGCCCTCGCGATTTTCACGACCTTCGGGCTGTTCTATACCCATCACCTCACCGCCTTCATCCTCCTCTTCATTTTCGCGATGATCGCCGCCATATTTTTTATCGCCAACTTCAAGGATTTGAAAAACATTTTCCCGGCTTTATCACGTCTTATTTTTTCTCCCCAAGTCCTCGCGACCTTTTTTGCCGGACTTGTCTTTTTCTTTTTCATCTTCACCCCGAACTATGTCAAAAATAGCGCCGTCAACACCGCCGTCGGAGCGCCTAGCAAGGAAACCCGCGTCGGACTGACGATGGAAAACCTGCGCTCCTCCATCGGCGAAGCCCGGATCGCCTTAGGCTTCCTGGGCGTCATAATCCTTATCGCCGGATTCAAGAAAAGGAATTTCGGACACTCCATCATCCTCGCCTGGGCGGTGATGATTTTCCTGATGTCGACCCAGCCGCATGTGCTATTCATAAACCTTCCCAGTAACCGCATCGGGAATTACCTATCTTATCCCATCGCCATCCTCAGCGCCTATTCGCTCTACACCCTCTTCGGAGCGGACAAAAAATCAAAGGTGCTGGGACTCGCATCTTCTGGCAATCTCATCCGCGCCGGATTCATCGTGGCTTTGACTTTCGTCCTGGTGGACGGGATTTCCGACTCAGCCGCCGCTTTCAAAGACAAAACCGATCTCGCTCCGGTCGCGCAGACTTTCGACGCTTCCAATTACCTCGCCCAAAAAACTTCTTCAAGCGATATGATCCTGAAAGATCACAACTACATCACTGCCGACTCTTGGATGAAGATTTTTCTGATGCGCGGCTACAAATATCCGCTTTCACGCGGCTATTTCAAACGTTATGAAGATGAAACCAAACCGCGCGAAATGTGCACCCTGCAGATGATCGCCAGCCCTGACAACGCGGAAGCCCGGGATTGTTTCGCCGAAACCGGCACAGATTTCATTATGATCAACCCGCGCTACGACAGCGCCCAATTCAGAAAACTGAAAAATTTCGACCAGACCTATTCCAGCTCCGGCATCAATATTTATTATCGCAATAATTGATATGTTAAAAATAAACCCAACTAACCGGATCATCTATTTTTTCCTGGCCCTATTCCTGGCTAGTTCCGCCTATTTGTTCGCCATCGATTCGCGCTATAATAACCCGGAATATAACACCGACTGGTATGCCGTGTCTTTCACCGACCCCAAATCCGACCGTCTGGATTTCGCCATTGAAAATTTCAGCTCCCGGACGGATTTCCATTGGGAAATCCTAGCCGACAACACGGAAAAGATTTCCCAAGGCGATGTTGAGATAAAAACCGGAGAAAGAAAAGAACTGAGCCCTTTGGGAAACGTGTCCGATAAAAAAATGACCATCCGGGTTTCCACCGGAGAGAACGTGCAGGAAATCTATAAAAACATAAGGAACTGATATGGCTAACCCTAAAAAAATCCTCTTGGTCACGCGGCCCATCGCTCCGCCTTGGGACGAGGCTTCCAAAAATTTCGCCTACTATCTGGCGCGCAATATTTCGGGCGTGGAAATCAACCTTTTGACCAACGGACTCGTACCGAATCTGCCGTCCAACGTACGCCAAAGGCCGATTTACACTTCCAACCGCCTTTCTTGGTTGCAACGCGCCCGCCTGTTGAAACTGATGCGCATCCGAAAAGATTTCGATATCCTGCATTTTATGCTCACCCCTAACAAACTCAACGCGTTCGGTTTCAAAACTTTCATAAAAAACAAAAAGGCCCGCACCATCCAGACCATTGCCACTTTGCGCGAAGACCTATTCCAAGACAAGGATTACGCAGGGATGCTTTTTGCCGATCTCATCATCACCTATTCGGACTATGCCAAAAACAAGCTCAACGGCCTGGGATTCAATAATGTCAAACGCGTCTATCCCGGAATCGACCTCGATTATTATTCACCGCGATTGAAAGACGCGGAGGCGATGGAAAAAATCGGAATTGCCAAGCAGGATTTCGTAGTGACCTATCCGGGGGAGTATGTCCGCCTAGGCGCGACTGACGACATCGTGGATATGGTAATCGGGAGCGCCGAAGAACTCCGGAAAAGGAAAATCAAAATCGTCCTGGCCTGCCGCCTCAAAAATGACCCGGAAGCCATCCGCAAGAAAGCTGAAGTGATCGAACGCCTCCAAAAAAATTCCGTCCTGGACCGGATAATCTTCATAGATATTTTTCCTGATATGGCCGCCCTCTACAATCTGTCGGATGTGATCATTTTTCCAGTGCGGAATATGCGCGGAAAATTCGACGTGCCGTTGGCCGCCGTGGAACCGATGGCCTGCAAAAAACCGGTAATCGTTTCCGATCTGCCGATTCTCAAAGAATTCGCCAATGAAAAAAATTCCATCACCGTCCATGCCGGAAATACCCGGGAGTTGGCGGATGGGATCTTCGACCTGCAAGACCATCCGGAAAAAAGAAGCGCTCTCGGCGAAGGAGGACGCGAATTCTGCGAAGAAAATTTAGACATCAAGAAAGTCGCCGCCATCTATGGAAAAATTTACGAAAAATTATAAGCCTTTAATCCGCCTAATCATCCCATTTATGTCTTATCAAATCAAAAACCTATCCGCCCATAAAAAAGAATTCCAAACCGGACGGATGAAAGTGCCGGCCATCCTGCATGTTTCCGATGACCTGATGCCTAGCGACGCCACGCTGGCTGAAATCGAAGGCGTCGCTTCCGATCCGCACGCCTTCCACCATATAGCCGCGATGAGCGACGTGCACAGCAAAAAAGGGCGCAAGAATCCCACCGGCACCGTCATCGCTTCCGAACACCATCTCTTGCCGCAAATCAACGACACCGCGCCTAATTGCGGGATGCGCTTCTTAAAAACCAATCTCACCGACGCCGACCTGGCTTCCGGAAATATCGACCGGCTATTCCAAGAATTGGTGCGCGCCATCCCCACCAAGGCATATGCCGGCACCAAAGTCCCCTATTCCCTGATAATGGATATCTGCCGCAAAGGCGTGGCGCCGGTCCGCGATTTTTTCAAAATGCGCACCAAAAATGAAATTGAAAACACTTTTTCCGGCGGCAATTTTTTCTCAGAAATTCCGACTGAAAAAGACATCCTCAACGCCATTCCGAAGTTATTCCTGCACATCGGCCGATACCGGCTGGGCATCTTGGGCGCCGCCGGCAACCATTTCCTGGACCTGATGAAAATCACCGAAATCCGCGATCCGGAAATCGCCGAAAAATTCGGTTTGAAAAACGGGCAATATATCTTCCTCTTGCATACCGGCTCCGGGCTGCTGGGGCAATACGCTTCCTATCTCTACACTCCCAAACGGAAAGAACATTTGAGCCAGAAGGTCATCTTGGAAATCGGCAAATTCTTTTTCCAAACCGACTATAAAAAAGAATTCAAAGCCTTGTGGAAAAAAATCGAATCTTTCAAGGATGCCAAAGAATATTTTTCCTATGACGACCAAAGCCTGGAAGGCCGGCTTTTCATCACTTCCCACAATGCCGCCGCCAACCAAGGTTATGCCAACCGCTCCATCCTCACCCATCAGCTGGATATGGCGATTGAGAAGGTCCTGGGCAAAAATCCCGAACTTGATATGCTCTATGATATGCCCCATGTTTTCGTCCATCGTGAAAAAAACCATTTCGGCAAGGACGTCTGGGTGCATCGCAATGGCACCGTACGCGCCAACGGTCCGTCCCGGATGAACCATCCGCTCTTTTCCCAAACCGGCGAACCGGTTTTCATCCCGTCTTCGATGAGCACCCCGGCCTATATCTGCGCCGGCACCGATGACAACCAATCCAGTTTCTTTTCAGCCAGCCATGGGACCGGCCGCCGGAAAAATCCTTTGGCTGACGCGTCACGCGACAAGGAAACGCTTTTCAAAAAAATGGAAAAAAACCATATCAAGCTTTTCAACGCCAAATCTTCAGGCGTCATAATGCAGGACAGTTCCTACTATAAAGACGTGGAGGAAGTCATCGCCGGTATGGAAGACAACCAGATCGTGAAAGCCGTAGCCAAAATGGAGCCGGTAGCGGTATTGATGTATTGAAAATCCAAACGATGCCCACATAAAATAAAATCCGAGCTAGGGAGGGATATAGGTATGATGCATATTTCCGTATGTTCTTTGGGTGATTATGACAAGCTTGTCGCATTCTTATCGAAGCATGACGAGCCGATCGCAAACAGCGACCGGGAAAGGATGGTGATAACCGCCGAAATTTCCGAGAAGTTCGTACATCGGATATATTCTGACGCGGATATCGAGGATGGGATATCGGTCTGGGAAACGGTATCCGATTAGCGACGCGCTGATGGGCGGACCAGCATCCATCTTCGCCTCAACCTCGCGGTTGAGGCGTTTTTTATTCCAAAAAAAAGCCGGAAATCCCCTAAAAAAATATTGGCTTAGCCGCAAGTTTGTGTTATGATTTCGATATAAGCATAACTGGACCATAGATAAATTGCGGCAGTCTATCGGCGATTTTCCAATAAAAAAATATGCACATAATCACCATTTCCGGACTGGATGGGTCAGGCAAATCCACCCAGATCCAATTACTCAAATCCCATCTTGAATCGCAAGGCAGGCGGGTTTTTTATTTCCATGCCAACCGATTCAGCGTCAGCAATTTCTATAATATCCTCAGACCCCACAAGGTGATTTTGAAAAAACATCAGGAAAGCGTCAGCAAAGCCGGCTGGATCCAGATCCAGCTCCGAAAGCTGGCACTCCGAATCGACCTGTGGCGGTTCGGATCGTTAAGCGAAAAATTGCGCAATGAAAATTACGATTACATCCTTAGCGATCGGTTTTTCTGGGATAGCATCGTCAATATCCGATATCTGGGGAGTAAGAATTTCAGGATTGGAAATCCGGAATTGGAAATCCGGAATTCGGTTTCATTCTATCTCGACACCGACCCGGAAGCGATCATGCGGCGTGAACGCCAGCCAGACCAAGGACTGCGCTATCTGATTGATAAAAAAAGATTGTATGATCAATATTTCCGAAACTTTCCCGGCGCCGAAATAATCGACGGCAACCGTGACAAAGAAATAATTTTCGCTGAAATAAAAGAAAAGGTAGCGTGGGATCAAAGTTAGGCACGATACTATATTATACACCTAAATCAATATTATGTCAAGTATCGCAAAATCCGCCCTCTGGGTCACGGTTTCCGAAATCATCTTTAATCTGTCCGGTTTCATCATCCACAGCATCCTGGGACGCGTTTTGGGCCCGTCAGACTATGGCCGCTACGGACTCGTCATCACTCTTACCACGATGGTAATCGTACTTATTGGCAACGGCATCCCGACGGCTATGGCCAAATACATCAGCGAGATTTTCGAAACCGACCCGCGCCTGGTTTTGCGGATTAAAAAACAGGCTATCATCCTGCAAACTTTGATCGTCGGCACCATCACGGTCATTTTCTACGCCTGCACTGGTTTGATTTCCCAGGCGCTCGGCGATCCGACACTGGAACCGCTTTTCCGCTTTTCAACCCTGATCATCCCAGCTTTCGCCGCCGCCTCTTTCTATTTTTCCTATTACACCGGATTGCACCGGTTCAACACCCAAGCCACCCTTAAAACCATCCGCTCCGTTTTCCGCATCGCCTTCGTCATCGGCTTGGCTTTCATTTTCGGACTCAAGGGTTCGATTTCCGGCTATGTCATCGCACCTTTTTCCGTTTTCGCGATCGCCTATCTGATCGACAAATTCAAAGTCTCCCCGGCACTGGAAAAACAACAAAAAAACTCCCCAGCCGGCAAAGCCGACTTCGATTGGCGCAAACTGGTCAACTACGGCTGGCAAGTGGTGGTTTTTTTCCTGGCCTACGAACTACTGATCAGCATCGATTTATATATGGTTCAGGCGATTTTGCGCGATGACGCCTTGACCGGAATCTATAACGCCTCCCTTACCGTCGGACGCATCCCCTATTATATTTTTTACGCGATGACCGTCTTCCTATTGCCAATGGTTTCCAAAGCCAGCGTCAATGGCAATTTCAAGAATGCCAAAAACATCATCGACAACGCCCTGCGCATTATGCTGATCTTGCTGGTGCCGATGATCGTCCTGATGTCCGCCTATTCGCAAGAAATCCTCCAGCTGCTCTACGGCCGGAAATACCTGGCCGGAGCGGAACCGATGTCGGTGCTGGTCTATGGCGTCGGTTTCCTGACAATTTTTTATGTGCTCAGTTTCGCGATGAACGGCGCCGGCAAAACCAAGACGGCGATGTGGATCGCCTTCGCCGGCCTGACCCTGAACGTCGCGACCAACTATTTCTTCATCCGGAAACTGGGTATCCTCGGATCCGCTTATGCCACGACTGCCACTTCTTTCGCCATTATGATCCTGATGCTTTATGGGACTAAAAAATATTTCGATGCCGGCCTCAGCCTCGGCGAGTCCGCCAAAGTCGCCCTCGCCGGCGCCTTCGCTTATCTGCTTGCCGCCCTGTTGCCCGCCGGAAGATATTCCTTTATCGCGGTCGGCCTCCTGATTTTCGCGGCTTATTTCTTCGTCCTATATGCCGCGAAAGGCCTGACCGAAAAAGACATAAATTACTTTATGTCTATGGTCAAAAAACGCAAAAAAACGGATGTTTCGCAGGAGCTTTCCGGCAATGAACCCGGAGCTTGAAACCTCCCTACTTCACCCTCAGATCAAAGACTGAGAATTGCCGGTACACGGCGCAGTTTTCAATTGCATATTTTTTCGAAACCTTGGAGGGCAATTCGCATTTTTCCTCGGCATTTCTCAGATAAAACAGCTGCGATCCGCCCGCTAATTTAACATCCTCGCTCAATTCGATCACTTCCAAATCCGATTTTTCCGCGATAAAACGCAATGATTTCAATGACTTAAAAAGATATCCGGCTTGCGCGTCCACGTACGCGGTCCGACTATCCGCGACGATATTATCCCGCATATATTCCACTATGAAATCGGCCTCGCCCAATGTGATATATTCGAAATCACCGTTGATTTCACGCCCGCCAAATTGCAAATCATGAAAAACTGAAAAATTCTTCTGCAAATTGAAAAATGAAGCCGAAACGACCAGCGCAATCGCTATCCAGCGCCTATCCGCTTTTTCCCATAAAAATTTCAGCCAGAATCCTAAAAGAAGGAACGGGACGAATTCCAAAATCAGGAAGAAACGCATCGACAATTCGGTCGCCCAAACTATGAAAAATAGGAAGGTCAGGATAACATAAGCAGCTGTCAATTTGGCAAAAAGATTCTTCTCTTTGTCTTCCCGCTTTTTTATCTCGCGGAACGCGAGATAATAGCCTCCGACGGAAAAGACCGCCGCTGCGATCACATATACTAGGAAGACGGCCTTGTCGGCCAACGGGACGTTTTTACTATCCAATTTCTCCATCCGGTTTACAAGGTCGCCATAACCGCACTCTTCCTCATTGCCATAGGCGGCTAAAATGCCATAGTTAGCCCGGATATGGCAAGACACGTCCAAAGCGAAATTATCCAGCATACTGGTATTGCGTTCATTTTTCTCGGTGACACTCAGGATGAAAGCGCGCGTATTTATTCCGCCCGACTGGAACTCGCTGGCGATTTGGGGCACATTAACCAGCAAGGTTCCGGCCATAACCGCGATGACGCAACCTTTCGTAAGCGAACCGCTCCTCAAGAGATAGTATGCGAAAAACAGCGCGCCGATCGGCATAATTATCAATAGCGTGGTATGGAGCTGGATACCGATTCCCATCGCGATACCCGCTGTGGCCGCCCACCAAATTTTCTTGCCTCCCTGCGAATTGCCGATGCGATAGACGGCATAGAGGAAGAGCATCGTAAAAAACGGGGTTGAATTCGGATTCCAGGCGAAACGGGAATATTTTATGGCAAAATACGAAATTGAAAACAGCCAGGTCAGCGACAATGCTATATATCTGTTAAAATATATCCTGGCTAGCAGGAAAAACAGCGGGATAGAAAGCAATGAAAAAAACAAATCGGGATATGCGGCCGCTTCGGGACTCACGCCGAATATCCTGGCCGAGATGATTTGGAAGTAGTAGAAAGCCGGTCCGAGTTTGAAATCGGTGCCGCCCGCCCTCGGCCCGAGCGCAGGCCAGGAATTTTCACCGATCGAATCCTCGACCACGCTGATATCGCGCGCCTGGTCCATATTGAACCGCAGCCACTCGGAAAAATTATACGCGCGAAGGATGAAACCGGCCAGCAGAATAGCGGCCAAAATCAAGGTTGTTTTTTTGCCTGGAACCAGGCTTTGCCAAAATTTATACATAAACAGAGTCGTTATTTTAAAAATTATTCAGTCTTGCCGTCAAACAGGTCCTTCCAAAAAAGACGCTCTTCCCGGCCGACACTCTCCAAAAATGATTCGGAATCAGCCATACCATCGGCAGTGTCGGCACTATCGCCATCGCCGGCGTTTTCATCTTCAGGAGCATAACCGGGATCAGCCGCGTCCGTATCGCTGAAATATTTGACTTCGATTTCGCTGCCGCCGCTTTTTTTAAACGGATTCCGGATATTTTTAATATCGGGGTCGTCGACAATGTCGAAGCGCGTCACCGCCACATCCCCGAAATGGACATATTTCACCGCTTTAAGCACGCCCCCGAACCTGTCGGATATGTCGTTTTTCGCAAACCCGATCGCATAAAAACAAGCGCTCTCATTCCTATCGAATGATCCCCATTGTATGCCATAGGGCCTTTTTTCCCCTACATATTCCATCGCGTAATCATATAGACTCCGATAACTTTCCTTGGGCGGTATGATAATCACTTTGTTTTTTTCGCAATCATCACGCATAAATTCCGCGGTCCTTTCCAGGTGCCACCAGGATTCGCCGCCGACCGATTTCAATAAGGATGATTTCCTATAGGACGATACTTTCTTCTGGGAATCGGCGATTTCAGCGAACCAAATTTTCATACTATAGGCATTGGTGATGATAGGCACCATCAATATGGCCAGCGCCATATGCGCCATATACCTGGATTTGGATGTTTTTTCCAAAGCATATGCCAAAGCGCCGACAAAGATAAAGGATAGCGGGAGGATGACCAGAAAATGCCTCGGCTGCAATTTCGAACCGAGCGGGATATAGGTTATGAAATAGGATATGAACCATATGGACACCAGCGCGATAAAAAATCTGCGTTCCTTGTTAGTTTCTTTCTTAAATACGAAAATTCCGGCTAGCGCGAACAAGACCAGCGTGCCGCTAAAAATATTTATCGTCAATTTTGAAGCGTCCACGATGCCGGAAAGGATGACTAGCAGGTATTTTGAAAATACGAATATGTCTTTCGACAGCAATGAAACGGGATCGGATGATCCATCGCCTTTTTCTCTAAGCGATTTCAAAAAATTAAGCGCGTTATTCCCATCGGTTTGGATATCGCTCAAAATGGCAGGGATATAAAATACGACGCAAATCAAGATAATTATTCCCGCGTATTTCCATAATTTTTCGCGCTTGTTTTTGAAAAAAACCATACGGATCAGGAAAATAACGGCCAATGCGATCGGAAGGCTCAATAGGCTCACGAAATGGAGCTGGCTCACTATCGCATAGGAAATTCCTATTAAGATTGACCACCAGGTTTTCGCTTTCTGGCTGTCGGTTTGGAAAAGCTTGAACACGGCATAGAAAAAAAGCAGGTTGAAAAATGGCAAAGAATTCGGATTCCAAGCGAAGCGGGCGTATTGGATCTCAAAAAAACACACGGCATATCCGGCGGTCAAAAGTAGGGAGTATTTTTTTGAAAAAAATTCCTTCAAAAATAAGAAGAGCAACGGGATGGATAATATCGAAAAAAGCAAATCCGGATACGCCATAACAGCCGGACCGCCCAAGCCGAAAATCAAAGCGGACAGGTATTCAAAATAATAGAAAACCGGTCCCAGGCGCAAGAACGTCCCGCCCGCTTTCGGTCCGAGCAGGGGCAGATATTCCGGACCATTATTAATCGCCCGGGCGACCAGATTCAGGTCGCGCGCCTGGTCAGCCTGGAAAAACAGCCAGCTTTCTAGATTATATAGCCGGAGGAACACCGCTACGACCAGGATGGCCGCTAGCGCGATCGCTACCCGATGTTTCTGAATGATTTCCTTAAATTTGTCCATAAAAAATAGTTGGTTATCCGCAATCTTTTCTATTCGACAATATCACGAAACGAGCGGTTCACACAAGCCGGAAAACACCCTTGGACTATCATTTCTTGCAAAGAATAGGCCTATTTTTCCCCTGTACGTATTTTCAGAATAGTCACCTCGCCTATCTGCTTGCAGTCCTCGATCTGCCCATAATCTTTATAGGGCGAAGCTATTTTGCATTTTTTCGACATTTCGCTGACCGCCACGAAAAACGGAAGTTCCGGATCCACGTTTTTTTGATCATCCAGCTCGATAATCGACATCCCCGCCCCGTTGACAAAATACGAAGTCCTGTCGACAAACCTGCCCAAATCCGTATTTTTCCCGCCGACTTGGAAACTCCGGTGCGGAGCCGAGATTTCCATCATATATTCCGCCATCGATCGGGCTTGCGACATGCTTCCATCGATCATATTCCCGGAATTGCCGGCATACGCGCTGAAAACCTGCGCGCAAAAATATAAGTTATAGAAAAATACCGCTCCGGCAAAAGACCAAATGACGGCAGGTTTGATTTTTCCCATTGACCATTCCATCAGCAAAGCCACGAAAAGATATGGCACGAACGCCGTCAAGATGAAATAGCGCAGGCTTATTTCCCTGCCAAAAGGAAAGGACACGAGTAATATTGAAACGCAATACGCGAATATAACCGCGAAAAAAATCCGCTTTTTTCCATCTTTTTCCCGAAAAGCGCGGCGCGTTATCCAGTAATAGCCGGCGGCAGAAAAGGATAAGGTAAAAAGCAATTCCGCGCCATAGGCAATCCACCCTATCAGACCCGCGTCTTTTTTGGCGATTTTTTTCAGATTGTCTTCAGTGAACGGAAAACCGCATTTTTCCTGATCTCCCTGCGGCAAAAGTATCTTGGCGTTCGCTTGGATCTGGCAAGCGGAAACATGCAGGATATTCCCTCCCAAAGAAGACTGCTTGGGGGATTTTTTTATGAGTGCGGAAAAAAAAGCGGTCGCATTCCCTTGTCCGGTCCGGACCTCATTAAGTATCTGCGGCACATTCAATGCGACAGCCGTTGCCACGATCACGGCGATATGCGCGATGCCGATTTTTTTATGCTTGACCAGATGCACCCCGATTATCACGAAAAAAAGCGGAACGCCGAAAAGCAGCAAAGTATGGAGTTGTACCGCGATTCCGAAGGCTATTCCTGAAACAGCCGCCCAGAGGAATTTTTTACCGCCATTTCCGAAAGCGGTCCGGACAATCGCGTACAACAGCAATACGACAAAAAACTGGGAGGAATTGGAATTCCACGCAAAGCGCGAATATTGCACGGCGAAAAAAGAAACCGAATACAGGGCCGCTCCAGCAAGCGCCGCCTTGGCACTGGAACATTCGCGCAAGAGAAGGAAAACCAGCGGCACCGACAATATCCCGAAAAGCAGATCGACATAGGCCATCTTATCCGGCGCGGTCCCGAATATCCAAGCCCCCAGGGATTGGAAATAGATGGACGCCGGACCGATCCTGAAATCGGTCCCGCCAGCTACCGGCCCTAGCAGCGGGATCACTCCCTCCTCGACCATAGACCGCGCGACGGAAGCGTCCCGCGCCTGATCCGCGTTGAACCTCAGCCAATCGGAAAAATTATAGGTGCGGAGAAAGATGCCGGCAAGCATGATGAGAATAAAAACCCCTAAAAACTTAGATGTCGAATTGATGCGAACCGCTATTTTATCCAGCATATATTTGGATGTTTTAAAAAAATATTAATCCTCAGAAGAATAATCCCGTGTAAAAAACCATAGCCACAAGCGCCGATGAAAGGACGACGAAATATGCCAGCAGCGCCAGCTCCGCTTTTTCCCCGCTTTCTTTTCGAAATAACAGCAACAAAAACAAAGGGACGATATAGTATCTTTGCTCGACAAGAAGGGATGGAAACAGCGATACGAAAATAAATGGCAGCAAAACCAATCGGTTCTTTTCAAATTTCATTAGA
Source organism: Parcubacteria group bacterium (assembly GCA_041674205.1). GTDB lineage: Bacteria > Patescibacteriota > Minisyncoccia > Moranbacterales > UBA2206 > JAUXSK01. The sequence goes on from JBAYWF010000004.1 coordinate 94,916, forward strand.
AAAAGCGCCATATACCCGGCAAAAATTGCCGCAACATACGCCCACATATATTGGTGATAGCCTGATTGCAGCAATATATTCCTAAGCATCGACAATTTGTTGTTGCCATGATGGATTTCCGGCTGGACAAATATGAAAGATCCGGCGATAACGATTCCGACGACGACGCCATACAGCATAAATGGCTTAATTTTTGACAAATCAATCTTTCGAATATACGCAAGCAATATCGGAAGAAACAACAAACCGACAGTAGCAAGAAAAAAATAACTATTGCCCATATAAAATCCCACTTGGTGATTACGCTTATCCCCTAACGCGATTCCCCCATTTACCAATACGAAAATGATAAAAACAATAAAAACAAACACGTGGCCGATCGTGCGGCGGATATGGGCTCTGATATTTTTTAAAGAAAATAAAAAACCGTAAGTCGACAGATACGCATAGGTCCAGACTAACGCGATCCAAATTATATTATCTTGCCTGACCAATATGGAGGCCAGTGAAAAAAAAGCAGAGAATCCATATTTGCCGCTAAGCATAAAATGCAATGCCAGCAATACCAATAGAAGCGAAAAAATATCGGTGTATATCAAGGGAAAATAAAGAAAGCTTATCGGCAGAAACGCACATTGAAGCGTCTTTATCAATGGATGCTTGGAATTGAGTTTTTTGCTGATTAAATAAGCCGCGACTAGCGAAATACTGGACAGCAAAAGACTGACGAAACGAACGGATGCCAACGGCGGATGCTTGAAAAATTGGACAAAAAAAGCGATTACCGCGTGATACCCCGGGATAGTGGTAAGGCTTGGGAGCACTTCAAAATTTCCCTTGAGGAAACGGGTGATTTGGCGAAGGTGGGTTTTTTCGTCAACAAACGTATCCCGGCTGAAAAACAATATGATGAGCCATAAAGAAAACGCCAAACATAGGAAAAAAACAAATGCCTTATTGCGCCTTGCGAAAACTGCGGCCTGCTTGAATCTTTCGATCATTTTTCTAAATATATAAAACAAAAAGGCATCTCCGGATGATGGTTTTGCAATAATTCTGTTTAAGTATATAATAAATTCACAAGTTATCCAAATTAGCCCCATAAATCGCTTATTTTTTAAAATTACGTGAAATACGGTAAGGCAACTTTTTTAATCTTTCTCGTCATAATAACTTCAAGTTTCTACTTCGGTTATTCCAGACTTAATCATTTTTCAGGAGTGGATGAATCCTTTTGGTCATATGATCGCGTGCCGACTTTCTGGAGCGCCGTCTCTGGGATGAGATGGAAAAAAACCAATATCAGCGACAAACCAGGCATACCACTGGCGATAATTTCCGGGGCAGGCTTGCCTTTTTTAAATGAACATCCGAAGGACCTGAAAGGCTTGCGCTATAAACCGAAAACCTTCGAACAGCTTCAACAAATAAGAGATTCCTATTTTTATCTTCGTTTGCCGATTTTTCTTTTTACCTTGGCCATAATGCCGTTATTTTATTGGATCATCAAAAAACTTCTAGGGGTAAACATAGCACGGTTCTCTCTCATTTTCATAGGCCTTTCGCCTATTCTCCTAGGCATTTCGCTCATCATAAACGCTGATGCGATGCTCTGGATTTTAACCGCTTTGTCCACGCTCAGCTTATTTGTTTTTCTAAAAAACAACGAGAGGAAATATCTATTGCTTTCCGGTTTTTTCCTAGGCCTGTCCGTCATCACTAAATATGTCGCCAATGTCCTTTTTATCTACTTCTTTGCGATTTTCTTTTTGGAATATATCCTGTATGCCCACAAAAACATGCCCGCAGGGAAATACCTGAAACTTGCTATCGTCAATTATCTGCTGCTATTTCTAACCGCCATAGCGACGGCATTCGTATTTTTTCCCGCCACTTGGGTGAAATTCTCCGTACTTATCAAAGCTACGGTTGGAAACGTCGTTTTTTCTTCAACTTGGCCTATTTTTGTCGGGATCATAAGCATCTTAGCTCTTGATGTGTTAATTTTTAAAACAAAATTTTCAAGTATCGTATTTGATTTTTTGATCAAACATAAACGCTGGTTGACAAAAACTATCAGCATAGCCTTTCTTCTTTTTATCATGATCGTTTTTCTCCAGATATTTCTTAAAATCAATATTTTTGATATCCAGGGGATGGTCGCCGCTCCAAAAGGCATAGGTCTTGATTTGGACACTCGGGATTCCCAATTGGATACGCTTGTAGCCTCCCAAAAAGGATCTGGCTTGCTCAATATATTTCAAAAATATATCGGGGCGATTTCGGCTGATTTTTATAGCCTTATTTTCAGCATTTCGCCAATCGTTCTTTTTGCCATATTATTTGCAGTTATCAATATAATACGTAAAAGGGAAATGGAACGCGATTCCATAACCGCGATATATATAATATTTTTTATCCTACTTTTTTATCTCGGTTCAACCATTGATAATGTGATTGCCACCGTAAGATATCAGATTATGATATATCCATTAGCTTTTATTCTGGCAGCTATCGGAATTTCAGAATTGCTAAAAATTGAAAAAATCGGAAAGTATCTGAAATTGCCAGCAGCCTATGCATCGGTCATTCTCATACTTCTTTCCAGTCTCTTTTTTATCCAACCGAACTATTTCGCCTATTCCAGCGAAATACTGCCCGATAATTTCCTCGTCAATCTCAAAGGTATGGGGGAAGGCAGTTACGAAGCCACGGACTATCTCAATAATCTTCCGAACGCGCAAAATATAGCCATCTGGTCAGATAAAGCGACGGCATGCGATCAATTTGTCGGATCTTGCTACTGGAACAAATCACAGCCCACAAAGGTCGATTATTATATTGTTTCAACGGACCGCAAATCAAGGACGCTAAAATCGATTTCGTTTGATCTGACGAGCGCCTATGAAAACGAACATCCCGCTTTTGAGGTTTTAATCGGCAATAATCCCAATAATTTCGTAAAAGTCATAAAAAGTGCCGATCTTAAAAAAGCTGACGCACAATAAAATTATCCTATATAAATCTACGATCCTATGAACAAAAAAACCATCCACCTCCTCATAATTTTCGCCGTCATCATCACAAATCTTTTTTTTGGCCTGCCGCGGCTCTCCCGCTATACGGCCGTAGATGAAACGCTTTGGTCCTACGACCGGGTGCCGAAATTCTGGCGCAGCATCGAGAAGGGCAATTGGCGGGGAACCAACCTATGCGACAAACCCGGCGTCACTTTGGCGATGATCTCCGGCCTCGGACTGCCTTTCATCCCCAATCCCAGGGATTATGAAAAATTGCAATTCCAACCGAAAACCCCGGAGCAATTGGCGATGATAGAAAAAATATACTTCTCGCTCCGCTTGCCGGTCTATCTCTTTACCTTGGCCTCATTGTTCGCCTTCTATTTCCTGCTTAAAAGATTGCTTTCGGATGATATCGCCCTTCTGGCTGTCATTTTTATCGGGCTCTCCCCCATTCTCCTAGGCATCTCGCTCATCGTGAATACCGATGCCATCCTCTGGATTTTGATGCCGCTGACGCTCATCAGTTTTCTGATCTATCAGAAAGAAGACAATCGGAAATTCCTCTATTTGGCCGGCTTTTTCCTAGGACTCGGGATTCTTGACAAGTTCGTAGCTAATCTTCTTTTCCCTTTCCTATTGTCATTGGTATTGCTGAAATACGTTTTGAACGACCACGCCCGAACCGAAGATAAGGTCCGCTTTTTAAAAAAATCGATGGCCGATTACCTGATCTTCATCGCGATCGCCCTCGTGACCATTTTCATCTTCTATCCCTCCGCTTGGATCAAACCCAAGGAGCTGCTGAATACCACCATCTACAGCATGGCTCTCGAGAAGATGTGGCCGCTAATTACGGGCGCCATCGCGCTCATCTTGGCGGACGTGTTCCTTTTGCGCGGCGCCATCCTCAGGAAGATCCTGGATTTTTTATCAAACCACAGGATATCGCTTATCCGATTGGTTAGCCTAGCCGTCCTGGGAATGGCCGCTTTCGTCTTTGTCAACACCTATTCAGGGATGAAACCCTATGATTTCCAAGAAATCCTCTCTAATCCGAAACCGGATATGCCATTCGCCAGTGAATTTCCGCTTAATTTTTTCTCAGCTTTCTTTCCGCTCCTGTTCGGAATTATTCCGCTCGCCGCCGTCGCGTTCATCGTGGCGATAGTTTTTTTAGTGAAAATAAAACCGTCCGACACTGTCCCGAAAAATAGCCTGGTTTACGCGTTCTATTTCCTTCTGTTCATCTTCATCTTTTATTTGGGCAATTCGGTTTCCAGCATAGGCTCGACCGTCCGCTACCAGATAGTCAACTATCCGATCGCCGCTATAATCGCTGCTATCGGACTATCTGAATTAGCCCGATTTGGATTCTTAAAAAAATATTTCCTTGGAGTCAAATTCTATCTCCTGGCCGGCTTTATTTTCATAATCTCCATTGTTTCTCTCGTACAAACCAAGCCGTTCTTTCTCGCCTACTCCTCAAGGCTCCTACCAGACAGGTTTATGACCAATCTAAAGGATATGGGCGACGGCAGCTGGGAAGTGTCCCATTATCTCAATAGCTTGCCTGACGCGGAACGGTTGGTGATTTGGTCAGACAAAAAACAGGTCTGCGAAAAATTCGTCGGCAAATGCAAGACCGGTTTCAGATACCAGGATCTCGCCAATTTCAAATTCGACTATCTCATCGCTTCCGCCGGCGGAAAAGCGGAAACCCTCAACCGCTCATCGCAAAGAAAATCAGCTTTCGAATCGGCCTTCGGCACTATCGACGTACAGAATCTTTATGACCCGGACGGATACTCCGACTTCAAAGTCAATATCGACGGCAAGCCGGAGGACTTTATCAAAGTCGTCAATCCTGCTATAATATCAAACGACTAATCTTTATCCTCTTTATTCCAAAACTTATGCTAAAAAAGACCCTTATCACCCTCCTGATTTCCATTTCCATCATCAGTTCCAGCTTGTATTTCGGCCTGCCGCGGCTCCAAAATTTTTCCGGCGTGGATGAACCCTACTGGTCCTATGACCGGGTGCCGAAATTCTGGGAAAGCGTCAAGGAAGGCAAATGGCGCAGCACCAACATCTGCGACAAGCCCGGCATAACTTTGGCGATGGTTTCCGGTGCCGGATTGCCGTTCATTCCGGATCCGCGCGATTATGAAGATTTGCGCCAGCACCCCAAAACGCCGGCCGAAGTCGAAGCTATCCGCGACGCCTACTTCTATTTGCGCTTGCCGGTCTTCCTTTTCACGCTGGCCATCCTGCCACTTTTTTATTTCCTCATCAAAAAACTCCTTGGCAAAACCACCGCCCGGTTCGCCATCATCTTCATCGGTTTTTCCCCGATCTTACTTGGGATTTCCCTCATCGTCAACTCCGATGCGATGCTCTGGATCCTGACCGCCCTCTCGACACTCAGCCTATTCGTCTTTTTCAAAACGGATGGGAGAAAATATCTGATTTTGTCCGGATTCCTCCTTGGCCTTTCCGTCATCACCAAATATGTCGCCAACATTCTTTTCGTCTATTTCTTTTTCCTCTTCCTCTTGGAATATATCTTCTACGCCCACAAAAACATCGAACTTAAAAAATATCTTCCGCGCGCCCTCGCCCATTATCTGATTCTTTTCACGACCGCGATGGCGACCGCTTTCGCCTTTTTCCCGGCTACCTGGGTGAAGTTTTCCGTCCTCTTGAACGCCACGGTCGGCAATGCGGTCTTCGCTTCGACCTGGCCGCTTTTTGTCGCGATTATCGGTCTCTTGTCAATTGACATCCTATTTTTCAAAGAAAAAATTTCAACGCCTATATTCAATTTCTTTATCCGTTACAAAACCCCGCTTATAAAAACGATCGGCGGTGTTTTTCTGGCGATTTCCTTTTTTGTCTTCCTGCATGTCTATACCGACATCCGGATTTATGACCTTGAATCGATCATTTCCTCCCCGAAAGGCATCGGCGAAGGTGATTTCCTAAAAAGGTATGTCGGAGCGATTTCAGCCGATCTCTATAGCCTTTTTTTCAGCATTTCCCCCTTGGCATTATTTTTTATGCTATTTTCAATTTTTGGAATTTTCCGAAAAAAGGAATTCAAACGTGAATCCATCACCGCCATCTATATCATCCTTTTCATCCTAGTCTTCTATCTCGGCTCAGCCGTCAACGAAGTGGTCACCACCGTCCGCTACCAAATAATGACTTACCCGTTGGCTTTCGTTCTGGCGGCCATCGGCGCCAAGCAATTCATCAAATTGGAGAAGATCAAGGCACTGGTTCCGACCTATGCCGCTTATCTCATACTCATCCCGCTTCTGCTTCTAAGCCTTTTTTCCATCAAACCGCATTTCCTGGCCTATGCCTCGGAAATCCTGCCTAAAGATATGATCGTCAATCTCAAAGGTATGGGCGAAGGCAGCCTGGAAGCCGCCTACTATTTGAACACCCTCCCTGGCGCCCACGATATGACCATTTGGTCGGACAAAGGCGCGGTTTGCGAAGCCTTTGTCGGCCGATGTTTCATCGATTTCAAAAACAAGACTTTCAAAGAAAACCGGATGGATTATTTCGTCGTATCGACCGATCGGAAGTCACGAAGTTTGAAAATGTCCGGCGGACAGGTCGGCTATGCCGATTTCCAAAAGCTCTATGCCGCGCAAAATCCAGCCTTCGAAGTCATCATCGGCGGACGCGACATCAATTTCGTCAAAGTTATCAAAGCCGAATATTGACCGTGATTTTCCACCACGGAACGCAAAAAATCCCAGCCGGACATATCCGGCTGGGATTTTTAATGGCTACTTTCTAAGGATCACCTTTTATCCCAAAACCCACCTATTGATTATCGGGATTGGAAAACGTCTTTCCAAAAAATACGGTCTTCGCTGGCACGGCTTTTTTTGAGCTTGAACTCTGCAGAAACGGTTCGACTATCGAAATCGAATTCATAGACGGACAATTGCCCGAACCGCTCCTGGGCGATAATCGAAACGTCGTGGCCGTATTTTTTACGCACCGCCTCCAATCCGCTGCCGGCCGGCACGACTGCGAAAAACTGGGCTTTCGGATCCTCGTTCAAATAAATCGTCTTGTAAACCAGGCTTTTGTCGTGCTTTTGCCAAAACAGGAATTCCAGCGGACGGACATGCTCCGGCTTGACGTAGAAATATAAGGTCTTACCGGAGATATGGCGCGCGTACATCCAATCCGTGACTCCTTTGAGCTGGCCCAGTGTCACTCCGTCTTTAGCTTTCAATATCAAGGTGCGCTTCACCGCAAGCTCGCCTTTCTGCGAGGCGGCCTGCTCCTGAAACCAAGCATATGTGCCTTGCGAATTCCAAGCGATGACACCAGCCGCCAGTAAAATTGACGTGACCAGGGCTTGCTTGCGGCTGAGTTTCTCTTCCAGATATTCAAACATCAATCCCAAGAAGAGGAATGGGATGGCGAACACGACGATGAAAAAGCGCGGCCGCAATTGGAAAGAAACCGGGATAGTTAGGATTGTGAAGACGCCGACCCAGATGATCAGCAACGCTAGGAAATCTTTCCGCGCGACGGATCCGCCTTTCCGGAGCAATCCGCGGACCGCCAGAAAAAATCCGAATAACAGGACCAATCCGGTCGCCAGGATCGCCGGCAGATTATTTTTGGAATTGCTCGAATAACATTGGGAAGTGGTAATCAAACAATAGTATTTCAGATTTTCCGTCGCGCTCTTGCCGATCTTGTCAACCAACGGTTTCTTGACCGGCTTGGCAGTGAGCGCTTCGAAGAAATTTTTGGTGTTTTCTCCTCCCTTCCGGACATCGCTGATGATGACCGGCGCATAGAATATCGCGAAAACCACCGCCAAAATCCCCACGTAGACCGCGATTTTTTTCAGTATGTTTTTCTGGAAAAAATAAAGGGCATTGGCTTTTTTCCATAATTGGAAATGCGTGATAATCAAAAGTCCGGAAATTCCCAACAGACTGAAAAAACCGAAAAAGTGCAGTTGCGATCCGACCGTAATGCCGGCCGCCCATACAGCCAGCCACCATTTCTTGCGTCTACCCTGCGTTTCACCCAGAAATTTCAAAAGGCCGTAAAAACTCAGCAGAAGGAAAAATTGCAATGAATTGGGATTCCAAGCGAAACGGGAATACTGGATGATGATAAAGGAAAAGGCATACATCGCCGCTATCAGCAAAGAGTTTTTTTCAGAAAAATACAACCGGGCAAAAAAATACAGAAGCGGGATAGCCAGGATGGAAAAAAGCAGATCCGGGTAGGCATAGACATAAGGCTCGGTGGAATGGAAAAGCACCCCCGCGGCGTATTGGAAATAGTAGAAAATCGGCCCGAGCCGCAAAAATCCTTTTTCAAGCTCAACAGCTCCCGCGCGCGCGCCCAAAAGCGGAAGATAGCCCGGCCCGTTCTCCACCGCCTGGCTGATTAAGAGGGCGTCCCGGGACTGGTCCATCTTGAAATAGAGCCAATCATTGAATTCATAGGTACGCAAAAAGACCGCCCCGACGATGATTAGCAGCAGGATGATTCCACTCCAACTGAGAGTGCTTTTTTTCATAGGATTATGTTTTTGTCGAATTAGATGCGTCGTACGCCTGAATTATATCACCCCCTCCAAATCTTCGCTAGACTGGCATTTTCCTGCCTTTAATGTATAATTATAGCTATCTGGAAAAACTTTTATTGAACCGTCAGGACGGCCGCAAAGCCATCCTGCCAGATTTTAAACCGTGCAATAAAAAAATGATACGATTGATCGATACCATCCTTAATAAACTCCTGGCCGGCCGGGTCAGCCTGGGTATCCAGCAATTCATCCGCTATCTTTTCGCCGGCGGAACCGCGACTGTGGCAGATATGGCTTCGCTTTTTTTGCTGACCTATTTCTTGCACGTCAATTACCTGATCGCCGCCGCCATCGGTTTCGCCATCGGCGTCACTACCAATTATTTGATGAATGTGGCTCTGGTCTTCAAGAGCACCGGCAGGATCAAACGGGAATTTTCCCTTTTCGCGATGGTCGGCATCGGCGGACTTTTATGGACCGAGCTCATCCTCTGGATCCTAGTCGACAAATTCGGAATCTATCTGATGGTTTCCAAGGCGATCGCCGTCATCCTCGTGCTCAACTGGAATTTCTTTATGCGTAAAAAATTCGTCTTCGCGGCGAAACCGGCTCCTTTGCGAAATCCGCAATAAACATCCGGTTTTACAATATATAAAAAAGATGGCGATAGATTTCTCTATCGCCATCACCTTAAAAACTCTTTTTTTGTTATTTTAGAGTTTGATATTTTGCCAATCGAGCTTATCACCACGACCGATGCCATAATATTCAAACCCGGCCTCTTTAAGGGCTGAGATGTCCGGCAACAAATTCCTGCCATCAATAATGACCGGATTTTTCAAGGCACCCTTGACCCGATCAACATCGATTATCCGGTATTCACCTGTTTCAGTCCCGATGATAAGGGCGTCGCATCCATCGATAATCTTGTACTTATCCGCCTCTTCATACGAAACGCCGGGAAGATCTTTGAGGTAAATATTCTTCGCCTCTCCAACCGCAAGCGGATCATGAGCCACGACTTCAGCGCCATGGGCGACCAAGTGTTTCACGATATCGATCGTAGCCGATTCCCGCATATCGTTCGTCTTGGCCTTAAAGGCCAGACCCCAAAGAGCGAACTTTTTGCCCTTGAGATCTTCACCGAAACGGGCGATGACCTTACGCGCGATGATCGTTTTTTGATAATCGTTGACGCCTTCTATCGCACGCAATAATATGAGATATGGTTCAGGCAAGCCGATCTTTTCAGCAAAAGCGATCAAGGCTTTGACATCCTTCGGGAAACAGCTTCCGCCATACCCCAGACTCGCATGCAAGAAATCCATACCGATCCGGGGATCGCTTCCCATGCCCCTGGCCACTTCCTTCACGTCAGACATTATCAACTCACACACCGCGGCAATGGTATTGATGAAGGAAATTTTGAGCGCCAACATCGTATTGCTGGCATATTTCGTCAGTTCAGCCGCCTCAACACCCATCGGATAGAAGCGCGGGGTCTTGACCATAAACGGTTCATAGATTTTCCGCATCGTCTCAATGACGTTCACATCATCAGCGCCGACTATCACCCGGCTCGGACTCATCATATCCTCAACCGCGCGTCCTTCAGCCATAAATTCGGGATTGCTGATTACGAATACATCGATTGAAGCATTACGCGCAGCCAGCTCTTCGCGGATAATGCCACCTACCATTTTGGCCGTCCCCACCGGAACAGTCGATTTATCCACCACGATAAGCGGCTTGGTCATTTTCTGGCCGATCGTCCGCGCGACACTTTCGACATACCGCAAATCAGCGCTGCCGTCCTGTCCAGGCGGCGTTCCGACTGAGATAAAAATAATGTCGCTGTGCGCCAATGTCTTATCATAATCGGTCGTAAAGACCAGAAGCCCATCTTTGATTCCCTGCCTGACGAGATCATCCAAACCCGGTTCTTTGATAGGCACGATGCCTTTTTGCAAATCGCCAATCTTTTCCGCGTCATTATCCAGGCAAAAAACCTCGTTGCCCATGCTCGCAAAAGCGGCAGCCAATGGCAACCCGACGAACCCAATCCCGATAACCCCTATTTTTCCGATGTTTTTCATAGCACCTTATCCTTTTTTAAGTTTATTCCAGGCTAATTTTAGCCAATTAATGACAACGAACCATTTTTTACATTATTTGAAGACTAATGCAAAAAAATGGTCCAGTCAAGGCTAATTTTCGATGACTTCCTTGATCGAATAGTTCATCCGGTTCCGGTTTTTGTAATAGTTCTTGATGATGATATCCGCCAGCAAGCCGGAAATGAAAAGCTGGATTCCGGCCAAGATAAAAAAGACGCCGATCAAAGGCCAAATCTTTTCCGCTAGGGATGTCCCGAAGAATATCTTTTCAATCGCCATCCAAAGCAGGATCAGGGAACCCACGCCTAAAAAAGCGATTCCAGCTCCCCCAAACAGATGCAAAGGCCGGTTGGCATATTTCCGCCAAAACCAGATGGAGACCATATCCACAAAGCCTTTAATCGCCCGTTTCCAGTTATATTTCGTCACGCCGTGGATGCGCGGATGGTGGCTGACTTTTATCTCGCCGACCCGATAGCCCTGCATCTCCAGAATCGCCGGCATAAAACGGTGCATCTCTCCAAACAGATCCACCTCTTCAAAACATTCCCTTTTATAGGCTTTCAAGCTGCATCCGGAATCATGGATATTGTCGTGGATCAGGATCTTGCGCAAAAGATTAGCTCCGCGCGAAAAAAATTTCTTCATAAACGAGTCCTTCCGCTGCCAGCGCCAGCCGGAAACCACGTCAAAGCCATTGTCCATTTCCGCCAAAAGCAATTTAATATCCGCCGGATCGTTTTGCAAATCACCGTCCATCGTCACCAAAATTTCTCCGCGCGCTTCTTTGATGCCAGCATCGAAAGCCGCGGTCTGTCCGAAATTCTTCCGGAATTTAATCAATTTTAAAGGGGAACAAGCGGCGCACTCCTCAGCGGTCTTGTCGCGCGAACCGTCATCGATGAAAATGATTTCAAAGCTCCTACCCAAAGCTTGGCAAGCTGCCAGGATTCTTTGGTGCAAAAGTTCTACATTGCCCTCTTCATTATACAAAGGGACGACGACGGATAAATACGGCTTATCTGCCGGGAGATGGGATTTTTCTTCCATAAAAAATTTGATATGTATTATTGATTACATTTTACGGCAGATTATCCATATTGGCAAACCGCGGTCCGCTGGAAAAAGCCCAAAAAAATGCTATAATGGCGATATGGCCTTTTATTTCAGGCCATCCCGAAAACCTTAAGATATAATTTTATTTGAATTTATGAATATCCTTGTCACTGGCGGCGCGGGCTATATCGGCTCCCACACCGTCGTCGCCCTGCACCAAGCCGGACACACCCCGATCATATTGGATGATTTTAGGAACAGCGACCCGTCCGCCATCACAGGCATCGCCAAAATCACCGGCGAACGGCCGATTTTGCACACCGGCGATTGCACCGATGCGGAATTTGTCCGATCCGTATTTTCCGAGCATAAGCTTGACGGCGTCATCCATTTTGTCGGACTTAAAGCCGTCGGAGAATCGGTAAAAAAACCGCTGGACTATTACCGCAATAACATCGATTCACTTCTGACCATCCTGGAAATTATGCAAGAATTCCAAACCCCCCGCTTGATTTTTTCCTCTTCCGCTACGGTCTACGGCGAAGCTGATGCCTGCCCCATCACCGAAAAAGCCCCAACCAAAAAAGCCGCCTCGCCTTATGGCAACACTAAACAGATTTGCGAAGACATCATCGCGGACACCGTCGCCAGCAATTCATTCCCATTGCAAGCCATCGCCTTGCGCTATTTCAACCCCATCGGTGCCCATCCATCCGGCCATATCGGCGAACTGCCCATCGGAACGCCCAATAACCTCGTTCCCTATCTCACCCAGGCGGCCGCCAAAAAACGCGGGCCCTTGACCGTTTTCGGCAACGATTATCCGACACCCGACGGCACCGGCGTGCGCGATTTTATCCACGTAATGGATTTGGCAGAAGCCCACGTGTCCGCCTTTAATTATTTAGTCAAAAAAGAAAATTCCCTCTATGATATTTTCAATGTCGGCACCGGACGCGGAACCAGCGTCTCGGAATTGATCAATACTTTTGAAAAAACCAACGGCGTTCCGGTTCCGCATACCATCGGACCGCGCCGACCCGGCGACATCGCGACCTGTTTCGCTGACGCGCAAAAAATCGAAAACATCATCGGCTGGCGCGCCAAACGCCCGATCTCCGAAGCCCTCAAGGACGCTTGGAATTGGGAACAAAAAAGTGACTCCGCACAAAATTAAGACATACCAAAAAAAACGGGGTTAATCCCCGTTTTTTCGTATACATCTCCGATTTATGACGCTAGAGCGATTTTTTCAATTTTAACCAAACGCCTTTCCTGATTATCCGTGACTGACTTATCAGTTTTATTATCCAGCTTTCCATTTATTTCCACCAATTCAACTTTAACTTCTTTCATTTCAATCTTCAGCACAGCGACATCCTCTTTTAACACAGCAACATCCTCCTTCAGCACAGTGACATCCTCCTTCAATACGAAAATATCACCTTTCATTTCTTTAATATCCCTTTTAATATCGACGTTGTCGGATTTCAAAATATCGATATCCTCCAGGATCAAATCAACCTTCTCGGTTAAACTGGTATATTGTTCAATGGCAACTCGGCCCTGACTCCGTATTTCTTCAAACATTGCCAACACATTATCCTCAGAATATGTTTTTATTTCTTGTTTATCCATAGCCATATTATACCCAATTTAACCCCCCGGCGTCAATACACCCCTAAAATTTGACAAAACCCTTATAATTTCCCCATTTTCTTGCTATAATACGGTCATCCAGCACCATTGGAAAAACCAATGTGCTGTGGCACATTAAAAATAAAATAAAAATAGAAATTCAAAAAAAACTCAGGCACAAGGAGGAAACAAAAGATGGTTATAAGATTATTAGCATTGGTCGCGGTTTTTATGGCACTAAGCGCCACGCCGTGCAAAGCGGCTAATTTTAACCTAGTCTGGTCAGCCAATGACCCGATAGAAAACGTGACGTGGTACAAGATTTATTATGGAAGCGGGGTAACTCCACCATTTGTCACAGGAATTACAGCAGATCAGGGATTATCCCCTATCAATGTGGGAAACCGCACAAGCACGACGGTTTCCTTTGCGGAAATGCCGCTAGGCACAGTTTTGTGCCTTGCAGCGACCGCAGGGAATGATTTTTCGGAGAGCGATTATTCTGAAGTTGTTTGTACCGCGCCATACGATGGCTCGGACCAAACATTCATCCTCTCGGCTTCCGCCGGAGAAGGCGGAACTGTCGAACCCTATGGTGACAATCTCGTCCCCTACGGAACGGACTTCACGTTCAGATTCTTTGCTGATTTGGGATATTCCCTAAACGAGTTGTACATCGACGAAATGTCTGTCGACCCGCAACCGGAATATACCTTTTGGGATGTCGGACAAAATCACAGCATAATCCCGATATTCCAACCCGAACCGATTATAGTAGATCCGCCACCGGATGATACGACGACGGATCCACCACTGGAGGAATTACCAAAAAAAGACTCAATAGGAACCTTCACTCCTAACGGCGCGATATTCTCATTGCTAACCGCAGAAGGAGTCACGACCACCGTTCTCGGAACAGCCACTGACAAACCGATCACTGGCGATT